>NZ_JBRIIR020000007.1:0-7500 GCF_052976925.2 Halpernia sp. GG3
TTTCCAAATCGTTGGTAGTCTTTATGGATTCACCATTGTTTTTAAAGTAATTCATCATAATTTTTTTCAACAGAAGAAGGCCGTATTCATCGGGGAACTAACATTTAAAGAAAATGAAATAGATATTTTAAATAAAATTTATCCATTAGAAAAAATATCAAAAATCAGAATTAAGGGAAACGATATTAAGGGAGATTTTCGAGGTCTAAAATCTCAAGGAGTTAATAATGAATTGTTTTTAGATTTAAAAAGTGGAGATCAACTAATCTATTTTTTTCAACAAACCATTGAAAATCAATTAAAAGACATTTTGGTTTTAAATAAATATGTTGAGGAAGGAAAATTGACCCAATTAAATTATGACAGTATTATTGAGAATACAAATTATTACTAATTTTAAAAACTGGTGATTTTGAAATTTTTAAAATTCTTTTTATTATTCTTTTGCCTCTCGATTTCAGCACAAAAAACTGGGACGATTTCTCCAACTTATGCTTTTCCGAAAATAAAATCCAGCATTACAATGCCGGTAAAAATTCCTTTAAGTGAGATTAGTGCAATGGTGAATTCTTCCGTGAAAGATTTGATTTACGAAGATAATTCTTATGACGACAACAATAACGATCAGTTTAAAGTAAAAGTTTGGAAAACAAAACCTATTAGAATCGTCGGCGGAACTCACGATAATTTATTGATCGCAGTTTCTTTAAAAATTTGGGCAGAAAAAGGCATTGGAACTTTGGGCGTTTACACCTATCAAAACACCACTTTTGAAACTGTGATGTTTTTTAATACACAATTAACGGTTAATAATAACTGGACAATTTCGACGAAAACAACGGCAAATGGCTTTCAATGGGTTACAAAACCCGTATTAGATTATGGCAGAATAAAAATTCCGATTACATCTTTGGTAGAAAATAGTTTGAAAGAAGAACAGATAAAATTTTGCACAATCATTGATGAGCAAATGAAAACTCAACTTAATTTTCAACAACTTGCAATTAATGCGTGGAATTTATTTGCAGAGCCTTTTGATGTTTCGGATGAATATAAAACCTGGTTAAAAATTACGCCTTTAAGTGTGAATCTTACACCAATTAAAATTCATGGCAATGAGATTGACACCAATATCGGTCTGGACGTTTATTCTGAAACTTTTACGGGTTTAAAACCAGAAAAATCCGCACTTGTTGGCGCAATGGCAAATTTTAATTTTGTGCCACAACTTCAAAATGCTTTTAATTTAAATAGCACTGCAAATATTCCATATGAAGCGGCAACAAAAATTGCAGAGAAGACATTTCTAAATAAAAAATATGATTTCAGAGAAGGAAAATCTGAGATAACAATTACGGGAATTAAAGTTTACGGCGAAGAAAATAAATTAATAATCGAAGCCGAAACTTCTGGAACAATCAACGGAACTTCTTATATTTCTGGAATTCCGGTTTATGATGAAGTAAAACATAAAATAGTTTTGAGCGAGACAAAATTTAAACTAAAAACCAATAATATTTTCCAAAAAACTTTGACTATTTTATTTCAGAAAAAAATCACTGGAATGATTGAGGATGAATATGGAATTCCAACATCAGATATAGAACTCAGTTCTAAAAGCAGCATCGAAGCCGCTTTTAACAAAGACTATTACAAAGGTTTAAAAATCAGTGGACAAGTTTACAAACTAAATCCAACGCAAATTCTTCTCACACCCAATGGTATTACTGCTGTTATTGTAACTGATGCGACGATTAATCTTAAGTTGCAGGGAATCTAATTTTTACTACATTTAGCAAAAAAATATGGCTAAACTTTTAAAAATTGTTCACGAGAATAGAGCCGAAAAAATCTTAAGATTAGTAAATTATATTATTGATTTCGCTTTCTGCTATTTTTTAATTATTATTTTTTACGCATTATGCGGCTTTCTGTATTCACTAATTACGGGTGCTAGTTTTGAAGTGGTTGCAGCGGAAATGGGAAATATCAATACTTTCATTGATAGATTTGTAACTTTAGGTCTCTATATTTGTCTGATGTGCATGTTTGAATTTTTAACAAAAGGAAGGAGTTTAGGTAAGCTTATAACTGGAACTGTTGCAGTAAAGACTGACGGTTCTCCACTTTCATTCCGTGAATATTTTTTGAGAAATTTAAGTCGCGCAATACCTTTTGATTTTCTAAGTTTTCTTGGTCAAAACGGTTGGTATGACACTGTAACAGACACTAGAGTTGTAAAAAAGAAAAGGTATGATGAATCGCAAATTCAGAAAATTGATTTAGATAATTTGGGCAAATCTGCTGTAGATTAAAAATAAACGGATTTTACAATTTTATCTAAATATTTTTTTTAAAATTTTCCCTTCGAAAAATAAAAACTTATATTTGCACTTCTTAAAAAATGGTTTCGTGGCCGAGTGGTTAGGCAGTGGTCTGCAACACCATCTACAGCGGTTCGAATCCGCTCGAAACCTCAAAACAAGTCATTGATTTTCAATGACTTGTTTTTTTTTAAACCCACAACAATTAAACTTTAACGTTTCCTTAACACCAGTTTGGTTTCAGTATTGAAAGTAGACTAATCCTAAATTGAAATTTAAATATCATGAAAAATATAATGTTAATCGGTTTTGTGTCTTTATTGAATATTACAGCTTGTAATAAAGATAAAACTGAAACTACGCAGAGTCTTGCAGATCAAAAAATTGAATTTCAGACAAGACAGTTGGAAATTGAACAACAAAAATTAGCCATCCAAAAAGAAAGCATGGTTTACAACGAGCAGAAAAAAAAGGATAGTTTAAGTGCGATCGCAACTAAAAAAGCCGCTGCAGTAAAATCTGCACCAGAAAGAGTGAGAACAAGAACAGTTTACGTAAATAATACGCCGAGAAGTTCTTCTAATTCAGGCACTTCTTCAGGAACAACTGCTACTGCTCCACAGAAAAGAGGATGGAGTTCTGCAGCCAAAGGAACTGTAATCGGAACCGTTGGTGGCGCAGCAGCGGGAGCAATTATTGCTAAGAAAAATCCAGCTTTAGGTGCCGTTATTGGTGGTGTCGTAGGTGGTGCAACTGGATACACAATTGGACGATCAAATGACAGAAAATCTGGACGTGTACAACCAAGGAATTAATTTTAATCTCATACTTATAAAAAGATTGCTTATTTTTAAGCAATCTTTTTTATGCTTTATCTTTTCCTTTCTATAATTGTTTTACTTCCAATTTTCGCAGGATTTGGAAGATTGGTCGAAATTTTTATAGGTAAATTATCCGAGGATATTTCAAGCACAATTTTCCAAGGAATTTTCACCGTTTCCACTTCATTTATACTTGTAGCTTTTTTTTTACCGCTAAATATTTATGTAGAATTTTTAACTATTTTCATAGGTTTTAGTTTTTTTATATACTTTAAATTATACAAGCAATTATGGATTTTTTTAAAATCTAACTATCAAATTTTTTCAATAGCAACGGTTATTATTTCACTCTTCGGAAGTTTTTACCCCTTTATTTTAGACCATTTTGGTTATTACATTCCGTCCATAAAATGGCTGTCCGAAATCGGTTTAGTGAAAGGAATTTCAAACGTAGATCTACTTTTAGGACAGATGTCTTCTTGGCATTTTTTAGAAGCAGGATTTTCTAATTTCACAGATGTCTATTTAAGATTGAATTCAGTTTTAATGGTCGTCTATTTAATTTACATTTTAGAGAAAAAGGCCTTGCTGCACTTTTTATTTTTTCCAGTTTTATTACTTTTTACTCAATCCCCAAGTCCCGATTTACCCGCAATAATTTTTTCTCTAATTATTTTAAATGAGATATTAGACGGAAATAAAAATGCTAACATATTATTTGTGCTTTCTATTTTTGTTTTCGCCATAAAACCAACCATGATTTGGGTGCCAATTTTCTGTCTGCTATACTCTATTTTAATTTTAGAATCTAAACTTAAATTTTTATATTTCGGTTCAGTTTTATTTTTATTTTTCATTCTAAAAAATCTTTACACATTTGGCTTTCCAATATTCCCAGTTTCTCTTTTTGATTTAAATTTAAGTTGGAAACCAAACCCAGAACTATTAAAAATATCTTCCCAAACTGCCATCCAAAAAACCTACGATATGCAATATTCAATACCGCAAATCCATCGTTTTTCAACTTTAGATTACATTAAAAATTGGCTCTTTCTTGATGGTATAAAATCGATAATTCATTGTAGTTTGATTATTTTAATTTCAATTTTTAGTATTTACACGTTTAAGAAAAATAAGAAAATAATTTACTTTCTGTGGATCTCTATTTTGGTTAAATTTATTTTAGTTCTCTTATTTTCAGCACAATACCGTTTTTTTATTGATGTTTTTTTTGTAGTTTTCTTTATCATTTTTTATCAAACATTTAGTAAACGATTGATTTTAATGACAGCGGTAATTTTAACAAGTTTTTCTTTTTTAATTTTAAGTATTCCACAACTGCTTCAAAATTACGTTCCAAGTTTTAAATTAGGTTTTTTCATGGCAGGGTTTTCGAAAGATCAATGGTTAAAACCAGCCATTTTTAAGTTAGAAAAATATGAAGATCATCAAATAGGAAATTTAAAATTTAACGTAGTCAAAAATTATCCCTTTAGCTTTGACACTCCAATTCCAGCCATTTCACCAGAATTTTTAAAAGAAGATTTGGATGCAGGAATATTTCCGCAAATGATTTCAAATAGTATGAAAGACGGTTTTATCTGGAAAAAATTATCACCAGAAGATCATCAAAAATTAAAATTAATCGTGGAAGATTTAGGCGTTCAGAAATCATCTTTTTAAATTCTTTAATAAATTAATGTTGCAAAAAATAGTCTTAAATTTGCAGTATGTTCACATTAGGAAATTTTCTCACGCTATCTACATTTGGTGAAAGTCATGGCGAGGCTTACGGTGGAATTTTAAGTAATTTTCCAGCAGGTTTGGAAATTGACCTTGAAGAAATTCAAAAACAGTTAGACCGCAGAAAGCCGGGCCAATCTTCTATCGTTACCCAAAGGAAAGAAAGCGACACGGTTAAATTTTTATCAGGGATTTTTGAGGGAAAATCTACCGGAACGCCGATTGGTTTTTTAGTTCCCAATGAAAATCAAAAATCAAAAGATTACGATCATATTGCTCAATATTACAGACCTTCACATGCAGATTTCACTTACGACAAAAAATTTGGAATTAGGGATTACCGCGGTGGCGGAAAATCTTCCGCACGTGAAACTTTAAATTGGGTAATTGCGGGAAGTTTAGCTAAACAATTTCTGCCAAAGGAAGTTAAAATCAATGCTTACGTTTCTTCCGTTGGTGATATTTTTTGTGAAAAACCCTACCAAGATTTAGATTTTTCTAAAATTGATTCAAACGACATTCGTTGTCCGGATCCAAAATCAGCAGAAAAAATGATTACCAGAATTAAAGAAATTAAAAAAGAAGGAAACACGATTGGTGGGACAATTACCTGCGTTTTGCAAAATGTCCCAGTGGGAATTGGCGAACCGGTTTTTGGGAAGTTACAGGCGGAATTGGCAAAAGGAATGATGAATATTAATGCGGCGAAAGGTTTTGAATATGGCAGCGGATTTTGTGGGGCAAGAATGACTGGCGCAGAACATAATGATATTTTTAACGAAGACGGAACAACAAAAACCAATCTTTCGGGTGGCATTCAAGGTGGAATTTCAAACGGAATGGATATTTATTTTCGGGTGGCTTTTAAACCTGTAGCAACAATTTTGAGACCGCAAGATAGCATCGACAAAGAAGGAAACAAAGTAACCGTAGAAGGAAAAGGCCGACACGATCCTTGCGTTTTGCCTCGCGCAGTGCCGATAGTGGAAAATTTAGCAGCGTTTATTTTGGCAGATTTATATTTAATTAATAAAATTAGAACCATTTAATGGAAAAATATTGGGATAAAGCGGTTTCTTACGAAACCTATAAAAAAGATGCAGAAGAACGAATTTTAAACCCTGCAAATGAAGAAGAAGCAGAAAAAAAAGGCTACTATGAATTGGGGTTGAACAGAATGCACCGCATGGAAAAAGTTTTTATACCAAGTGCAGAAGATTTAGAAATGCTTCGATCAAAAGATTTCAAAGGGAAAATTTTAATTGTTTCCGAGGCTTGGTGCGGAGACGCAAGTCAGGCAATTCCTGTGATCGATGCGTTTTTTAAAAATAAGAATGAGGTTCGACTATTTTACAGAGATTCTGACCAATCACTAATTGATCAATTTTTAACAAACGGCGCACAAGGAATTCCAATTATTATTTTATTAAATGAAGATTTTTCAGTTAAAAATTATTGGGGACCACGTCCAAAACATGGTGCCGAATTATTGAAAGAATTTAAAGAAAATCCCGATAATTATCTACGCGAAGAATTTTATAACGATCTTCAGGTTTATTATTCTAAAAATCGTGGAAAAGATACTTTAGAAGAAATTTTAAACTTATTGTAAAATGAGATTTTTAAAGAAAAATATTATTTATCTGGTCTTAACTGCTTTTTTGATAGCCGTATTAACGATTCCGAAATTTGGCGATTTTGTGCGTGGGCAAATTTTAATGAGTCCATCAATAAGTAAAGTTCAAGATGCGATTACATTCTCAGATGCAGATTATGATATCGTTTTAAAAGGAATTAATGTGCCGGACGCAAACTTAAAAGATTTTAAAAACGAAACTGTTTTCCTTAATTTTTGGGGAACTTGGTGTCCACCGTGTCGTGCAGAATGGCCGACTATTCAGAAATTATATGAAGCGAAAAACGGTAAAATGAAATTTGTTTTAATCGCAATGCAGGATAAGGAAGAAGACATTCGAAAATTTCTGAAAGAAAATAACTATAATGTTCCCGTTTATATCGCCCAAAGTCCACTTTCTGAGAAAATATTGCCTGAGGTTTTTCCTACTACTTTTATTTTAGGTAAAGGCGGAAGAATTTTACAAAAAGAAGATGGTTCAAAAGATTGGAATTCCAAAAATGTTTCAGATTTTATTGATAATGTTACGAAATAAAAGCTAAAAATAATTGGAATAGATTTTGTAAAACTTCAGAAAAATTACACAAAAAATGGCATCAAAAATTAACTTAGCAATCGAAGCTTTTAAACACAAAGGTTTTGTGCAGAAACTTCCAACTATCTGGCGGATGATGAATTCCATTCGTAAAAAAGACTATCGTCCTGAATTAAAAAATTTAATAGTTCCTGGCTTGGTACTTTTATATGTTCTTTCACCTATTGATCTTATTCCGGATTGGATTCCGGTAATTGGCGAAATGGATGATTTGGCACTAGTTATTATGGCGATGCCACTTCTGCTTAAAGAAACAGAGCGATTTCTAGCTTGGGAAAATGAACGTAAAGCTAAAACGATGATAGAGGCATAAATTATTTCGTAATTATTTAATATTTAAATTCACAAGTATTTCAACTAAAGTTGAAATACTTTTTTTTG
>NZ_JBRIIR020000008.1:0-23309 GCF_052976925.2 Halpernia sp. GG3
CAAAAAAAAAAAAAAAAAAAAAAAAAAAAAAAAAAAAAAAAAACATTAAAGATTGCTCATTATTTTAAGGCGCTTGCACTTTCCCCAAAATTTTATCTACAATTTCGTCGGACGAAATATTTTCTGCTTCCGCTTCGAAACTTAATCCAATTCTGTGGCGCAAAACATCTTTTGCGATTTCTTTCACATCTTCGGGGATTACGAAAGCGCGACCTTTTATAAAGGCGTAAGCGCGTGAAGCGATTGCTAAATTAATTGACGCACGCGGCGAAGCACCAAAACTGATGTAATTTTTTAAATCTGATAGTCCATATTTTTCCGGATATCTTGAGGCGAAAACCATATCCAAAATATATTTTTCAATTTTTTCATCCAGATAAATCTGATTGATAATTGATTTTGCCTCTGTTATTTGATCCAAAGAAATCACCGGTCTAATTTTAGGAATATCTTGGGTAGAAATCATTCGCATAATTTTTCTCTCAGATTCAAAATCAGGATAATCGATGGTACATTTTAGCATAAAACGATCGCTTTGTGCTTCAGGCAAAAGATAAGTTCCTTCTTGATCAATCGGATTTTGCGTCGCTAAAACTAGAAATGGATTTGGTAAAAACATCGTCTCATCACCAATTGTCACCTGTTTTTCCTGCATTACTTCTAATAGGGCCGATTGCACTTTTGCCGGCGCTCTGTTGATCTCATCTGCCAAAACAAAATTTGCAAAAACTGGTCCTCTTTTTATCGAAAAATCATTGTCTTTTACACTGTAGATTTGAGTTCCGATAACATCTGCAGGCAATAAATCTGGCGTAAACTGTATTCTGGAAAAATTTCCCTGAACGGCTTCTGCCAAAGTTTTTATCGCTAAAGTTTTTGCGAGACCCGGAACCCCTTCTAACAAAACGTGCCCGTTGCCCAAAAGGCCTATGAGCAAACGGTCTATCATGTATTCTTGGCCAATTATCGCTCGGTTTATTTCTTGTTTTAAAAGTGAGAAATAAACATTTTGCTCTTTCACTTTTTCCGTTAAAAGCCTAATATCTTCTGCTTGCTGTAATTCTGCCATAGCTGGTTTTAAAATAATGGGTAAATTTCCAATAAAAATGGGCATTAATCAATATAATTAGTGCTAATTTTGCGTTAAAATTTGTTAAAAAAAATCAGGGCAATCTAATGATTTAACTTTAATTTAGCATACATTTTATTAAAAAGTGTTAATCTCTTTTTGATAGCTTCCAAAATTTTATGCAATTCCATATAAATGAAGTATTTTTGGGAATTAAAATAAACTCATTTGAATTATCATTTTTCTATACATAAGCAAACTAGACGAAATTTATTAGAAATTTTGCAGGAAACGTCGCATTCAGATTTATTAATAATTCCTGATGGTTTTAACAATAATATCTATTGGAACATTGCGCATTGCGTTGCAACACAACAGCTTCTACATTATTATCTAAGTGGCAATCCATTTAGAATTGATACATTTTGGATAGAAAAATATAAAAAAGGAACATTGGCAAATTTGGATGTAAAAGCTTCTGAAATTGAAGATCTGGGATTTTTATTAACTGAAACTTCACGAATTTTGATGAAAGATTTTGACGACAACTTTTTTCCAGATTATACGCCTTATTCCACGAGTTATGGTATTGATTTAAAAAGCATTCAAGACGCCATTATTTTCAATAATATGCATGAGAGTTTACATTACGGCTACATTTTAGCACAAAAAAGAGCGCTTTTAGCGGAAAGAAATTAATTAAATAAAATTCTCTTTTTAGAGATTAAGATATGAAATCGCCAATTTGTAAAAATTAGTTACTATCAAAAATTGTATTATGACGATTACATTTAGCCTTAAACAAAATGAAAAATTTTAGATGAAAGAAAAAGATGACTTTATTTTCGGTTTGCGACCTGTGATGGAAGCTTTGGAAGCCGGAAAAACTATTGATAAAATATTTTTGCAAAATGCACTACAAGGACAGATTTACGCTGAACTAAAAGCGGCGCTTGCAAAACATAAAATCCGCGCTAATTTTGTTCCAGTTGAAAAATTAAATCGTTTTACAAGGAAAAATCACCAAGGTGTGGTTGCATTTATTTCGGATGTGCCTTTTTATAATATCGAAAATCTCTTACCTCAAATTTTTGAAGAAGGCAAAACACCCTTTTTATTGATGCTCGATAGACTAACAGACGTTAGAAATTTCGGTGCCATTTGCAGAACCGCAGAATGCGTGGGAATTGATGCCATAATTATTCCTGAGAAAGGTGGCGCACCAATTAATTCTGATGCAATAAAAACTTCAGCGGGCGCACTTTATAATGTTAAAATTTGTAAGGAGAAAAATTTATCTCACACTGTAGATTTTCTGCAGCAATCTGGCGTTCAGGTTTTTGCAGCGACAGAAAAAGCACAAAAATTAATTTTCGATGTCGATTTTTCGGGACCAACTTTAATCGTGATGGGAAATGAAGAAACAGGGATTTCTAAAGAAGTGTTACACCATGCAGATGAAAAAATAAAATTGCCATTACAGGGAAAAACACAATCTTTAAACGTTTCTGTTGCTTGTGGTGCAATTCTTTATGAGGCAGTTCGTCAGAAATTAACTATTTCTCAATTGTAAATAAATTAATAAAAAAAGGTGAGTACATATCGCCATTTAATACAATCAGATTTTTAAAATGAAAAATATTTTAGCCATTGCGCTTATTTCTTTAACACTTTATTCTTGTAAAAAAGATACCAAAACGATCACTAAAACAGATCCTAAAACTGGGAAAACAATTAGTGTGGAAGTTTTAGTAAAAGATTCAACAAAAGCAGACGCTTCGAAACCTCAAAATTTAGCAATTAAAGATTCAGCAGGAATTTTTAAGCACAGTTTTATTTTGGAGAAAGGGAAAAGCTATCCTTTGGTTACGTATCAAAGAGATTTACAGGAGATTACCGATCCATCCGGCAAAAAAGTGAGCGGTATTAGTGAAGCGACCGATGAAATGTCTTTTACGGTAAATGATCTAAAAAATAATGTTTATAACATAACCATCAATTTGGTAAGTAAAAGAAATTCTCAGACGGCAAATGGCAAAACATCTGTTGTAGATACAAAACAAGCCATTCCAAAAGAAGATCAGTTGAAAATGATGTGGACAATTAACCGCGCTTTGACAGGGAATAAACTGAATATGAAAATGGATAAATCTGGTAAAGTTATTTCTATTACAGGTTTTGATCCCATTTATAAAAAAGTAGCTGCAGCAACATCTTCAATAATTAAAGATCCGAAACAAAGAGATGGTTTTATCGCTAATTTTAAACAAAACTTTGACGAAAAGATCCTGAAAGATCAATTCACCAAGAATCTTTCAATCATCCCGGCAAAAGGTATTAAAGTAGGTGATAAATGGAATGTTTCAGAAAACGCTTCTGCAGATGGAAAAGTGAAATTAACCACTTACTATACTTTAAAAAATGTTGATAATGGTGTTGCAGAAATTGCTGTAAATGGTGGAATTCCTTTAAAATCTGAGAAAAAAGTAGCAGATGGTGTGACTCATACAGTTAGTTCAGAGCTTTCACAAAGTGGAATTATTAAATTTGACCAAAATTCTGGCTGGATAAAAAATCAAAACATTTCTGTGAAAACAACTCAAAAAGAGGGGATAAATGACGGTAAGAAAGCGCAATCGATGACAAGTGTTTCCACTTCATCTGTTATGGTTAATCCGTCTGACAAATAATTTTAAAATTTCGATATGTTTAAAGATATCTTAGATGTAATTCTTGTGATAATTATTATTTCTTTTGTTTGGAGATTAGTAAAAAGATTGTTTTTTGGAGCAGTTATGAAAAATTTTCAGCAGAAAAATCCACAGAATAATCCAGCACCAAATGATGCGCAAGAGCCAAAGATTAATTCTAAAGTGCATTGGGACGCAGAAACCGTGGATTATGAGGAAGTAAAAGAGCCAAAAGATCAATCAAAATAAAAGCAAAATTAAATGCTGAAGAACAAAAAATATATTTTTATTGTAACCAGTTTGCTTCTATTTGTACTACTAGCAATCGTTTATGCCAATCCTGTCTTAAATGGGAAGCAACTTTTCCAGCATGATATTGTTCAATATAAGGGTGGAGCAAAAGAACTTTTAGATTTCAGGGCAAACAACGAGAATGAAACTTATTGGAGCGATTCTATGTTTGGTGGAATGCCGACTTACCAAATGGGTGCGCAGTTTCGCGGCGATTTAATAAGAAGTGTAGATGATTTTTTTATGCTTTTACCTAAACCTACGAATTATTTGTTTCTATTATTCTTTGGCTTTTTTCTTTTAGGTTTAGTGGTAGTTAGAAATTGGAAATATGCACTTTTGGGTGCTACTTTTTTTGGGTTTTCTACTTATTTTTTTATTGCATTGGCGGCAGGTCATAATGGAAAAATCCATACTGTAGCCTATTTCGCGCCACTTTTAGCTGGGATTTTATTGGTCTATGTGCGTAAAAAATATGTAACTGGTTTTATAGTAACGACACTTTTTATGGCGTTACAAATCTTCGCAAACCACGCGCAAATGACCTATTACTTTTTTCTAGCGATGGGATTTTTGTTTTTATCTGAATTTATTAGGGCCGCAACTGGAAAAATTGCTTGGAAACATTTTGGAATTTCGACGGGAATCTTAGCCGTCGCCTTTGTTTTAGGAGTTGGAATGAATTCGCAGAGAATTTTGGCTAATTCTGAATACATCAAAGAAACCGTTCGTGGGAAACAGATTTTAAATTCTGACTCGCAAACTGCAGGAAAATCCGGTATCGATAAGGAAAGTCTTCTGATGTGGAGTTATGGGAAGGTGGAAACTTTAAATTTATTTATTCCACGTTTAATGGGTGGCGGAAGTCAGGAAGAAGGTTCTGCGGAAATGATGCAGAAAACTCAGGAATTAGTTCAGCAAAACGCCACTTCTCAAGAAGAAGTTAATAATATTCAAAAAGGATTTTCCAGTACAAGTTATTGGGGCGATCAACCTGGGACTTCTGGACCGGCTTATCAAGGCGCAGTCGTAATTTTTCTTGCAATTTTAGGCTTTTTCTTTGCTTGGAAAAAATACAGATATTGGATTTTAGGCGCATCAATTTTAACGATTTTTTTGGCGTGGGGAAGTCATTTTCTTTTAGTTTCAGATTTTTTTATTGATTTTGTGCCCTTGTATAATAAATTCCGTGCGCCAAGTTCAATCTTGGTTGTGGTCGAATTATTATTTCCTTTAATAGCAATGATCGGACTTTACAGGTTCTTTAATTCTAGCGAGAATATTGAAACTTCGACAGAAAATATTTTAACGGACGAATACAAAAAGAAAATATTAATTTGGGTAAGTTCTGGTGTTTTAGGATTTACTTTAATTTTATTGGTTTTTGGTAAAAGTTTACTTGGTTTCCATACAGATTCAGAGAAAACTTATTTCCCACCGTATCTTTTAGATTATTTTGTAGATGCAAGATATTCTGTTTTTAAAATAGATGCTTTAAAAGCAATTATTTATGTTGCGCTTATTGCCGCGATTTTATACTTTTCTTTAAAGAAAAAATTATCTCAAAATATTGCATTAATTCTTATCGGATCGATCAGTTTATTTGATCTTTGGTCAGTAAATCAACGCTATTTAAACAGTGATAATTTTGTGGATAAAACTTTCGCAGAACAACCTTTTCAAACGGAAACTTCTGATTTATTAGTTGATAAAGTAGGCGATAATCAAAACCTAAAATCACTTTTAGATAATGTAAATGTGAATAAAGCGTTAGAAACAATTTCGCAAAAAGATAAAACCCATTATCGTATTTTTAATAACATTTTAGGCACATTCAGTGAAACCAATACATCTTATTTTAAATCTTCTGTTGGTGGTTACCACGCCGTAAAATTGCGCAGATATGATGATTTAATCAATACGTATTTTTCGACTTTAGATTCCATTAAATTACCTAAAATTTTAAATCTATTGGATGTAAAATATATGGTTTTAGGAAATCCTGAAAAACCGCAAATTGCGCCAAATCCTCAAAATAATGGAAATGCGTGGTTTGTTTCTAATGTTCAATTTGTAGAAACTCCAAATGAAGAACTGAATGCTTTAGGTGTGATTGATTCTAAAAATACAGCGGTAATTTCAGCTTTAGATAAGAATTATTTTAAGGGTAAAAACCTTGGTAATGATCCGACGGCAATCATTAATTTAACAAAATACCAACCAAATTCGTTAGAATATAAAACGCAGTCTAAAACGCCACAACTCGCAGTTTTCTCTGAAATTTATTATCCAGAAGGTTGGAAAATGTTGGTTGACGATGTAGAAGTTCCGTACATAAAAGCCGATTATTTATTGCGCGCAGTTGTAGTTCCCGCAGGAAATCATACTGTTCAAATGGTTTTTGAACCAAAAGTAATCGCAACCGGAAAAATTATTTCGTTGATATCTTTATTGGTATTTTTAATTTTGAGTGTTTTGGGAATTTATTTTTTATATCGAAAAAATGAAGAAAGTTTTTGATATTTTCATTTTGACGAAGGAAGAATCTCTTTAACTTGCATTGAATGACAACTTTAGGAACGCATAATTATTATGGTTATATTTTAACAAATAAAATGAAAACTGTTCTTTACACAGGATTTACTGATGATTTAAAGAATAGGCTTTATTGGTATAAAAATCCGGAGGCTATTTCAAGACATTTTACCACAAAATATAAATGTTTTTTCTTGATTTTTTTTGAGCATTATCAATATATTGATATTGCGATTAACATAGAAAAGCAAATAAAGGTTGGACGAGAAAAAAGAAAGATGACTTAATTTCTAATTTTAATTCTTCATGGATATTTTTAAATGATGAAGTTTAATTGTAAAAATTAAAAATAGAGATTCTTCCTTCGTCAGAATGAAAAAAGTAAAATTATAGTTTGAACCAACCAAAAAAAATATTAATCATTTCCTATTATTGGCCGCCTGCAGGCGGACCCGGCGTTCAGCGCTGGTTGAAATTCACAAAATATTTACCGGAATTTGGTTGGGAACCCACGCTTTTTATTCCGGAAAATCCAAGTTATCCAATTATTGATGAAAGTCTTGAAAATGAAGTTTCACCAGATTTAAACGTCATTAAGACAAACATCTGGGAACCTTACCAACTGGCAGAAATCTTTGGAAAAGACAACAAAAAATTCAAAGCTGGACAGTTTGATATAAAAGAAAACCAATCTTGGAAATCAAAATTATCCATCTTTGTTCGCGGTAATTTTTTCATTCCTGATGCGCGTGTTTTTTGGGTAAAACCTTCCATTAAATATTTAGAAAAATACGTTCAGGAAAATCATTTCGATGCTTTTGTGACGACCGGTCCGCCGCATTCGATGCATTTAATTGGTTTAGGTTTAAAAGAAAAATTCCCCAATTTAAAATGGATCGCAGATTTTCGAGATCCGTGGACAGAAATTTCTTATTATAAACATTTAAGACTGACCAATTCTGCCGATTTAAAACATAAAAAATTAGAGCAAAAAGTTTTTGAAAACGCAGATGTAACTTTAGCAACAAGTTTCACCGACGCTGAAAATTTTCGTAAAAAAGGCGCAAATGCACTTTGTATTACGAATGGCTTTGATGGAAGTGAGAATAAAGAAAAAGCAAAAACTAAAAAATTTACTTTAAGTTATGTCGGCGTTTTGGAACAATTGCGAAATCCTGAAAATTTATGGCACGTTTTAAAAGATTTAGTTAATGAAAATCAGGACTTTAAAAATGATTTTGAGTTAAAATTTGTTGGTAGAATTGATGATAAAATATTAGAAAATTTATATCAATCAGAACTTATAAACTCTATCAAAAATTTAGGCTATTTATCACATAAATATTCTAATATTGAAATGCAACAGTCAGATTTATTGCTGATTACTAATTTTCCGGAAGAGAAGTCAAAAGGAATTATTCCCGGAAAAATATTTGAATATCTACAAACTGGAAATACCATTTTAAGTTTCGGACCGAAAGACGCGGACGTTGAACAAATCTTAAATGAAACCAATTCTGGAAACCATTTTTCTTATAAAGATTCTGAAAATTTAAAAGAATTTATTTTAGAAAAATACCAAGAGTGGAAAATCGACAAAAGTAACTTTGTAGAGCAAGATATTTCACAATATTCCCGTAGAAATTTGACTAAAAAATTGGTTGAGGTTTTGGAAAAATAAAAAACGACTAAATTCTCTTTTCTCTCGCAGATTTTGCAAATGACGCATATTAATAATCGCAATTAGAAGAGCGGATCTGCTTTATCTGAAAAATCTGCGTGAATTAATTTTTAAACCCTTTCCAGTTCATCACCAGAAATCTGCGTCTTAAAAGTACCATAATTTACTGTCACTTTATTCTTGGAAATTAGTTCAATCGTTCCTACACTTGCCGAACCTTTTATGCGAACGCGTTGTCCCACGTTCATCCAAACGGCGCGGTCTTTCGTTTTTTTCTCTTCAATTTTGATGTTGGTTTCCTCAATCTGTTCCTGAACATCCACTTTTTTTAATTCTTGTGTAATTTTTCGCTTAACAATTTGAAGTTTTTTTGATTCAGTTTTATCGCCACCCAAACGCCGAAATTTTTCCTGTTCTAAAATTTTCACAAATTCTGTGACGATGTCTTTTCGGGATCTTCCTTTAGTATAAGCTTCTATAAATGTTTCTATCTTATTTCCAAACTGTAATTTCCGATGTTCATCTTCATATAATTTTTGAAAATTATAAAGCTTTTGTTCCATTTGATCATTCAACTTTTGCAAATTTTCCTTTTTATTTTGCGCAGAATCTTTTTGCTCGGTCAGATTTGTTCTAAGTTTTTCAACTTCAAATTTCTCTTGCTGAAGTTTTACTATGGTTTTGTCTAAATTAATAATATCATGTTTCACTTTTTCCTTCGCAGAATCCAATATAAACTTCGGAATTTTATTTTTTTGCGCCACCTCAAACGTAAATGAACTTCCGGCTTGTCCAATTTCTAATTTATAAAGTGGTAACAAGGTATTTTCGTCAAAAAGCATGGCTGCATTTTGCGCGTTTGGTAGTTGCTCTACCACCATTTTAATATTAGTATAATGCGTGGTAATGATGGCAAAACTTTTTTTACCATAGAAAAATTCCAAAAATGCTTCCGCCAAAGCACCGCCTAATTCCGGATCTGAACCAGTTCCAAATTCATCAATTAAAAGCAGTGTATTTTCATTTGTCACTTTTATCATTTCCGCCATTTTTTTTAGGCGGGAAGAATAGGTGGAAAGTTGATTTTCAATGGATTGATTGTCACCAATATCTGTTAAAATATTATCAAAGAAAAACATTTCACTTTTCGGATGAACAGGAACTAAAATCCCACTTTGGATCATCAATTGTAGTAATCCAACAGTTTTTAAAGTAATAGATTTTCCACCGGCATTTGGACCAGAAATACAAATAATGCGGTTATGTTCGGTGAAAGTTAAACTTTGTGAGAAAATTTCTTTTTTTTCTTTTTGAGTGCTTAGCCACAATAACGGATGAAACGCATTGACCAAACGCATGGTTTTGTGCTTATTTATTTTCGGTAGAACACCTTTTATTTTATTAGCAAATTTTGCTTTTGCACAGGTAATATCAAGATCAAAAATATACTTTTGGTAATCTGAAAGTTGCGGGTGAAATTCTGAAATTTCTAAAGTTAATTTTCGTAATATTTTATCTATTTCTTTCTTTTCTTCCTCTTCGTCTTCTTTCAATTTAAAATGGTGTTTTACCACGGATTCTGGTTGAATGTAAGTGATGGAACCCGTTCTCGAAACACCTAAAATTCGACCTGCAATTCTTTTTTTATAGGCAGATTTCACTGCTAAAACACGTTGGTCGTCAATAACCGTTTCTTTTATATCATCTAAAAAATCTGTACCAGCGAAAGAAGAAAGTGCTTTACTGAAATTTTGTTGAATTGCTTTTTTAGCATGAGAAATATCTGCACGAAGACCTCTCAAAGCGGGCGAAGCATCATTTTTAACTTCCTCAAAACGGTTAAAAACTTTATCAACTTTATCGATAATTATTTTTTGATAATCCAGATTAATAACTTCTTCAGTAAGGAGCGGAAAATTTTCCTGAAGTTTTCCGAAGAAGTTTTGAAGTTTTCCGATTTGTAAAGTAATTTCTTTAATTCTAATAAATGCTTTATTTTCTAAACGAAAATTTTCGATGTGCATTAATTTCAGTTCTCCTTCTATATCATCGTAATTAGTAAATGGAATAGCATTTTGGCTTTCAAAAGAACTTAGATATTCAGAAGTTTTTTGTAAAGAAATTTGCGCTTCATCGAAAGGCAAAGGTTGAATTTCTAATATATTTTCAACGGTTTTAGGTGAAAATGCTAAAGGAGCAATCTCGGCTAAAAGTTGATCGAATTCTAATTCCTGTAAATGGTCTTTGGTTATATGCACATGCAAATTTAATGAGAAAATTATTTATTATGTATATTTAATTATTATTTGAAATTTTAATTAAAATGAAGTTATTTAAATTGTTTTTTCTAAGTTTGATTTTAACTTCTCTTTTTTCTTGCAAGAAAGGTTACGAGAAAGAAAATGGAAAAGTCTACTATGAACACTGGAATGAAGGAAGTGCTCAAAATAAAAAATTGATGAAAAATGTTGATTTTAAAACATTTAAAGAAATTGAATTTAAAGATAAAACGTCTTTTTCTTTTGCAAAAGATAAAAATCATTTATTTATAGATGGTGATATTATGAAAAATATTGATCCAGAGACTTTTACTTTTATTAATAATTATTACTTTAAAGATAAAAATAAAATCTATTTTTTTGGTTTTTTTAATGATATAAATGATTGTTCAGTAAAGGGAATTGATTCAAATCACTTTCAAACATTGAAATATCCATGGGCGAAATCTGGAAAAATTTTAATTAACGGTCAAGAATCTGTTTTTGTAGATGACATTGATAGTTTCAAACCAATTGATGAAGATTGGGGAAAGACAAATAAATACATCATAAATAGAAATGTTATTTTAAAAAATGCAAATCCGAAAACGACTAAAATTTTAAGTTCTTATGAAGCAATTGATGGAAATAAAAAATATAAATATGGCATAATGGAAAAATAAATTCTATTTTAAAAACTTCAGAAAACAATCACTTTAAGACTTTACAAATAAAAACATGACCTGGACAGAAATTCTCGCGCCAATAAAAGAATCAGATTATTTTAAAAACCTGTGGAAAAATGTGAAGTCAGAATATGCAAAAAATCCGTGTTTTCCGCTGCCAAAACAGATTTTTCGGGCTTTAGAATTAACTTCTTTTGATGAGATTAAAGTAGTGATTCTAGGTCAAGATCCTTATCATAATGATTATCAGGCAAATGGATTGTGCTTTTCGGTTTCAGAAAAAGTAGCAATGCCACCTTCTTTGCGAAATATATTTACAGAATTAGAAAATGATCTGGGAATTAAAAGAACTAAAAAAGAATTGGATGATTGGGCGAAACAAGGCATTTTACTTTTAAATTCGACATTAACGGTTCGCGCGCACGAAGCCAATTCTCATCAAAAATTAGATTGGGAAAAATTTACAGATTTCATTATCAAAGAAATTTCGGATAAAAAAGAAAACGTAGTTTTTGTTCTTTGGGGAAGTTTTGCGCAAAAAAAGTCGGTTTTAATTGATGAAAGCAAACATTTGATTTTGAAATCTGTTCATCCATCGCCACTTTCTTCTTATCGCGGGTTTTTTGGAAGCGCACCTTTTTCAAAAATTAATCAATACTTAACTGAAAAAAATGAGAAATTTATTGAGTGGTAACCGGATTTTCAGTTTCAGGTATATTTCCCTTTTCAATTTTTAAACCGATTTGATATTGTCCTTTTAAAGTTACTGCGTTATTTTTTTGATTTGGATAAGGTGAGACTTTTTCTAAAGTAACATGATATTCGCCGACATTTTGAGTTTTGCTCATCTTTCTTGATAGCATATTTACAGTGCTTAGTTCCATTTGCATTGGTCGGGATGTGGTTGTCATGATTGTAACTGAAGCAGTTGCAGCACCTTGCCAGATACAATTCACACCTTCAGGACAACGTGAATCCGCTGCAATGCCAACAAAAGTAACATTCATTTGTTGGTCTTTCAAAAATTTTGTCTCACCTTCTTTTAAATAAATTAAATTTTCTTGTGACAAATTTTTGCTTGAAGATTCTTTTACTAATTTCTGCGATTGGCAATTAATCACTGTGAAAAAGGCGAAACTGAAAAGTAATATTTTATAGTACATGTGACTTAATATTTAAAAATATTTAAAATTACGACCAATAACATTGCCAAACCAACCAAAAAATTAAATCCTGTGTCATAGAGAAAGCCTATAAAAGTACCTTTCATACTGTTAAAAGCTTTCTTTTATCACTAAAATCGTGTAATAATTCCCCAAAAAAAACGCTTGTAAAGACACCAATTAAAAATCCAAATGGGATTGGTCTAAACAGCATTCCTAAAATAGTTCCGATAAATGAACCAATACTTCCGTAGCGTGTTCCACCATATTTTATGTTTGTTTTTGCGGGAATAACATAATTTAAAATTGTAGAAATTAACGTAAGAATTGAAAAAATCCAGATCCACCACATACTTAAATCTTTACTAGCACTAAATTTATAGATTAAAATACCACAAAGACTCAATAATAGCCCAGGTAAAATTGGTAAAAAAGTACCGATAATGCCTAAAATTAAAAGTATAATGCAAACCAGTATGATTAAACTTTCACCCATTTTTTGTAGTTTAAAAGATAAAATTAGTTAAATATAAATGCTTACCAAAAGTTATTTGTTATTTTTGCAATTATGCGTGACGAACTTACAACAACGAAAGATTTACTGCAAAATATTAGTGACCAGATTCACTATTTTGTAAAAGGCTATTTCCCTGAAGATCTGGTGTTATGGATGCAGATTTTAACTAAGTTTTTACTGCTTTTTGCACTCATTTACTTGGTTAGTACTTTTATTAAAATTATATTTAATTTCATCTTTAAATTTTTTGTTAATGAAGAACGGTTCCCGATTTTAAAATCATTTTATAAAGCTAGAATTACAAGTTCAATTGCACGAATAATTGCATTATTCATCGGTAAATATGCCTTGTTTTCAATTTTTTACAGACATCCGAACAGCTATGAGTTTTTAGGAATCATAATCAATATTTCACTTCTTTTGGTAGTTGGAAATATGGTTTTTAGAATGCTAAAGGCTGTTGAATTCTATTATTTATACAAGAAAGATTTTTATATCATTATGGCACTTCGTGCTATCAATCAAACGGTTAAAATTTTCGGTACTTTTATTTTTACAGTTATTGCAGTGAGTATTTTGTTTAGAATTAGTGGATCTGCAATTTTAGGAAGTTTAGGTGCAATAACTGCAGTTTTGGTATTGGTCTTTAGAGATACCATTTTAGGATTTGTGACAGGAATTCATGTAGCTACATCTAAAAATTTAAAAGTAAACGACTGGATTGGAATTCCTAAGTATAATTTGGAAGGGACGATTTTAGATATCAATCTTTTGACCACAAAAATTTTAAATTTCGATAAAACGGTTTCGACCATTCCCACTTACGATTTACTTTCTACAGAAATAAAAAATCTGCAGGTCATGTCGGAAACCAATACCCGGCGGATTAAAAAATCAATTTATTTCAATATAAAATCTTTCAAATTTGTTGATCAGGAATTATTTGAAAAGTTGAGCCAGATAAATCTTATCAGTGATTATTTGACCCAAAAAATCGCAGAAATTTCTGAAAGCAAAAAGAATATGAGTCATTATGACAAAATAATTAATGGTGCACAATTGACCAATATTGGTGTTTTTAGATATTATGCAGTTGAATATTTAAAGCAAAATAATAATGTAGATGCAGAAGGGACGTTGATGGTTCGGCAGTTAGATATTACGCCAAATGGTCTGCCTTTGGAAATTTACTGTTTCGCCAATGATTCTAAATGGGAACATTTTGAGCAGATTCAAGCTGATATTTTTGACCATCTTTTGGTTGCTGCGAAGGATTTTGATCTGGATGTGGTTCAATATACAAAAAATTAAAAATGACAAAACTTAGTGTAAATATCAATAAAATTGCCACTTTGAGGAATGCTCGTGGCGGTGAATTTCCAAGTGTAACCCAAGCCGCAATTAAGTTGCAGGAATTTGGTGCACAAGGCATTACAATTCATCCACGACCGGATGAACGCCATATTACGAGAAAAGACGTTTATGATTTAAAATCTGTCGTAAAAACCGAGTTTAATATCGAAGGAAATCCTTACCGTGATTTTATTGATATGGTTTTAAAAGTTAAACCAGCGCAAGTAACTCTAGTTCCGGATGCTGATGATGCAATTACTTCCAATGCCGGTTGGGACTGCAAAAAACATCAGGATTTTTTATCAGAAATTATTACAGAGTTTAAGAATGCGGGAATCAGAACTGCTATTTTTCTAGATCCAAATCCTGAAATGGTCGAGTTTGCAGCAAAAACTGATACAGATAGAATTGAACTTTACACTGAAGCCTACGCAAAAGACTATCCTAAAGACAAAAATTTAGCCATAAAACCTTACGTTGAAGCTGCTCAGAAATGTGTGGATTTCAATCTTGGTGTCAATGCTGGTCACGATTTAAATTTAGAAAATTTAAAGTTTTTTGCAGATGAAATTCCTAATTTATTGGAAGTTTCAATTGGTCACGCGTTAATTTCGGAAGCTCTTTATATGGGCTTAGAAAATACTGTTCAAGCATATTTAAAGCGTTTGGCGAAATGGTAAAAATGAATTTTTAAAATTATAAATTGTTGGAAAATAATATATTACACTCAAAAATTTACGGAAAGGAAAAACTTGGAATTCCACTTTTGGTTTTTCACGGTTTATTTGGAATGCTTGATAATTGGGGAAGTTTCGGTAAAGATTTTGGCGAAATAATGGCTGTTCATTTAATTGACTTAAGAAACCACGGTAAAAGTTTTCATTCTGACGAAATGTCACATGATGATTTAGCGGAAGATATTTTAAATTATATGGTCGCTAATAATATTCAAAAAGCCACTTTGCTTGGTCATTCTTTAGGTGGAAAAGCAGTGATGCAATTTGCAATGAAATATCCTGAAAAAATTGACAAATTAATTGTGGTAGA
The DNA here is from genome assembly GCF_052976925.2 of Halpernia sp. GG3. Taxonomy (NCBI): domain Bacteria; kingdom Pseudomonadati; phylum Bacteroidota; class Flavobacteriia; order Flavobacteriales; family Weeksellaceae; genus Halpernia; species Halpernia sp. GG3. Next base: position 15,291 of record NZ_JBRIIR020000008.1, read on the forward strand.
TATTGCACCAAAATCTTATCCGCCTCATCATCAGGGAATTTTGAAAGCTCTGCTGGATGTAAATTTAGATGAAGTAAAAAGTAGAGGTGAAGTTGAAGATATTTTAAGTCAATATATTCCAGAGAAATCAGTAGTATATTTTTTAGCTAAAAGTCTTTATTGGACGGAAAATAAAAAATTGGCGTGGCGATTTAACCTAAAAGCTTTAGCCCAAAAATATGCTGAATTTGTTTCCAATGCTATAAAGTTTGGTGTTTTTGAAGGTGAGACTTTATTTATTTCTGGCGCAAATTCTAATTACATTTTACCACAAGATTCATTATTAATTAAACAGCAATTTCCAATTTCTAAAATTATTTCTATCAAAAATGCAGGACATTGGGTACAGGCCGAAAATCCAAAAGACTTTCATGATGCCGTTTATGAGTTTTTAAAATCGTAATTTAGCCCAACAATATTTAAGATTTGATTTTAGTAACTGGCGCCACAGGAATTCTCGGTAGAGTCATTGTTTTAGATCTTCTAAAGCGCGGAAAAACCGTTCGTGCTACGAAACGACCTTCTAGTAATCTAGTGGAAGTTCAACATTCTTTACAATTTTACACAGAAAATCCAGATGAATTTTTTAATAAAATAAGTTGGATAGATATAGATTTTGAAGACGCAGATTCTTTGAAACTGGCTTTAGAAGGCGTTTCAGAAATTTACCATTGTGCGGCAAAAGTGAGTTTTCACCCCGATGATAATGAGGAAATGTTGCAATGCAACATTAAGTTTACAGAAAATTTATTGTACGCTTGCGAAAATTCCAGTGTGAAAAAGTTTCTCTTTGTCAGTTCTATTGCGGTATTAGACAATGTGAATGAGCAGGGGATTTTAGATGAAGATTCTAATTTTAACCCTAAAGAAAACCATTCAGATTATGCACTTTCAAAACATTTTGCGGAAATGGAGGTTTGGCGCGCTTCGGCGGAAGGTTTAAATACAATAATTGTCAATCCGGGTGTTATTATTGGTTCGGGAAATTGGAAAAACAGTAGTGGAAAATTATTTAAAGAATTAGCCGAAAATCAATTCTCTTTTTCAGGCGGAACAGCCTATATTGATGTACGTGATGTAGCAAAAATTTCGATTGATTTAATGGAAAAAAACGCATTCGGTGAACGTTTCATTGTTATTTCAGAAACTAAAAGTTATCAGGAAACGGCTAATTATTTACGTCAAAAATTAAATAAAAGTGATGTGAAAATATTGCCGATGTGGGTTTTAAGAATTGGCGTTGTTCTAAATTTTTTATTTGGATGGCTTATTAAACCTTTAAAAATGGTGAATTCTGTTAATATAAAATCAGTCAGTTACCAATCTGAAATTTCAAATGAAAAAATAAAAAAAGACTTAAATATAGAATTTGTACCCGTTTTTGAAAGTCTTGATTTTCACTTTAAAAATTATTTAAAAGACCATACTTCCGTTTAAAAATGCAACATGAATTTAACAGAATTTCTTAATATAAATTCCGACAAATATTTAAAAAATCCTTCTATAGGATTTAAAAAAAGAGAGGCTTGGGAAACTATTTCCTGGTTAAAATTGCGAACCTTAGTTTTTAAAACGGCTAATGCTTTAAGAAAATCTGATATTTCGCAAGGTGATAAAGTAGCCATTTATGCAGATAATTCAGCAGAATGGATCATTTTTGATTTGGCAATTATATCTTTAGGCGCCGTTACGGTTCCCATTTATTCTACCAATAATAAGGATCAAGCAGCTTACATTTTAGAAAACTCTGAAACAAAAATTGTCTTGGTTGGAAATCAACAGCAATATGACGATTGTCTGGAAATTATGCAGGAAAATCAATTTTTGCAAAAAGTAATTGTTGTAAAAAAAGCGGTTTGGATCAAGCAAGACCGTTCTGTTTTTCTGGAAGATTATATCGCAAAAGTGTCCTCTGATTTTGAAATCGTGGATCGAAATGATGAGGATTTAGCGACCATTATCTATACTTCTGGCACAACAGGCGTCCCAAAAGGCGTGATGTTATCTCACGGTAATTTTCTAAAAGCTTTCCAGGCGCACACTGATTTTTTTAAATTTGAGAATTTTGACCGGCAAAAATCTTTAGCTTTTTTACCTTTAAGTCATATTTTTGAACATTGCTGGACTCTTTATTGTCTACATTCTGGTGTTAAAGTTTACTTTTTAGAAAACACAAAACTGATCGCAAATGCTTTGGTAGAAGTTAAACCTACTTTTATGTGTGCTGTTCCAAGATTTTATCAAAAGATTTATGCTGGTGTCAAGCAAACCGTGAGTCAAGGTTCAGAGTCGAAAAAGAAAATTTTTAATTGGGCTTTTGAGATTGGAACGCAAGTTTCGGAGTTGAAAAGACAAAATAGCTCAGTTCCTTTAGTTTTAAATCTGAAAAATACCATTGCGAATAAATTAGTTTTTAATAAAATTAAAAAAAAGTTAGGTGGTGAACTTTGGTTTATGCCGTGTGGCGGCGCTTCCTTGTCAGATGAAGTGACGCGATTTTTTGATGCGATGGGAATTCACATTACAGTTGGCTATGGTTTGACCGAAACTACCGCAACGTTAACTGCTTTCCCTATTAAAAATTATAAACACGGAACTGCTGGAAAACCAATTGGTGACGTCGAAATTAAAATTGGCGACAATCAAGAGATTTTGGTCAAAGGAAGCAGTGTGATGCAAGGTTACTATAAATTGCTAAAAGAAACTTCCGAAGTTTTTACAGAAGATGGCTGGTTTAAAACGGGAGATGCGGGCGAATTGGATCATGAAGGAAATCTGACGATTACAGATAGAATTAAAGATTTAATGAAAACGTCCAATGGAAAATATATTGCGCCGCAACCGATGGAAAATGCGTTGTCTGACGATTCTTTTATAGACCAAATCATGTTAATTGCAGAAGATAAAGCTTATGTCACCGCGATAATAGTTCCGGATTTTGAAAATTTAGAAGAAGAATTAGCAAAATTAAATATTAAATTAGATTCGTGGCAGAATGTTGTAAAATTACCGCAAATTCATCAGTTTTACGAAACTAGAATTTCAACTATTCAAGAATCATTGTCACCTTTTGAGAAAATTAAAAAGTTTATTTTAATGCCAGAAGCCTTTGAAATCAGCGCAGGTGAAATCACGCCGACCTTAAAAGTAAAACGCAACGTAATTTTGAAAAAACACCATAATTTAATTGAAGAAATGTATTAAATTTTTAATCATAAAGGGACAAAAGGTTTATTTAAAAATTAAGTTGTTTACAAGAAAGCAAAATAAAAATTTTATAAATCTGTAGATTTTCTCTTTTTAAACTTTTATAGCCAATTTCATAACTTTAATCTTTTGTTTCTTTTGTGGTTAAAAGAAATATTATTTAAATTGAAACTTAATGAAAAACGAAGATTTTTACGGCAACGAAAACTTTCAACTTTCTCCACAGAAAGTAGAAAATTCTTGTCCGTCAAATATTGCACTTATCAAATATTGGGGAAAATATGAACCTCAAATTCCTGCAAATCCGAGTATTAGTTTTACTTTAAATGAATGTAAAACGCTCACTGAAATGCAATTTTTTCCAAATGAAGAATTTTCAGTTAAAACTTTTTTAGCCGGAAATGAAGAAAAGAATTTTAGTCTAAAAATTAAAAAATATTTCAAATCGATTGAAATTTATTTACCCTGGATTTTAAAAGGAAGTTATAAAATTTCTACCGAAAATTCATTTCCGCACAGTTCGGGAATTGCGAGTTCTGCTTCCGGTTTTGGTGCAATTGCAAAATGTTTGATGGATTTAGATCAGGTTTTTTCTTTTGAGAATCAAGAATCAAGAATCAAGAATCAAGAATTTGCAACAAAAAAAGCCAGTTTTTTAGCGCGTTTGGGAAGTGGAAGCGCGTGTAGAAGTTTATACAATGGTTTGGTGGTTTGGGGCGAAACGCCTGTCGTGGCTGGAAGTTCGGATTTGTATGCTGTCAAATATCCAGATGCGGAAATCCATCCCATTTTTAAAAATTTTAAAGATTGGGTCTTGCTTATTCATGAAGGTGAAAAAAGTGTGTCATCTACGGTTGGTCATGGTTTAATGAAAAATAATCCCTACGCTGAAACCCGTTTTCAGGAAGCAAAAGACCAGTTTTTGCCCATGAAAGAAATTTTGAAAAGCGGTGATTTGCAAAAATTTATCACTTTAGTTGAGCATGAAGCACTCACTTTGCACGCGATGATGATGATGAGTGAACCGGCGTTTATTTTAATGAAAACCGGAACTTTAGAGGTAATCAATAAAATCTGGGAATTTAGAAAAGAAACGGGTTTGTCATTATTTTTCACTTTAGATGCAGGCGCAAATGTTCATTTACTTTTTCCAAATGATAATGATTGCGGAAAAATTGAAAATTATATTGAAAGTGAATTGTTACAGTTTACTCAGAAAGGAGGCGTTGTGAAAGATGAAATGAGGTTTTAAAACAAGTAAATATGCAAAAACTTTTCTACGTTATTCTAGGTGCAACACCTCCAGGCAGAACAATCGAACAACACGATGTCTTTTTTGGGATTGCAGAATCGATGAAAGATTTAATCTCGGAGATGAAAAAATTCTGGCCAGAAGCTAAGGGAAAAATTCATGTGGACTGTTATAAAGAAGTGAAATTTATAGATGGTTTTGAGGTAAAAATACTACCTAAACATAAGGAAGAAAAATCTGCTGAAAATTTATTTTTTATTAATTTGGGCGGATATAAACGGAGCATTTTTGAAGAATTGCATGAGCAACATTTAATGGTCGGGGAAAAAATGTCTGGAATTATCAAACGCGTTAAGAAAACAGATTTCTATAAAACAATGGGTTTTCCTGAAGCGGTGAGTCATATTGACGATAAACACGGCGTGGACATCGATGACATCTATAAAGTGAATGATCTTTTGCCACAATCTATGAAAGACAAATACAGTATTATTTTAACAAAATCTGAAGAAAAAAATCAGGAAAATAAAACTTTTATCGGTTATTTTAAACTTTCAAAACTTGTTTAATCTAACTTCTAATATTTAAAATCTAACTTCAAAAATCTAAATAAAATGAAAATCGGAATTCTCGGCGGTGGCCAATTGGGCAGAATGTTCATACAAAATGCGCTGAAATATGATGATGTGTTTTATATTTTAGATCCGTCAAAAGAGGCTTCTTGCGCAAGTATTTCTCATTTCACCGAAGGTAATTTTAATGATTATCAAACGGTTTTAGATTTTGGACGCGACAAAGATGTGGTGAGTATTGAAATTGAACATGTAAATGTTGACGCACTTTTCAAGTTAGAAAAAGAAGGCGTGAAAGTAATTCCTTCAGCAGAAATTATTAAAATTATTCAACAAAAAATTTTACAGAAAGAATTTTATTTAAAAAATGAAATTCCAAGTCCAGATTTTCAGATTATTAAAAATAGGTCAGAATTGAATTTTCCATTTCCATTTGTTCAAAAACTAAATACAGGCGGTTACGACGGAAAAGGCGTGCAAATTATCAAAACTGAAAATGATCTAGAAAAAATGTGGAACGAGCCTTCTGTCATTGAAAGTTTGGTAGATATTGATAAAGAATTATCTGTGATTTTAGCCATTAATGAAAGTGGTGAATTTAAAACTTTTCCAGTGACAGAAATGATTGCCGATCCTAAATTAAATTTATTAGATTTTAATATTTGTCCAGCAGGAATTTCTACCGATGTTGAAGTTCAAATTTCTACAATTGTTGAGAAATTTAAAAATGCTGCAAAATCTGCAGGTTTATTCGCTATTGAATTATTTTTAGATAAAAATGGAAAAATTTGGGTCAATGAAACGGCGCCAAGACTTCACAATTCAGGACATCAAACACAGGAAGGAAATGCGAATTCGCAGTTTGAACAGATGTTCCGCGTTTTGAAAAATCTTCCCTTGGGAGATACTGAAGCATTTAGTTTTAGCGGCATGCTAAATTTAGTTGGCGCAGAAAATTACATGGGAATCGTAAAATATGAAGGTCTGGAAGATGTTTTAAAATTAACAAAAACTTACGTACATCTTTACGGCAAAAAGGAAACAAAACCGGGAAGGAAAATGGGGCATATTAATGTTTTGGCGGATTCAAAAGACGAACTTTTAGAAAAACTAATTCACATAAAAGGTTTGGTAAAAGTGATTTCTTAATTTTGGATAAACCTCTATAAACGCGAAAATCTACGCCCCGACTTGATGATGATTTTTATATTTTATATGAAAATCATCGAACCACTTCGTTAGGTTTGAGCGGAAATCCTTTTTACTTAGACTTCTTATTTTTTGAAAATACCGGAATGCAAAAATATTGAGCGCGGAAGGCGGAAATTGGCGGCCAAAATAAATTAAACTTTAGCAACTTTCGATTTGTAATTAGTGATCACAACGCCTGAAATTATCAAAACGGCGGCAATCAAAAATGTTGCGGAAATTTCCTCGTTTAAAAGCAACCAACCTAAAAATATTGCGATAATCGTATTAACGTAAGAAAGTATGGCAACTTGCGTGGGAAGTAATCTTTGAAGCAAATAATTGAAGCAAAAAAAAGCAATTAAAGAACCGAAAATACCAAGATAAACAATTGCTAAAATCCCATGAAAACTCCAGTTGTGGACATTTATTACAGGCGAAAAGATAAAGCCAAAAATGATCTGAACAAAGCCTGCGAAAGAAAACTGGTAAAAAAGATTTAAAAAAATATCTCTGTTTGTGGTTAAAATTTGTTTGCTGTAAACCGTACCAATTGCCCAGCCTGAAATGGCAAAAAGCATTAAGAGTAAACCCATTCTGTAATCTGCATTAACCAGATCTTTCAGACCGTCCCAAAAAACAATTATAATGCCTGAAAAGCCCATTAAGACGCCAATTAAAGAGCGCGTTTTAATCTCTTTTACAATAAAAATAGCGCTTAAAATAAAAACTAAAATCGGAGAACAGGATGAAACTAATGATGCTAAGCTGGAAGTGACATTTTTTTCGGCTAAAGTGGTTAGACCGTTTGCAACGACTAGCATAAGCGTGGAAATTAAAAATTGCTGAAAAGTTCCTTTCCAACCGAGCCATTTTAATTTTTTTGAAAAAATCAAATAGAGAAATAAAATAAATCCTGCTAAAAACTGTCGGATTCCTGCGACAAACCAAGGTGGAATAGTTTGAACGGCGATTTTAATTCCAATAAAAGTCGTGCCCCAAACGATGGCAACTACAAAAATTGCAGCAAGTAATTTTAAGTTTTTAATTTTCGAAATTTTCACGCTGCGAAGATATTTATTTTCACGCTATGTTTAGTATCTTTACGGGGTTTAATAGAAAAAAAAGAGAAATGGTAGGTATAATAATGGGAAGCAAAAGTGATCTGGCAATTATGGAAGATGCTGCAAATTTTCTTAAATCTTTAAAAATCCCTTATGAATTAACCGTTGTTTCTGCGCATAGAACCCCGGAAAGACTTTTTGACTACTCAAAAACTGCAGGTAAAAGAGGTTTGAAAGTTATTATTGCGGGGGCAGGCGGCGCAGCGCATTTGCCAGGAATGGTAGCGAGTTGCACGACTTTGCCCGTAATTGGCGTCCCGATTTTATCATCTAATTCAATTGACGGATGGGATTCCATTTTGTCGATTTTGCAAATGCCGTCGGGAATTCCCGTTGCAACCGTCGCTTTAAACGGTGCTACTAATGCTGGGATTTTAGCAGCGAAAATACTCGCAAGTTCTGATGATGCTTTAACTAAAAAATTAGAAGAATATCAGAATTCTTTAACTGAAAAAGTCTTGAAAACTGTAAATGAAATTAAAGATATTCATCCGAATTCTTATGATTTATAAAGGTTGTAAATTTTAATTTGTTCTTTTTTTCTTGATAAAAAAGAACGAAAAAATCAAGACTGGAAACTCATCTTAAAATTAAACTTTTGTCCTAAAATTTCCAAACTCAGGCGGAAGACTTAGTT
>NZ_JBRIIR020000009.1:0-192130 GCF_052976925.2 Halpernia sp. GG3
TAACCTTCGCGCTTCAACTACGAAACTCGATTAACGAAATTGGAACTGCTGCAGACAGAAGTAAGAATCTGAAGGTTTCGGCTCGCAAATTTCCTGTTTGCGCAGCAAATGATACAGATGAATCCAAAGCACAAAACAGAAGAATTCCATGTTCGTATGTTTCAGTTTTTAATTTTGAATATTTTACCAATAAAAAATACCTTTCAGTTTCAGAAGGTATTTTTTATTCGGAAAATATTTAAATCTCAGAAGATTTTCGTCACTGAAGTTCGATAAATTTTCAAAATGAAATTTGACACTGCTTCTACAATTTCACCAATCGAATTCGTCATCAATGAGAACTTCATCATCTTTCAAAACCTCAAAAATTTCTGTTCTTCCTTTGGAACTGTCTTTATACTGAGGAGCGATATGATCTTTTTTCATTCCACAGAAAGTAACTGTTAAGTCTGCTTTTCCCCACAGAGCATTCTTTTCGCCACCAGCAGCACGTTCTTCGTGCTGGTATTGCTTAATGGAAGATTCATCAAATTCTCAGAATTTCAGAATTTTACATAATCTAGATTTTCTCTAAAAAACTGCGGTTTATCAGAGATTTATTTTTCCTTCATAGCACTGTTGATTCAAAATCAATACTTCAGATTCGATATTGCATCTGATCAAAATCTGGTGTTAAAACGATCACAAAATTATAAGCTCTTTGATCCCCTAAAAGTCGCAGGAAACAGCGCTCATTAAACTTTACAAACTCTTTTGCAAGCCTTATTTTATTGGTGTTCTCATCTATATACCGGTCGATGAAAACATCACCCGGGATACCGGAAATATGCTCTTCTACCAAAGTGTTTTCAAAAACTAAAAAATTAATCCGATTGGGCGACAGAATGTCTACTATTTCGAGTCCGTCAATTCTCGGAAGCATCCGCTTTTTTAGACATAAAAATCAATCATCATTATCATTCTATTCGTTTTTAATTTTAATTCTAAAAGGATGCGAATTTCCGAAAAGTCAGATTAGTCAATTCTATCTACAAATAAGTGATCCGTACTTTCGTTAGCGCCGTCGGAAGTCAAGCGGGAATTATATTTCTTTAAATTGGTGTCAGATCTCCAGACGTTTCATGCAGTCCATAAATCACACCTTCCATAAAGTATCATTTTCATCTGTTCTCTAAAAATCGGATAATTATCAACGTAACGGAGCAGGTCATCATCAACAATCGATCATTTGAAAATCGCGAATCATAAGTTTTTATATCTGTAAAAGTTGCGAATTTATGTCCGGATACACTTTTTCGTTTTACGTTTTGAAATTTTGATATCTTTTTCTGATTGAGATTTCATTATTCATCTTTAATATTTAAAAATACAATATTCTAATTTAAAGATTTAAAATTACTAATTTTTTGTCACAGAATATCCAGAATTTTGAATGGCTTTCATAGCAATATTATCATCGTTCTCACTTCCGCCGCCGCCAGAAACGCTCGATGCCCCCGAGCTAAGTCGCCATCTTTCCAAACTCAGAACTCCACCACCAAGTCATCATCATTCAGGTGAAAGTATCTCAATTTTTTGCGTCTATACTATCAGACCGCATTTTTCATACAGAATAAAACTTCAGTTTTGAGTACAAAACTGAAGTCTATACTTGTTCTACATGCTTCCGTATTTGTGTTGGCTAACTTATCTCCTTTTAATAAAATTAAAGTTCGCTCGAAAATCTAAAACTACAATCGAAACTTTTTATTTAATTTTTCTGCTTCTTCAATTTCCCGATTTGCTAATTTTGAAGCACCTTTCTGTGTCAAGAATTAAAACTTTTTTCAGAGTTCTGCGCAGATTTAGCAAATCCTATACTGAAGAGTATAAAAATTAAAAATACAGTGTTTAAGGAATATTCCATTAAATCTAGATTTTCATCACGAGCACTTTGCTAAATTCGCGCCCCTAAATTCTTTTAACTTTATGATTATTCCAAAATCCATTATCGAAAATTACCATGAGCACTTTTGACTTATCTACAAAAAGTTGGGTGTTAAATTTCAAGTGGAAAATTTGCACCATGTCTAATTTGGCTTGAAAGGAAAATGGCGGATCCCATTTTGATACTCGAATGAAATAAGTATTTTTATTGTTTTTTTAGATTTAATTTTGAAGCACGAACGAACCAGGTTGAGTCACCGTAATCTGCTACACGTTTTACCCAGCCGCTGTCGCCCGGAAATTATGTTTTCCCAGAGTTTATATCTTCTTTTTCAGAAATTAATTTTAATCCGTACGTTACTGCGTCATCACTGGCACTTTTAAAATCGGACGTTCTGTATGTCCCAAGAATCAAAATGCCAGCGTCTGCAGACCAACTCACTCATTAGAAAACCATTTTTCGAGCATGAATTTTTCCAAACCTCTACATCGAAATAAATATCCCACGATTATTAAAACAACACGGTCTTTGTGATTATTTCCCGACGCCATTTTTGAAGTAGTATTCAATATCAGTGAAGTTTTTTTTTCTTCGATTTTTTAAAAGTGATTTTCTCATTTGAATGTAGACATCACCGGAAGCAAAACCCGAATTTTTCTGCATTCCACGGCGTTCTTTTATAGCGTCCGTCACATTAAAATATTCTATTGGAACTGCCCAAACTTTTAATGATACTTTTTCAGAAATTAAAGGGATTTCAACCTTTAAATCAATTCACTTTGATCACCTTTCCCAAAATCATCATCCCATATACTGAAAGTTCTGTAAACTCAGGAATGTTGCGTCTGTAAAATCAGGAACTGGATTAGCGTTCGGTACCAAAGATCATTAGTTGAATGACTGACCCAATCTGTTGGCTCTCTGAATAGCATCGCAAAAAAGAGAGAAAAGTAGCAGAAAAATTCCAGAAGCGGAAGAAATTTTAACCATAAAATTTTTTTACAAATCTAATTTATTTATTTATGAAATTTTATATTAAAAAATTATATAAATAAAAATATTAATATAAAATTCTTAAATTTATTTTATTGCAGAGATAATTTTTTATCAGGTATTTTAGGATGATAACTATTATGAAAATGAAAAAAATATTAAAAAGAAAAAGTGAATTTTAGCAATGTTAATGTTAAATCCAAAATGAATAGTTATCCCATTTTTAAATAATTCCAGGCGGCAACAAAAATACCCGCTGTTTCCGTGCGCAAACGTTGATTGCCAAGTGAAATCGCTTTGATGTTTTTTGCTGCTAAAAGTTCAATTTCTTTGTCAGAAAAATCACCTTCCGGACCAATTAAAAAAGTATAATTTTCTAAGTAATTGATTTCATTTAAATTTATCCGCTCTAAATTTTCATTGCAATGCGCCACGAAAGTCTTTGTGGAATCAATATTTTGTAAAAACGCTGAAAGTTTTATAATTTCATTAATTTTCGGAAAATGAAATCTCAAACTCTGTTTACTTGCCGCAATAGCTTTTTTCTGAATTTTATCGATGCTCAAATGTTTGCGTTCCGTTTTTTCAGTTTGCAGAAAAGTAATTTCTGAAATACCCATTTCTGTGGCTTTTTCCACAAAAAATTCGATACGTTCTAAGTTTTTTGTTGGTGCAATGGCAATGTGAAGTTTCGGTAAAAAATCGGGTAGGTTTTCTTTAATATTTAAAACGTCTAAACTTGCTTTTTTACCTTCTAAAACTAAATTTCCTTGTGCTAAATTTCCTTTTCCATCCGTTAAGAAGATTTCTTCACCAGATTTCATACGCAATACTTTCAGAATGTGCGCCTGTTCATCTTCGTTAATTTTAACTTCCGGAAAAATGTCACCAAAAAATAATTTCATAGTTTAAATTTCGTATCGTGAAGTGGCAACTGCCGTAATATCAGTAAATTCACCACGTTCAAATTTTAATTTTGCCACCATTGCAATCATTGCGGCGTTATCCGTAGTATATTCAAATTTAGGAATGTAAGATTTCCAATTTAGTTTTTCTTCATTTTTTTTCAAAGCTTCACGTAAACCGGAGTTTGCAGAAACACCACCGGCGATCGCAACTTCATTTATATTTAAATCTTTTGCGGCTTTTTCTAATTTGTTCATTAAAATTTCAACGATGGCTTTTTGCACCGATGCGCACAAATCATTCAAATTTTCTTTAACAAAATTCGGATTTTCTTTTTCCTGTTTTTGAACAAAATAAAGTACCGACGTTTTTATGCCACTAAAAGAATAGTCGTAATTGTCAATTTTAGGCTTATTAAATTTAAATTTATTTTCATCACCTAATTTTGCTAATTTATCCACAATCGGTCCCGCCGGATAATCCAAATCAAATATTTTACCGATTTTATCAAATGCTTCGCCCGCAGCATCATCAGAAGTTTTGCCGATAATTTTCATGTCAAAATAATCATTAACTAAAACAATCATTGTGTGACCGCCGCTTACCGTTAAACATAAAAAAGGAAATTTGGGTGGACGTGGATTTGCATCATCAATAAAATGTGCTAAAATATGGGCTTGCAAATGGTTGACTTCAATCAACGGAACATCCAGACTCATCGCTAACGATTTAGCAAAAGAAGTTCCCACTAAGAGCGAACCCAAAAGTCCCGGACCGCGTGTAAAACCAATAGCAGAAATATCTTTTTGTTGTATATTTGCTACAGTCAGACTTTTTTGTACAACAGGGATTATGTTTTGCAGATGCGCTCTGGAAGCCAATTCTGGAACAACGCCTCCATATTCAATATGTACTTTTTGCGAGGCTGCAACGTTGGATAGTATAGTATGATTTTTGATAACTGCTGCAGAAGTATCATCACATGAAGATTCAATACCTAAAATAATTATGTCGCTCATATATGGCAAAGATAGAAAATAATAAAAATAACAACTCAAAAAAATCTGGCAAATCCCTCTCTGAGCAAGTGGGTGATAAGGTGTCTGATATTGAGAATAATGTTGTAAAAACCGTTGGCGACGCCAAGCATTTACTAAAAGATGCGGTACAGCATCCTGTAGAAACAGCAAAAGAATTTGGAACGCAGGCTGTTCAGGATGTTACAAGTTATACTTGGTGGGCAAAATTGTTATTGATTTTATTTTGGTTGGTTTTAGGAATCGTTATTTTAGTTTTTGTAGCGATTAATTTACCGGTCACCAAAAGATATGTCGCAAATCAGGCAATACAGTTGCTTAATAATGATTTAAAAACAAAAATGACCACTCAAAAAGTAGATGTAAATTTATTTGGAGATGTTCAAATCCACGGTCTAAAAATTCAGGATGACAAAGGTTTAGATTTTATAAAGGTTCGAGATCTTACTGCAAGTTCTGATTGGTTTTCCTTGATCGCAAATTCTAATGATATTAAATTCAGATCGGTTACGCTTTCAAATGCTGATATAAAAGTGGTCACTTATAAAGGAAATGATGTATCTAACTTTATAACTTACATAGACAAATTTTCTTCGAATAAAAAGAAAAAAAGTGGCTCTTTCCAACTTAACTCGCGGCTCTATATTTTGGATAGTAAAGTTTCAATCATCAATCAAAATCATGAAGGTGATGCCGGAAAATGGTTGATCGCAGATAACGTAAATCTTAAAGTGCCTACTTTAAAAGTGAATGGATCAAACGTAACTGCGCAAATAAATAATTTTTCGTTTAACACCAGACGCTACGGAAAAGTTAATAAAGTTGAAACTTTTTCCACTGATTTCTCTTTATCAGATAAAGCGTTAATTCTTAAAGATCTAACTTTTAATACTGATCACAGTTTGTTGATGGGTGATATTATTTTTAATCTGGATTCTAAAACTGGTTGGCAAGATTTTGAAAATAAAGTTGGTATAGATTTTAATCTTAAAAAAGGAAGTCAACTTTCCGGGTATGATTTAAGTTATTTCGTAACAAACTGGGATAATTATAAACCTTTTGCAGTTTCTGGAAAGATGAGCGGGCCTCTAAATAAGTTTTATTTAGAAAATTTTCAAGTTGGAAACAACCAAGTTGCTATAAATACAACTACTTTAAAAGCTACCAATCTGTTGAGAGGAAATTTCCAGATTGAAACAAATCATCTTTCAACGGACCTCACATACATTGACTTAAAAGCAATGCTACCTACTTTTATTTCAGAAAAAATGAAAAATTTCGCCGATGATTTTGGTAGAATAAATTATAAAGGCGCAGTTAAAGTGACGCCAAAAGAGATTTTTGTACCAACAGCAAATTTAATCACGGGTATCGGTCAGGCAAAAATCGATAATTTTTATTTAAGCGATTTTTCAACAGATTTACCCAAATTTAGGGGTTATGCAGAAATTACAGATTTAAATACATCAATAATTACCAAAGATCAGCAAGTTGGATTACTCTCGGGTAAATTTAATTTTAACGGTCAAAGTTTAGATGTGAATAAAATGATCTTGAAAACTAAATCGCAGATTTCTAAAGTTGAGATTTTAGGTAAAGAAATTAACAATATTTATTTGGATGGTATTTTAGATCATAAAACCTATAAAGGAATTGCTAATATTAATGACGAGCAAGCGAAAGCAGATATTAATGGTTTTTTTGATTTTAGTACAAAAAACTTAAAAGGTAATTTTTTAGCAGATATTTCAATTTTAAATCTTAGTTATTTTACGAACGGAACTACTGTGCAGAATTTAAGTGGAATTTTTGATGCAGATATTTCAATGACCAATCTTAATGATTTAATTCTAAATGCGAACTTAAAAAATGTTGATTTCGCAACTTCCACTCAAAAATTTAATATTCCAAACGGCGATTTCAAAACTTATTTTGAAAATGGTTTAAGGATTGTCAGTGTTAATGCACCCGGCGCTGTGGACGGGGAGATTTCCGGGAGATTTAATTTAGGTGATTTAGTGGGAATGATTCAGAATGGATTTAATAAAATTCTCGCTGGAAATTCAATTCAAAAATCATTTAATGGCCAGGATTTTAAGTTTAATTTCAATATTTTACAGCCGATAATAAGCTATTTTGAACCAAATATTAATATTCCTGACGGATTAAAAATAGATGGTTCTTTTATTGGAAATTCTAATGATCTAATACTAAATGCCGACGCTTTAAAGTTGAAATATCTCATGACAAAAACTGAGGAAATTTCTGCTGCGGATAAAGCTTTAGCGTTAGCAAATCCATCTTATAAAATCCAAACTACGGCATTAGTCACGAAAGATTCTGCGATGGTAGATGATGTTTCAATCAGGATAAATACAGCGAATTTAGACGGGCAGATTGCTGCAAAAATTGGTAGGATAAAATACAAAAATAATATTTTAAAGGACGTTTCTTTAAAAGGTAAAAATGATAACGATAAAATTTTACACCTTACCGCAAATTTTAAACTAGGAAGTCCCGAGGAAGAAGTCGATGGAAAACTGAATAATTACGCGATAAATCTTAACCAAACAACCAATGTCGAAGGTGATTATGTAATAAGATTTGAACCAACGGAAATTAAATTAAATCAGGTTGTTTGGAAAATTGATGCAACTGCAGAACAAAATGAATCTATCACTTACCGTAAAAAAACCAAAGATTTTCTAATACAAAATTTTAGAATTTATTCCGATGAGAGCGAGTTGTTTTTGAAAAATGCATTGTTTAAATCTGCAAAAGATTTTACAGCTGCGGGAGTCGTAAAAAACTTTCAACTCTCTAAAATTTTGGCGTTTTCAAAATCTGACAATAGCATTGATTTAACAGGAATTGCAAATGGTACTTTTCAGCTTGAAATGGATAAAAGTAATTTAAAGCCTATCATTGATTTCAATGTTGAAAATATCGTTTTAAATGGTAAAAAAATGGGCAATATTGTAATAGAAGCAAAAAATAGCGACAGCCCAAATATATTTAATGTGTCCGCAAAAGTATTGTCGTCGGATACTTTTGGAAATAATGCCTTAAATCTTACCGGCACAATTAATAATAATACAAAATCTCCTAGTTTAAATTTGGTTGCTGCGATGGATCAATTTGATCTTTCTTTTACGCAGGAATTTGTAAAAACTGTTTTTGGGAATGTGCGTGGTAAAGCTTCAGGAAATCTCAATATCTCTGGAACATTATCAGACGTCGATTACAGCGGAGATATCGCATTGAAGAAATTTGGATTAAAATTACTTTTTACGGGTGTAGATTATTCCTTTGATGACACGGTTATTCCGCTCACGAAAGGTTTAGCAGTACTCAATGATATTGGTGTAAAAGATGGTAGGACTAATTCTAAAGGAAGTATTTCTGGCGCAGTTCAGTTTCAAACTTTGGCATCTTTGGGTGTCAATCTTGTAATGAGAGCGGATAACTTATTACTTCTGGACACTCAGCAGAAGGATTTTGATTTATTTTGGGGTCGTGTTTATGGCAAAGGTGATTTATTCGTCGATGGACCTGTTTCTGCTCTCAATATCTCAACGCCAAACATGAAAGCTTTAAATAATAGTATTTTTACCTTTAACAGTAACTCAACTGCAAATGTAGAAGAATATAATATGCTGCGATTTCTGGAACGAGACAAAAAAGGTGCTGTAAAAGTTCAAGACCGTAAAAAGTATGGCGCAAATATGAATCTGGATTTTACTTTGGATATAGATAAAGGAACCACGGTAAATGTTTTAGTAGGAGATAATATTGGTGATATTAGTGTGAGAGGTGTTGCTAATAATTTGAAATTTAACCTAAGTAGAAATGGAAATCTTTCTATAAATGGTAAATATTTGGTTGAAAATGGCACGTACGTTTCAAAGGCATTTCTAAACAGAACATTCCAAATTGAGAAAAACAGCAGTATCGAATGGGATGGAAATGCGATAGCACCAGTTTTAGATATTAACGCAAATTACCTAAGAACTGTCACAAACGCAGGAGAATATTTGAGTGTTGGAACTTTACAACCAATAAATGTACTTCTTACCACAAAAATTTCCCGAACTTTAAATAATCCTAAAATAAATCTAGATGTAACTGCGCCAGATGTTTCCAGTCAAATTAAGGAAACTTTAGCAGCCAAAATGAGCCAGGAAGATGAAAAAGTTTTTCAGTTTGGATCAATTTTAATTTTAAACAGTTTTAACGTACAAAATTCTGGTGGTTTAAATATAAATGTCGGTAAAACTGCTGAAAATACAGGCTATGGTATTTTATTTAAACAATTAGGTTCAGTTTTAAACTCAATCAGTAACGAGTTTCAGGTAGATTTAAATTATATTCAGGGAGACCAGGGATCTAATAGTGGTGATCGGGCGAATGCGGGAGTTAGTATTATTTTATCACCACGTGTTACTTTAAAAACGGGTTTGGGGATTCCACTTTCAAAAAACAGCGAAGCAAATACCAATTATCTCTCGGGTGAAGGTATTGTAGAGTATGATTTTTCTAAAAAGAATGATGGCAGTAGAATTGTAAGATTTTATTCGAAACCCAGCAATATTGGACTTATTGGCGGAGGAAGTACAGGTAACCCTGGTGCAAACCAAAGTTACGGAGCTGGGGTCGTTTATAGCAAAAGCTTCAATACTATCTTTAAAAGAAAGAATAAAATAAAAAAAGGTCAGCTGCAAAAACTTGATATTAAAAAAGATTCTATTAAGATTGATTCATTAAAATAAAGAATACCAATCAAAATTGTAATTTTAGTTAAATATTGTTAATTTTTGTCTTAATTTTTTATTATTAATAATTTTTCATAAATTTGCAATAAAATATAGTAAAAACTATTTATTCTTTAAAATTAAAAAAAATTATGAATTACCAACTGGACGAAATAGATAAAAAAATATTAGATTTTTTAGTTGAAAATACAAGAATGCCATTTACTGAAATAGCGAAACAAATGGACGTTTCTGCGGGAACAATTCATGTGCGCGTAAAGAAAATGGAAGATGCGGGAATAATTTTAGGATCATCTTTAAATATAGATTACACAAAATTAAACTATCATTTTACAGCATTTATCGGTATTCTCTTAACTAAATCTAATAAAACACAAGATGTTCTTAGAAAACTTGGGGAGATTCCAAACGTTATAGAAACAAGTGTGATTTCCGGTAAATATAATATCTTTTGCAAGGTGAAAGCTAAAAATACTGAAAATGCAAAAGAAATTATCTATCAAATAGATGATATCGAAGATGTAATGAGAACTGAAAGTATGATTTCTATGGAAGAATACATCAGCGACAAGAACCGCTTGATAAAAGCGATTCATATATAATTGATTCTCTGAATTTAAATAAAACTTTTGAATTAGGTTTCAAAAGTTTTTTTTATTTTTTATAATATGGATAATTACTTTGATAATGAACCAAAAAAAACGGCAACGTTTTATGTTGCTTTAGGATCTCTTGCGCTTTTTACATTGATGGGACTTGGTATTGATGGCGATGAATTCTTACAGCGTAACACTTTGCATATTCCGGTTTGGTATTTTTTTATCATCTTCTTGGTGGATGCATTGTCCCTTTTTTCTATTTTAGGTATTGCTTTTTTTAGAAAATTTGCTATCTTTTCATTTCCTCTTTTTGTAGCTATGCATTTTTATTTACATCAGTTTTATTTGGACACCTTTTTATATACTGATGTGACAAATTTATTTCTTTATGTGGGCGTCGGATTATTGGTGATAATTCCTAAATGGAATTATTTTAAGTAATTAGTTGTGATTTAAATTTATATTCTTGTTAAGATATATGGAAGAAAGATTCTTGATTTTTAACCATATTTACCGTGAATTTTCTAAATAAACGTTGGTGACCGCACAAAATTACCTAAAATTTATAATTTTTTAAAATACTAGGTATACGTTTCCATGTGTTGATATTAGAAAATAAATTACACGCGTTCTCATAAAAATAACTTCTATAATGACCAAACTGCAAATAAGAAAAGATGGTATGGAATTTTTTGTTTAATATTCTATATCTCGTTTTTATCTAATTTTTTTAAGCTTTTCATTCAGTTAGTTCCTATAAAAAAACTCTGCTCTAATAATTTAGAACAGAGTTTTATATAATGAAATTACAATCTACACAGTCTCTATAATTCGTTTTACCGCTTTTACAACCGCTTCAGAATCAATTCCATATTTATGCATTAGTTGTTCCGGCGTTGCAGATTCTCCAAAAGTATCATTAACTGCAACAAACTCCTGTAAAGTTGGATGATTTTTCGCAAGCATTCCCGCAATAGATTCTCCTAAACCGCCAAGGTAATTATGTTCTTCACAAGTCACAATTTTACCAGTTTTCTTTACGGATTTTAAAATAATATCATTGTCTAAAGGCTTGATCGTATGAATATTGATGACTTCACAAGAAATCCCTTGTTTTTCTAATTCTTCTGCTGCAACTAAAGATTCCCAAACTAAATGTCCCGTTGCAACAATTGTTACATCTGTTCCTTCTTGTAAAAGAATTCCTTTTCCGATTTCAAACGGCATGTCTTCCGGCATAAAAACAGGAACTACCGGACGACCAAATCTTAAATAAACCGGTCCTTCTAAATCTGCAATTGCTAATGTTGCGGCTTTGGTTTGGTTATAATCACAGGTATTGATAACCGTCATTCCTGGAAGCATTTTCATCATTCCGATGTCTTCTAAGACCTGATGCGTTGCGCCATCTTCACCCAAAGTTAAACCTGCGTGAGAAGCGCAAATTTTTACATTCTTATTTGAGTAAGCAATGGACTGTCGGATCTGGTCATAAACTCGAGAAGTAGAAAAATTGGCGAAAGTTCCTGTAAAAGGAATTTTTCCGCTAATGGTTAATCCTGCAGCAATGCACATCATATTTGCTTCAGCAATCCCAACCTGGATAAATCTTTCGGGTGCTTTTTCAATAAATTTCTCCATTTTTAGAGAACCGATTAAATCTGCACAAAGTGCAACTACATTGGGATTTTTGTCAGCCAGTTCGGCTAAACCTGCACCAAAACCACTTCTTGTATCTTTTTTTTCTGTGTATGTAAATTTCATAATTTTTTGAATTTCTCGAATTTTAACGAATTATTCGAATTTAAAAGTTTATTTCTTTTTATGAATCAGTTGCAGCCCGACTTTAGTGAAAATCCTTTTTGCTTGACAAAATCTTTCGATTTATAGAAGACCTTTCCAGGCAAAAAGATTGGGAACGGAAGGCGGAAATTGCTGCCCAAATAATTCTAATAATCTGTTTTTTCTTCTAATTCTAATTGACCTAAAGCATTTTCTAACTGATCTGCATTTGGTGCTTTTCCGTGCCATGCGTGAGAGCCAATCATATAATCTACACCGGAACCCATTTCTGTATGTAATAAAATCACGACTGGTTTTCCGTTGCCAGTTTCACTTTTTGCTTTATTTAAAATACCAATCACGGCTTCTAAATCATTGCCGTTTTTCTCTTCTAAAACCAACCAACCAAAGGCTTCTAACTTGGCGTGTAAATCACCTAAACTAACAATATCGTCGGTGTCGCCGTCTATTTGGCGACCGTTGTAATCGATTGTAGCAATTAAATTGTCCACTTTTTTGGCAGAAGCGAACATAAAGGCTTCCCAGTTGGAACCTTCCTGCAATTCGCCATCACCTTGCATGGTGTAAACTAAACTTTTATCACCGTCCATTTTTTTACCTAAAGCCGCGCCAATCGCCACAGAAAGTCCTTGTCCAAGAGAGCCAGACGCAATCCGAATTCCCGGCAAACCTTCGTGTGTGGTAGGATGGCCTTGCAAACGAGAATTTAATTTTCTAAAAGTTGCTAATTCTGAAACCTCAAAAAATCCAAATCTTGCTAAAGTAGAGTAGAAGACGGGTGAAATATGTCCGTTGGAAAGGAAAAATAAATCTTCGTTTTTTCCGGCCATTGTAAACGGTAATTCATAATGCATCACCTTGCCATAAAGCGCTGTAAAAAATTCTGTGCAACCCAAACTTCCGCCTGGATGTCCCGAGTTTACCGCATTTACCATGCGCAGAATATCTCTTCTAATCTGCGTTGCGGTTTTTTTTAATTCTTCAATTGAGTGACTCATTGTTATTAATTATTAAGTTGCCCAAAAGTAAGAAATTTGAGTGGTTTTAAAAAATTGGAAACATTTGAATTTATGAAACAAATTAAGTTAAAGGTTCACAGTAAGTTTTATTAACAACTCTGTCTCTGAATTTCTTTTTATCATTAAAATTTCTAGAAATATTTTGAACTATTTCTGTGTAGTTATCAGAACCATCCTTTTTTAAGTGATAAAATGGTTTTACAGATTTGCAATTTTCGTGTTCAAAAATTGTGTTTAGCATTGTTCTATCTGAAATACCACAAGAATGCCCGAAAATAAAAACTTGATAGTCTTCAGAATTAATAAATTCTAAAAGTTTTTTGTAATTGTCTGTTTGTAAGTAAGCGATTGATTTGAAATTTTCCAAATATCTATTGTCGTTTAGATCTTCAAACTCCTGATATTTTTTATCTACGTCGTCACCAAAACCAAAAATAATGGGATTATTTTCATCATTTAATTTTCCATGGATAAAATTAAATGTTGGCAATTTATCTGTCCCATTATTCCAATTGTATCTGAACTCAAAATATTTGATGGGTGTATCAGTATAATTAAAATTTAGTAAAGTTATTTTAGCAGGAATCAAATTAAAAACTTCAGCATAACTAAAAGAGTTCTCTTTTTCAATAATTAAATCTTTTAGATTTTCAAATTTATTTTTACTACTAGATAATCTAGAATGAATGACTTTTTCTTCAATTTCATCATTTTCAAATATTTCATTTAAATCAACTTCATTTTCCTCTAACGCTTTTAAATTTGATGATCTCTGTACAAGTTCATTATTTACTTTGTCAGCGATACTTTCAGAACTAAAATCATTTAAACTAAAATTTTTATAAATTGACTGACAAATCTTTTCTTCAACTTTGATAGTTTTATCAATTTCTTTAAGATATTTTACCAGTAAACTTTTTACTTCTATAAAATCTTCGTTTAAGTCATTAATTTCATATTTCTCAAATCTTCCTATTGAATTGATTGGATTTTTAATTTTGTAAAGTTGCTTGTAATATTCATTTTCAATATCTACCCAATTTTGTAAACCTCTTTGGTCTGAAATGTCTTTCAAAAATTTGTTTTTAATAATAAAAGAAACTTGAAAATTACGATTACGGTCATTTACATTTTGAATAAAATTTTTGAAATCAACATGTTTTTGAATATTATTTAAGGGAGTAATAAGATAAATATTATCAATTTTAATAAAGTCATTTTCAAAAGTTGCGGAGAGGTTATTATAAGATTGAACTTCCTCCATCTGTTTCCGCCAAAAATCATCAATGAAATCGTGATAACTTGTTTTTAAACCGTGCGCCAGATCAAAACCATTTCCTACTAAAATTAATCTATTCATCAAATTATGTTTCTATAAAAATAAAAAAATCGATTGATACTTCAATCGATTTAAATTATTTAATTTATCCAATTTTAAATTTATCTTTCTCCCGAATCAGCCATAAGCCAATAAAAGTCAACAACCCATTAATAATAATGAGTTCTACGCCAATTTTATAAGTGCTGTTTTGAGTGACGAAATAATTGATTAAATAAGTTAAAACCGGTGCTAAGATCGTAATAGCAAGAATTCCGTATTTTTTGTTAATTTTAAATTTTGTTAAAATTCCGAAAGAGAAAAGTCCTAAAAGTGGTCCGTATGTATAGCCAGCAACTTCCATGAGAAGATAGACAATGGATTTGTCATTAATGGCTTTGAAAATCATAATCAATACGAAAAATACTACGGCGAAAATTAAATGAATTCTTATTCTCAGCTGTTTCTTTTGCTTTTCTGTTCGCGTAACATCTTCATTTAAATTGAACAAATCAACACATGTTGAGCTCGTCACTGCCGTCAAAGCACCATCAGCAGACGGAAAAAGTGCAGAAATTAAACCAATGATAAATATAACGGCGATAAAAATGGGAAAGTAACCTTGAAGTGAAAGCGCTGGAAACAAATCATCGCCCATCATATTGGTAATATTTCCTGCAGCATCTTTAAAACCGAAAACATTTCCTGATTTTCCTGAAATTACATCTACGATTTGACCATATTCTGCACCATTACTTTGAGCAAAAAGATAGAGTAAACCGCCTAAAAATAAGAAAGCAAAATTTACCAAAAGCAAGGTTCCGGCAAAAGTGAGCATGTTTTTTTTAGAATTGTGAAGATTGTCCACCGAAATATTTTTTTGCATCATTTCTTGATCCAAACCTGTCATTGCAATCGTGATGAACATTCCGCCTAAAATGGTTTTCACAAAATAAGTTTTAGAATGAAAATCGGTATTAACAATATGAGTGTAATCTTTTTCTGCTAAAATATGATACGCTTGCCCCGCAGATAGATTGAGATGTGTCAAAATATAAGTGATGCATGCAAGTAAACTTAAAAGCATAAATGACGTTTGTAAAGTGTCCGTTATTACAATTGTTTTCACACCGCCTTTGTAAGTGTACAATAAAACCATAATTAATATAATGGCAGACGTTGCCCAAAAAGGAACGCTTAAACCTGATAAAAGGAAAATTTGAAGTACATTCACCACCAAAAATAATCTTGCCGTTGCACCAATCGACCGGGAAATAATAAAAAATAACGAGCCAATTTTGTGTGCTTCCACATTAAATCTTCTACCTAAATAAGTGTAAATAGACGTCAGATTCATTTTGTAATAGAGTGGAAGTAATACAAATGCCACAATAAAATAACCGATGAAAAAGCCAATCACGAGCATATAATATTCAAACCCACCGAATTTATAGGCGCCGTCTGTCATTTTGCCAACAGTTCCAGGCACGGAAATAAACGTGACGCCGCTCAAACTCGTTCCAATCATACCAAAAGCCACGAGCCACCATTTGCTTTTTCTGTTCCCAATAAAAAAGGACTGATTATCCGCATTTCTACTGGTATAAAAAGAAATAACCAAAAGCCCGACAAAATAAATGAAGACGAATGACAGCAAAAGAGTAACAGTACTCATATTTTTTTTAATTAATTTTTCACAAATATAGTTTTTAAAATTATTTAAAAAAAAACCTTCCAAAATTCTTGAAAGGCTTATTATTTAATTAAAAATTTTACATGGAATCTCCACCAAATAAAGGCTTCACATCTTTTAGACTTCGTAAAACGTAGCCTTTCCATCGTATTAATTCATAAGTTCCGTCAGTCCATGTGAAATTTCCTTCCGTACCTTTGCGTTCAAGAATCAAACTGTTTTTTGCATTTGGTAAAAATAATTCTGCTTTAGATTGATCTTTATTAAAAATAAGATATGAATTTTCAGTCGAAAGTTCTGTTAAAGATTTTAAAGTAATTGCACTGTCCAATATAGGAATATTTCTATTTTTTATAGTAGAAAATTTTTGTAAAGGTAGTACGTTCGCAGAATCCATGATGTGCGCCATTGGGCTAACCATGATGTCGGTATTAGTGTCCGCAGTTTTTAATTCAGATTTTACAGCTTCCTTCTTTTCACATGATTGCAGAGCGAAAATTTCAAATGAAAGCAATAAAAAGGCATATTTTATTTTCATAATTTTTTATTTTAATAACTATTACTACTGAAAATATCACTCAAAAATCCATCTTTTTCTAAAACTGCATGTGCATAACTGCAGCTGGCAATTATTTTCTTGTTGTTTTTTCGAGCGTATTCTACGGCTGCTTTTACTAATTGTTTACCTATGCCTTTTCCACCGAATTTTTCATCCACTTCGGTATGAAAGATGTTAAAAGTAGTGTGATTTTTCCATTGATACTTTAACATTCCAGCAGCTTGATTTTCAAAAGTTGCAATGAATTCACCAAAATTCTCATTATTATTTTGCGTAATTTCTACCATAAATTTTAATTAATTAATTAATTAATTTTTCCACCCGGTTATCCCGAATGAATCTGATCATCGCAACCGTAAAAAATAAAAGTAAGAAAAATTATAGGATAAAAAAAAGAAATTCCAATGGCCAAAAAATAAAAACTTGTAAAAACTTTTTCTTTAGTATCATTTCTTATCAATTTTGCTAAGGCAGAATCCGGTAATTAACTTTTTAATGCAATGCACTTTAAAACATTAAAGTAAGCAGTGCAAATTAAAAATACGAGTTTTCAATTTTTAATATAATAAAAAAGGGGTGAAGTTTTAAGTTGAAAACTTAATATAATCTTTCGCTTTTTTTATACAGATAATTATTTAATTTTTATTTGTAAAATTAATCGCTAACCCTAAATTATTTTTATTCAGATTCTGCTAATGCGATTTCAAATTATCACCATCCCGAAAATGTAAACGCCGGAAGACAAAACCCGAGAGAAAAGTTAAAATTCCGATTGTTAGAAAAGTATTTCTAAAAGCATCATGAATATGAACAGGTGACATATTTTGATAAAATCTTAAAACTGCCAAACCAATCGCAATTCCAAAACCAATTGCAATCTGTTGGTTTACTGACAGAAGGGAGTTTCCGCTGCTGGTCTGATCATTTCTCAAATCTGCAATAGCAATCGTATTCATCGCTGTAAAATGAATAGAATTAAAGAATCCAATTACCGCTAAAAGTGGAATAAACCAATAGATAGAAGTGTTAATATCTGGAATTCCCATGCATAAAATCAAGATACCGATAATAAATGTATTGTACATCAAGGTTTTTCGATAGCCGAAATAATTTAAAATTGAGATGACTGCAGATTTCCCAAACATTGCCGTTAAGGCCATCGGCGCGATAATCCAACCTGAAACGACGGCAGATTGTCCGTACGCAATTTGAATCATAAACGGAATTAAAAGTGGGATGGAACTGATGCCTAATCGACATGCTAGATTTCCTAAAATCCCAACACGAAAGGTTCTTACGAGGAATAAATTTAAAGGAAAAATAACATCTGCAGTTTTTTTCGCATATCTATAATAATAATAAAGCAGTAAAAATCCCACGAAAAAGATCATCAAAATAAAACTGAGATTCTTTGTTTGTCCCATCAATTCTAAAGAAATGGAAAGCAGAAGCGCGGCTGAGGCAAAAATTAAAAATCCTTTATAATCAAAATGGGTAACTTTTGCCAGGTAATTTGGCATAAATTTTAAACCTAAAATTATTCCTAAAAGTCCGATTGGTAGATTAATGATAAAGATCCAGTGCCAACTGAGATAATCTACCAAATAACCCCCGACTAAAGGTCCCAAGACAGGTCCAATTAAAGCGGGAATCGTGGCAAAATTCATTGCCTTTAGAAGTTCAGATTTATCAAAAGCTTTTAACAAAGCCAATTTTCCAACTGGTGTCATTAAAGCGCCGCCCAAACCCTGAATAATTCGGGAAATAACCAATTGATTTAAATCCTGAGAAAGTGCGCAAAATAATGAACCAATACTAAATAAAACGAGTGATAAAATAAAGATTTTTCTGGTTCCAAATTTATCTGATAAAAAGCCGCTAACTGGCATAAACAAAGCCAATGTCAGAACATAACTGATAATTGCGTTCTGCATATTAAGCGGAGATTCTTTAAAATCTGAAGCAATTGCAGGTAATGCTGTATTAAGAACCGTAGAATCTAACATCTGCATAAAAAAAGCAGTTGCCAGTATCCATGGCAAATATTTTTTAACGTTAGGATCAAGGTTAGATTTTATCATCATGCAAAATTAAGATTTTTGTAATAATTGAGCCAATTTTTTAGTAGATAAACAAATTGTTTTTAATAGAGGAAACAAAAAACCTGCTTTTTATAAAACAGGTTTATTTTAAAATATATTAAATAATTACTAATTATTTATGCTTTGTAAGACTCATCATGTACATTTACAGAGCGTCCACTCGGATCGTTTGCATTTTTAAACGCTTCATCCCATTCCAACGCAATTGGTGTGGAACAAGCCACAGAAGGAACGGAAGGAACAGTTGCCGCCGCCGTTTCACTAGGAAAATGCTCTTCAAAAATAGTTCGGTATCTGTATTCTTCTTTATTCTGAGGCGTATTTAAAGGGAAACGGAATTTTGCATTTTTAAACATTTCATCGTTCACTTCATTTTCTGCGACTTCTTTTAAAGAATCAATCCATGAATAACCAACGCCGTCTGAAAATTGTTCTTTTTGTCGCCACGTAATGCTTTCAGGTAAAAGGTCTTCAAAGGCTTTTCTCAAAAGCCATTTTTCCATTTTACCTTCCGCTTTGCTGATCATTTTGTCTTTAGGATTTACGTTCATTGCAACATCCATAAATTCTTTATCTAAAAACGGAACGCGGCCTTCAATTCCCCAACTCATTAAAGATTTATTAGCACGAAGACAATCATACAAATGTAATTTTCCTAATTTCCTTACCGTTTCTTCATGAAAAGCACGAGGATTTGGGGCTTTGTGAAAATACAAATAACCGCCAAAAATTTCGTCTGCACCTTCCCCAGAAAGTACCATTTTAATCCCCATAGATTTAATTACTCTTGCCAATAAATACATCGGCGTAGAAGCACGAATGGTTGTAACATCGTAAGTTTCCAAATAATAAACAACATCTTTTACGGCATCTAAACCTTCCTGAACCGTGAAGTGAACTTCATGGTGAACTGAACCAATATGATCCGCTGCTTTTTGTGCGGCAATTAGATCTGGGGAACCTTCCAAACCAACTGCAAAACTGTGCAATCTTGGATACCACGCTTCTTGCGTATCGCCACTTTCAATTCTGTTTCTTGCGTATTTTGCAGTCACTGCGGCAATAATTGAAGAATCTAAACCGCCCGAAAGTAGAACGCCATAAGGAACATCGCTCATTAATTGTCGGTGAACGGCATCTTCCAATGATTTTCTAATGGCTGAAATATCTGTCACATTATCTTTTACATTGTCGTAATTATCCCAATCTTTTTTGTACCATTGTTGCAATTCAAAACCGTCTTCGCTATAAAGTAAATGTCCAGGTAAAAAAGTTTCAATAGTTTTGCAAACGCCTTCTAACGCTTTCAATTCTGAAGCTACAAAATAATTTCCGTTTTTATCCCAACCTTGGTAAAGCGGGCAAATTCCCATATGATCTCTTCCAATTAAGAAAACATCTTTTTCAATATCATAAATTGCGAATGCGAAAATTCCGTTTAATTTATCTAAAAAGTCTTTGCCATCCCTCTTATACAATGCCAAAATAACTTCACAATCCGATTCGGTTAAAAACTCGTAATCTGGGAATTCTTTTCGTAATTCTAAATGGTTATAAATCTCGCCATTTACGGCTAAAACAATATTTCCGTCTTTTGTAAATAAAGGTTGTTTCCCTGAAGTTGGATCGACGATTGCCAATCTTTCATGGGAAAAAATAGTTTTTTTATTTTGAAAAATCCCGCTCCAGTCCGGGCCGCGGTGTCTGATTTTCTTCGACATTTCTAAAACCTGTGGTCTTAGCGTTTCAGTTTTTTGCTTTGCATCAAACAGGCATACAATTCCGCACATATATTTTAGTTCTTTATTTCTATTAATTTTAATTTTTTTGTAAACCCAAATAAAAAATGTAATTCTAAGATAGATCAGAAAATAGTTCTGAAATTTTTTAGTAGTTTGAATACTAAAATAAAGCTTCTTTTTAGCCCTGATTGAAACGGCATCCCCGCCGCGGCGGGATATAGTGGAAAGCAGGAACAATTTTAAAAAGAAGCAAAAAATTTCTTGCTCCTATTTTCGCTCTATTAAAGCCATATAAAAACCATCATAACCTTCTGAGGGCATGATTTTTTTCTCACTTACCAACGTATAATTTTCATTATTTTTTAAAAATAAATCAACCTGTTCGCGGTTTTCAGAGGGCAAAATAGAACATGTGGCATAAATCATTTTACCACCTTTTTTTATAATTTTAGAATAATCCTGTAAAATCTGCTGCTGCTCTTTTTTAATTCTGTCTAAAAAAGCCTGGTCAATTTTCCATTTGGAATCCGGATTTCTTTTTAAAACACCTAAACCTGAGCAAGGCGCATCAATAAGCAATCTGTCAGCAGTTTCATGCAATCTTTTAATGACTTTCGTGTCTTCAATTAACCTTGTTTCAATATTTTGTGCACCGGCTCTTCTCGCTCTTCTTTTCAGTTCTGCGAGTTTCCAGGCGTAAATGTCCAAAGCGATAATTTGTCCTTTATTATTCATTAAAGAAGCCAGATGCAGGGTTTTTCCACCTGCGCCCGCACAGACATCCACAACTCTTTGTCCTTCTTTAACGTCTAAAAATTCACCAATTTTTTGCGAACTTGCATCCTGAACTTCAAATAAACCATCCTTGAAAGCCGTTGTTAAAAACACATTTTTCTTTTCTTCCAATTGTACTGCATCCGGATAACTTTTAATAGGAAACGCAACGACATTTTCGTCTTTTAGATCTGAAATCAATTCTCTGGCAGAAGTTTTTAAAGTATTTGCGCGTAAAACTGTTGGTGCTAATTCATTCAATGCAACCATTTCTTTTTCCCAAGTAGGTCCCAATTCTCGCTCAAAAGTTTCCACCAACCAATCAGGGATTGAATGTTCAAAGGCTTTGGACGG
The DNA here is from genome assembly GCF_052976925.2 of Halpernia sp. GG3. Taxonomy (NCBI): domain Bacteria; kingdom Pseudomonadati; phylum Bacteroidota; class Flavobacteriia; order Flavobacteriales; family Weeksellaceae; genus Halpernia; species Halpernia sp. GG3. The sequence goes on from NZ_JBRIIR020000009.1 coordinate 21,599, forward strand.
CACTTTGTTCTTTTTTAATTTCACTAAAACGTCAGCGACTTTCACACCGTCAAATTCCTCAAATTTTTTATAATGCGTTTTCGTCCAGAGACAATACGCGATGATCATTTTGTAAATATTATCCGGTTTTACATTTTCGCCCATATAATATTCCAGGCGTTTTTTCCAGCGGATAATATTGTAAAATATCTCTGAAACTACTTTTCGGTCTTCGCTGCCCCATTTTCGGTGCGCTTTTAGCAGTCTTTCAATCACTTTATCGGCATATTTTCTTTCGCCAAAAAACGTTTCCTGCAATGCGTCGTGAATTCCTATAAGTAAATTTCTGTGTATCAATTCCATACAATGGATTTTTTAATTTTTAGATTATTAATTTTATCTCGATTATGCCGGATAAAATTTTTGCAAAAATACGGCTTTTAAAATAATAATTTCACTGAACTAAGGCGAGAAAATAAATTGATTTAAAAAGATTATTTTATCTTTTGCAGAAAAATTAGATGACCATTTGTCATTAATTTTTTTTCTTCTTCTGGTTGACTATTAAAAATTTTAATTCTACCATTTTCTTTATGTTGCGAAATTAAAATCAAATTATTTTTGTTTCTCAAAATACCGTAAGTGAATTTCCAATGGTTATTATAAAGAACCAAAGAATCGTTAGAAAATTTATAATTTTCTTTAAACTTACAATTTATATCTAAAAATTCTAAAGTATTATCACTTCTAAAATCAATTGTTGCGTTTTGACTTAATTTACATTTATTGTAGTTATAGTCAAGTGGAAAAATATCACTTGTAGATTTCCACTTACCTAAAACTAAATCATTGGGTTCTGATTTTTTACAATTGAAAAATAGACTTAAACTCAAAAGCCAAAAATATTTTATTTAAAAATTTTTAAAAATTTAATAAAATTTGAACATTCTATTTAAAAATATATACTTTTGTCATCACCTTTCAACTAAAATTATGAGCGAGCCAATTATCTGTCCTAAATGCAAATCAGAATTTACCTTTCTTATGGATGGTACAATGGTTTGTTCCCAGTGTTTTTTTGAGTGGAATCCAAACGAAGTTTCTACTGAAAATCAAATTTTAGACGCCAATGGAAATATTTTAAATAATGGGGACACGGTTCAGATCACAAAAGACTTGCCTGTTAAGGGTTTTCCTAAATCAATAAAAGCCGGAACGAAAGTGAAGAATATAAGATTGAGACCAGAATCTGATCATAATATAGATTGCAAAGTAGACGGTTTTGGAGCTATGGCTTTGAAATCTGAGTTTTTGAAAAAGATTTAAAATTCTGTAAAATTTTTAAATAAATTCTAAAAATAATTTTCCATCTAATTTTTGCTCGGAATAAACAACGAGACTTTTCCCCTCAAAATCAACCTTATTCCAGAAATAACTGCCGGCAAAACGGCTTTCTAAAACATTGGCTTCCAAACCATTTTGCGTCACTATAATTTGATGCGGAAAGTAAAAGTTTTTAGAGAGTTTTAAATTGTTTTTTTCATAATCAGAGAAAATATTTACTTCACCGAAAAGTTTTGCAACGTATTCTGTGTAAGGATTTTCATAACTTTCTTTAATAGAATCACTTTGGATCAATCTTCCATCTTTTAAAATGATCAATCGATCAGTCCACGGCATTATTTCTTGAATGTCATGTGTAGAAATTAAAAGTGAAAGTCCGTTTTCCTTCACATATTTAAAAAGTCTTTTGCGCAATTCAATCTTTCTGGAATAATCTAAACTGCTGAAAGGTTCGTCTAAAAGCAATAATTTTGGCATCTGAGACAACGCTCTAGCAATCGCCACGCGTTGTTGTTGGCCACCACTTAAGTTTTTTGGCAAAACATGTGCAAAATCTTCCATGCCGACAACTTCTAAAAGATGAATAATCTGTTTGCCTTTCTCAGCGAGATTAATGTTGGAGAGGAACTTACCCACGTTTTCTGCGGCCGTTGCATAAGGCATCAGATCATAAGTTTGAGCAACCATTTTTATGTCCTTTTCACCCGGAACAATATTTTTTTTCGGACCGTAAAGTGTTTCATCATCTAAAATTATTTCGCCCTTTTCCCATTGTAAAAGACCGTAAATTAAATTTAACAAAGTTGATTTTCCGCAACCACTTTCTCCCGCCAAAGCGACAATTTTACCTTCATCTATTTTCAAATTAAAATTTTGAAACAATTTTTGATTTGAGCTGTGTGAGAAGTATAGATTTTTAATTTCTAAAAGCATAGTGCAAATTTAACATTTTTGGAAATGATATAAAATAAACTTATTTTTGTGTCCACAAATAACATAAAACAGACTTATGAAGTCGCGATTAAAAAGATTTGTTTCGAACAAAATCAAATTAAAAAATGGCAATTCCATATGATCTTGCAAATATTAAATATATACATATGAAATTACCATTGATTTTAAGCATTTTTGCTTTAATAATTTTATCCTCTTGTACAAAAGATCCTAAAGTAAAAAGTGAAACATTAACTGTTACGACCACAAAAGATGGAAAAGTTTTTGAAGCCAATCTTGCAACCAGTAAAATAGAATGGAAAGCATATAAAATTGTAAAAAGTGAAAATACCGGTCATATTGGAACAGTTTCATTGAAAAGTGGCGAAATCACAATGAAAGATGGAAAATTAGAAAGCGGAAAGTTTGTCTCAGATATGTCAACATTAACCAGTGTAGATTTAAAAGATGACGCAGAAAATTTAAATAAATTAAATGGTCATCTTAAAAGTGCCGAGTTTTTTGATGTTGCAAAATATCCAACCACGACCTACGAAATTACGAAAGTGTCAACAGCGCCTGTAGGAAGTGACTATAACACAGTATTAAGCGGTAATTTCACAGTAAAAGGAATTACAAAACCTGTTCAGTTCAACGCAAATGTTTCTTCAGACGGTAATAATGTTAAAATCGCAACACAGCCGAAAGATATTAGCAGACAACAATTTGGTATCGTTTTTCAAATGCCTGCTGCAAACGGATTGATTAAAGACGAAATAACACTTCAAATTGTTGTAAACGCAACAGTGAAAAAATAATAGTTTTGCTAATAAAATATGATCTGCTTCAAGACTTGAAGCAGATTTTTTTTGGCTAAATTTTAAACAGAAAAATTGTATTTTTGCTGATATTAAAATTTTTAAATGTTAGAGAATATTGCGGTGCTGTTAGAAGAGGTAAATTTATTTACCTCGACCAATAAAGATGAAATTGAAACATTCCGACTAAAATTTAATGGAAAAAAAGGTATTCTTAATGATTTGTTTGAGGAGTTTAAAAATGTGCCGAACGAACATAAAAAAGAAGCTGGACAAAAAGTAAATGCTTTGAAGCAAGGTTTTCAGCAAAAATTAGATGAACTAAAAACTTCGATTAAAACCGAAACAATTTTTGAGAAAGAAGATTTAACAAGGCCAGGTTTTCCTTTGGAATTAGGAACGCGTCATCCTATAAGTTTAGTTAAAAATAGAATTATTGATATTTTTAAATCCATTGGTTTTGCCGTTGCAGACGGACCAGAAATTGAAGACGATTGGCATAATTTCACGGCCTTAAATTTACCAGAATACCATCCTGCGCGGGATATGCAGGATACTTTTTTCATCGAAAAGGATCCGGATGTTTTGCTTAGAACACATACTTCCTCCGTACAGATCCGCTACATGGAAGAAAATGAACCGCCGATTCGGATTTTAGCTCCCGGAAGAGTTTTCCGAAATGAAGCGATTTCTTCTCGCTCTCACTGTATTTTTCATCAAATTGAAGGACTGTATATTGATAAAAATGTGAGTTATGCAGATTTAAAACAAACTTTGCAGTTTTTCACCACAGAATTATTCGGAAAATCTAAAATTAGATTGCGTCCGTCGTATTTTCCATTTACCGAACCAAGTGCAGAAGTTGATGTTTATTGGGGTTTAAACTCAGAAACAGATTACAGAATTACGAAAGGAACCGGTTGGTTAGAAATTATGGGTTGCGGAATGGTTGATCCAGCAGTTTTGCAAAACGTCAATATTAATCCTGATGAGTTTAGTGGTTTTGCTTTTGGAATGGGCATCGAAAGAATTGTAATGTTACTTCACCAAATGGGCGATATCCGTATGTTTTTTGAAAATGACAAACGAATGTTGGAACAATTTAAAGGTCTTTAGAATAAAAAAAACTTCAAATCATTTTGAAGTTTATTTTGAACGCTCATTGAGAAAAATTACAGTCAAAATTTTATAATAATTTATTTAAAAACCTCAAAATTTTCACCGTCAAAACTAGCGAAAACCATTGTTGGATGAGAATTTTGATGAAAAATATTTCCTGTGGAATCGATGGCAATTGCACCTGCAAAACCGTCAATTTTCGCCAACTCAGAAAAGGTTTTTTCAAATGCTTTTTCAATGCTAAACCCATCTGAAACTCGGATTACAATCTTAGTAGCTGTGGCATTGCTCACAATATCTTCACCCACTCCGGTGCAACTTACGCCGCAAAATTCATTGGCAAAATTTCCCGCAACGGTTGCAGAATCTGAAATTCTTCCCGGAATCTCAAATCCTTTTCCCCCGGTAGAAGTTGCGGCTGCAATTTTCCCATTTTTATCTAAAACAACACATCCAACAGTTCCTTTTTGAGATGATTTTGATTTTTCTAAATATTCTTTCCGACGCTGTGGAATTTCCGTGGAATAGTCTTTAAAACCATTTTTCGTGGCGTATTTCTTTGCACCAATATCTCCCAAAACTCTATCTTCAGTTTTCATTAGATCCTGCGCAATCAGGATAGGGTTTTTTACATTCTCAATGTTGATCACACCTGAAAATTTCTGAGAATCGCCGTCCATTATTGAAGCACTCATTCTAATGATTCCATCACTTTGTATCTGTGAACCGGTTCCAGCATTATAAAGTTCATCATTTTCCAGAAGCGTAATAGCGTAAGCCACTGTTTCCACCGCGCAATGGGTTTTCAAAAATTCGTATGCAAGTTTGGCATTTTTCTTTAAAGATTCCTGTTTTGCAACTTTTACTTCGTGGCTTTGATCACTTTCAGAAAAAAAGCCGCCGTGGATTATTATTTTCATTAATTTAAGTAGATTTTAGATTTAAAACTTTGCTGGATTCGGATGAGTAAATTTGTAATTAATTTGTGTAGTTAATTTTTCAGAAGACACGCTTTTCCCAGATTTGTCTGCTTGGGTTTCTTCGCATTCATTTTTTGTCTGACAGTTGAAAACTTCAATTTTTGTAGGATGTTCAGGTGAAACTACATTAAAAGTTTCGCAGCTAGTTTTTAATTTAATTAACTCTAAAAAAACTTCGCAAATATCTTCAAAATGCGTGTGATTAACAACTTGATTGGGTTCTGCAATTTTTTTATTTAAATAATATTTAGAGAAAACCCTATCATCTCCCATTAAACCGCCAAATCTTAAAACATTGACTTGTGGAAAAGTAGATCTCATCAATTTTTCAATGTTCCATATGTTTTGATTTAATGAATTTTCGGAAATTGAATTTTCTCTAACTATTCCATCAAATTGAGGGTAAATTCCCGTAGAACTACAAAGAAAAAGTTGTCCTCTGTACTCGCCTATAAACTTAATGATATTTTGAAATCTTTGCTCTAAAATAGGAATTGAAGTGCGTTGCGAAAATGGAATTGTGATAATTATAATGTCGCAGTCCGCAAATATATTTTTATACTCTAAATCTTCATTATCAGAAAACTTAACTAAAGATGGATTGAAATTTTGATTTTTCAAATCGTTTAATTTAACTGGCGAAGTTGTCGTTGTATAAATTTCAAATAAATTTGAAGCGCTTTTGGCTATCTTTTTCCCTAACCAGCCGCATCCAATAATACCTAATTTTTCCATGGTGTTAATATAGAATTATAAATGGATAAAAAATTATTTTACCAATGGAATTGGAGAATATTGGGAATTATTTATTGTTAAATCTTTTGTTTTTAAATCAAATGTATCATTTAAAGACATAACATGAACTACCAAATTATCAATAGAAATCGGTTGACCCAATTCAATATTTGTTAAGTTGGTGTCTTTGATAAAACGTCCATCGACAATGATCACCAAACCGGAGCCGATTGTTGTCATAATGCCGTTATAAATATATAGACCGGTGTCTTCGCCTAAACCGATACCTAAAGTTCTCGGGTTATTTACCACAGATTGGAATAATCTGCCAATTCTTCCACGCTGAACGAAATGCGTATCGATAATTACATCTTCGATGAAACCCAAACCTTGGGTGGTTTTTATCTCGCCTTTTAAAAGCGCTTCCTGGCTTGAACCCTGGTATATCATGTTTTCTGAAGCCGCCGCTGCACCTGCAGAAGTTCCAGCATAAATGAAATCTTCGTTTTCGTATTTTTCTAATAAGACTTCGTGAAATCGTGTTCCACCGAGAATGGAAGTTAATCTTAGTTGATCACCACCCGTAAACATCACAACGTCAGCTTTTTTAATACGTTCTACAACTACGTCACTGTTTGCCTGACCACGATTTATGATGTCTAAAATATTAACGTTTTTTGCACCTAAATGTTCAAAAGCTTTTTTGTATTCGGGGCCTACAATTTGAGGAATTTGTGAAGCAGTAGCAAGAATTTCAATCACTGAATCATTTTTTAATTTAGATTCATCTATAATTTTTCGTAAAATTCCACGTTCAAAAAAATTCAAGTTTTTATCTACGTTTTTATCAAAATCTGTTTCTGCAAAACTGCCTTTATTAACAGCACCACCAATTACGATTAATTTTCCCTTTGGATTCATGGATGCAAATTTAATTAAAATAAGATAAAAGCTTAATTTTTAAAGTAATAATATCATTAAATATTAAAGGAAAATTGATCATTCATTTTAATTTTAAATCTTTACTATTTAATTATTTACATCTTTATACTATATTTGGATAATAATCATAATTTCACATATCAAACACTCTTTCTTTTATGAAAATTGAAAAAATACAGGTTTTAAAAGGACCAAATATATGGAGTATTCGCAGAACGAAATTAATCCAGATGCGCTTAGACTTAGAAGACTTAGAAGATTTCCCAACTAATAAAATTGACGGTTTCAGAGAAAGAATTGAAGCACTTATTCCCTCACTAATTTCTCATAGATGTTCCGAAGGTGTTGAAGGCGGTCTGTTTCACCGTATAGAAATGGGAACCTGGATGGGCCATGTAATAGAACATGTTGCTTTAGAAATTCAAACGCTGGCGGGAATGGACACCGGATTTGGACGTACCAGAGAAACAAAAAGTAAAGGAGTTTATAATGTTGTATTCAGTTATTTGGAAGCAAATGCCGGTGTTTATGCAGCCGAAGAATCGGTGGCAATTGCGGTTGCTCTTATAAAAGGTGATTATTATGATATAGATGGATGCATTCAAAAATTACGAGAAATTAGAGAGAAAGAGCGGCTTGGTCCTTCCACCGGAAGTATTGTAGAAGAGGCGGTCTCTAGAAATATTCCTTGGATCAGACTTGGAAAAAATTCTTTGGTACAATTGGGATATGGTAAAAATCAACAGAGATTTCAAGCGACAATTACTGGATTAACAAGCTCAATTGCCGTAGATATTGCGTGCAATAAAGAATTAACAAAGATAATGCTGGGCGATGCCGCAATTCCTGTTCCGACCGGCGATTTGGTGATCGATGAAGAAGGGTTGGAAAGAGTGATTAGAAAAATTGGATATCCTGTTGTATTAAAACCACTTGATGGAAATCATGGCAAAGGCTCTTCTATCAATGTCAATGATTTTGAAGTGGCGAAAGTTGGTTTGCTACATGCGCAGCAATATGGAATGAAAGTAATTGTTGAAAAGTATATTACCGGCTATGATTTTAGAATTTTAGTCATTAATAATAAAATGGTTGCTGCTGCAAGACGTGTTCCAGCAAATGTTGCGGGTGACGGGCAAAAAAATATTCTGCAGTTAATTGAGCAAGAAAATACGGATCCGAGAAGAGGATATGGACACGAAAATGTTTTGACGGAAATCTTGGTTGATAAAGATACCAATGAACTTCTTGCAAAATTAAATTACACTTTAGAAACTGTGCCGCATAAAGGTGAAATTATTTATTTAAAATCTACTGCAAATCTTTCTACCGGCGGTACTTCAATCGATGTAACTGAGATGGTTCATCCAGAAAATGTAATGATGGCAGAAAGAATTTCTAGAATAATCGGTCTTGATGTTTGCGGAATTGATATTATGGCAGAAAATCTAACACAACCTTTAAAAGATAGTGGTGGTGCCGTTTTAGAAGTTAATGCCGCGCCCGGTTTTAGAATGCATTTGGCGCCATCTGAAGGTTTGCCAAGGAATGTTGCAGCCCCGGTTGTTGATATGCTATATCCTCAGGGAAAAGAATTTAGAATTCCAATTATTGCGGTAACGGGTACTAATGGAAAAACAACCACAACTAGAATTATTTCTCATATCGTTAAAAATAACGGTTACAGAGTTGGTTTTACGACTTCTGATGGAATTTACATTCAAAATACGATGTTGACTAAAGGCGATACAACAGGTCCGCTTTCGGCGGAATTTGTATTGAAGGATCCAACTGTAGAATTTGCTGTTTTAGAATGTGCACGTGGTGGCATTTTACGTTCCGGTTTAGGTTTTAATACTTGTGATATTGGTGTCTTAACGAATATTAAAGAAGATCATTTGGGTTTAAATGACATTCATTCTTTGAAGGATTTAACAAAAGTAAAAAGGGTAGTTCTTGACAGTATAAAAAAATCTGGGTGGGCAGTTTTAAATGCAGATGATGAATATTCCATGAAAGTTGCAACCGATTTACATTGCAAAGTGGCACTTTTTAGTTTGGATGAAAAAAATCCCCATATAAAAAAGGCTGCAAAAGAAGGTAAAACGACGTGTGTTTACGAAGATGGTTTTGTTACTATTAAAAAAGGCGACTGGAAAATTAGAATTGAGCGTGCTATTTTAGTTCCTATCACGATGGAAGGCAAAGCTAAATTTATGATTTCCAACGTTTTAGCGGCCACTTTGGCTTGTTTTCTTTATGGTTTTAAAATTGAAGATATTTCTTTGGCATTAAAAACGTTTGTTCCAAGTGCAGAATTAACGCCCGGAAGATTGAACGTTTTTAATTTTAAAAAATTTAAAGTTTTAATTGATTTTGCGCATAATCCTTCGGGATATGAAGCCATTGAAGATTATTTAAAATATGTAGATGCGACTAAAAAAATCGGAATAATTTCTGGTGTGGGCGACAGAAGAGACGAAGACATCCGCGAATGTGGTAAAATTGCGGGAAGAATGTTTGATTATATTATTATCAGAAATGAAAAACATTTACGTGGAAGAAAAGAAGAAGATATTAATGCATTAATAATTGATGGTATCAATTCTTCCGAAAGAGATGTGACTTACGAAATTATTCCAAAAGAAATAGAAGCCTTGAAACATGCGATGAGTATGGCGGAAGAAGGAACCTACATAACCGCTCTGAGCGACGTGGTTTCAAATGCTATTGAATTGGTGCAGGAATATCAACTAAAAGAAATGCAGGAAACGCAGAATATTAATTAAAAATATAAATATAAAATTATGCTAATTAAAAAATATTTACTAGTCTTTTCATTTTGTTTTTTCTGCGGTATAAATCTAATAGCTCAATCAAATTATGAAGTTCCTAAATATGTTAAACCTGTTTCAAAATCAGATTCCTTGAAATTGGAAACAGATTTGATAAAGGCAGCAAAATGGATCAAAGATACAGATTTAAATAAAGAGCAGGCAACAAGAAAAGCTGCAAATAGTTTTGTTCTTCAATGGTACATTAATAATATTGGTTTGAATATCAAACTCGTTGAAAAATTATCATCAATCAATGAAGGGAATTCTGATTTACTTTTAGTTTATTTTGCAGGTGCTTCAAATTATTATCTTGAAAATAAATTATCTAATGTAAATTCTGAGATGACAAAAGCTGGGTTAATTTCTGTCATGAATGTTTACAAGAAAGGAATTGGAATTACAAAAAGTAAAGGAATTGATAATCTTATTAAAATTACAGAACAAAATGAATTAGATAAATATTTGAGTGATAACTTTAATAAAGAGTAACTTCATCAATGAATTTTTCATTTTAATAGATTGAATTAAAAAATAAAAGCCGCTTTTTCAAGCGGCTTATTTTTTTAGTCCTCAGCAAAAAATGCATTAGAACTTCCGATCCAAATGGCATCTTTTTTATTAAAATCGACATTTACCATCGCGGCTTTGGTCATTCTCACCAAATTATCCATTAAAATTGGTTCGGCTTCATCTTCTTTCCAGAGGTATAAAAGTCGGATTTCTGCTTTAGAATAGTCGCCTTTAATGTCTTTAAATAAAGGTTCGTAAGTTACTTTTCGCTGTAAAATATAATTTTCTTTATCAGAAATTTCATCGACAACTTCTTGTGTTGGATTTAAATTAACGCCACTTCCGGCAAAAGAAAATAAAGGTTTTAAAACAAAATTCTCTAATTTTTCATCCGAAGCAAAATGATTTAAAAAATAACTTTTTGGGATATATTCGTGCTCTAATTTTGGCAAAATATATTTTGAAATTTTAAAGAACCAATTCGGATGCGTGATCCATTTTACATCAACATCTTCTTTAAAATCAAACTCCGTTTTTAAATCTGGTAAATTTTGTAATTCATCAAAAATAACACGGTTGTAAATTCGATTAATTGGAATTAGTTTTCCGTTATTTTCATAAAATAATTTCTTTCCTTGCTTTTTAATTTTAGTTAAACAAACAGTTTTTATACCTAAAAATTTCTCCGTTAAAGCAAAGTCAATGGCTGTCTTCTGTTTTTCAGGATAAATTTCCAAAAGAATTACATTTTCTGGATTTTCCTCACCAACAATCACATCTTTCAAAGTTTTAATATAATCTTCTTCGCTTGGCGGAGTTTTAATTTCTTTTAAAAAAGGATAAACGTCTGTTACAATGCCATCATATTCCTTTTGAAACGCGTAAAGTGTTGGGAAAGCCTGCAATTCTATTAATTGTGGCACTATTTCACCTGCATCATTTTTACAAATTCCAAAATCGATGGCTAAAAAATGTGGTTTTTCCGTATCATTTGGCACTTTACAATTCTCAGGAATCGCCGCAGAAAGTTCTTCTGGCGACATTTTTTTAATCTGCTCAATAATTGATTTTGACGCGTCAACTAATTTTTGCTGAAAAGATTTAGCCAAAAAAATCGGACTTTCTGATAACCGGAAACCAACTTCAACGCCAGATTTGTCTTTTAAAAGTCGGTGAACTTCAGCATATTTTTCCTGAGTAAATTCTGAATTAAATAAATCGCGGTATTTTTTTATCATCGTTTAATGATTAGCGAAGCTAACTTTTTTTAAAATGTGAGCGGCTGCAAAATTTAAAAATCTTGGTAAAATCTGCGCTTGAGTCAGTATAATTTTATCATCGTCGTTCATTCTGTCGATGGTTTCCAAATATTTTTCCATGCCGTAGTTATCAATCATGGCTTTTCGGTTGTTGTCATCTTTTAGATTTTCCATCATACCAAATGGATCGGCTTCGGGGTGAAACTGCGTTCCAAAAATTTCGTCAGAAAATTTAATTGCCATCACTGCACGTTCACGATGAATATGTGGACGCATTTTTTCCAAAGCCATTATTTCCATTCCCAATTCTTCCAAACGTTCCATATTTGGTTCAATAAACTGATAAGCGCGAGAATCTACGGCGTAGAAAGGATTCGGTAAGTTTTCAAATAAATAGTAATCTTTCACTTCTTCTGATTTATGAATTGGCATCACGCCAAAAGAGTAAGAATTTCTTTTGCAGATATTTCCTAAACCCCAATGAATACTTGCAATTTGAAAGGAATGACAAATTAAAAAAGCATATTTTTTCTGAGAATTACTTTTATTATAATTCCATAGATTATCTAAAAATTCGGCATAAATAGGTTCCCAATCATAACCTTCATTATGCGGATTTCCAGGACCACCGGATGACAAAAAAATATCAAAATCATTGATATCTGGTATCTCATTTTTATAGCGAACATCAAAACACGTAATGTTTACGGTGTTCTCATTATTGTCTTTAAACTGCTCAGAAATTTCTTTAATATTTCTCATGCCCTGATTAATATGGTTATAATTCATATCCAACAAAGCAATTTTTATCTCTTCCATAATTCCATGTTTAATGGGTGTAAAAGTACGAATATTTTAAATTTCGCTTAATATATGCCATATTCTGTCTCAGAAATCATATAGTCTACGACGGCCTGTAAACTTTCTGTTTCTTTGTAAACTCTCAACTGACGATCTGCACCACTTCCATTTTTCATAATTTCCCAGGCGTATTCTACTTCAGATCTGCAATCTAATTCATCTACGACATCATCAATAAATTCTAATAATTCTCTTAGTAGATCGACGTACGGAATTTGTTCTTCTTTACCAAAATCAATTAAATGGGCATTAATTCCATCTTTAGAAGCACGCCATTTATTTTCACTTAAAAGTAATCTTCGGTAAGATCTAAAACTCAAATTTTGCTGATGAAGTTTATGAATTTTAGCTACTAAACACTGCATGATTGCTGCGAGACAAACGGTTTCGTCCAGTCTCATCGGCATATCACAAATCCGAAATTCTATGGTAGGATAGAAGGGATGAACACGCAGATCCCACCAAATTTTCTTAGCATTATCAATCGTTCCGGTTTTAACTAAAAGATCAACATAACTATCAAATTCGGCAACGCTATTAAAAAAACTGGGAATACCAGTCCTGGGGAACTTTACGAAAATTTCCTGTCGATATGATTTAAATCCAGTATTCCTGCCTATCCAAAATGGCGAATTGGTAGAAAGTGCATAAACGTGGGGCAAAAAATAACGCATCACATTCTGAATTTTTACACCTTCTTCGCGATTTGGAATTCCAATGTGAACGTGTAAGCCAAATATTAGATTCCCGCGTGCTACATCACCCATATCATCTACAATTTTATCGTACCGTTCATGTTTGGTAATGGTATTGGTTTCCCAATTTGAAAACGGATGCGTTCCACCACCTGCAACACGTAGATTTTGGTCGTGTGCCGTTTGTATTAAATGACGACGCAAGTCTGTTAATTCTTGTCGTGCCTGCTTAATATTTTGACAAATACCGGTTTCCATTTCCACCATCGATTCGTGCATCTCATGTTTCAGGTTTTCACTGAGGACGGCTTTTCCGCCTTCAATTATTTTTGAAACGTGTGAAACCAGATCTCTGCTTTCAACATCAATTATTTGATATTCCTCCTCAATACCGATTGTGAATGTATGGCTCATCTGTATAATTTTTATTTTAGTTGCCGCATTTTCTTCTAAATTATTTTGCGGAATCTTTCACGAAGTTTCCCCAGGAAATATTCACTTTTCCAGGCACATATTCTTTGGCTTTTTCTATGGCTAATTTTGCAGAATGCTCTACGATCCAGGCAAAATTTTCTTCACCAACGGCATTTCTGTCCGCGTCTGGTGCAGGATTACAGAAATCAATGGCGTAAGGAATTCCATCCTTTACTGCAAATTCCACGGTGTTAAAATCATAACCTAAAGCCTCATTCATTTTAATTGCATAATCATGAATGACTTTTAAAATACTTTTTAATTTTTCACCTTCATATTTTGATTCTGTCACATATCTTAAATGTGGCGCATTTCTCGGCTCATAAGGCATGATGTGAACGTATTTTTTACCTAAACAATAAACGCGGTAGTAATCATCGAAAATAATTTCTTCCTGCAACATCATCACGAGTTGTTCCGTTTCACGAAGTTTTTCCCACATATCTTCGGGACTTGTCACGCGGTAAACATTTCGCCAACCGCCGCCATCATGTGGTTTCATGTAAGCGGGAAAACCGATATATTCGAAAATATAGTCCCAGTCTAAAGGAAATTTCAAATTTCTAAATGACGTTTCTGAGGTATTTGTCGGACGGTCATTTGAAGGTAATAAAACGGTATTTGGAAGGGGAATTCCCAGTTTTATCATCAACGCATTATTTAAAAATTTTTCGTCTGCACTCCACCAAAATGGATTATTAATGACATATGTTCCACTCACAGCCGCGTTTTTTAAATAAGCCCGATAAAAAGGAACATCCTGAGAAATTCGGTCAATAATTACGGCATAGCCAGAATCTGCACCTTGCTCTAATTTATCAATCGTTACGGGTTCCGCAACTATTTTGCCTTTTCCCATTTCATTTACTTTATCGATAAAAGCCCACGGAAATGTATCTTCCATCCCGAATAAAATTCCAACTTTCTTTGCCATAATATTTGTATTTTTTTTATTTAATGTTATTTAAAATTTAAGAAAAAAATCGTCCAATAAATGTAGGGAAAACCATGCGCCAAAGCGGCCAATCGTGGTTGATCCATTTCTGTTCATCATACCAGTGAGCGATTCCTTTTTGAGCGAGAATTCCTGCCATTTCGCGGGTTTGTTCTAAACAGATATCCTGGTCTGAAGTGCTTAAAACAATATTCATGTGTTTGTATTTAAAAGCCTCATCGTTGCCAACAAATTCTCGCGGACAATTAAAATAAACACTGTCACTTTCATAACCATCCATAAAATTCCGAATTGTAAAAGCGCCAGAAAGACAGAATAAATGAGAAACGACATCCGGAAATCTAAAAGCAATGTTTGCCGCGTGATAACCACCAAAACTTGCGCCTGCAACTGCAACTCTGTGCGTCTGATGCATCTTTTGGATATATGGAATAAACTCTTGAATTAAAAACTGCACATACAATTCATACCTTCTGATTCTTTCGTCTGGACCAACAGATTTATTGTAAAGGCTGATTTCATCAATGGTTTCAATGTTATACAATTTTAATTTCCCCTGATCTACGAAATTGGCAATACTTCCATTTAAATGAAAATCGGCATTTTGCATGTAGGAACCTTTTGACGTAGGAAACATAATAATTGGGTAACCAAAATGTCCCGTTACCTCTAAATTTAAACTTTTCCCTAAAATATGTGAATAATAATCTGTGTGCTCTATTTTCGGCATATAATTTTTTATTTTTTTTATTTTTTAACTCAAATTTTTTGGTTAAAAATATAATTGTTTAATTTCTATTAACCATCAACCATCAACCATCATCTAACTCATCGGTCTATTTTGTGGCGGAATAATATTTAAAATGTGATCCGTAATTTTATCGGCTGCTTCGTCAAGACATTTTTGTATAGATTCTTCATCATCAGATTTATAAATAATCGCAACATGGTAATCAATATCAACAAATTTGTAAATTTCTTTGCACTCAAATTCCGTAGTATTTGGATGTTTATCTTTAGCCAAGGACAAAATTAGTCCCGCATAAAATCCCGTCGGTTTTGGTAAATTGTAAGGTGTCTTTCTCAACATTGAATCTTCAATTTTTGCCCATTCCCTCCAAATATTGATTCCGCTGGATGCCTGAATTAATTCCGAAATATAAGCGCCACCGACTCTGGAAGAGGTTTCTAAAAAATAAAGTTTACCATCGTCTCCCATAATAAATTCTGTATGTGTGGCGCCGTACAATAAGCCAAAACTTTCAATCACTTTTTTATTGGCGACTTCCAAGGATTTATAATTCTCAGAATATCTGCCTAAAGATTTAGTACGAAAGACGCCACCGTCGTGTGCAACATTCATTGGTGGCGAGAGATATTGTGCCGCAGAAGTAAAAATAATTTCTTTATTGTAAACCAAACTATCAACGTGAAAAACTTTACCTGGTTTAAAACTTTCTAGTAAAAATAAATAGCGTTCCTCACCTAGTTTTTCTAAGGATTGCCAAAGTTGCTCTTTAGAATTAATTTTTTGAATACCACTTGCAGAGGCTTCCGAACGTGGTTTTAGAACCCAAGGTGCCAGATTATTATCACAGAAATCTGCTAATTTTTGGTCATTAAAGACGGAAGAAAATTCTGGAACATTAATATTAGAATCTTTTGCGCGCTGTCTCATTGCCAATTTATCGCGAAAATAACGATGCGTCGTTTGTCCCATTCCTGGAATTCGAAAAGTTTCCCGAAGCATGGCGGCTTTTTCTACATCATAATCGTCTAAAGCGATGACAGCGTCTATTTGATTCGTTTTCATCAGATGAGCAAAACCTTGCACCAAATGTTCTAAATTCCATGTGGCAGATTTTATTTCGGACATGTAGTAAACTTCGTCAATGGATTGCCACGGCCAATTTTTAGATTTTAAATTATCAGATGTAATCAGAATAACTTTATTTCCTAATTTTTTTAATTCTTCTAAAAACTCACAACCTTTGTAGTAACAGGAAATGCAAACAAAAATTTTCTCCATTTTCTAAATTTTTAAACCTATACAATTTTAGAATATTTTATTTGAAAAAACAACTAAATTAGGTTGAAATATAAAGAAAATTCAATGTTTTAAGGGAATTTCTAAATTTTAGGTTTTACAGATTTTTTCTAAGTAATTTATAAGAAGTTGCACGCCGTATCCAGTTGCTGCATATTCTTTTGCATAATTAACTTTACCAAATGCAACGCCAGCAATATCGAGATGCGCCCAGTTTGTATGACCTTCGATGAAGTTTTCTAAAAATTTGGCAGCGGTAATACAGCCACCAACAGGCGACGAAGGCAAGTTTTTTAAATCTGCAACATCAGAAGTAAGCATCTCACTCCAAATATCCCACAAAGGTAAATTCCAAAGTTTTTGATTTGTTAAATTTCCAGATTTCTCTAAATCTTTAATTAAGCCATCATTATTTCCAAAAAGTGCACCCGCCGTACTACCAAGAATTCTTACCGCACTTCCTGTCAACGTTGCCAAATCTATTAAAATATCAGGTTTGAAATTTTTTACCATGTAAGAAAGTCCGTCTGCTAAGGTCATTCTGCCCTCTGCGTCGGTATCAATTACTTCAATAGTTTTCCCATTATACGCGGTTATCACGTCACTCGGGAGGTATGAAGTGTTAGAAACAGCATTATCAGTAATTGGTAAAATGGCGGTGATATTTACGGGTAATTTTCTTTCTGCAGCGGTAATTAAAGTGCCGATGACCGCAGTTGCGCCGCCCATATCACTTTTCATGTAATGCAAATTTGTGTTTCCTTTAATGGAAATTCCACCCGTGTCAAAAACCACACATTTCCCCACTAAACCGACTGTTTTTTGGGGCTTTTCGGCAGCGTATTTTATAATGCAAAACGCAGCGTCTTCTGCGCTTCCTTGGTTTACAGAAAGGTAAGCGTTCAAGCCTTTTTCTGCGCAACCTTCTGTATTTAAAATCTCTAATTCAAAATTATATTGTTTTGCTAAATTTCTAAGAAAGTCTGTAAGTATTGGTGCTTTTTTATAATTCGCGGGTTTATTCAGCCAATCCATGCACGCAAATTGTCCTTTGCAAATCGAATCCGTATCAAGGGTGATTTTTTGAATTTCTTCTGCAGATAAACCTTTAATACTTAAACTAAATTCATCTTGCCAAAAAGAATGTTCGCCTTTAAAAGGATAATTATAAGTGCCAAGAAACAAACCTTTAACTAACTCAGAAATTTTATTTAAATCTAAATTTTCAAATATTATTTCGGTGGAAATTGGCTGAATGTTTTTCTTTTGAGATTGTGCAAAATTGTTTCCAATATCCTGATAATGGACATCTGCAGAAATTTCACCCAATCCAATTAAATATATTGTATCGTCTTCATTTGAAATTATAAAAACTTCTTTTTTCTTTCCGTTAAAGAAATGACTTGTATTCTTTGGATAATTTTTCTGCTCAGTTTCCCAAGATTTTTTATCAATAAAATGAAACTTTTGAGAATAAATTTTATTTGAGTCTGAATTTATTTTAATCATTTTTTTTAATTTTTGTTGGGTCTTCTAATGAATCATAATACAGCCATTCTACAGCACGCGGAAATTCTTGGGACCAAAAAAATTCCTGGTGTTTTCCTTCCGGATTAATGCTAATTCTGGTTTCGAAATCATAAATTTTATCGAGTTCCCATTTTTCTAAAGATTTTGAAAATTTTCGAATTCGGTTCACCATTTTTGAACCTTCTTGATCGCCGCCATAAAGATAAACCTTCATTTTATAAGGATGTTTAAATTTTAGCATCGGGAAATTATTTTGTGGTTCTACCCAAAGCGAAGGTGAGAAAAGCATCAACTTAGAATAAACTTCTGGATAGAGAAAACCACTGTAAATACTTATTAAGGCACCTAATGAACTTCCGCCAATTCCTGTGTTTTCCCGGTCTTTTTTAGTGCGGTATTTTTCATCTACAAATGGCTTTAAAGTATCTGTGATAAAACGAATGTATTTCTTTCCTTCCGCATTTTTGATGATGGCATCATTGTCAAAAATATATTCTTTAATACGTTCCTCTTTACCGTGTTCAATAGCAATTACGATTAAATCACCGCGGCCATATTCTGCGAGTAAAGATAATTTTTTATCAATTTCCCAGTTGCCAAATTCCGCACCTTCATTAAATAAATTTTGCGCATCCTGTAGATATAAAACCGGATAATTTTTCTCTGAATTGTAATAATCATAGGGTAGAAGCGCCCAGATCTTCCGGTATTTTTCAAGTTGTGGGATATAGAATTCTTCAGAAATAATCTCTACTATCGGGAAAAACTCTTCTTTAAAAGGTCCCCAATTGTATCGCCATTTTTCAACAAAATCTTCTGTTTGATGGTCAGATTTATTTATTTTTCTATTGGGGTGAATTTTGTCAAACTTGTCAATTTCTACATTTTCCCACCCCCCTTTTGTAAATTTATATTCAATATTTTCTGGCAAAAAATCATCATCAACTTCTATGGCATAAATTGATTCTTCGCTCCTTTGAAGTTTAAATTTCTCATCTTTCGGATTCCAACTGTTGAAATTTCCCGTGAGATAAATTGCCCGCTCGTCGTCTTCCCGAGTTTCTAAATTAAAAAGCATCGCGCAGAAATTTATGAGTTCTTATTTTCATCTGCTAAAATTAAAGAATATCTTTCTTTTAAGTGCTTTTTTAACAGATTTAAACCAAAAGTTTTCTCGCTGCATTAAGTTTTAAATTTTTCTGTCTCTTTTTGATGAATTAAGAATTTTAATACCTACTTTAGTTTATCCGAAAATTATAATATTCAATTGACTATAAAATGCACGAGGTAGAACCATTTTCACTTTTTACGGAGCATGACATCTATTTATTTAAAGAAGGTCAACATTTCAGATTGTATGAAAAATTTGGTTCTCACGAGGCAGAATTAAATGGTAAAAAAGGAATTTATTTTTCAGTTTGGGCGCCTTTTGCGAAAATGGTTTCCGTGATAGGAAATTTTAACCAATGGAATTCTTACAGTCAACCACTTCTACCGCGTTGGGATGAATCTGGAATTTGGGAGGGTTTTATCCCGGAAATGAATTTGGGTGAAGTTTACAAATATGGCATTTTAACTAAAGAAAATATTCTTTTAGAAAAAGGAGATCCTTTCGCTTTCAGTTGGGAACAAAACGTTCAAGCAGCGTCTGTTATTACTTCAACATGGTTTGAATGGAAAGATGAAGACTGGTTGAAAGACCGTCATAAACATAATAATCTTTCAGCGCCCATTTCAGTTTATGAAGTTCACCTCGCCTCTTGGATGCGGGGAACTGACAATCCTGAGCAGTTTTTTAATTACAGAGAAATCGCCGAAAGATTAATTCCTTATTTAAAGGAAATGAATTTTACACATGTAGAATTTATGCCTGTGATGGAATATCCTTACGATCCAAGTTGGGGTTATCAAATTACAGGTTTTTTTGCGGCGACTTCACGTTTTGGTTCGCCACAAGATTTAATGTTTTTAATTAATGAATTACACAAAAATGAAATTGGAGTTTATTTAGATTGGGTTCCATCTCATTTTCCAGGCGATGCAAATGGTTTACACATTTTTGATGGTACACATTTATATGAGCACGAAGATCCGAGAAAAGGTTTTCATCCAGAATGGAAATCTTATATTTTTAATTATGGCAGACCGGAAGTTAAATCATTTTTAATTTCTAATGCTTTATTCTGGCTTGATCGTTTTCACGCCGATGGCTTGAGAGTTGACGCTGTCACTTCAATGCTCTATTTAGATTACGCCAGAAATGACGGCGAATGGGAACCAAATATTTTTGGTGGAAATGTGAATTTAGAAGCTAAAAAATTTCTTCAGGATTTTAACACGGCGGTTTATAAAGATTTTCCAGATGTAATGACAATTGCCGAAGAGAGTTCAGATTTTCCGTTGCTTACAAAACCTGTGAATCATGGTGGAATTGGTTTCGGTATGAAATGGATGATGGGTTGGATGCACGATACTTTAAAATATTTTAAACAAGATCCTATTGTTCGTAGAGATTTTCATCATAAATTGACTTTCGCATCAATGTACATGTACAAAGAAAATTACATGTTACCACTTTCTCATGATGAAGTTGTTCATGGAAAGAGCAGTTTAATTTATAAAATGCCGGGCGATGAATGGCAGAAATTTGCTAATCTTCGATCCATGTTTGTTTACATGTACACACATCCAGGCGCCAAATTACTTTTTATGGGTAATGAATTTGGACAAACGCATGAATGGAATTTCAGACAATCTTTGGATTGGCATTTGCTAAAATTTCCTTTACACAAAGGCTTACAGGATTTCGTGAAAGAACTTAATCTTTTATATAGAACCGAAGCCGCTTTATATGAGAATCAGTTTGATATAAATGGTTTTGAATGGGTTGAAGCCAATGATGAAGCCAATTCTATATTTATTTATCTTAGAAAAGGAAAGTCTGAAAACGACGTTATAATGGTTGTTTTAAATTTAACACCAAAAACTTTTGATTATAAAATCGGAGTCAATGAAGGCACTTTGTGGGAAGTTATTTTAAATTCTGATGATGAAAAATTTGGCGGAAGTGGCATCTCAGCAGATATTGTAGATGAGGAAAATGATTTGTGGATGCATCGACCAAACGCGATCATTTTAAAATTACCGCCTTTATCTGCCGTGATTTTAAAACAGAAAAAAATCTTAAAAAAATCTGTAAAGAAAACAGAAGAAAAGAAGACGGTTGATAAAGTTCAAACATTGAAACAAGAAAAACCTTTAGTAAAAACAGTTGCAAAAGCGAAATTAAAAGCAAGTGCAAAATTTCAAAATAATTAATCTATGACTATTTATCATCTTTCAATGGAATGTTATCCGGTCGCGAAAGTGGGCGGTTTGGCCGATGTTGTAGGAGCTTTGCCCAAATATCAAAACAAGATTAAAGGGATTAACGCAAAAGTGGTAATGCCTTGGTACAATAAAAGTTTTTTTTATAACCATAAATTTGAAATCGTTTTTGATGGCTGGATTCATCAATCCTTTCATACTTTTCAAGTTCAGGTGATGAAAGAAAAATATAATTCTTTGGGTTTTGAATTATATTTAATAAAAATTCCCGGACTTTTAGACCGAGATGATGTTTATGGTTATTGGGATGAAAGTCAACAATTTTTGGCTTTCCAGCATGGTATTTTACATTGGTTAAGTGCGATGCAGATTCGGCCAGATATAATACATTGTCATGATTATCACACGGGTTTAGTACCTTTTATGGTAGAAAATTGTCCTGATTTTAATTTTTTAAAAGGTGTTAAAACCATCGGAACTATTCATAATGGCGAATACCAAGGTCAGATGAAATGGGATATGAGCAATTATTTTCCTCGATTTGATGGCTGGAAATGGGGGCTTTTAGATTGGGAAGGTTACATTAATCCTTTGGCATGTATGATAAAATGTTGCCACGCTTTTACAGTGGTTTCAGACGGTTATCTGCAAGAGCTATTTCAAAGTTTTCGAGGTCTTGAAAACTTGATTCAGCAAGAACATAAGAAAGCATTTGGTATCATTAACGGTATTGACACGGAAGTTTGGAATCCTAAAACTGACGAAATGTTGACTTTCAATTTTGATATTAAAAATGCAGAAGAGGGAAAATTTAAAAATAAAAAACTGCTTTGCGAAACCTATGATTTAAATCCAGATTTACCATTATTCGGATTTATTGGAAGGTTTGCCACAGAAAAGGGTGCCGATTTATTACCCGAAATAGTTCGAAAAGGTATACAGCAAATGTACGGTGCTTTTAATATTATTGTTTTAGGTTCTGGAAATACTGCACTGGAAATTGAATTAAAAAATCTCAACCACACATTTACCAATTTCGCATTGGATCTAGGTTACAAAGAACATCTTTCACATCAAATTTACGCTTCGGCCGATTTTCTCTTGATGCCGTCACGCGTAGAACCTTGCGGATTAAATCAAATGTACGCGATGAGGTATGGAACTATTCCGCTGGTAAGATATATTGGTGGATTAAAAGATACTGTAGAAGATATTTCCACCGGCGGTTGTGGTTTAAATTTTGCAGAAGCAAAAACAGATGATGTTATTCATAATATGGATCGTGCGCTTCATATTTACAACCAAAAAGTTTTATTAAAATCACTTATTGAGGCCAACATGAAAAAAGATTTCTCTTGGGAAAATTCTGCACAGAATTACGTAGATTTATATCAGAATTAAATATTTTTGAAATATTATGAAACACAACGTTATATCGATAGTTTTGGGCGGTGGTAGAGGTAGCCGCTTGTTTCCACTCACCTATTCCCGGTCTAAACCCGCAGTTCCAATTGCAGGTAAATACCGTTTGGTAGATATTCCAATTTCAAATTGTTTAAATTCAGGTTATAATAAAATATTGGTTTTAACTCAGTATAATTCCGCGAGTTTAAATTCACATATTAAAAATTCTTACCACTTTGATACTTTTAGCAGAGGCTTTGTGGATATTTTAGCAGCTGAACAAAATGTGGAAAATGAAGAATGGTATCAAGGTACTGCTGACGCGGTTCGCCAATCCATGAAACATTTAGGAAAATATGATTACGATTATATTTTAATACTTTCCGGAGATCAACTATATCAGATGGATTTTCGCGAAATGATTGATTACCACTGTAAAAATAAAGCAGATATTACAATCGCAACAATTCCTGTAAATGCTTATGATGCTACAGGTTTTGGCATCTTAAAATCTGACGAAGAGGGAAATATTACATCTTTTGTAGAGAAACCAAATTCAGATGTTTTAGGTGAATGGAAAAGTCAGGTTTCTGAAAAAAGTCAAAATTCTGGTAAAGAATATTTGGCTTCCATGGGGATTTATGTATTTTCAAAAGAGGCTTTATTAAAAATGTTTAAGGAAGATGCAGGTGATGATTTTGGTGGGGAATTAATTCCAAACGGACTTGGAAACTACAAAATGTTAAGCTATCAATTTGACGGCTATTGGACAGATATTGGTACTATTGAATCTTTCTACGAAGCCAATATGGATTTAACACGAGAATTGCCACAGTTTAATTTATTTTCAGACAGTCCTATTTATACCAGAGCGCGTATGTTGCCGCCCTCAAAAATTAACGGGTCGTTCGTGAGCAAAGCAATTATTGCAGATGGATGCATCATTATGGCTGATAAAATAGAAAATTCTCTAATCGGAAATCGTGCTAGAATCCAGAAGGGCAGTAGTTTAAAAAACTGCTATATGATGGGCGCAGATTTTTATGAGAGTGAAGAAACTAAGGAAAGTAATAGAAATAACAATATGCCAAACATGGGTATCGGTGAGTATTCTCATATCGAGCAAGCGATTTTAGACAAAAATTGCCATATTGGTAATCATGTGAAAATTATTGGTGGTAAACATTTGCAAGATGGTGATTTTGAAAATCATTCAGTAAAAGATGGAATTGTCGTCATTAAAAAAGGCGCTGTGATCCATGATGGAACGCAGATTTTTTGATTAAAGTTTTTATAACAATGGATTTAAAATTTAAACTCATTTTTTTTTAAAATAATATCTTTGCAGGATTAGAAAAAATAGTATTTCTAAACGTTAATCCTAAAAAATAATTCATGCGTTGGTTTAAATTTATTGTGATTTTACTTGCTCTAGCATTTACGGGATTTTATATTTTCGCTTCTAATATGGATGAGACGAAAAGTTTCACTGCCCAGAAAGACCTTAATTATTCTGTTGAAAAGTTGTTCCCTCAGTTTAATAATTTACAAAATTTCACAAAATGGAATACATTTTTTAAAGGTCATAAAAATTATCATTATTCCTACTTTACCCCTTACGAAGGAAAAAATAGTGGACTTACTTATTATAATGAAAAAAATGAGCGTCAGGGTGATTTGTTTATTAAGTATGCAGCAAAAAACAGGTCGCTTCTTTATTATCTTTATACCTCTACCGCAGGTAATCCTTTCGTTTTTGAAATTACCTTCAAGAAAATTTCCCCTCAAAAAACAACAATTACCTATTTATTGCGAACGCCAAAAATACCGGTTTTTATCAGGCCTTTCCATGTTATTTCAGAAAATGATTTTAAAGAAAATTTGAGAGGAAGTTTAGTTAACTTATCTAATCTTCTAAGCAATAAAGTAGACAAAGATAACCAGATTGCAAGGCTTAAATTTGACAGCGTGATGGTTGAAAAGGAGGAAAATAACATACTTCTTGGTGTAAACGTTAGTTCTTCTAATAAAAAGGATGATTTAATAAAAAATATTGTTTTAAATCATAATAAAGTTAAAAATTTCCTTTTGACGGACCTGCACAAAGAAGATGATGAATTTGGAACACCCGTTTTAATTACCGATCCGAACGATTTTAAAAGCAAAACAATTTCTTACTATTACGGTTTTCCGCTTTCTAAAAAATTAACTGTAAATGATAACAATTTTATTTATAGATATTTAACACCAAAAAAATACCTCATTATTTATTATCAAGGAAATTATCAGGGAAGATTAAAAAGTTTACAGAAATTGATGACTGAGGCAAAAAATCAGCAGTTGAGGACGGGTCAGTTACACGAAACATTCTTGAAAAAACCAACTGAAACTGACGAAGAGACTATGAAAATGGCGCTGGAAATATTGTAAATTTTTGAAGCAAGACATAATTGATTTTTGCGAAATTTGTACCCGTTTTCCGCTATATCCCGCTTGGGCGGGGATGTCGCTTCACCCGGGGCTAAAAGTTTGTTTTAGATTTTTTTAAGATGATGAATTTGATTTTTTAAAAAAATAATGCTTCTGTGCAAAAGATAAAATCACGAACAAATTATCAGCATTTAAGGTATCTTTAACATATTTTTAGGTCGCAATATTCACATATTTTTGTTAAATTTGTAGATTAATAAGTATCAATAAAAAAACAGGTAATCTGTAACTAAATGGACAAATTTTCATTCCTGAATGCTGCACACGCTCAACTCATTGATGATCTTTATCAACAATATCTCACTTTCCCCGATTCTTTAGAACCATCTTGGAAATCTTTTTTCCAGGGTTTCGATTTTGCACTGGAAAATTATAGTGACGGGTCTTCTACGCAAGATCCTCAACCTTCAAACTTCATTGCACAAAATTTTACTTCCGGTGAAATGCCAGAAGATATTTTAAAAGAATTTCGTGTTGTAAATCTTATAGAGGCTTACAGAAGTAGAGGTCATTTATTTACAAAAACCAATCCTGTACGGGAACGTAGAAATTATTTTCCAAATTTAGATATAGAAAATTTTGGTTTAGATTCTTCAGATTTACAGAGATTTTTTAATTCTGCCGTTGAAACTGGGATGACCAAACCAGCAACTTTGCAGGATTTAATCAATCATTTAGAAAAAATATATTGTGATTCCATCGGGGTAGAATATATGCACATCAATAATGTAGAAGAAAAGCAATATATTCGAAATTGGATTCAGAAAAGTGAAAATCAGGCTGATCTTTCCAAAGATGAAAAAATTGAAATTTTAAAGAAATTAAATCAAGCTGTTGCTTTTGAAAACTATTTGCACACGAAATTTGTGGGTCAAAAAAGATTTTCATTGGAAGGTGGCGAATCTTTAATTCCCGCTTTAGACCAGTTAATTTCCCGCGCTTCAAAATTAGGGGTGAACGAGGTCGTTTTAGGTATGGCACATAGAGGAAGGCTTAATGTTTTAACTAATATTTTCCAGAAATCTTCTAAGCAAATCTTCTCAGAATTTGAAGGAAAAGAGTTTGAAGAGGACGTTTTCTCAGGTGACGTAAAATACCATTTAGGTGCTTCAAAAAAAATCACGACTGAATCTGGTGAAGAAGTTCGGATTAATTTAACACCGAACCCTTCGCATTTAGAAACCGTTGCTGCTTTGGTAGAAGGTATTTGCCGTGCAAAAGTTGATAATGAATTTAAAGGTGATTATAACCAGGTTTTACCGATAATCATTCACGGTGATGGCGCAATTGCCGGACAAGGAATTGTTTATGAAGTCGCACAGATGATGAATCTTGAAGGCTACAAAACGGGAGGAACGGTTCATATTGTTGTTAATAATCAGGTTTCTTTTACAACTAATTATTTAGATGCGAGAAGTTCGACTTATTGCACCGATATCGCAAAAGTGACAGATTCACCCGTAATGCATGTGAATGCAGACGATGTGGAAGCCGTTGTTCATGCTGTTAGATTTGCCGCAGATTTCAGAAAATCTTTTGGAAAAGATGTTTATATTGACCTTTTGGGTTACAGAAAATACGGCCATAATGAGGGTGACGAACCAAGATTCACACAACCTCATTTATATAGTTTAATTTCAAAACACCAAAATCCCAGAGAAATTTATAAAACTAAACTTCTGGAAGATAAAACACTTTCAACGGAGGTTTTAGATAAAATGGATAAAGAGTTTAAATCACTTCTTGATGAGAATTTTGACGCTTCGAAGCAAATAGAAAGAAATACAATGGACATTTTTATGCAGGAAGATTGGAAAGATTTTCCCTTGGATAAACCAGGTGATGTTTTAAAAGTTTATAATACTAAATTTGACATTGAAAAATTAAAACAATTAGCCACAAAAATTGCGACTTTACCGAGTGATAAAAAATTTATAAAGAAAATTTCCCGCTTGTTTGATAACCGTTTAAAGCAAGTCGAAACCAATACTTTAGATTGGGCACAAGGCGAACTTTTGGCATATGCCACATTATTATCAGACGGAAGTAGTATTAGAATTTCTGGTGAGGATGTTGAGCGTGGGACTTTCTCTCACCGCCATGCTGTTGTAAAAACGGAAGATGCCGAAGAAGAATATGTGCCTTTAAAACATATTTCAGACACGCAAAAATTTGATATTTATAATTCACTTCTGTCAGAATACGCTGTTTTAGGTTTTGATTACGGTTACGCTATGGTTTCTCCCAACACTTTAACTATTTGGGAAGCACAATTCGGTGATTTTGTTAATGGGGCGCAAATAATTATTGATCAATATTTGGTCGCCGCAGAAGACAAGTGGAAGTCACAAAATGGTTTGGTAATGCTTTTGCCACACGGTTCAGAAGGTCAAGGTGCAGAACATTCTTCGGCAAGATTAGAGCGCTTTTTAACGTTGGCTGCCAATGAAAATATTATTATTGCCAATTGTACCACTCCCGGAAATTATTTCCATCTTTTAAGACGTCAGCAAAAATTTCCTTTTAGAAAACCGTTGATTGTAATGACGCCAAAATCTTTGTTGAGGCATCCAAAAGTGATTTCTACTTTTGAAGACTTAGCGAATGGTGAATTTCAGCCAATTTTAGACGATGTTTCCGCTTCAGTTGATAAAACTGAAAAATTAGTATTTTGCTCAGGTAAGATTTATTACGATCTATTAGCTAAGAAAGAATTAATTAATGATGAGAAGGTGGCTTTGATTCGCTTTGAGCAAATTTATCCATTGCAGATGAATAAAATTGAGGAAATTTTAGAAAAATATAAAAACCGAAAAGAATTAATTTGGGCACAGGAAGAGCCAGAGAATATGGGCGCGTGGAGTTTTATGCTGAGACATTTCCGGGATCAAAATATTCAGGTTATTTCCCCGATTCCAAGTGGAAGTCCGGCACCTGGAAGTCATAAAAAATTCGAAATAAACCAGAACAATACCATCAACCGTGTATTCTCTACCAATGATGCTCCTACAAAACAACCATTAACTGCATAAAAATTTTTATTTTTGCACTGCTTTAAAATTATACAAACGAAATCTAAAAAATAAACAGATGTCTATATTAGAAATGAAAGTTCCGTCTCCTGGAGAATCTATCACAGAAGTTGAAATCGCAAGCTGGCTTGTGAAAGACGGCGATTACGTTGAAAAAGATCAGCCGATTGCAGAAGTAGATTCTGATAAAGCAACTTTAGAATTGCCCGCGGAAGAAAGCGGTGTAATTACTCTGAAAGCCGAAGAAGGCGATGTGGTTGCAGTTGGGCAAGTAGTTTGTTTAATAGATAGAGATGCTGCAAAACCAAGCGGTGAGCCAAAAGCGGCAGAGAAAGTTGAAGAAAAACCAATAGTTGCCGAAGCTCCAAAAGTAGAAAAAGCTGTTGAAGCACCAAAAGTTGAAACTTCTAAAACCTACGCAACAAATACACCTTCGCCAGCAGCGCGTAAAATTTTAGATGAAAAAGGGGTAAATCCCGCACAGGTTTTAGGAAGTGGAAGAGATGGTAGAATTATGAAAGAAGATGCAGAAAGTGCCTCCTTTCCAGCAATGGGAACTTCTAATAACGGTGGTTCGCGAGGTTCTACAACTTCCAGACTTTCAGTTCTAAGAAGAAAAGTAGCGGAAAGATTAGTGGCAGTAAAAAATGAAACTGCAATGCTGACTACTTTCAATGAAGTTGATATGAGTGAAATTTTTAGATTGCGAAAACAATATAAAGAAGAATTCGCTGCTAAACACGGTGTTGGTTTAGGTTTTATGTCATTTTTCACTAAAGCAGTTGTGAGAGCTCTAAAAATGTATCCTGAAGTAAATTCAATGATTGACGGAAATCAAATGGTTTCTTACGATTTTTGTGATATTTCTATCGCAGTTTCAGGACCGAAAGGTTTGATGGTGCCTGTTGTGAGAAATGCAGAGAATATGTCTTTTCGAAATATCGAATCTTCTATAAAAGAATTGGCGATAAAAGCGCGTGACGGAAAAATAACAATGGATGAAATGACTGGCGGAACTTTTACTATTACCAATGGAGGAACTTTTGGTTCAATGATGTCCACGCCGATTATTAACCCACCGCAATCCGCAATTTTAGGCATGCATAATATTTTACAAAGACCGATGGCAATTGATAACCAGGTTGTTATACGTCCAATGATGTATGTTGCAATGTCTTATGACCATAGAATCATTGATGGAAAAGAATCTGTTGGATTTTTGGTAGCTGTAAAAGAAGGAATTGATAATCCTGTTGAGATCTTAATGAACGGCGATGAAAGGAAAGCTTTAGAATTATAAATTTACCATTTTATATATCAAAAAATCCTGGCAATTTGTCAGGTTTTTTTTTGAAAAAAGGCGAGATTTTTGCTTCAGATAATAAAATTCATAAATGTACACCAAAACTACCCACAGTATTACAATTAACGTTCTTCCTGAATACGACATCAAAAATAGTTTTCCTTCCGAAAATAGATTTGTTTTTCGCTATAACATTGAAATATTTAATAATTCTGAGTTTATTATGAAAATAAACCGTAGAAAATGGATCATTTATGACGTAGGTTTTGGTTTTACGGAAGTATCAGGAGATGGAATAATTGGTTTAACACCTACAATTTTACCTGATGAAAGTTTCAGTTATTTTTCAAACGTGGTTTTAAGAAGTGGCGTGGGAACGATGACAGGAACTTACTTTATTACAGATATTAACTCTGAAAAAGCTTTGGAAATTACTATTCCTAAGTTTAATTTAATGGCGGAAGTTCTTAGCAATTAACATTACAATATTTTCAGATTCTTTTTAAAACTTTCATTAATTTCGTCATTTCTCGTGAGAAGCAAATGTTCAAAACCAAGTAGCGCAATTTTTGCGCAAACTTCAGCATCTGCACCTGCGCGATGGTGTGTAAATTCTATATCGTGCAATTCTGCTAAATGTTTTAAACCATATTTTGGCAGCATTTTCCAGGACTTTTTAGCAATTGAAATACTGCATAAATAATTTAATTTTGGTTTAAAAATCCCATAATAATCCAGACAACTTCTCATTACGCCTGCATCAAAACTAGCATTGTGTGCCAATATCAAATTCCCGTAAATTAATTCTTCCACTTCATACCAAATATCCGCAAATGTCGGTGCATCCGCAACTTCCTTTGGTTGAATGCCATGAACAGCAATGTTATAAGGATTAAAATAAGGAAAACTGGGTGGTTTTAAAAGCCAGTTTTTTGTTTCAACAATTTGTCCATTTTCCACGATACAAATTCCTAATTCACACGCAGAATTTCGGTCATTTGTCGCAGTTTCAAAATCTATGGCGCAGAAATTTATCATATAATATTTAAAAAAAATGTTTGAAAATAAGCCATTTACTTTGATAGTAATTCTTATCCTGAAATTTTCCACGAAGTTTTAAACTGCCTTTAAGTTGTTTGTAAAAACCAAAATGCGCCTTTAAAACTGCATTGAAATGAGGAAAACCATTTTTTAGTCCAAAATAAATTCCAGCAAATCCATCCAAAATTAAACGCAAAGGTAAAATCCAGAATAAAGATTTTGAAGGTAAATTTTTGAGCAACGTACTCAAATTATTTCTGATATTTAAAAATGTTTTATGCGCAGATTGTTTATTTAAAGTTCCGCCACCAACATGATAAATAGTCGATTTTCCACAGTAATAAATTTCCTTACCAATATTTTTTAGCCGCCAACAAAGATCAATTTCTTCCTGATGCGCAAAAAAGCGTGCGTCAAAACCATCCATCATTTTAAAATCATCTGCGCGAATAAAAAATGCACAGCCTGACGCCCAGAAAATTTCAGTTTCGTCATTGTATTGCCCTATATCTTCTTCCAGTTCTTCAAAAATTCTTCCTCTGCAATATGGGAAACCGAGATTATCAATTAAACCGCCTCCGGCGCCGGCAAATTCAAAATAATCCCGTCTATTATAATCTAATATTTTTGGCTGAATAGCGGAAATAGTTGGGTCTTTAAGAAATAGATTTATAATTGGTTGTAGCCAGTTTTCTGTGACTTCCACATCAGAATTTAAGAGACAAAATATATCACCTGGAATTTCTTTTAATCCTTCATTATAACCGCCCGCAAATCCTAAATTTTTTAAATTCTTAATGATAGAGACCGATTTAAAATTTTCTTCTAAAAATAAAATAGAATTATCTGTAGAACCATTATCAATAACATAAACTTGTGCCTGAGGTGAATTTGAAATTACATTTTGCAAAAACTTTTTTAGCCAAGAAACGCCGTTCCAATTTAATATTACGATACTGATTTTCATCTGACTTAAATTTAAGCTTCAAAATGTTTGATTAAGGCGCCATATTTCCATCTTCTGTGCGACCAAAGCCAATTATCAGGTCTTTTATTAATTGTGTTTTCCAGCAGTCTGTGAAATTTTTTAACTACTTCAAATTCTTCAAATTTTTCACCATCCGGATATATTCTATAATAATTGACTTGATAAAAGCCACGCTTCACTTTTTTCATTTCGCAGTAAACAAAAATTAAATCCATCCTTGTTGACAGTTTGTCATAACCGATGAAAGCCGGAGTAGGTTGATTAAGGAAATTAATCCCAAAATTAACTTCGCTTGAATGCGGCGTTTGGTCTGCTACAAACATGTAAATGGAATTTCCGTCATTTGGATTTCTTAAAATATGACGTATGACTTCTTTGGCCTCCACAGCTTTGTTGCCAAAACCATTTCTGATCATTTTCACCTTTTCTTCCCAAAAACTATTATTTACTTTTCTATAAACTGGATGGCAATTTTCTTGTGGCGTAATTCTAGTCAACGCTGTGAACCATTCCCAGTTAAAAACGTGGCCAGCTAATAAAATGACATTTTTACCCTCATTTTTTGCGTCGTGAAAAATATCTTGGTTTAAATGCTGCATTCTAACGCGTAGTTCAATATCATTGATGGTAAATGATTTTGCGGTCTCAGCAATATAATCTGAAAAATTTTTGTAAAACTTTTTTCTAATTTTGTTAATTTCAGTTGATGTTTTCTCGGGAAATGATTTTGTTAAATTTGTAGTAACTACTTTTTTTCTATAGCCGACTATGTAGTAACTTGTGAAAAAGACGAAGTCTGCAAATAAATATAAGATTTGCAACGGTAGCCGAGAAATAAGTAGGAGTATTTTAAATAAAAATTTCATAGATATAATCGCAAAGTTAATCATTACAAATAAATTACAATTAACCTAAAAACTTTATATTTACAAAAAAAAATGAAAGATTTAAAAATTCTAACTTACAGTGTATCCTTTGCTGCGTTTTCTTTATTGTCTTGCAATAAAAGCAAAACAGAAGTTGTGAGCAGCAATAAAGCAGACAGTTCTAAAGTGGTAAAAGACAGTGCAACAATTTTAGCCGATAAGAAAGCAACTGCAAAAGCTGAAATAGCTTCATTGCCAAAGATTTATAATCCTGAAGATAATGCGGACCAAAAAATTTCTGAAGCTGTAGCACAGGCCAAAAAAGAAAATAAAAATGTAATGATACAAGCTGGTGGAAATTGGTGTATCTGGTGTTTAAGATTTAATAATTATGTACAAACAACACCTGAATTAAAAGAAATGGTTGACAAAAATTACGTTTATTACCACTTAAATTATTCTCCAGAAGTAAAAAATGAGAAAATATTTGAAAAGTTTGGCAATCCAGGTAAAAAGTTTGGTTATCCAGTTTTCATTGTTTTAGATAAAAATGGAAAACAAATCCATACGCAAGACAGTTCTGTTTTAGAAGATGGAAAAGGGTATAGTTTAGAAAAAGTAAAAAAATTCTTTTCAGATTTTTCACCAAAGATCTAAAATTAAAAAGTCCCGAAAATTATTTTTCGGGACTTTTTTTTACATTAATTTCTTGATCCATTTTAATTTTTCCTTTGTGTAAGGCGGATATTTCAGATCCGGTTCGCCCCAAATTGATTTTGATAATACGGATTTTTGATGAGAAAAAGCATCAAATCCAAATTTTCCATGATAATGTCCCATCCCAGAACTTCCCACGCCACCGAATGGCAAATTATCATTTCCTAAATGCATCACTGTTTCATTAATGCAACCGCCGCCAAAGGAAATACGATGAGTAAAGAGTTCTTTTTCAGATTCATTATCTGTAAATAAATAGGCCGCCAAAGGTTTTTCGTGCGCTGCAATTTTTTCTAAGGCGTCTTCAAATTTTGTAAAAGTTAAAATAGGTAAAATAGGTCCGAAAATTTCCTCCTGCATCACTTCATCTTCCCAAGCTACATTGTCCATCAAAGTCGGTTCAATATATCTTTTTTCAGCATCAGTTTTTCCACCAAAAATCACTTTTTTAGCATCAATCAATTTAGTTAAACGTTCAAAATTTTTATCGTTAATGATTTGGGTATATTGTTCTGAACCTTCTGTGTAACTAAATTTTTCAATATATTTTTTCAAATTTTTAATCAATTCATCCTTTACGGAATTTTCCACTAAAATATAATCTGTGGCCACGCAAGTTTGTCCGGCATTTAAAAATTTTCCCCAAACTATTCTTTTTGCGGCAATATCTAAATCAGCTTTTTTTGAAACAATTGCAGGCGATTTTCCACCTAATTCCAAAGTTACAGGCGTCAAGTTTTTTGCAGCGGCTTCGTAAACTATTTTTCCTACGGTTGTAGAGCCGGTAAAAAATATTTTGTCAAATTTTAATTTTAATAATTCTGTAGTCTCTGGAACGCCACCTTCAGCCACAAATAAATAATTGGACGGAAAATTTTCATTGATAATTTTTGCCATCGCCGCGGAAGAGTGAAATGAAATTTCGCTCGGTTTTAAAATACAGGTGTTTCCCGAAGCCATTGCAGCAACCATAGGTGATAGCGAGAGTTGATAAGGGTAATTCCACGCGCCAATGACAAAAGTATTTCCCAACGGTTCGCGGTATATTTTACTGTTTCCTAATTGATTAACTATATTTGTCCATACTTTCTTCGGTTTCGAAAGTGATGATAAGTTTTTGATATAATATTCAATATCTTTTTTAACGAAAGAGATTTCCGTTAAAATAGTATCAAATTTTGATTTTCCAAAATCTTTTGCAATTCCCTCCAAAAGTAACTTTTCATTATCTTTCAACAACTCTTTTAATTTTTGAAGATTCTTTTTCCGAAAATCGATATCCTTTGTTTGTTGAGTATTAAAAAATTGTTTCTGACTGTTTAATATTTTCTGAAAATCCATTCTTTATTTTTAAAATTTAGAAGTAAATTTAGTTTAAAATGAGCATTAAATTTTCGAAAATTATTTAGTTATCTAAAATAAAATCTGAAGCTTTTTCACCAATCATGATACACGCTGCATTTGTATTCCCCGATACAATATCCGGCATAATTGAAGCATCTGCAACGCGAAGATTTTCAATACCGTGTACTTGTAATCTATCATTTACTACAGAATTCTCACCGTTACCCATTCTGCAAGTTCCAACTGGATGATAAAGTGTTTCCAATGTTTTTTTAATATGCTCGATTAATTCTTCATCTGTAGAATTTCTAGCCGGCCAGTTCATTTTTTTTAACCTTACATCATCAAAACTTGACGAATCAATTATCTTCATTGCTTTTTTTAAACCAATTAGTAATCTTTTAATATCATTTCTTTTCGATAAAAAATTTGGTTGAATAATTGGTGCGTCGCGACTGTCATTAGATTGTAATCCTACAAAACCTGAACTTTCTGGATGAATCAAGATTGCTAAAATCGTGTAACCATTTGTCGTAGGCAATGAAAAGGGATTATAAAGATCTGCTTTGTAATTATTTCCCATATGTAATGGCGAAAAATGAAATTGTAAATCAGGACTATTTTTATCTTCCGAAGATTTAAAAAATGTGGTCGTTTCAATTATTGAATGGTTCAGTAAAGATTCTTTTTTCCTAAAGTATTGAAATAAGTTATTAACGAACCCTGATTTTTTAATTATATTATTTAAACCATTTATCTTACTAAAATCACTCGTTCCTGTCCAAACGTGGTCTTTAAGATTTTCGCCAACTGCAGATAAATCTTTAACTAAATTGATATTAAACTTTTTCAATTCTTCTTTCGGACCAATTCCAGATACTTTTAAAAGTTGTGGTGATTGAATTGCTCCCGCGCAAAGAATTACTTCTTTGTTACAAAATATTTTTTCAGATGAGTTCTTTTCGGTAAAAATTTCAACACCGATTGCTTTTCCATTTTCAATTAAAATCCGCTTAACAAAAGTTTTTGCTTTAATAATTAAATTTTTTCGGGCTAAAATCGGTTTTAAAAATACATCATAAGTACTTTGTCGAACATTTTTATCAATTGTAAATTGTAAAAATGATGAGCCTTCTTGTTTTTCACCGTTATAATCTTCATTAAAATTTAAGTCATTTTCTTTACAGGCTTCAATGAAATTGTATGTTGATTTATTGTATTCTTTCCTTAATGAAACATTTAATTCACCGCTTTTCCCATGAAAATCATTATTAAAGGAATGATTATTTTCCGATTTTTTAAAATAGGGCAGAACAGATTTGTAATTCCAACCTTCATTTCCCATTTGTTCCCAAGAATTGTAATCTTTTGAGTTTCCGCGCACGTAAGCCATCGCATTTGTTGCACTGGAACCGCCTAAAGACTTCCCTCTCGGGATATAAATTTTTCGATTATTGACAAATTTTTGAGGTTCTGTAGAAAACGCCCAATCCATTTTACCGCGATTCAACAAACTATACCATCCGGGAATTTTTGATAAAAAACTGGGTTTCCCACCGGCTTCTAAAAGTAAGACAGAATTTTCAGGATTTTTACTTAATCTATTTGCTAAAACGCTTCCAGATGAACCTGCGCCAATAATTATATAATCAACAGTCATTT
Organism: Halpernia sp. GG3; assembly: GCF_052976925.2. Taxonomy (NCBI): domain Bacteria; kingdom Pseudomonadati; phylum Bacteroidota; class Flavobacteriia; order Flavobacteriales; family Weeksellaceae; genus Halpernia; species Halpernia sp. GG3. The sequence goes on from NZ_JBRIIR020000009.1 coordinate 57,791, forward strand.
TTTAAAAATCTAATTTTTAAAGTTATTCATTTAATTCATTATTTTATATAAAGTGTATTTTTATGTAATGCGTTAAATAAGATGTTGATAAATAAAATTTATTTAAGAATGTTTAATTTTTATTTCTGCTTTTAAACAATTACTTTTGTGTCATTAAAAATTTAAAATGAATTCTTATAAAAATCCACTTGAAGAGCGATACTCAAGTGAAGAAATGCTTTTTAATTTTTCACCTAATAACAAGTTTCAAACTTGGCGCAAATTGTGGGTAGCCTTAGCAGAAATCCAAAAAGATTTAGGCTTAAATATTACCGATAAACAAATTTCTGATCTTAAAAATAATGTAGAAAATATTGATTATCAGGTTGCTGCGGATTATGAAAAAAAATTCCGGCATGATGTAATGGCGCACGTGCACACGTTTGGCGACGTCGCACCATCCGCACACGGGATTATTCATTTGGGTGCAACTTCCGCTTTTGTGGGGGATAACACAGATCTTATTCAAATTCGGGATGGTTTAAATATTTTAAAAGCGAAGTTAATTTCTGTAATGAATTCGCTTTCTACTTTTGCCTTAGAATACAAAGATTTACCAACGCTTGGTTTTACACATTTTCAACCGGCACAATTAACAACTGTTGGAAAACGTGCTACTTTATGGCTTCAAAGTTTGCTTTTAGATTTCGAAGAGTTAGAATTTTTTATTGATACTTTGCGTTTTCGCGGCGTAAAAGGAACCACGGGAACTGCCGCTAGTTTTTTAGAATTATTTGACGGCGATTACAGCAAAGTAAAGCATTTGGATAAAGAATTGTCGAGACGTTTTGGTTTTACTAATGTCTTTGGTGTTTCGGGACAAACTTATGACAGAAAAATTGATGCTAAAGCCATGTCGTTGTTATCGAATATTGCACAATCTGCGCATAAATTCAGCAATGATTTACGATTACTTCAAAACTTAAAAGAAATAGAAGAACCTTTTGAGAAAAATCAAATTGGTTCGTCAGCAATGGCTTATAAACGCAATCCCATGCGAAGTGAAAGAGTTGGCGCCTTGGCAAAATTTGTTATGTCATTGGCTTCAAGTTCGGCGATGGTTGCAGCTACGCAATGGTTTGAAAGAACTTTAGATGATTCTGCAAATAAGAGATTAACGATTCCACAAGCCTTTTTATCAGTCGATGCGATACTTTTGATTTGGGATAATATAATGAATGGTCTGGTGGTTTATCCCAATAGAATTAATAAGCACATTCAGGAAGAATTGCCTTTCATGGCGACTGAATATATTATTATGGAAGAAGTGAAAGCGGGTGGAAATCGGCAAGAAATTCATGAAAAAATCCGTATTCACTCGATGGAAGCGAGTAAAAAGGTAAAAGAGGAGGGTTTAGAAAACGATTTAATAGAAAGGATTATAAATGATGATTCGCTAAAATTAGATAAATCCAAATTAAAAAGTGGTTTAGATCCCCACAAATTTATCGGCTTTGCACCAATACAAACAGAGGAATTTATAAACTACGAAATAAAACCCGTACTTGATAAATACCGCCACTTAATCGGCTTAAAATCAGAACTTAAAGTATAATATAATGCAGTCTTTTTGGGCTGCATTTTTTATTTAAAAAGATATAAAATTAAAATGTAATTATAATCATGAACAAAAGAATTTTTATAGAAAAAAGAGGTTTATTTGACATTGAAAGTCCGGCTACGTTAGCTGAAATTAAAGATATTGCACCTTCTGTTTCTAACGTAAAAGTTTATAATATTTACGACTTATTTAATATTGAGGAAAAATATTTTCAAGAATTTGTTCAAAATACTTTATGCGATTCAGTTACTGATATTTTACATTTAGAAAATCCTACAAAATTTCCCTTTTTTGCAGTGGAGTTTTTGCCAGGTCAATATGATCAAAGAGCCGATTCTGCCGAACAATGCAGCGCGTTACTGACTGGAAATAATGACGTTAAAATCCGGAGTGGAAAATTAATTTCGGTCCCTGAAATTAATGATGAAGATTTAAAAAAAATTAAAGATAATTTCATTAATAAGGTAGAATCGCAGGAAAAAAATCTAAATATTTTAGAAGTTCCAGAACAAAATATTGCCTCCCAAGTTCCTATTTATAATAACTTTAATGATTTCGATGAGAGTGATTTGAAGGCTTTTTATGAAGAACATGGTTTTTCTTTTGGCTTTGATGATTTACAATTTATTCAGGATTATTTTAAATCTGAAAATCGAAATCCCACAGAAACAGAATTAAAGGTTTTAGATACTTACTGGAGTGATCATTGCCGCCATACTACTTTTGAAACGGAACTTACCGATATTGAATTTAAAGGTAATTTCTCTGAAGTTTTAAAAACTATTTTTAATGATTATTTAGATAAAAGAAAGTTTTTAGGAAGAGAAGAAAAACCAATTTCTCTAATGGATTTGGCAACAGTATGCGGAAAATATTTTTACAAAACAGGGAAATTAGATAATCTTGTCATCACTGATGAAATAAATGCCTGTACCATCCAAATCGAAGTTGAATATGACGGCAAGAAAGAACCTTGGTATTTGTTATTTAAAAATGAAACCCACAATCACCCAACAGAAATAGAACCTTTTGGTGGTGCTTCAACTTGTATTGGCGGCGCAATTCGTGATCCTTTATCCGGAAGAGCATTTGTTTACCAAGCGATGCGTTTAACTGGTGCGGGAAATATTTTAGAACCAGTTTCTGAAACTTTAGCAGGAAAATTACCTCAAAGAATTATTTCTAAAAAAGCCGCAAATGGCTATTCTTCCTATGGAAATCAAATAGGCTTAGCGACAACTTCTGTTAATGAAATCTACCACGAAGGTTATAAAGCCAAAAGAATGGAAGTAGGTTTTGTGGTGGGCGCCGTTCCAAAAAATTGGGTACGTCGCGAAAAGCCTGAAAAGGGTGATTTAGTAATTGTTTTAGGCGGTGCAACAGGTCGGGATGGAGTAGGTGGTGCAACTGGAAGTTCGAAAGAGCAGGATGAAAACGCGATTCATCAACTTTCCACAGAAGTTCAGAAAGGAAATGCGGTGGAAGAAAGAAAGATTCAGCGCTTATTTCGCAATCCTGAAGTCACAAAATTAATTAAAAAATGCAACGATTTTGGAGCGGGTGGTGTTTCTGTAGCAATTGGGGAAATAGCTGATTCACTGGAAATTAACTTAAATAATTTGCATCTTAAATACGATGGTTTAAATGGAACAGAACTCGCTATTTCTGAGTCTCAGGAAAGAATGGCAGTTGTAATTGAAGCTAAAGATAAAACGGCGTTTATTAACCTTTGTAAAGTCGAAAATCTCATGGCGGTTGAAGTTGCCAAAGTTACTGACAGCAATAGAATGCAGATATTTTGGCAAAACAAAAAAATTGTTGATTTGAGCCGCGAATTCTTAGAGACAAATGGTTGTGCAAAGAAACAAAGCGTACAAGTTTCTCATTTAAAGGAAATTAGCTTAGATAATTTAGTTTTTAATGAAAATAATTTTTATAAAAAACTAGCTGAAAAAAATTCTGCGTCTCAAAAAGGATTGCAGGAGATGTTTGATTCTACAGTTGGCGGGACAACAGTTATGGTTCCTTTAGGTGGAAAATTTCAGAACACTGAAATGGAAGGAAGCGTACAGACTTTACCGGTTTTAAATGCAAAAAATATAAAAACAGTTTCTTTAGCAAGTTGGGGTTTTGATGCTGAAATTTCAGAGCAAAATACTTTGGTTGGTGCAAGTTTAGCAGTCGTAGAAAGCGTTGCCAAGATTGTCGCAATGGGCGGGAATTATAAAAATATAAGACTAAGTTTTCAAGAATATTTTGAAAAATTAGGTAATGTTCCTGAAAAGTGGGGGAAACCTTTATCTTCTTTAATTGGAGCATATGATGCACAAATGAAATTAGGTTTGGCTGCAATTGGGGGCAAAGATTCTATGAGCGGAACTTTTCAGGATATTAATGTGCCACCAACCTTGATTTCTTTCGCTTGTGCCAATGGAATTATTGATACTATTATTTCGCCAGAATTTAAACACGCTGGAAATTTCATTTATCATTTTAAAGCAAATTATGATGAAAATGGCTTACCAAAATATGCTGAATTAATTAAAATTTTCGATTTTATTTATTCTAATATTTCTGCTAAAAAAATCATTTCCGTTAAAACTATTAAAGATGGCGGCGTAGCAGTTGCGCTGGCTAAAATGTCGTTTGGTAATCTTTTAGGTGCTGAAATTAATTTAGATAATGATTTACTTTTATCTAAAAATATTGGCGGTCTTTTAATTGAAAGTACTGAGCAATTTGATTTTAATTTACTTAAACTTATAGGTGAAGTAAAAAATAATGAGTCATTGAAAATCAATGATTTAGAATTTAATATTAATAAATTACTTGAAGTTAATACGTTTACATTTGAAAGTGTTTATCCAACGGTAGAAAGCGAAAAGATTATCATTGAGTTTAGTGAAAATTTGCAGGGTACAAATCAAAGATCAATTAATATTATTTCGCACAATATTGGAATACCGCAAGTTTTTGCACCAATTTTTCCGGGAACCAATTGTGAGTATGAAACCCAAAATGCTTTCCGAAAAGAAGGTGCGAAAGTGGATAGTTTACCTTTCGTAAATCTAAGCCATCAAAGTATGGAAGAATCCATCGAGAACTGGGTGAAAAAAATTAAACAATCTCAGATTTTAGTTTTTTCTGGAGGATTTTCCGCCGGTGATGAGCCTGATGGTTCGGCAAAATTTATGGTAAATGTTTTAAAGAATAACAGAATGAAAGATGCTATTCATGAGTTTTTAGATAAGGATGGTTTAATTTTAGGAATTTGCAATGGTTTTCAAGCACTTGTGAAATCTGGATTGTTGCCTTTCGGTCAGATTAAAACTTTAGACGAAAATGCGCCAACTTTAGCACATAACGCGATTGGAAGACATATTTCCCAGATGGTCAACGTGAAAGTTATTAATGATAAATCGCCTTGGTTGTCGGGAATGAAAGATGAAATTTATACAATTCCAGTTTCTCATGGAGAGGGTCGTTTTATGGCTTCAAAGGAAATTATTGAGCAATTATATAAGAATGGACAAATCGCGACGCAATATGTAGATTTTGAATGTAGACTTGCACATGGTATGCCTTTTAATCCAAATCAATCCCTTTTCGGAATTGAAGGAATCACAAGTGAAGGTGGTAAAATTTATGGTAGAATGGGACATACCGAGAGATACAGTGAAGGTTTATTAAAAAATATTCCTTCCGCGAACTATCATAACATATTTAAAAATGGCGTTGATTATTTTAAATAATATAAGCGATTTGTATTATATTTAAAGTTATAAGCAAATTGTATTATAAAATAAATTATAAGTGATTTGTATTATAAAATGAATTATAAGTAAATTAACTTATAATTGTTGTATTTTTGAGATATGGAAGCAGTAATTACAGGCGACATTGTAAATTCGCAAAAAGTAGATTCAAAAAAGTGGTTAAAGGCTTTGGAGATTGCTATTGGTGAGGATTTTAAAAATCAGCAAAAGTGGGAGATTTTTCGTGGTGACGAATTTCAATATTATATTGAGGACGCAAGAGAAGTTTTTTTAATTATTTTGAAGTTAAAATCACAGATTAAAATGATCAAAAATTTAGATATCAGAATATCTATAGGATTTGGCACAAGGGATTTGGCAATGAAGAAGGTTTCACTTTCTAATGGAAGTGCTTTTGTAAATTCAGGTAGAAATTTTGAAAATTTAAAGAAGGAAAAAATTAATTTGCTTGTAAATTCTGATAATAAAAATTTTGATGATGACCTAAATTTAATTTTTAGCTGGGCTTCAGAAACCATGGATAATTGGACACCGCCAGTTGCAGAAACAGTTTTCGAACTTTTAAAAAATAAAAATATAACCCAAGACGAACTCGCTAAGAAATTAAATATTTCACAATCGTCAGTCAGTCAAAGATTTAAAAGAGCGAATTATAATCTAATTTTAGAAACAGATACTTATTTTAGAAAAAAATTAGCAGAATTATGATTTTTTTAAAACTCATATTAGCACATTTATTGGGAGATTTCATTTTCCAGCCAGACAAATGGGTGCTTGATAAAGAGCAGAAAAAAATCAAAAGCAAGTACTTGTATTTCCATGTTTTACTTCATATTTTATTCGTATTTATTTTTCTTTGGGATTTAAGTTTATGGTATCTTCCTTTGATAGTGGGTTTTTCTCATTACTTAATTGATGTTTTAAAATTATATTTTCAGACCAGAAAGACAAAAAGATGGTGGTTTTTTTTAGATCAGTTTTTACATTTTGTGGTAATTTTTGTAATTTCTGCTTACTATAAAGAAATTGATTTTAATTATTTACAAAATCCTTTTTTTCTAAAATACCTTGTAGCAGCTGTTTTTTTAACGGTTCCAACTTCTATTTTTATCAAAAATTTATTAGCTGCATGGTCACCAATAACTATTGAACACAGTAAAATACAAACAGATTCACTAGTAAATGCAGGAAAATATATCGGAATTTTAGAAAGACTTTTGGTTCTCACATTTATAATCATAAATCATTGGGAAGGCGTCGGTTTTATGATTGCCGCAAAATCTGTTTTTAGATTTAGTGATTTGGCCGAAGCAAAAAAGAGAAAATTGACGGAATACGTTTTAATTGGAACTTTATTAAGTTTTGGGATTGCCGTAATAACAGGAATTATAGTTAATGTTTTTTAAATAAATAAAATTAAAAAAATGCAAAAAGGAGAAATGCTTTATGAGGGAAAAGCTAAGCAAATCTATGCTACAGATTTGGAAAATGAAGTTATTGTGAAGTTTAAAGACGATGCGACGGCTTTTAATGCACAAAAGCGTGGAAGTTTTGATCGTAAAGGCGAAATGAATAACGCAATTACGACGCTTATTTTCGAATATTTAAATGAAAATGGTATCGAAACGCATTTTATCAAGCAGTTGAATGACCGTGAACAATTGGTGAAAAAAGTGAAGATAATTCCGATAGAAATGGTTGTGCGTAATTATTCTGCTGGAAGTATGGCGCAAAGATTAGGCATTGAAGAAGGGATCAAATCACCGGTTACCATTTTTGATTTATGTCTTAAAGAAGACAAACTTGGCGATCCGTTAATCAATGATTTTCATGTACTATTCCTCGGTTTAGCGACAAGAGAAGAATTAGATGAAATGTACCGTTTGACAAATAAAATCAACGAAATTTTAAAAGAATTATTCGATAGAATGAATATTATCTTAGTTGATTTTAAAATTGAACTTGGAAAAACAGCAGATGGTAAAATTATTTTAGCTGACGAAATTTCACCGGATACTTGTCGACTTTGGGATAAAGACACCATGAAAAAATTAGACAAAGACAGATTTAGACGAGATTTAGGAGATGTTACAGAAGCGTATGTTGAAATTTATGACCGTCTGAAAATTGCTTTAAATAAATAAAAATTTAAACCTTTAAAGGGTTTAACAAAATAAAAAAAATGTCAATCCATCAAAAATATAAAGAAGATTATTTAGATCAATTTAAGGACAGACCTTATGCGAGAAATTTTTTAAAAGAAAAAACGACAGATTCGCCGTCGGAAGAATGCGGTATTTTTGGTTTGTATTCCGAAAATGCGATTGATACGTTTTCACTTTCCCAATTTGGACTTTTTGCCTTGCAGCATCGCGGTCAGGAGGCTTGCGGAATTTCGGTGATGAAAGAAGGCAAAATTGTCAATTTAAAAGAAGAAGGTTTAGTTTTAGATTTTTTTAAAAGTATCAGAGATCCTGAAACATTTATGGGAAATTCTGTGATCGGACACACCAGATATACAACGGCTGGTGATAAAAAGAAGTACAACTTCCAGCCATTTTATGCTAAAAATGAATATGATCAAATTATTTTATCAATTGCTCATAATGGAAATCTGACCAATGCCAAAGAATTAAAAAAAGAGTTGGAAGCAGAAGGCGTTGTTTTTCGCGCAACGTCCGATTCAGAAGTGATTTTAAGATTGATTCAAAAACATTTAGATTTAGGTTTACGAGCAGCTATAAAAATTACCATGGAAAAGATTGAAGGTGCTTATTCTGTTGTCGGAATGACACGCAATAAATTTTTCGCCTTTCGTGATTTTAATGGAATACGCCCACTGGTTTTAGGTGCAATTGATGAGAAAACTTTCGTTTGCGCGTCTGAAACTGTTGCTTTAGATGCAATTGGTGCGCAATATGTGCGAGATATTCTACCAGGAGAAATCGTGTATACCAGTGAAAATGAAAGTGGTTTAAAATCTTTTATGGCAAAGGAAGATTGTGTTAATAAAATTTGCTCTTTTGAATACATTTATTTTGCGCGGCCAGATTCTATTTTAGAAAATATTAATATTCATGAAATTAGGGAAAAATCTGGTGAGAAAATTTGGGAACAAGCACCTGTTGAAGCAGATATTGTAATTGGTGTTCCGGACTCTGGCGTTCCTGCCGCCATCGGTTTTTCTAAAGCCAGTGGAATCCCTTTTCGTCCTGTTTTAATTAAAAATCGTTACATCGGCAGGTCGTTTATCGTGCCTACACAAGAGATGCGCGAGAGAGTTGTCAATCTGAAACTAAATCCTATTGTTTCTGAAATAAAAGGAAAGCGGGTAGTTATTATTGACGATTCCGTTGTACGTGGAACCACGGCAAAACGCTTAGTAAAAATTTTAAGAGAATGTGGCGCGAAAGAAATTCATTTCCGAAGTGTATCGCCACCAATCATCGCACCTTGTTTTTTGGGAATAGATACGCCTTCAAAGGACGAATTAATTTCCGCTAATATGTCAGTTGGAGAACTGAAAGATTATTTAGGAGTTGATTCTTTAGAGTTTTTGAGCGTGGAAAATTTAATTGGCATTTTGGGTTCAGCAAATCACTGCTTCGGATGTTTTACAGAAATTTATCCTGTAAAAAAAGGGGAAGAAAGTATATTATTTTAATTCTTGAAAAAAAGGGTGTTTTTCCTTATTTATACTTACAAATAGTTTATACCTTTGTTATCAGATACTTATAAGTAAATTAGAAAGATTGAAACACTAAAAAAACACAAATAGTGGAGAAAAGAATTAGCCTCAGTTATTAATTTAATTGGGGTTGATTTTTGCAGTATAGTTCTGAAAAGCTTCCTCTAAAGTAGAAAATTTTGCTTGAAAGTCTGCAATCGCACAATCTTGAATAATTGAACCATTGTCAATTAAAATGACCCTTGTACAAATTGCTTCCACTTCTTGCATAATATGCGTTGAAAGCAAAACGGTCTTTTTTTGTCCAATTTCCTGAATTATTTTTCTAATTTCAACAATTTGGTTCGGATCCAATCCGTTGGTTGGTTCATCTAAGATCAGCAATTCGGGTTCGTGGATAATCGCTTGAGCAATGCCAACTCTCTGCTGAAATCCTTTAGATAGCTGATGAATTTTTTTAGATTTTTCAGGGGTTATTCCTAAACTTTCAATGATACTTTCAATTTTATCTTTTGAAATATGATGTAATTCTGCCACGAAGTTTAGATATTCTTTCACATACATATCTTTGTAAAGAGGATTATCTTCTGGTAAAAAACCTATTTTTTTCTTCGTATTTGTTTCTTCTAATGTAAAATCTTTTCCATCAAATAAAATTTGGCCTTCGTCAATTTTTATTGCCCCGACCATACTTTTCATTAAAGTCGATTTTCCAGCGCCATTTGGGCCCAAAAGACCAATTATTTCGTGACCATGGCTAGAAATATTTATAGAATTTAACGCGGTTTGTGCACCAAATTTCTTTGTCAGATTTATAATGTCAATTGTCATTTATTGAAATATTCCGGCGTTTTTATTTTTAATAAATATAAGCGGTAAATCTAAGAAAATAAAGGATAAAAAAAAGAAAACCAATTACTTGATTTTCTTTTTTTTGTGACCTCGACTGAACTACAATTAGTAAAAAACTACTTATTGGTTTAATTACTTCTATTTAGATAAATATCTGTTATTGCAATGATTAAAGCGTATTTCCTACATAAATTTTATTGTTTTAGTTTGTATTCATTTGAAATAAATTTCATTTAATCGTACAATTACCGTACAAATATATTAAATTTGTTGAAATAAAGATTTTGAAATGGCAACTATTAACTTTTTGTACCGATCCACCAAGCCAAAAGCGTATTTAATTTTGCGTTTATTATATCGTTTTAGTGAAACTGATTTTGTTTTTGGTGCAAATACAAAGGTGGAAGTTTCAAAAGATTACTGGAGCAAACAACACAAAAAGAAGTCTAAAGATATTGAAATTACAAATAAACAAACAGAAGTAAACAACGAACTCAATAAGATTGAAAACCACGTTTTAAATGCTTTTAATAGTATTAATTCTGATGAAGTAAATAAAGAATGGTTACAACTTCAAATTGATAATTATTATAATCCACCAAAAGAAGCAGACGAAATACCAACGGAACTTTTGAAATATTTTGATTATTTTATTGATGCCAAAAAAAATGAAATTACAATAGGTACTCAAAAAAAGTATAATGTAACAAAACATTTACTGGAGCGTTACCAACTCACTTTAAAAACAAAAATTAAAATTGCAGATATAAACGATAAATTTAAAATTGATTTTGAAAATTATTGTTTAAAAAATAATTACGCTTTAAATACTATTTCCAAAGATTTAAGAACTATTAAAACCGTTTGCAACCACGCAAAATATAACGGCATTATTACAAGCCACCAATTAGATAAAATTAAAACACCTCATCATAAAACCGAAAAAATCTATTTAACATTTGGCGATCTTAAAAAAATTGAAAATATCGACAAAAGACGGTTAAATGATAACGAAGACCACGCAAAAGACTGGTTAATTATTAGTTGCTACACAGCACAGCGGATTTCCGATTTTATGCGTTTTGATAAATCTATGATTAGATATGAGAAAAATAAACAAAGCGTTTTAAAGCCGTTTATAGAATTTACACAGGTTAAAACTGGTAAATTAATGACTGTTGCGCTACACCCAAAAGTAATTGAAATATTAGAAAAAAGAAACGGAGATTTTCCAAAAGTAATTTCAGACCCGAAATATAATTTATTTATAAAAGATGTTTGCCGTATTGCAGAAATTAACGAACTGGTTAAAGGGAGCAAATTAACTGATCTTAATAAAGATGACAAAAAAAAATCTAAAGATGAGGTTAAACAATACCGCAAAGAAGAAGGAATGTTTAAAAAATGGGAACTAATAACGAGCCATATCGGGCGCAGAAGTTTTGCCACTAATTTTTACGGAACTATACCAACAACTTATTTACTAAATGTTACCGGACATTCAAGTGAACTTATTTTCCGAAGTTATTTAGGCAAAAGCAATAAGGATTTGGCAATGGAATTAACTAATTATTTTTAAATAGCAGATTAATTAATATATTTGATAAAAATTAAACATTATGAAAAAACTATTTTACTTATTGATTTTTATTTTTGGATTATCATTTGCGCAAACCAAAGTAGAAATTACAAAAGATGGTTTGACAAATGCAATACAAGTGATAAATTTAGACGGTTTATCTGCGAAAGAAATTTATTCACGGGTTAATAAGTATATCCAAAAGAATTATACCAATCCCGATAAAGTGTCAAAAGGAAATATTGAAAATGAATTTATTAGTTTTAATGGAATTTCTAAAAATTCTATACTTTGGAAAGTTGCTTTAACAAAATATTATTTTGATTTAGAATATTATTTTGATATAGATATAAAAGATAATAAAATTAGACTTTCTATTACAAAATTAAATGAACGTAGGGATAGTATGGGATTTACTGGAGATGGTATAAATCTATTAATGAGCAATCCAATGAATTATTTTAAAAAAGATGGATCAGTTAGGTCAATGTATTCAGATTTAATTCAAAGCGAACAGGACGCTACAAATAAGGTTTTAATGGATTTTGTTTCTTCTATCAAAGAACAAAAAAACGATAATTGGTAAAAACTACTATTATGAAAAAAGTATTATTACTTCCGATAATTGCGATTTTATTTTCGTGTACGAATAAGAGAATTGATTTTGTAAAAAATGATTTGAAGTCTAAAGATTTACAAATGTCCGACAAAGATATTTCTAACTTTAAGTTTGATGAAACAGAATTATCTGGTAAAGATGCTTACGAACTAACATACAAAAGAATGTCTAAAGATTTTGAGTTATATTTACCCACGTTAGATACTTTGGTAGCAAGTAAAAATCTTATTAAATATAAAGATAAATCTTTTCACAAAATAAATGCTTATAGAATTGTCGATAAAGACACTCTGAATCACAGCATTTATTACCTTAATGACAGAGACAAAATTTATTCAAATTTTTACATTAAATAAAATTCTTATTTAGAATCATTCTAAATTACACCTTGCATTTTGCGAGGTTTTTTTTACATTATTATTTTTTATTTTAGTAAATTAATTTTTTTTTTAACGTGCATTTTGTACATTTCATACATTAATTTTAAATTAGAAAAATGGAAAAGAAAATAATTTGTACTTCTTGCAGTAGTGTTTTGGGGATTTTTGAAAACGGTAAATGTACTTTCAAAAATATGAAAGCATTGTCACAGATTGAAATAAATATTAAAACTGGTGAATTTAATTTAAAATGTCATTCTTGTCACAACTGGAATAGTATAGACAAGGAAGGAAATATTATTTTAAATGATAAGAAAAAAAGTGAAGAGGTGCTTTTTTCTTCTTATCAAAATCCAAGAAAATAAAATTTGTTTTAAAAGTACATTTTGTAAATTAAAAGGTAAAGATGAATAGATTATTTAGCACAAACGGAGAAGACAAAGAAGTTATAAAAAATGTCTTAAACCATTACGAACACGAAAATATTATAGATTTAAATTTTGATGTTTTCCTACAATCTAATTTAGATTACGAAAATGAATTTATAAAAATTGAAAATCAAATAAATAAAATTTCAGTTATTAATCAAATAGAATATTTTGAATTTATTAAAGAAGTCGCTTCGTATGTTACAGGAACAAAAATTGATAAAAAAACCTCAAATTTTAAAGTAAATTCAAACGAGTATAGAGAAAATAAAAGAATTGAAATTGATTTTTTTGAGAGCCAACACGAACGAATTGACTGGGTTGAAATACGGTTTTATTGTAGTGAAATAATTGAATTTTTGGAATTAAAGAAAATAGAATTGTTTGCACCTCAACAAACAAAAAACATTAAACCTGATGAGATTTATAAAACACAATATTTATTTAAAGTAGGTTTGTTTTTTGCGAAGGGAACAATGAATAAATATTTTGAACTTACTAAAAATAATGATACTGTAATGAAAAGCGGATGTACTCCACCAAAAATAGCAAAAGAATTAGGAGACTGTAGTTATAATAAATATATTTTAGCTTCAATAAATAATTATAAAGATAAAGAAAACGCAAACAAAAATATATTTAATTCACCTGATATGATGAGTAAAATAATTTCACATTGTGAAGCTGAAAAGATACCAGTAGATGATTATTTTAAAAGCCGTTTACCTACTGAATAAAACGATTACAAAAAACGGTACTGGAATGGTACGAGTACCACAAACAGTACCAAACCGATAGGCGCAATTTCGCTAAATAATAATTTAAAATATTTAGCAAAATGCAAAATTCAATCTTACTTCAAAATGTAAGTCCCGAAGCATTAACAGAGTTAATCAAACAGGGCGTTAAAAGTCAATTAGAAGACTTTAAAAAAAGTTTCAACACTCAAGATCCCGATGAGTTATTAACCCGAGAACAAACCTGTAAATTGCTACAAATAGATAGTAGCACTTTATGGCATTGGACTAATAAGGGAAAAGTTTCAGCGTTTGGCATTGGTAACCGCAGATACTACAAAAAAGCACAAATTTTAGAAAGTTTAATTCCATTAAAAAAATAAGGCTATGAGTACCAACAACACCCACAGCCAAAATTTTAATGATTTAAGACTGGCTAAAGATACATTTTTTCAAAACCAAAAGAAAACCATATTTAACTATTTACATTTAAACACCGCCACCGCTTCAATGGTTAGTATTGCCACTGGAATACCGCAAAAATCTATTTGCCGGTACAAAAGAGATTTGGAAAAACGAGGTTTAATCTATGAAATTGAAAAAAAGCATTGTAAAGAAACTGGTTTTACAGCGTGGTATCTTACAACAAATAAAGAGTTATTTCCTAAAGTAAAACCTATTAAAAAGTTTTAGAGTATGGAAATTAATAAAGAAAATCTTAAAAATCTAATCACAAATGATATATCAAAACTTACAAATAGTATTGAATTACACAATAATTCAACTGATGACATTTTACAGGAACTATCAAAAAGTATCGGGCAAATAGATTTTATGCTTTTGGCATTTCCTGAAAGTGAAACCGTAAAAAAGCAATTTGAAATATTAGATAAAAAATTAAATAGCGGTGCAGAATTAACCGAAATTGAAGAAAAAAATTATAATATTTTAGCAAAGAAAATTCTAAAATATAAATTAAGTAAAAACCATTATTTAATTCTTTGCGTGGAGCAACTAATCAAAATTGCAAAAAATAATAATTGGGGATTATGTAAAAAAAACGGATACATTTATGTGTATAATGGTTGCTATTGGTGGGAAATAGACAAAGAATGTTTTCAGTCTTTTTTGGGCAACGTGGCTTTAAAAATGGGCGTAGAAAAGTTTAAAGGCAAAATTCATACTTTCAAAGATGAGTTATTTAAACAATTTCTATCTGATGCTTATTTGCCAACGCCAAAGATCAAAAAAAATAATGTATTAATAAATTTACAAAATGGAACGTTTGAAATAACACCTAAAAAAAGAGGTTTAAGACCATTTGAAAGCAAGGATTTTATTACGCACCAATTACCATTTGAGTACGAACCCGAAGCAACCGCACCATTATTTCAAAAGTATTTAAATGAGGTTTTGCCTGATAAGGATAAGCAACAAATCTTTGCAGAATATTGTGGCTATATTTTCATAAAACCGAGCGTTTTGAAACTTGAAAAAATGCTGATTTTGTATGGAACTGGAGCGAATGGCAAAAGTGTTTTTTTTGAAATACTCAACGCACTTTTGGGAACTGAAAATATTAGTAATTACTCATTACAAAGTTTAACAAATGATAACGGATATTTTAGGGCGAAGATCGGTAACAAACTGGTAAACTATGCGAGTGAAATAAACGGCAAACTTGAAACGGATATTTTTAAGCAAATGGCATCGGGCGAACCAATAGAAGCGCGTTTGCCTTATTCTGAACCGTTTATATTAAATGATTACGCAAAGTTAATTTTCAACTGTAATGAATTACCCAAAGACGTGGAACATACAAACGCCTATTTCAGACGGTTTTTAATTATTGGTTTTGATGTTACTATTGCAGAAGACAAACAAGATAAACAGTTACCGCAAAAAATTATTAATAACGAATTATCGGGCGTGTTTAACTGGATTTTGCAAGGACTTGACAGAGTAATGGAGCAGAAGAATTTTAGTAAATGCGAAGCCGTAGAAAACGCCCGAAGCAATTACGAAAAGCAAAGCGATAGCGTAAAAATGTTTATAGATGAGTTTGAATATAAAACGGCAACTGATTACACCGCAATTAGTACGCTATACGCACAGTATAAATATTTTTGTATTGAAGATGGTTTTAGACCGGTAAATAAATCAAACTTTATGAAGCGATTAAACCACTTTAAAATCCTGGTTAATCGTTTAAGTATTGGTAACGTGGCATACATTACAACTGATAAAAATAATAATTATTAGTTATGGAAGCGTTTAGATACATATTAGATAAAAGTAGTAAGAAATATGTTTGCCCTAATTGTAATAAAAAGAGTTTTGTTTTTTATGTAGATATTGAAACAGGCAACTTTTTAACTTCTGATTTTGGACGGTGCGACCGCTCAACAAATTGCAATTATCACAAAGCACCACCAAAGGGCAAACGAACCTTTAAAATAGAGTTTTTGGCTTTAAATAGTATAACAGAAAAAGCGTATAAATTAATAGATTTAAACGGCATTATTTCAATTATACCAAAGTCGCAAATACTGGAGCAAACAAAAGATAATTGCTGGATTACAGAATGGTTTTTAAAAACTTTAACTATTAATTATTTGAGTAATGAAAGTAAATATTTCAATCCTGATAAGATGGTTTTTATAAATGAAATTAGAAGCGCACCGCCACCGCCAAAAGTTGCACCGAGTTTTCACAGTTTAGATTTATTTGATAAAATGTATCACAAGAATTTACAAACTGATAATTTAACAGAATTTCTAAAAAGTAAATTTTCTAAAGATGAGGTTTTGAAAGCAAAGCAAAATTATTTTATTACAAGTACAAACCATTTTTGGAATGATGCAACCGTCTTTTGGCAAATAGACAATAAGGATAAGATTAGAAGCGCAAAAATAATGCTATACGATAAGTATAAAGGCAAAAGAATAAAAGAGCCTTACAATCATATCAATTGGTTACATAAAGCCACTAAAAAGCCTGATTTCAATCTTTGTCAATGCTTATTTGGTTTGCACCGTATAAATGAAGACTATCAAAAGACAATTGCAATTTGCGAAAGTGAAAAAACCGCAATAGTAATGAGTATTTTTTTACCCGAGTTTATTTGGTTGGCTACTGGAAGCAAAGGAAATTTTAAATCTGAATTATTAGAACCGCTAAAAAAACGTGATGTTATTGCGTACCCTGATAAAGGCGAATATAACGACTGGTTACGAAGATCCAACGATTTAAACGCAAAAGGTTTTAAAATAGCAGTGAGTAATTTAATAGAACTTACAGAATTTGAAAGCGGTTTTGATTTGGCAGATTATTATTTTGAAATGCACGAAATGTAAGAAATGCGCCCATAACAAAACATTATTTTTTAATAAATTATCTAAAGTAGGTAAAAATAGAAACAACAAATATTACTAAAATGGCAACAGGAATAAAAACAGGCGGTCGAGTGAAGGGAACACCAAATAAAACCACCGCAGAAACAAAAGAAATACTTCAAACAATTGTAATGAAGGAAATTGATAATTTAGGAGAGATGCTGGAGAAATTAGAGCCTTTGGATCGGGTTAATGCAATTGCAAAACTTTTGCCTTATATTTTACCAAAGCAAAGCGAAATAAAAACAGAGATTACAACAGATTTAAACGAAAAAAAAATAGATATTTCAACACTTTCAACCAAAACATTACAGGAACTTGCAAAAGCATCTTCTTAAAAATATTGGTTTAAGTACACTTAATAAAATTTGAAATTATTAAAAATGTAGTTCGCAATACAATAATCGTACAAATAGTAAAATAAAAAATCCCTAAATGGCTGATTAACAGAGTATTTAGGGATTTATTTTGTGACCTCGACTGGATTCAAACCAGTAACCTCCTGAGCCGTAATCAGGTGCGCTATTCAGTTGCGCCACGAAGCCTCTTTTTTGGTTTGCAAATATAAGACTTTTTTATTTCCTTTGGGAAATGAAAAACTACTTTTTTACAATAATTTCATTTTTATTTATTTTTTCCTGCAATCAAGATAAAGAAATCACTTCAAATGATTGGATCGTAATTTCTCAAAATCTTAAATATCAAAAAAATAAAGATTTTTTTAATTTACAATCAGGAAAATTCATTTATAAATTGAAAAATTCAGAATTACCTTTTAAAAAAGTAATTCTTTTAAATTCCAGTCTTTTAGGATATATGGAAGCCATTAATTCTGAAAATAAAATTATCGGCGTGTCCAGTCCGGAATATATTTACAGTGAAAAGGTTAAAAATTTAATAAAATCTGAAAAAATAAAAGATGTAGGAAGCGAGCGAAAATATGATATTGAAAAAATTATTGTTTTAAAACCGGATGTTATTTTTACTAATTATGTTCCGAGTTTTGAGAACACGTACAGTTTACTAAGAAAAAAGGGAATTAAAATTATATTTTTGGATGAATATTTAGAACAGGATCCTTTAGAAAAATCAGCTTATGTAAAAGTTTTTGGGGAACTTTTAGGCAAATTTTCAGAAAGTAAAAAAGTCTTTTCTAAAGTAAAAGAGAATTATGATAATTTAGAAAAAGCAGCATTATACGCAACTACAAAACCAAAAGTTTTGGTCAATGAAATGTACGGAAATGAATGGTTTTTAGCAGGTGGAAAATCTAATTTAGCACAATTTATAAAGGATGCTAATGCCACATATATTTTAGCAGATAATCAGGAAACAAGAGGTGTTCCGCTTGGTTTTGAAGAAGTTTTTGTAAGAGCAAAAGATGCTAAATATTGGGTGAACGTGAGTAATCATTTAGATAAAAAAGAATTGCTTCAAATTAATGCCTCTTATGCAAAAATGAATGTTTTTACTACTGGCAATCTGTACTCATTAACAGGAAAAATTAAAGGAAAGTCTAATGATTATTTTGAAAGTGGTTTAGTGAGAGCAGATTTAGTTTTAAAAGATTATATAAAAATTTTTCATCCAGAATTGTTACAAGATTATAATTTAATTTACATGAAAAAACTAAAGTAATCGTAAAATTTAATGTTTTCTGAAAATTGAGCAGTTTTAAATTTCCTATTTTTGCAATTCAATTTTATTTATGTGGAATTTTATAAAACGAATCATTTACCTTTTAATTCTCGCTAATATTCTCTTTATTGTTTGGGGAAAATTTTTTAATCCGCCCATTACTATCACACAACTTGGTGGTTTAATTGAATATAAAAAATTAGATCGTAATTATATTTCTTTTGAGGAGATGGGCACCAACGTAAAAAAAGCCGTGATAGCCTCAGAAGATCAAAAGTTTTTCATACATAATGGCTTTGATTATAATGCTATTGAAAAGGCTTTAAAGCATAATGAAAAGGGTACAACTGTGCGTGGTGGTAGTACAATTTCTCAACAAACTGCAAAAAATATTTTTCTTTGGCAGGGTAGAAGTTACATTCGTAAAGGTTTTGAAGCCTTTTTCACTTTTGAGATAGAATTAATTTGGGGTAAAGATGTAATTCTAGAACGTTATTTAAACTCAATAGAAATGGGACGCGGCGTGTTTGGTGTAGAAGCTGCTTCCCAATATTATTTTAAAAAATCAGCAAAGAATTTAACTAAAAGCGAAGCGGCTTGGATTGCAACTATTCTTCCAAATCCACAAGAATATGATCCAAATAACCCATCCAGCTATCTTTCTAGAAAACACAACTGGATCATGCGGCAGATGAATAATGTGAATTTACAATAATTACGTTTTGGCCAAATTTATAACTTACGGCATCAAATTGTTTGCGAAAAAGTAGTACTATAAAAGCAATAAATCGTTAATTTTTTCCTCGCCTTCTAAAGTTTGAAATTTCTTAAGTAAAAAACTTTTACGTAATTTGAGATCATTTTTTAAAAGCGGTGATTTTATTCTAATTACAAGAATTGCTTCCTTTAAATTGACACTTTCAATCTCGGAAAACATCGCCGAGTCTAAAAAATCTTCTAAAAAATCTTTTATTCTTATTGCGATTAATTTGTCTTCAAAACCATGAATTTTAGCAAAAGATTTTACCAACTCGGAACTTTGATATTCACGTTTTTTCTTCATTATAATTCAAAAATTTTACTTTCTTCATTAATTTTTTTTACCACAAATTCAGTCCGTTCTCTACTTGTATCTGTGATAAAAATTTGTCCAAAATGCTCTTGGTTTACCAGATTTATCAGTTGTGAAACCCGTAAGTCATCGAGTTTATCAAAAATATCATCTAGCAATAAAACGGGGGTTTTGCCAGTTAAATTTTTAATTCGATTCATTTGAGACAATTTTAAGGCAATTAAAAATGATTTCTGTTGTCCTTGAGAACCAATTTTTTTGATTAAAGAATCGTCCATTTGAAAGACCAGATCATCCTTGTGAATTCCTTTTGAAGTATAAGTAAGAATTCTGTCTTTTTCTAAATTTTGTACTAATAAATTTTTAAAGCTATGTTGCTCTAGATCAGATTGATAAATAATTTTAATAGCTTCTTTTCCGCCACTAATAATTTTATAATACTCTTGAACGAAAGGCGATAGATCGTTCAAAAATTCTTTTCTTTTATTGAAAATTTCAGTCCCAAATTTACTTAACGGTTCATTATAAATCTCTAAACTGTCAATATCAAAATATCTATTTTTTGAAAAATCTTTGAGCAAAGCATTTCTTTGTTGCAAAGTTTTTTGATATTGAATTAAATTGAACAAATAACCGTAATCGGTTTGTGAGATCATCGCGTCCAAAAATTTCCTTCGACTTTCACCAGAATCTGAAATCAAATTTGAATCGTATGGCGAGATCATCACAATCGGTAAATAACCAACATGTTCGGATAATCGTTCGTAGCTTTTATCATTTTTCTTAAATAATTTTTTTCCTTCTTTTGGTAAAATTATTTTAAGAATATCTGTTTTTTCTAAGCCAATTATTTCAGCTTCTAAAGTAAAGAAATCTTGATCTTTTCTAATGGAATTGTAGTCTGAATTTCCAAGAAAACTTTTACCAACTGAAAGATAATGCAACGCATCTAAAATATTAGTTTTTCCTGCACCATTATTACCTACAAAACAATTGATCTGCGGTGAAAATTCAAAAGATTTTAATGAATGATTTTTGAAGTTTATAAGCGATAGTTTTTGAATTATCATTTACCAAAAATACTTTAAAATTAAGAGAAATAAAAGAGGTAATGAACTGCAACTTTCTACCCAAAAAGAAAAATATGATTCTTTACGGCTGTTTTCAGAAAAATAAATTAAAATATAGGTCAAGATTGAAGTTAAAAACATCGATAGACTGAAAATTGAATTTAAGTAGTAAATTGAGATCAATAAACTGCTGAAAACCAATAAATAAGCTAGATATTTTGTGTTTTGAATACCAATTAATTGTGGAAACGTAACCACATCATCACTTTTCATATCTCTGATATCAAAAGGTAAAACTAAGGCAGTGATAAATAACCAACTAAGAAAAAATATGGGCCAATGCATTACTGGTTGAATCAACCAGCCACAAACTAAAGCCCAAATAAGACCAACATAAAAAACTTTAAAAAGTGGAATTTTTCTGATAAAGTATTTTAAAAAAAAACTATCATATAAAAGACCTAAAAACACGATGATTCCCCAACGAATTAATCGCTCGAAATTGTTATTGTGTAAAATTAAAAAGACAGAAATCAAACCGCAAATGCAATTAAAAGTGAGCACTTTAAAAAGCAGCTCTTTATTTCCCTGGTATTTTGTGTAAATGTAGCCGCTAAAATAGGTGATGAAAATTAGCAAAACCATTGGAAAGCGGAATATATTCTCATGAAGCATAAAAAAAATCGCAAAAGAAGTTCCCATCAACGAGACATACAGTTGGCTGTCGATTACATATTTTTTGCTTAAATTTAAAAAATTCATTTGTCAAAAATAATCTTTATGAAATCACTTACCAAAGTTTTCACACTTTTACTTTTATCAGTTACATTTTCTCTTTTTTTCGCTCAGGAAAAATATGATTTGCAATGGAAAAAAGTGCAGGAAAATTATCAAAAAGGACTTTACAAATCTAATTTGCCACTTATTTTAGACATTCAAAAACAATCTTTGAAAGATAATAAAGCGTTACAATTAATTCGTTCTTTGAAAGCAGAATTCAGTATTTTAAATCAAACGCATGATGATACTAAAAATAATGAAGTGAGTTTATTTTTTAAAAAATTACAAGAGGTAAAACCGAAGTTGAAAGGCGATGACCAAATTGTATTTCAAGTTTTATTAGGCGAATTTTTTCAGGATTATTTTAACCAAAATCAGTGGAAGATCAATCAAAGAATGAATGTTGATAACCAGGATTTCGCGCAAATTGAAACTTGGTCAAAACTGGATTTTAAAAATTACTTAACCAAACATTACGAAGATTTAGAAAAAAGCCAGACTTCATTGGATAAAATAAAAATGAAGTCTTACGAAAGTATTTTCACGGAAACAAAGGATTTAGCGTTTTTTCCAACTTTAGCAGATTGGAATTCTTCCAATAAAATTGAGTTTTTACAGAACAGTTCATTCTTTACCAAAAATGAATTGGAAGCCAATAATGTTGAAATTTTGAAAATCTACGATGCTTTAATTTCGAAAAATTACGATAACGTTAAACTTTATTTTCAACATCAAAAACTAAAATATTCCTGTGGTTTTTCTAATTGTAAAAACAAATTAGAACAATTGGAAGCGCTTTATAATTCTACTCAAAACGGTGATTATAAAGTTTTAATTGCCCAAGAAATTATTGAAAATTATGAAGCAAAAGAAGATTTCAAAACCGCTTTAAGTTGGATCGATAAAGTTGAAAACCAGTTCCCGAAATCTAAATATTTAAATAATATTAAAAGCCTGAAAGATCGAATTATTCAGCCTTCATTGACTTTTAAATATGAAAAACATACCGAAGCAAACAAGCCAATTCAAGTCGTTGCGACGGCAAAAAACGTTAATGAGTTTTCACTGAATATTTATGAAGTAAAGTCTGATTTTTATAATTATTTGAAATACGAGCAAAGAAATTACGACAAATCTTTATTTGCTTTGGTTAAAAAATCGCTGATAAAAAAAGAAAAATTTACGTTACCAAAATCCGAAGATTATAAAAGCCACACGACTTCCTTAGAGATAAAACCTTTACCTGCGGGAATTTATATGTTAGAATATGTCGTAAATGGTGAAATTGCGGAACAATTTTCTTTCATCGCAACCAGTTCCAGAATTTTATATCAAAATAAAAATGAAGAACTTTTTCCTGCAAATGTTTTAAAATTGGTCAACCGGGAAAATGGAAAAGCGGTTGAAAACCACCCTTTGGAAATTTACGAAATTGAAGATAACGAGAAAATTGTAAAATCAGAAGTAAACACTAATAATTCAGGTGATTTTAAACTTTTATATTCTAAAAATAACCAATATTACAGAACTTATTTGGTGCGCGATGCGAAAACCAATGACTTCAATTTAATGCAGGTTTACGGAAATAATAGTAATCAGGAAAAATCCGCAGATCCGGAATTTAAAACACAGATTTTCCTTGACCGCGCTATTTACAGACCCGGACAAATTGTTTATTTTAAAGTCATCAATACAAAATTGCTAAATGATAAAGAAACGGTGGCGCCCAATTTAAAGCAAACCATCACTTTGAAAGATTCGAACGGCGACGAAGTTTCTAAACAAGATTTTACAACAAGCGACTTTGGTTCTTATAACGGCAGTTTTACTTTGCCGAACGGAAAATTGAATGGTGAATTTTCTTTAAATGTTGAAGGCGAAGACGAAGATGCAAATAAACTTTTCCAGGTTGAAGAATATAAACGTCCAAAATTTGAAGTGACTTTTGAACCGATAAAAGGCGAATATAAATACGGTGAAACCGTAGAATTAAAAGGAAAAGCAAGCATGTTTTCTGGTGTCGCTTTGAGCAATGCAGCGGTAAATTATGTGATAAAAAAACAAAATATCAGGTGGCGTTACTTTTCCTGGTATCCGCGTGGGAATTCTAATGAAAATTCAATTTTAGGTGAAGTGAAAACCAATGAAAAAGGGGAATTCACTATCAAATTAGACCTTAAAAAAGATGAAAAAATTGAAGGAATTCAAATCGATAATTATGAAGTGAATGCTTCTGTGACGGATATTAATGGCGAAACACAATCTGCGATAGAAAATATTAAAGTGTCTTCCGTTTCGCATTATATTCAAGCAAATAATGTATTTGATAGTTTTTCTGATGAGGAAATGAAAATTGATGTTTTTACAAAAAATTATAACGAACAAATTCTAAATAAATCTTATCACATAAAATTGGAAAAATTGGAAGAACCACAGCGGGTTTTTAGAGATAATTTTGCAAATGAAATTCAGGATTTACCACAATTATCGAAAGAGGAATTTATTCAAAAATTTCCTCACGATAGATTTGATAAAAATGAAAGTAAAGAAAAATGGAATGTTGAGAAAGTTGTTATAGATAAACTTGAAGAGGAAAATGAAAAAAATGAAAAGTCAAATACAAAACTTAATTTAGGAAAACTTGACGCTGGAATCTATAAGATTATGTTTTATAATATTGAAGGAAAGGATACTATAAAAGCACAAGGATACTTCAGTGTTTGGGATAAAAATTCAGTTGGAAAACAAAAACCTTTCTTAAATGTGGTTCAGCCGAAAACAGAATTTCAGCGAAATGAAAAAGCGAAAATATTTGTTTATTCCGCAATTCCAGATGCTTTGGTTAATGTTTTTGTGCAAAATGGAAAAGGCGACACTTTTACGGAACAGAAGAAATTTAAAAACGGCGTTTTAGAATATGAAGTAGCTTTCCCGAAAGATGAAAGCATTGATCAAATAAATGTTCAGTTTCAGTTGGTGGCTTTTAATGATGTGCAAACGGAATCTGTAAATTTAAAAATTGCGTCCGATAAAAAACCTTTGCGCATCGAAACCGTGACGTTTCGGGATAAATTAGAACCCGGTAAAAAAGAAAAATGGACAGTAAAAGTTCTGGGTGATGATAAAGAAAAGATCAACGCAGAAGTTTTGACAAATATGTACGATATGTCTTTGGATAAATTTGCCATTAATTCTTACAATTGGCAAAGTCTGGAAAATCATTATTTCAAAGTAAATGATTACGGAATTAATGAAGGTTTAAGCCAGGAAAATTACAGCAAAAGAATTCCATATTTGCAAAATTATCATATCTCGAAACCTGGATTTAATTGGTTTGATAATCAAATTTACGGTGTTGTTTTAAATCAACTTTCAGGTAAACTTTCAGGATTAGAAGTTAGAAAGCAATCTTCGCCACAATCTTTAATAATTAGACAAAATGCTTTGATTCAATCTGATACGGTTAAAAGTCAAAATATTGAAGAAGCAGTTATAACTCGAATTGGAGTGAAAAAAATAAATCTTGAAAATATTCTAGTCCGTCAAAATTTAAATGAAACCGCTTTTTTCTATCCTAATTTAATGACCGATAAAGATGGAAATGTGTCTTTTGAATTTACTTCGCCGGAAGCATTAACACAATGGAAAGTGATGTTTCTCGCGCACACAAAAGATGCGCGAGCCGCGACTTTAGAAAAATCTGTGGTAACGCAAAAGGAATTTTCTGTAACGCCAAATTATCCGCGCTTTTTACGTGAAGGTGATGAACTGAATTTGCAGTCTAAACTCTCAAGTTTGGTCGATAAACCTCTAAGCGGAACGGCGCAATTGCAAATTTTAGATGCTTTTACAAATGAAGATATTTCTTCAAAATTTAATTTGAATGAAACTCAAAAATCATTTGATTTAAAAGAAAATGGAAATTCTGTGGTAAATTGGATTATAAAAGTGCCGAATAATGTCTCGTCAATTATCATAAAAGTAGTTGCGAAAGCCGGTGATTTTTCTGATGGCGAACAACAGGCAATTGCGGTCTTACCAAATAGAATATTGTTAACAGACGCTGTTCCAATTTTTGTGAAAGAAGGTCAAACGAAAACTTTTAGCATCGAAAATTTAACTAAAAATAATTCTTCTACGGTTCAGAATTTTTCTAATACTTTGGAATTGACAACCAATCCGATCTGGGAAATTATGTTTGCTTTGCCAAGTTTAAAAAATAACCAAAATAATTCTGCCGATGTCGTTTTCAATAAATGGTTTGCCGATGTTTTGGCATCAGAAATTTTTAAAGCCAATCCGAAACTAAAAACTGTTTTTGAGGAATATCAATCTAAAGGATTGCTGAAAAGTAATTTAGAAAAAAATCAGGAATTAAAACAATTGCTTTTAGAGGAAACGCCGTGGGTTTTGGACAGTAAAAATGAGGAAGAGCAAATGCAGAAATTGGCGGCATTATTTGACGTGAATACGATGAAAAATTCCATTAATGATGATTGGTCAGAATTGCAAAAACTGCAAAATCTGGATGGTGGTTTTTCTTGGTATTCCGGTTATCCAAGTTCTTATTCCACATCACTTTACATTCTAAAAAGTTTAGGCAGAATTAATGTTTGGTTGAAAGGAAATGTAAAAGATTATCAGTCTTCCGAACAAAAAGATATGGTTTCAAAACTGGTTAATTACGTTGATTCTGAAGTTAATAAATACGGTGAAATCGATAAAAATGTAGTTAATAATTACGTCTTGGATTATCTTGATACCCGAAATTACTGGGAAAAAGATTATCCTTTAAAACAAAAAGGAAACGCTTTAAAAACTGCGGTAATTTTAAAAGCAAAAACTGAAAAAATTAGTGATTTTACTTTCTTCGGATTGCATAGATTGGCAATTTTATTTGATGATTATGGCTTAAATGATATTTCAAAAAAGTTCCTGACTTATTTAAAAGAAACTTCTACAGAGAGTGAAACACAGGGAATTTACTGGAAACAAAATTTAAATGATTGGGGTTGGTTTTCGTCTAAAGTGGTGAACCAAGCAGGCGCTTTGGAAGCGTTTAACAAACTTACGCCAAATGATGAAAAAATGATTGAGGAGATGAAGATCTGGCTGATTACGCAGAAAGAAGTTAATTCTTGGGGAAGTTCGCGCGGCACAGCAGAAGTTATTTTCACCATTTTAAATTCCGGTAAATCCTGGACTTCAGCCGAAAGTGATAAAGCAACAATCATCTGGGGCGGAATAGAACTGAGAAATCCAGATGTGAAAGTGACAGGTTATGTGAAATCAACAGTAAAATCTGATGTTTTAGATAAAAAATTAGGAACTGTGACGATTACGAAACCTGGCGCCGGAATTGTCCAGGGCGGTTTATTTTGGCAGTATTATGAAGTTTTAGATAAAATAAAATCGTCTGAATCTTACATTTCAATTACCAAAGAACTGTACAAAAAAGTAAAAACGATGAATGGCGAAGAATTACAGAAAATTACAGAAAATTCGCCATTAAAAATTGGTGATAAAGTGACGGTTCGGATGATCTTGAATACTGACAGAAGCATGGAATTTATTCATTTAAAAGATATGCGTGCAGCAGGATTTGAACCTTTAGATGTGATTTCCGGGTATGAATATAAAAATAATCTGGGTTATTATCAATCAACGAAAGATGCGTCAACCAACTTTTATATTCAATACATGCCGAAAGGAAAATATGTGTTTGAGTACGATTACATTTGCAACGCTGCCGGAAAATTCTCAAATGGAATTACCACTTTACAAAATTATTACGCGCCGCAAATGAACGCGCATACGCAAGGAACGAAAGTCGAGATTACTGAAAAATAATAATTGATGAAAAAAATATTTTTAACAATTTTGATAATAATTTCGCCAACAGTTTTTGCACAAACACAAACTGAGATGAATCTAGATGCAGCGAAAAAGTTTGATAAAGTAGATAAAGAATTAAATACAGTTTATAAAAAGATTCTAAAAAAATATAGTTCAGATACTTTGTTTATTGGAAAACTTAAGATTTCTCAAAATTATTGGATAAAATTTCGTGATGCAGAAGTAGAAGCAAGATTTCCCGCAGAAAACAAACAGGTTGAGTATGGAACAATATATACAATATGTATTAATGCATTTGCAGGAGAAAAAACAAAAGAAAGAATTAAAGAATTAAAAGTTTGGCTTGCTGGAAATAAAGAAGGGGAAATGTGCAATGGTTCTATCAAATAATATCGTAAAAACTTATTATATTTGATAAAACAAAAATCAATGCAAAATATTTTCAACGCAAAAGACGCGCAAAATTATATTGACAGAATTCAAAAACTTTCTTCAGAAACCCAAAGAAAGTGGGGAACTATGACAGTGGATAAAATGCTCGCGCACTGTAATATTTCGTATGAATTAGTTTATGAACCACAGAAGCATAAAAAAACAAGTGGAATTGCAAAGTTTATCTTGAAACAATTTGTGAAATCTAAAGTTACAAATGAGAAGCCGTACAGACAAAATCTTCCTACAAGTCCGGCTTTTAAAATTGCTGAGGAAAAAGATTTCGAGAATGAAAAATCACGATTAATTGGCTTTATACAGAAAACCCAACAACTTGGTTTAGAAGCGTTTGATGGTAAAGAAAGTTCTTCATTTGGAAAATTAAAATCATCCGAATGGAACAATATGTTTGCGAAACATCTCAATCATCATTTGGAGCAATTTGGAGTGTAAAAATCACCTTTAAAAAATAAAATTATTTCTATGGTAAATCCTTATTTAATGTTCGATGGCAATTGAAAAAAATATTTGTTTTTACAAAAATACCTTTCAAAATATTGTGCAACTGTTAATTTAATAATGAAATACAATCGCAATTGTGGCTAAAATCAAAGTTTTTTTTTTCAAAAGAAATGTAATTTCTAGAGTAAACTTAAATATTACAATTTTCTAAAATCACCGCGTAACCTTGTCCAACGCCAACGCACATCGTAGCTAATGCGTATTTTTTACCGGAATTTTTTAATTCTAAAGCTGCAGAATAAGTGATTCTCGTTCCGCTCATTCCAAGTGGATGTCCAAGAGCAATTGCACCGCCGTTGATATTCACCCGCGGGTCGTTACTTTCTAATTTTAATTCTTTTAAAACTGCAATACTTTGTGCTGCAAAGGCTTCATTTAATTCAATGACATCAATTTGGTCTAAAATTAAATTGGCTCTTTTTAGGGCTAATTTTGTGGCTTCAACTGGACCAATTCCCATAATTCTGGGTTCTACACCGACAACCGCCGAACTCAGAATTTTCGCCAAAGGTTTTAAATTATATTGTTTAACTGCTTCTTCAGAAGCAATAAAAACTGCCGCCGCGCCATCATTTAGTCCAGAAGCATTTCCTGCCGTTACGCTTCCATTTTCTTTTTTAAAAGCCGGACGAAGTTTTGCTAAAATTTCTAAAGAAGATTTTGGTTTTATGAATTCATCTTTATTAAAAATTAAATCGTCACCTTTTCTTTGTGCTATTTTTATATCAGAAATTTCTTCTTTTAATCTTCCGGAATTTTGCGCTTTCGTGGCTTTTTTTTGAGAATTTAAGGCAAATTCATCCTGTTCTTCTCGAGAAATATGAAACATTTCTGCTAAATTTTCCGCGGTATTTCCCATCGCTTCCACACCAAATAAATCTGCCATTTTCGGATTTGTAAACCGCCAGCCGAAACTGGAATCGTACATTTTTGCATCCGTACCAAAAGCGCTCGAACTTTTTGAAATTACGTAAGGCGCTCTAGACATTCCTTCTACGCCACCTGCGATAAATAAATCACCTTCATTAGATTTTATTGCTCTTGCGGCTTGAACAATTGCGCTCATTCCCGACGCACACAATCGATTTACCGTTTCGCCAGGAACTGAAAATGGAATTCCAGCCAAAAGTAACGCCATTCTTGCAACATTCCGATTATCTTCACCAGCTTGGTTTGCACAACCAATAATAACATCATCAATTTTATCTAAAGGAATTTCTGGATTTCTTTTAATTAAATTTTTTAAGATTTGTGCCAATAAATCATCAGTTCTCAAAACAGCAAGTTGCCCTTTAAAATTTCCAATTGCAGAGCGTGTTCCGTCTATTATAAATGCGTTTTTCATATTATTTTCTTACACCGCAATTTAAGAAAATTAAAAGAAATCAAATTTATCTTTTTCTATCCGAAAGAATTTTAAGCATTATCTTTTGCTTCAAAAAAGAATAACAAAATTTTGTAAATTTGGGATAATTATTAAATTAAAAAATGAAAAAATATTTTATTGGCGGTATGCTGTCACTTCTTTTGTTAACCGCTTGTAATAAAGATAAGGAAATTAAAAACTCTCTGAATAATTACAGCAATTCTATGGGGAGTAAAGCTTATCACTTTGGTGATAAAATAGATCTACCAAAAGATGTCACTGATAATTCTGAAAGTATTTCGATCAGTTTTGGTGATAAAGATTTAAATAAAATGGAAATTGATCCTGCGTATTTTACTTTAGGTGAAAACGATGTGACTTATAACATCAAGAAAAAAAATGGCGAAATTATTCAACAAGATGCAACGATAAATGTTTATGCAAAAAATCCCGAAAAAAAACTTTCTTATGAATTGATTAAGGATTATCCACACGATACCAAAAATTTCACAGAAGGTTTCTTTTTAGAGGGAAATACGGTTTATGAAAGTATTGGTTTAGAGGGTAAATCCAAATTGATGAAATACACTTTGGGGAGTACAACGCCTTCGTTAGTGATTAATCAACCGGCAAATATTTTTTCGGAAGGGATTGCTGCGGTAGGTGATAAACTTTACCAATTGACTTATCGCACAAAAATTGGATTTATTTATGATAAAAATACGTTCAAACTTTTAAGCCAATTTACGTCTAACAATATGATTGCGGAAGGTTGGGGAATGACGACTGATGGAAAAAATTTGATAACAACGGACGGTACAAAAAACATCTATTTTCTTGATCCTTCTGATCCTTCTAAAGTTGTACGTCGTATTTCCGTCGCGGGTAATACTGAGTCTTTTGACCAATTAAACGAAGTAGAATTTCACGATGGGTTCATTTATTCTAATGTTTGGCAAAAGCCGATTATTTTAAAAATTAATCCAGAAAATGGGGAAGTGGTTGGCGTTTTTGATTTAACCAAAATTGTCAATGAAAATCTGGTAAAAGACGATAATGATGCGGTTTTAAACGGCATTGCTTTTAAAGGTGATAATATGTTAGTGACAGGTAAAAACTGGAGCAAAATTTATGAACTTAAAATTAGTCAGTAAATTATAATTAAACTTAAATATTTGGGTACCTTTTTCTGTCTTCCGCTCTCAATCTTTTATTTTTTTATAAAAAAATAAAAAGATTTCCGCTCAGGTCGGGGTGCGTAAGATTCTAAGTTATTATATTAAAAAAAATAAAAAATTTTGACACTGCTGAAATTTATATTTATCATGCTTTTTTGTGCAGTTTCAGCGCAAAAACAAAATCCATTAGATTCCTTAAATTTA
Organism: Halpernia sp. GG3; assembly: GCF_052976925.2. Classification (NCBI taxonomy): domain Bacteria; kingdom Pseudomonadati; phylum Bacteroidota; class Flavobacteriia; order Flavobacteriales; family Weeksellaceae; genus Halpernia; species Halpernia sp. GG3. The sequence goes on from NZ_JBRIIR020000009.1 coordinate 88,963, forward strand.
AAGGAAGCACAAGGATTTTTTGCAGATGATTATGGCAGTATTTATCTCTATAAAAATAAAGATTTTAGTTTTACGAAATACGATTCTACTGGTTTGCAACAAGGAAAAATAATGTTTACGGTTCCGTTTAAAGTGCAATCTGTAGAAAATCCACTCAATATCTTTGCTTTTTCTGAAAATGCTCAAGAAATGAGGCTTTACGATGTGAATTTGGTGGAAATTCAGAAAGTAAATTTACGTGAAGATTTTGGTTCTGTGGTGATGGCTTTTGGGGCAGATTTACAGTACTTTTGGATTCTAGAAGATAGTACAAAACGCCTTATAAAATACAGATTTCGAGATAAAAATATTCAAAACTCTTATTTAATGAATTTTAATTTTGAAGGAATTAAAGATTTAATTGTCTTTAAAAACAACGTTTATTTACTGAAGGAAAAGGAATTTTCTGTCTATGATTTTCAAAGCAATTTAATTTTTAAAACAGAAATAGAAAACGGAAAAAAACTTCGGCGTGAAAACGGAGAATTTTATATTATTGAAAACAATAAGATCTTATGTTGGAATTCTTCGGGCGTTTTTAAGAAAGTTTTTGAGAACCAAAAAGCCAAAATTGTGGATAAAAACTCAAGTAATTTCTTGGCAATCCTAAAAAACAAACTTTATATTTACAAGATTGAAAAATAGAAGAAATTTCGATTTTATTACTCTTAAATAATTACACATGCACATTGCGGTTACAGGAAATATTTGCGCGGGAAAAACAACCATCAAACAACAAATATATGGCGAAGCATTACAATCGGGAAGGCCCAGTTACGAAGATCTAGATCAAAATCCCTATTTAGAAGATTTTTACAAAGATATGTCGCAGTGGAGTTTTGCTTTGCAAATTTATTTCTTGGGAAGCAGATTTCGCCAGGTAAAGGAAATCCGCGAAAGTGGAAAAAGTGTGATTCAGGATAGAACTATTTATGAAGACGCTTATATTTTTGCCGAGAATTTAAGCGAAATGAATCTCTTGTCTGAAAGGGATTTTAATAATTATAATACCGTTTTCAACTTAATGAAAAGTTTTGTTTCGGCACCAGATTTGCTGATTTACTTGAAAGCTGAAATTCCTACTTTAGTTAAGCAAATTGCGAAAAGAGGTCGTGATTATGAAGCAGAAATGAGTATTGATTATCTACAGAAATTAAATAAAAAATACGATAAATGGATCAACGGTTACAGTGAAGGAAAATTATTGGTAATCGATGTTAATGATTTAGATTTCGTTTCAAATCCCGAGGATTTTGGTTTTGTTTTAGAGCGTATTGACGCGGAACTCAACGGTTTATTTTAAATATTATGATTAAGATCTTACATAACAATTCTTGTTCAAAATCAAAAACAATTTTGGAGTATCTGGATGAGAATAATGTAAAGTTTGAAATCATTGATTTTATAGCAAATCCACTTTCGAAATTGGAAATCAAGACAGTTTTAAAAAAACTAAATTGTACACCTACAGAAATATTTAGACGAAACGAAAAAGAGTTTAAAAGCTTAGATCTAAATTTAGAAGCGCTTTCCAATGATGAATTAATTGATATTTTATTTCTCCATCCCAATTTAATCCAAAGACCGATTTTAATTAAAGGAAAAATTGCGATGATCGGAAGACCTTTAGAAAATGTAAAATATTTTATAGAGCATTAAAAAAAATAAAGATACTTTAAACTGAAAATAAATTTAAAGTAGGTCTTCAAACGCTTGGCTAATAGTATTGTATTTAAAATTAAATCCAGTATTTTTTATTTTCTGATTGGTGGCTCTTGTTCCAGTTAATATAATTTCTGACATTTCCCCAAGAATCAATTTCATCAAAAAACCAGGAACATTTATCGGCAAAAATAATTTATTTTCTGCTTTTGAGAGGGCTTTCATAAATTCTTCATTGGTAGGAATCTCATCAGCAACTGCATTGTATTTACCATTAATTTCAGTTTTTTCAACTGCAACAATGTACATGTTTACTAAATCCTCCAGATGAATCCAGTTCAACCACTGTTTTCCCGAACCGATTGTAGACCCAATATTATAATCGACAATATTTTTTAGCATTGGGAAGCTTCCACCTTTTTCAGACAAAACCATTGCAGTTCTTAACCAAACTATTTTTTCCGAAATTGAGGAGAATTCATCTGCTGAATTTTCCCACGCAACAGATAATTCTGAAAGAAAATCTTGGTGCATTACCTGATTATTTTCCGTTAATATTCCGTCTGAAGTGTAAGTTCCATAGTAATTAATACCTGATGCAGCGATGTAAGATTTTAACTTTATCTCTAATTTTATACATGTTTTGAATAGAAGATGGGCCGTATCAATTCTACTGGAGTAAAGTTCCTTTTTATAATCTTCAGTCCATCTTTCACCGACACTTGCGCCAGCTAGATGAATAATTGAATCAATTCCATCAAAGGCTTTTTCATCAATGTCTCCTTTCTTTTGATTCCAAAGAAATTCATTTTCAGCCCCTGTTTTTTTGCGAACCAGGCTATTAACTTCGTGATTTCTTGCACGAAATTTTTTAACTAAATCTGTCCCAACTAAACCAGTTGCGCCGGTAATTAATATTTTCAATTTTAAATATTATAAGATTACGGTAATCAAAGTTTTTTTAAGGAAATAAGTTTAAAAATAACTGAGGCTAAATTATGAATAATAATCTTGTTAAATTTACTATTTGAATATTTTTAGTGTATCATAATTAATTTTTGAACACAAAGAACGCTAATGTTTTCTAGCTTTTTGTTGAGTTCAAATGCGCAAAGGCGTTTCATCCCGCAAAGTTTCACGACAAATATTTGCCGTACAATTAAAAACTGATATACATAATGTAAATAAATTAATTAAAAGTGTTTATTTCCTGCTCCATTTATTTGATAAGCGCCTATGTCCTTTCCCGGAGGTGTGATTTCGGTTGCCCCATATTTTAAACTTATAGGAAAATTTTGTTCATTACCCAATGCTTTAAATGCTGTAAAACCAATACCAACACAAGGTGAATTAAGTTTAAGTGAAAAATTAAAATTTTGCACAGCGCTGTACTCTATTGCTTGATGTCCCGCCGGAATAGGAACTGGAGCATTAACGAAAAGAGGGTTGTTTATTCCCACTACTGCAGCACCACTGTAAACATCTCCAGGTTGGTAATTGTTAGGTAGAAATGTACTTGGTTTTGGAAAATCTGTGGTTTGTGGGATCTGAATATAACCATGAGGATAAAACTCGGAAGCCATAGTTGCATCATCTGTATATTGATAGGTGCTGCCATAAAATAAGTGTGCAATATCCGCTATAGGATTGGGAACTATTCTTGGGCCATATCTGCAATTTACGATCAAATTGTTGTAATACATTCCTGCAGCACCCTCTTCATAATTTATAGAACCTCCTCTTCCGGGATCTGCTCTTCTAAAACCACAATTTACAATCGTATTGTTATAAAATCTCATATTGGTTTGTGCAGTAGTTGCAGATTTATTAGAAGCTTTTGGGCCATTAGTAGCAATACCGATACAAAGATTATACGCAAAATCTCCTACAGCTCCAGCTTTCAAATTGACAGCCTCACCGCCCGTATAACCGCATTTTTCAAATGTATTTCGGAAAATTTCAACCCTGCCCCCTAGAACTCTTACAGGATCATCCACTGAACCATAAATCCAAGAATCTTCAAGTACAAATAATCCATTGGGATTTTGAAAATAAATATCGTAAGCTCCTTTGTTTCCAGATGTGAAACCTATATCTGAAAATAACCCTAAGACTGCTGCACCTCCAAATTCCACATGGGTCCATTTTATAACCATTAAAGGGCAATCTGTGGATGCTAAAATACCTTTCCATAGACCTTTGTAAGCCGGATCGCTGTTTACATCAGCACCAGGATTATCAGTTTTAACGACATTAGGAACGGTGATCCAGTTGGGGTCTTCTTTTGTACCAAGACTTATAAAAACTCCTTTCACTACGATTCCAGCACTGTTTATTACATTTACATGTACGCCTTCTTGAATGATAAGTGTATCAGATTTGTTGATATATACATCAGCATCAATGGTATAGGTTTTACCTTTCAGCATAGTTCCTTTTATGCTCCCGTGCAATGGTGCTGCATCACTTACAGGATTTGAGGGTGCATCAGTGTGTATGTAAAGATCGGTTTTGGTTTCTTCGAACCTGGAGCACGAAATACCACAAAGTAATATGCCGACTAGAAATAGATAGGAAATTTTCATAATTTTTTGTTTTTACATTTTAAATCTTACACCAAATAAAAATGAGGATCTGTAATAATCTCTTTGAACATTGATTCTATTATCACTATCCTGAATTGGTAGAATACCTTTTCCAGAGCGATACACATTGGGTTGTTTTAAAAATAATTCATAAGGAGAATTAGTTAAATTATTAATTTTTATAAAACATGAGAAATTTTTATTGAGCGTTTTTTCTAAAGAAAGATCTAATTGGGTGTATGCCTTTTGCCAATAATCTAAATCTTTAAAAGCACTTACTTGTGCAATTCGTTCTCCCGTATAAACAAATGCCAATTGAGAGTCAAAACCCAATCTCGGATTTTTATATATTACCGATAAATTTCCAATATTTTGTGCTTGCCCTTGCATCGGTCTTTTCTGTTGAACAATTTCTGGCAAATTGCTACTTGTTTGTTGTAATTTGTTTGTTGTGATTTCGGAATGAGTGTACGTGTAATTTGCTAAAAACCCAAGGTTTCCAAAATATTTTGAATAAACTACCTCGAAACCATAGTTAACAGACGTGCCAAAATTAGACGGAGTCAATACGATATTTCCTGGTAGATTACCAATGTGTTGCACTGTCGTTTCAATGGGATCAATAATGTTTTTATAGAAAGCACCAACCAAAAACTGATTTGCAACACCTGAAAGATAGGAGTATCGTAAATCATAATTACTGGATCGCGTTCTTTTTATCAAGGGATTTCCTACTTCGTCATAAACGTCTCCAGTAATTCTTAAAGGCACAATATCTGAGAATCCAGGTCGGGAAATTGCCTTGTAATAGGAGGCTCTAATATTTTGCTGATTATTTATCTCATATTTTAATTGGGCGCTTGGTAAGGCATCTTTGTAAGAAATTCTACCGTCTTTATAATCAAAATTATTGGCTGCTAAAGTGTTATACTTATCTTGGGTACTTTCTATTCTTAAGCCTCCTAAGATTTCCAATTTGTCTGTTAATAATATTTTACCCATTAAATAACCCGCGGCAATGTCTTCATTAAATGTATAATTATTTGCACCTTGATCTCCTGCTAAACCTGTATTTGTGCCTGTAAATCCGTATTTAGCATCAAAAATATTAGTAAAAGTTTGAGGGCTTCCGTCAGGATTGAGAATTGCTGTCAATGAATAGGAGTTAAAATAATTATCCCTTTTCTTGTGCCTGTACATTCCGCCTACTTTAAAGCTTGATTTTAGTCTGAAAAATTTTGGAGAATAGGTGAAATTAATATAACCCGATAGATCTTGATCTGTATTTCGAGTCCATTGTCTTTCCATACCTTGAAGTTGATCTGCTGAAACGATTTTATTTTGATATACAGCGTGCAATGAACTAAATTCTGCCCAATCTGGCATCTCGTTTTTGGCACGCGAATAAACACCACTCCAATCCAATTTTAATTTGTCAGTTAATTGATGATCTCCTTGTAGTGTTGTGTTATAAATATGTTGAAGTTGTCTGAAAGTTCTTTCAAAAATTTGAACATTTCCACTTCCCGGTCCTGTTCTTTGTATTGCAAATATAGAATCTACAGAATGTCTTGCCTGGAATTCATCTAAAGTGGTGTACAGATTATAAAGACTTATTTTGTTTTTAGAATTAAAACGATAATCTAATTTTGCATTGATACCCAATCTTTTAGTCTGTGTAGAATAATTTCTTACCAATATATCTGAAAAAGTGGATACATTTCCGGAATTCGGTTCTGCATTGGGTTTTATGTAAATTGATGAGGAACCTCTAAAATTATTTTGATAACTTCCTGCAAGTAGTACTCCGAATTTTTTATTCTTTCCGAACCTATTTCCGTAGGTTAAACCAAAATTATAATTAAGAGGCATTACTCGATCAGTGTATGATAAATTTGCTCTAGGAAAATCTGAACTAACAGCATGGTAATCTTCTCCATTTACTTCGGAAGGTGATTTTTTGTTTATTACACCATGGTTAAAAGATAAAAAAGGATGATTTTGTGTAAAAATAGAACTGAAACCTTCGGAGGTATTAATGTTTATTAATTCTCTACTAGGTGCATCTTTCATTACTAAATTAATTGTTCCACCAATTGCATCACCTTCCATATCTGGCGTTAAAGATTTAATAACTTCCAGTCTTTCTAATAATTCGGACGGGAATAAATCCAGTGGAACATATCTGTTTTTATTATCGGGACTTGGTATTTTTATACCATTTACCAAAGTACTATTGAATCTTTTATCCATTCCTCGGATAACTGGATATCGTCCTTCGCCAGTACTGCTCCTGTCAATATTCACTCCTGAAACTCTTTGCAGCACATTTGCAACAGTAATATCTGGCATCAATTGAATATTTTTTGAAGACACAATATTCATCAGTTGATCCGCATTTTTTTCAATGTTCTGAATATTTCTATCAGATCCTCTTGAACCATTTATAATTACGGTTTCTATTGATTTTTCGTTCTTGGGATTCAAAATCAATTCTATTTTTATATTTTGATCCTCTTCAACAGTAATTTGTTTTTCTAGATCTGTATAGTTCGGTGATGAAACTTTTAAATTGTATGATCCTGGCAGAATTTTTTTTATTTTGAAAGAACCATCTAATTTTACGATGGTATTTGCTTTCTGACCATCTAGCTCTACTTTTGCTCCCACAACGGCCTCTCCAGTAATATTGTCTTTCACAATACCAGAAATACTTTGGGCAAAATAAAAATTAACAAAAAAAATAAAGAATAAGGATACTTTTAGATTCATAATTAACCGATTATTTTATATTTAATAAAAAATTTCGGTACAAATGTAAAAGTATAGATGCTTATTCAGTTTTTGAAAACAAAGAATTGTTTATAAATTAATACAGTAACTTTTTTTTAACAAAATATAAAATTTAATTAATCATTTGTTAACAAATGATTAATTTTAACTTTTAATAATAATAAAGCTTATTTTAAAAAAAAGAGGATTTCATTGATAATTTATCTTTTAATAATATATTATCAAAGCATCATAACGCCATCTATTACACCAACTTCCTTATAAATTTTTATAACTTGGTCAGCATCTAAAACAAAGGCATTAATACTTATTGCAGTGTATTTCCCATTTTTGCTGTCTCTATTGGTCATTGTAAAATTTGTACCATCGAAAACACGGTAAATTTCCGTTAGTTTTGCCTGGTCATTTGTCACTATAAATTTGTACAAATAATCTTCAGGAAAATCATGAGTTTGTTCTAATTTTTCTTTTAACGAAGCATAAAAGGCAGTTTGATCATCATTTTGATTTTGACCTATAGTATTCATATTAATTATTTTTAAAATTTAAAATGTCTCCGATGAGAGCCTAACTCTTATGAGTTTTCTAAATCTATGTAATTTGCTAAAGTTACAGAATCTGGAGATTCTCCCAAGGTTTTGTCTAAAATAAATAACGATTCATCCGAAGCATGATTTCCGCCAGCTATTTTTATTTTATCTATTAAATCTAATGCTATTTTTTCTTCTTCAATTTGCTCTTTGACAAACCATTGCACAAAATTCCAAGTCGCCCAATCTTTTTGTTCTAAAGATAAATCTACCAATTTATAAATCGCAGACGTGTTGTCTACTTCGTGCTGAAAAATCTTATCAAAACATTCCATTAAATTATTTGGATCCTTTAATGGTAACGGAATCGCTTCAATATGCGGTCGTCCGCCTCGCTCAAGAATGTACTCCATAATTTTTGTCATATGATCGCGCTCCTCAGCAGAATGTCTAAAAAGAAAACTGGCAATACCATTATAACCTTTTGAGCCGGCCCAAATTCCATAAGATAAATATATTTGAGAAGCATGTGCTTCTTTAGTCATTTGGCCAACTAAAGCTGACTGCATAATTGTTGAAAGTCTATTAGTAATCATTTATTTATTTTGATTTATTGCATTTTTAATCATACTTGTATTATCAGTCTCATCCTTCTGTATAATATTGAATAATCCATTTACCAACTGTTTTGTGGCGAAATTACTAAGACCATTTGAGGCAAGATTTTGAGAATTTTTTTGACCTAATAGCGATCCTAATAAATTGCTACCATTTAGTGCGGTATTTATTGTCTTAACAATTCCAAATTCGTTTAATTTTTCATCAACTTTAGGAGTCAATGCAGCAACTAGCTGACTTTCTGTACGTTCTCTTAAAATTTGTGTTGCGATTCCAGTTCCGCCTTGGGCTATTCTTGCGGCATCATCTGGAGTTAAATTATTAACAGCATTTGTAAGGATAGGTCTTGAGACATTTACAGTATAAACTGCTGCTTGCGCGATATAATCTTTCTCCTTTGCAACCAAATTTTTCAAACCCAAACTTTCTAAAGTTGAATTTATTTCGCGTAGCTGACTTGGCATCGCCTGATCAATAAGATTATTTTGAAGAAAACTTTGTTTGTCACTGAAAATATTTAGACCTTTGTTAATGCCGCCCAAAAGTACTTTTTTTAAGATTGCCAAACCGATACCTGAACTTACCAATGCGACGCAAGACGTGGCGGTGCTGGCGATTGTGAAAGTAGAAACTGCCGCAATCAAGTAAATTTTTTTGTTCATAACATTTTTTTTTCAAAATTTAAGCCAAATGACATTTTATCATAAGTAATATCATAATTTAACAAAATATTAACGGATATCTAGAATATTGTCTACATTTGATACTATAACATCAAAAACCTATTTTTATGAATCAAAAAAACCTAAAGTGGTCTGCATTAGTTGCTGTATTCTATTTTGGCATGTCTGTAGATGCCCAGCAAATTAATGATACCCTGACCAAAGAGAAAAAAATAGAAGAAATAGTAATGATTGGGTATGGAAGTAGAAAAAAAGTGGACAATACCACTTCCATTAGTACGATAAATTCCGAAGAAGTAAACAGAACAAAAGTACTTAACGCAACATAAGCCATCCAAGGTAAAGCGGCTGGTGTTACTGTTGTCGCCTCAGATTTGCCGGGCTCTACACCAACTGTAATTATTAGAGGTTTGGGCACAGCACTTTCAGGTAGAAATCCGCTTTATGTTGTCGACGGTTTATTCGTAGACAATATAAATAATATCAATAGTAATGATATTTTGTCATATGATATTTTAAAAGATGCCTCAGCCTTAGCTATTTATGGTAATAGAGCTGCAAATGGGGTTATTATTATAACTACAAAAACGGGACGGGGAAAAGGAATCACTGTAGAATATGATGGATATGCAGGGGTAAGAATACCTTTAAAAAGGGTGAAAATGGCAGGAAGTAATATATTTTCCTATTATACAAATACTGCATTAGGCGCAACTAAATTTTCGCAGGATCAACCGGTTAATACTGATTGGTTTAAAGAAATTACCAGAACTGGAACTTATAATAGTCACAACGTTTCACTATCCGGTGCCTCTGAAAGTGCTAAATACTTTCTTAGTTTGAGTAATTATGAAGAAAAATCAATTTTGAACGGTACAGACTATAACCGAACAACCGTCCGTACGAATAATGAATTTAAAATTAGAAAAGGAATTGTAGTCACTCAAAATATCAGTGTGACATTTAGCAACATAACGCCAAAACCTCTAAGTGCTTTTACGAACGCTTACAAACAATCACCGATTGTTCCCGTATTTTTCCCAGATGGACAGTATGGTGTTTCTATCGTTGGAGCGGACGGATTTGCGTCGCCTACTGGAAATTCTCAGTTTAATAATGTTGGTAATCCTGTGGCTCAGTTGGCTTTTAATGATGAGAGACAAAAATCATATTTAATGCAGGGTGGTTTAAAAGTAGATATTGATATTATAAAAGATTTAAAATTTTCTTCCCAATTTTCTGGTGAATATTACAATTTTAAATCTTACAATTTTGACGGACAGCAAAGGTTAATAGGACAACCTGCGCCGAACTACACCAATCTTCTTAGCAACAGCAGACAAGATTATTTTAATTGGGTACTGACAAATTATTTTACTTATTCTAAGAAATTTGGCATTCATAACATTGAAGCTACCGTCGGAACTGAAGCCACCGTAAAAGATGGCACAAACTCTTTGGATTATCTTCGTAAAAATGTAGTTGGAAATAGTAATTATTATGACGTTGCAGGAACCAATTACCTGGATCAGCTTTTATCTTTTACAAGTGTTAATGGGAATAAAAACACAACCAATTCATATTTTGCAAGAGCGCAATATAAGCTGATGGATAAGTATTTATTGACGGCAACAATAAGGAGAGATGGTTCTTCCCAGTTTTCTGAAGGTCAGAAATGGGGAACTTTTCCCGCATTTGGTGCGGGCTGGATAATTTCTAAAGAAAATTTCTTAAAAGACAATTCATTGTTTAGTTTATTAAAACTTCGTGGCGGATGGGGACGATTAGGAAACCAAAATATACCAACTAATTATTTACCTTTTGCTACGGGAACCAGTTATAATTATTCTTTTAATAATTCACCTAACAATAGTGGAGTAACGATTGATAAGATTTTTGATCCTAATCTAACGTGGGAAATTACCGAAGAAAGTAGTGCTGGTTTAGATTTTGAGATTTTAAACAGAAAAATAAAAGGTAGTTTTGATGTTTACAATAGAGAAACTAAAAATATTATTTTAGCTGCAATACCAATTTCAACTTCAGGCATTTCTAATAGTGGATTATCTCCTCTAGGTTCGGTAAGAAATAGAGGTTTAGAAGGAATGCTGAGCTATGACGGAAAAATAAACGAAAATTTCAGTTATAATGTAAGCGGAAATTATTCTTACAATAAAAATGAACTTACCAATTTAAGTAGTTCCAATGTCAGCCCAATTCGTGGTGGTGGTTTAGGAAATGGTCAATACACCAAATTATTAGACCAATCTGCAGTGGGTCATCCTTTAGGTAGTTTTTATCTGTGGGAAGTTTCCGGTAAGGATGCGAGTGGAAATTTTACCTATACAGATACAAATGGAAATGGAAAAACGGGTGCGGACGATGCTAGTGACCGTAAGTTTTTCGGATCTTATGTTCCAACTTCCACTTATGGTATCAATGTAGGGTTTAAATATAAAAAATTGGATTTTTCTGCTAATGGCTATGGAACGCTTGGTTCAAAAGTTTATAATGGTAAAAAAGCGCAAAGATTTTCTGGCGAAAACGTAGAATATAATGTGGCAACAAATTTTTATTCTGCAACAAATACAGGATCTTCTAATCCTGCTCCATTTAATTCGGTGCCAATCGCTTCAAACTATTATTTAGAATCTGGCGACTTTTTTAGAATAAATAATTTAACTCTGGGCTATACACTTTCAAAACCAGTTGATTATCTAAAATCTCTGCGTCTTTATGTAAGTGCCATAAATCCATTTATATTTCAAAAATTCTCTGGATTTTCACCAGAACTTAATGCAGATGGGAATCCATATGGAAATACAGGGATAGAATTGGATGCTTATCCTACAGTTCGGTCATTTGTGTTGGGACTAAATCTTCAATTTTAATTTTAATAGTTATCAAAATGAATAAAAAAATAATATTGGTCTCAGCGCTTTTGATGGGTGCTGCCATTAATCAAAGTTGTAGCCGGGATTTTCTTGATGTAAAACCAACAGAAGCAATATCTGCGCAAGATATATCGCTGTATAATAATGATGCAGGCGCAGAGAGTTTTGTAACAGCTTGCTACGCTAAATTTTTAGATTTTAATATGAGCTCATTTCCTTGGATCGGTATTTCCAGCATTACCTCAGATGATGCTGATAAAGGCTCATCTCCAGGTGATAGCGGTTCTGATAAAGATTTACTAGATGCCTTAAATTTTAATGCGTCAATGCCTTCTTTTCAAGATGTTTTTGAAGGAAATTATCAAGCAATTAACCGCTCAAACCAAGCTTTGGCATTCTTACCTTTGTTAACAAATGCCAATCAAAATTTAAGAAATAGATTGACTGGTGAAGCTAAATTTTTACGAGCTTTTGAATATTTTACTTTGGTACGCTGTTTTGGCGGAGTTCCAATTGTTGATCATGTACCAAATCCTTCCGATAGCAACGATAGAACAATGCTTTTAACGAAAAAAACGAAAGAGGAAGTTTATGCCTTTATTGAAAAAGATTTAAAAGACGCTATAGCTTCTTTACCAGATAAAAGTGCTTATTCTGGGGCAAATGTTAGCCGGGCGTCGAAGGGAGCAGCGTATGCTTTACTTGCGAAAGTTTCTCTTTATCAAAAAAAATGGCAGCAAGTTGTAGATAATTGTAACTTAATTACTGGCTATTCTCTGACGCCGACTTTTGCTGACATCTATAAAATTACTGGGGAAAATAATCAGGAATCTATTTTCGAAATTCAGGGAAAAGGAGGGCAAGATCAACCAGGAATTCAGCAATATTCTCAAACCCAAGGAGCAAGAGGCGCGGGCGGCTGGGGATGGGGTTTTAATACGCCTTCTCAAAGTTTAGTAGATGCTTACAATGCTCAAGGAGATACGGTGAGGCGAAATGCAACTATTATTTTTAGAAATTCGACTTTGTACGATGGTAGAGTGGTTCCGTCCACGGTAGAAAATCCTTACTATAGTTACAAAGCATATTCCTCTGCTTTTAGCGGTGATGATGATTCTGACGCAGATATTAGATACTTGCGATATTCTGAAGTTTTGCTAATGAAAGCCGAAGCGATGAATGAATTAACTTTAACTTCTGCGGCGGCCCCATTTTTAAATCTTGTCAGAACTCGTGCAGGTTTAGCAAATACCACGGCAGTTACTCAAGCAGATATGAGAGTTGCAGTTTATAAAGAAAGACGGCTAGAGTTGGCTTTTGAGCATGACAGATGGTTTGATTTAATTAGAACAGGTCAAGCGGCAGCAGCAATGTCTGCTAATGGTAAGACATTTACGGTCGGTAAAAATGAAGTTTTTCCTTTCCCACAAAGTTTTATTTCAGAAGCAAAAGGCCTAACAATGCAAAATAATGGCTATTAATTTTTTAATTTAAAAAAAATGACACACACAAAATATTTTAAATATGCCTTCTCTTCTTTAATGATTGCTTCATTATTTATAAGCTGTGCTGGCGATAGTATTGATAATACCAACAATCCTGTTGCCTACGCAGCAATTGGAGGTTACGAAAATTCAGATGCAGTGGCTTCAGGAAATTTAGTAGCAAAATATAGTTTTGAAAATAATCTGACTGATAAAGTTGGGAATATTCTTAATGCTTCACCCACTAATGTAAAATATACCTCTGGTGCAAAGGGAAATGCTTATCAAGGTTCAAGTGATGAAATGCGTTATTTTATTGGTAATGCAGGAATACCCGTAACTGGGTTAAATAGTTTTACAATTGCTTTTTGGATGAACAGTGCAGGAACCGTAGATCCAGCGACACCAGGTCAGGGAAAAGGGGCGCAAGGAATATTTTCAATAGTTAGACCTACAGAATTCTGGGGTGGAATTAATGTTTTTTTAGAAAATCCTGATGGAAGTAAACCAGATCGGCTTCGTTTAAAATTAGGTGTGGAAAATGGCAGATCTGGAGTCCAATGGGGAAGTCAGGGCGTTATAATGAATATTGATAACAGTAAAAATACATGGATACATGTTGTATTTGCTTACGATTCAAAGACAAGTACTGTGAGATGTTATAAAAATGGAGATCCAGCCGTAAATTTAGATGGTTTTGCTTTTTCGCCTGCAGGTGGAGCGACCAATGGTTCAGCAAAATGGTTCGCCCAAGATCCCGGTGGTGCAAATAATCCAAATAATGCACCCGGTTACGGTGACTTTAAAATGGTTGGAACCAACGGAAAGGTAGTTTTCGGTTCCCATGCTTTTGAAACTATGCCACCTTTAAATAATGGTTCCCAGCAGGATTGGGCAACAAGTTATGCAGGAATGTTAGATGAGTTTAGGATCTATAGTTCTGCACTTTCAGGTGCGGAAGTTTCTGCAATTTACAAACTGGAAAAAGATGGCCGCTAAATAAACCAGAGAAGAGCCATGATTTGGCTCTTTTTTTTAAAATATTATTATGAAAATTTATTCAGTTTTTTTTATTTCAGCATTATTTCTAACTTCTTGTTCAGGTTCAGTTGTTACTCCAACTGGCGGCGGTACACCACTTGGTGGTGGAAATCCCCCTTCTTCCGCAACCCAGTATACAGAAGCAGAACTACTAGTGCTGGCTGAAAAAGACCCATTAAAGTATTTTTGGGAGTATGCAGAAAGTAATTCAAAATTAGCACGGGAAAGATATCATACAGACAATCCTGGCTTAGATGCAAATTTAGTCACAACTGGAGGCTCTGGTTTTGGACTGATGACTATTTTAGTTGGTATTAAAAATGGATATATTCCACGTTCAGAAGCAGTTTCAAGATTAACAATTGCTTTAAATTTCTTAGGAAGTGCTGATAGATTTCACGGGGCATGGCCTCACTGGATCAATGGTGTGACTGGAAAAGTAGTTCCTTTTGGGAATTTGGATAATGGTGGAGATTTGGTAGAAACTGCTTTTCTTACACAAGGTTTGATTTGTATCAGGGAGTATTTCAAAAACGCTACAGACCCTGCTGAACTTGGTTTAGCGACTAAAGCAGACATTCTCTGGAAGGGCGTTGAGTGGGATTGGTATACACAGGGTAATCAAAATGTGTTATATTGGCATTGGTCTCCCGATAATCAGTGGGCGATTAATTTAAAAATACAAGGTTACAATGAAACTTTAATGACCTACGTTTTAGCCGCGTCATCACCAACACATACTATTGCAAAATCTGTTTACGATCAAGGTTGGGGTAGTAATGGGATGATAAAAAATAATGCATCACAATATGGAATTCCCGTTTTGGCAAATCACTCGGGTGCAACGGGAAATGTTGGTCCGATGTTTTTTTCTCATTATTCTTTTCTGGGGCTAGATCCAAATGGCTTAACAGATCAAAATCTAAATTATGGTGATGTGGTGACAAATCATGCCAAGATCATGTACCAATATTGTGTCACAAATCCTAAAAATTTTTTGGGTTATTCTTCGAAGAGTTGGGGTTTAACAGCTAGCTATTCAAGAAACGCAGATGGTTCTACGGGTTATTCTGCACACGCACCAAACAATGATTTAGGAGTTATTTCGCCAACCGCCGCACTTTCAAGTTTTCCTTACACTCCTGCAGAAAGCATGAATGAATTAAAGTTTTTATATAATGAAAATTTTTCCAAATACATTGGTACAGCGGGTCCCTATGATGCTTATTCGCAACAATATAACTGGGTTACACCAAGATATTTAGCAATAGACCAAGGGCCAATTGCGCCGATGGTAGAAAATTACAAAACAGGTTTTATTTGGAATTTATTTATGAATGCACCTGAAGTGAGGCAAGGACTATTAAAATTAGGTTTTCACTCCACCAAATATGGTTTTTAAAATATGATTAAAAATGTTGTGTCACTTTTCATTTTCGGTTTATGTATTTTTTCTTGCACATTAAGAGCACAAAAAGATAACAAAACGAATAAAATGAACCTTTCAAACCACGAATTATTAAATTTAGTTCAAAAACAAAGTTTAAAATATTTTTGGGATTTTGCGGAGCCGCATTCATTTTTAGCGCGGGAGAGATTCCATCCGGACGGTGTCTATCCTTACAATGATTCGAACGTAATTACAACTGGAGGCTCCGGGTTTGGTTTGATGTCAATTTTAGTTGGTGTTGAGCGGGGTTTTATTTCTAGAAGTGAAGCTGTAAAACGTTTAACCCACATAACTGAATTTTTACAAAAAGCTGATCGGTTTAAAGGCGCTTATTCCCATTGGATAAATGGCGAAACAGGCAAAATGGTTCCTTTTGGCAAAAAAGATAATGGCGGAGACTTAGTAGAAACTTCTTTTTTAATGCAGGGAATTATTTGTGTTCGAGAATATTTTAAAAACGGCAATTCAGAAGAAAAAAAATTAGCCTTAAATTGTGATCAGCTTTGGCGCGGTGTAGAATGGAATTGGTATACGAAAGGTGGTGAAAAGGTATTATATTGGCATTGGTCGCAGCAGTATAATTGGGAGATGAATTTCCCGCTACAAGGCTATAATGAATGTTTAATTACATATGTTTTAGCCGGATCGTCACCCACCTATTCCATAGATAAAGAAACGTATGAAAAAGGTTGGGGCAGAAACGGAACTTACACGACAGATAAAACCAAATATAATTTACCGCTTTTCGTAAAACACAATGGATCAGAAGAATATGGCGGTCCTCTCTTTTGGTCGCACTATTCCTATTTGGGTTTAGATCCTCGGGGTTTATCAGATAAATATGTGAAAAATTATTTTGATTTAAATAGAAACCAGGTCCTGATAAATTATAATTACTGTGTAGAAAATCCAAAAAACTGGAAAGGTTACAGTAAAAATTATTGGGGTTTAACCGCAAGTTACACTAGAGATGACGATGGTTCCGTTGGTTACACTGCACATTCGCCAATCAACGATAAAGGCGTAATTAGTCCAACGGCCGCACTTAGCAGTTTTCCGTACACGCCAGAAAAATCAATGGATTTTCTAAAATTTATCTACAAAGAAAAACCAGAATTTGTCGGTGTTGCGGGTCCATTTGATGCTACTTCCATCAATTTTAATAATTGGGTAGCCAAAAAATATCTTGCAATAGATCAGGGCACTATCAACCCAATGATAGAAAACTACCGCACCGGTTTTCTTTGGGATTTATTTATGAATGCACCAGAAATTAGAGCTGGTCTGCAAAAATTGGGATTTAAATCAACGCAGCATCACATTAATTAAAATACTCATTTATGAATTTTTTTTTAGGAGCTATTTCCCGCTGTCCGCTATATCTTTTTTTGCGCTCGCTTCGCTCGGGCAAAAAAAGGATACCGCTTCCATCGGGGCTAGTTACACTTTTGTTTTTTTTAGTATTTTCTCAGCTGAGATCCCAGGAAATCCGTAAAAATTTTCAAATAGAAATTAGAGAAAATGTTTCTCTTAATTTTATATTAGATTTACCAAAAGACATTTCAAAACCCTTTCCATTAATTTTATTTCTTCACGGTTCGGGAGAGCGTGGTGAGGATTTAGATAGAGTAAAAGCCCACAGTCCTTTCACTAACAAAAATTTAATGAAGGAGGACGTCGCAATTTTAGCACCGCAATGCCCAGTAGGTAAGTATTGGGATACTAAAGCTATTTATAAGTTATTAGAAAACATTGTTAAAAACTACAACATAGATAAGAGTAGAATTTATCTTACGGGACTTTCTATGGGTGGCTGGGGAAGTTGGAAATTAGCGGATGAACATCCAGAATTATTCGCTGCAATCGCACCGGTTTGCGCACCGATGAATCGTCCAACTTTAGACCGCGCCTGTCAACAACTCGCAGAAAAACCCATCTGGATTTTCCATGGAGCTTTGGATGACGTCGTTCCCTTGGAAAATAGCACCACAATGTATCAAAAATTAAAAACTTGTGATAAAAACGTTCATTATACCATCTTTGAAAATGACAATCATAATTCTTGGGATTCCACTTATTCTGATCCAAAATTTTATGATTGGCTATTTGCCCAGAAATTAGTTTTCAAATAATGCGCTCGGCATATAATTAAATAAAAGAAATTTTTATTTCTCATATAACAAGATAAAACAATAAAATCGCTAACTCAAAATTTTGAAGATAAAAATTACTTTAGGCTGGCGATTTCATTTGACAAATCAAGACAATAAATACCTATCTATGAAAAAGATAATGATCGCTGCATATTTGGCACTTGCAACTTGCTATTCTGCACAGGAAATAGAAACGAAACCTGTACAAAGTTATGAGACAAAAGACTATCAAATAAAAAAAGATAAATTTGTCTCAAACCTCTTGTCAAAAATGACGTTAGAAGAAAAATTAGGACAAATGAATCTTCCTACTTCTGGTGATTTTGCAACTGGACAAGCCAAAAGTTCCAATATCGCACAAAAAATAAAAGAAGGTTTGGTTGGTGGATTGTTCAACATTAAAGGGGCAGAAAAAATTATCGCTGTACAAAAAATTGCGGTGGAACAAAGCCGTTTGAAAATTCCTTTAATCTTTGGAATGGATATTATTCACGGTTATGAAACTACTTTTCCAATTCCTCTAGGCCTGGCTTCTTCCTGGGATGTGGACTTAATTCAAAAATCTGCTCAAATTGCTGCGCATGAAGCTGCATCAGATGGAATAAGTTGGACTTTTTCACCAATGGTAGATATTTCTCGGGAACCAAGATGGGGAAGGATTTCTGAAGGTTCTGGTGAAGATCCATATTTGGGAAGTGAAATTGCCAAAGCGATGGTGTTCGGATACCAAGGAAAAAATTTGGCAGCTGATAACACGATTCTAGCTTGTGTCAAACATTTTGCCCTTTATGGCGCGGGAGAAGCAGGACGGGAATACAATACGGTAGACATGAGCAGACTTCGAATGTTCAACGAATATTTTCCACCTTACAAGGCCGCAGTTGATGCAGGAGTTGGGTCTGCAATGGCTTCCTTTAATGAAGTGGATGGAATTCCGGCAACAGGAAGTAAATGGCTTCAAACGGAAGTTTTAAGGAAAATGTGGGGTTTTAAAGGTTTTGTAGTTTCAGATTATACAGGAATCCCGGAAATGACAGAACATGGAATGGGAGATTTTCAGCAAGTTTCTGCGTTGGCACTTAAAGCCGGGGTGGATATGGATATGGTAGGCGATGGTTTTTTAACCACTTTAAAAAAATCTTTGGATGAAGGAAAAGTAACTTTAGCAGAAATAAATTTAGCCACAACTAGAATTTTAAATGCAAAATATGATTTGGGTTTGTTTGATAATCCATACAAATATGGAAATGTAGAATTAGCCGCGAAAGAAGTTTATAGCGTACAAAATATAAAACAAGCGCGAACAACAGCTGCGCAGTCTATGGTTTTATTAAAAAATGACAATCAAATTCTACCACTAAAACCTACTGGAACAATCGCTGTAATTGGACCGTTGGTGAATAATGCGGTGAACATGACGGGAACTTGGAGTGTGGGAGCGAAACAAACCAACTCAGTTTCTATTATGAAAGGTTTAGAAAATAACTTTGGAAGTTCTGTGAAATTTATATCTGCAAAAGGTGCCAATGTGGATTATAGTGAAAAATTAGAATCAATTTATGCGGCTAATGGAAAAATAACAGACAGAGATTCCCGTCCACCAGAAGTCATTTTAGTGGAAGCAGTTGAAGTGGCGAAGAAATCTGATGTTATTATTTTAGAAATTGGTGAATCTTCAGAAATGAGCGGTGAATCTTCTTCCCGAACTGAAATTACCATTCCGCAGTCGCAAGTTGATTTATTAAAAGAACTAAAAAAGCTGGGTAAACCTATTGTGATGGTACTTTTAACTGGAAGACCTTTGGCTTTATCTAATATAAAAGACTTGCCAGACGCTATTTTGAATGTTTGGTTTCCGGGTTCGGAAGCAGGGAATGCAATTTCAGATGTTTTGTTTGGAAAGGTTAATCCATCAGCAAAATTGCCCGTCACTTTCCCCAGAAGTTTAGGTCAAGTTCCAATTTATTACAATCATAAAAATACCGGAAGACCTTTGAGTGAAGAAAAAACGGATAAATGTGAGTTTGAAAGGTATAAATCAAACTATATTGATGAATGCAATACGCCACTTTATCCCTTCGGATTTGGTTTAAGTTATACCAAATTTGATTACTCTGATTTTAAAGTTTCAAACTTAAAACCAAAAGGAAGTACAAAAATTGAAGCGAGTGTTTTATTAACAAATTCCGGGAAATATGATGGAGCAGAAGTAGTGCAACTTTATATTAGAGATTTAGTTGGGAGCGTGACCCGACCAGTAAAGGAACTAAAAGGTTTCCAGAAAATTTATTTAAAAGCTGGTGAAAGTAAAAAAGTGACATTCGCAATTTCACCTGAAGATTTAAAATTTTACAACAGCGATTTAAAATACGATTGGGAAGCTGGGGATTTTGATATTATGATCGGCACTAATTCGCATGATGTAAAAATGGTTAGAATTAATTGGCAGAAATAATATTATGTGTAAAATGCTGAAATTTAAAACTCTGTAAACATTCTAAACCATGATATAGTTTCCAAATAATAAAAATTTCTCAAAAAAAACCGTCCTGACAAAAATGTCAGGACGGTTTTAGTTTTATAAGAAGTGAATCTTATGCTTCTTCAGAAGTGGTTCCTTCAGAAACTTCTGCTTTTTTCGGAGCAGGTGCTGCTTTAGGTTTTTCAACTACTGGTGGCGCATCAGAGATTATTTCAAAGTCATAATCAAATTCCACATCTCTGTGTAATCTTACTTTTGCAGTATACTTACCAGTTCTTTTGATCGTATTTCCAGGAATTTTGATATATTTTTTATCAATACTCACACCTTTTTTAGAAAGTTCTTCAGAAAGATTTGAATTGTTTATTGAGCCAAACAATTTATCACCAGAACCAACTTTAGTTTCGATAATAATATTGATTTTTTTCAATTGCTCAACTATTTTATTAGCATCGCCAACTAATTTTGCTTCCTCTTCTTTTCTAGATTCCAAAGTTTCTGCAAGAGAAGCTCTGTTTTTAGGAGTTGCTAGAAGTGCGTAACCTTGCGGTAACAAAAAGTTTCTTGCGTAGCCAGGCTTTACATCGATTGTATCGAATTCTAAACCTAAGTTTTCTACGTCTTTTTTTAATATAATTTGCATTGTTGTCCTTTTTATTTTAAAAGTTAGGTGTAAGATTACAACCAACAATTTTTTTTGTTAAATATTATTTTAGTAAATCTGCTACGTAAGGCATTAAAGCCAAATGTCTTGCTCTTTTGATTGCAGAAGATACTTTTCTTTGGTATTTCAAAGAAGTTCCTGTATAGCGTCTTGGTAAAATTTTACCTTGCTCATTTACAAATTGTAAAAGGAAATCTGGGTCCTTGTAATCTACATATTTAATACCAAATTTTTCAAATCTGGAATATTTTTTTCCTGATTTTGTATTGATATCAATTGGGGTAAGAAATCTAATTTCAGATTCTCCACCTGCTGCGGCTTGTTGAGCCATATCATCTATTGCCATGTCTTTTTGTTTTTAAGGATTAATAATTAAGCTTTCGCAGATTTTCTTTTTGCTCTTCTGGTTACAGCCCATTCGATAGCATGTTTATCTAATTTTGTCGTCAAATAACGGATTACTCTTTCGTCACGTTTAAAAGCCAATTCCAGATCTGCAACCACAGTTCCTTCGCCTTTAAATTCAACTAAAGTGTAAAATCCATTCTTTTTCAATTGAATTGGATATGCTAATTTCTTAAGTCCCCATTTTTCTTTGGCAACGATTTCGCATTTGTTTGAAGTTAATAGATCTTCAAATTTTTGTACTGCTTCCTCTACCTGCGCTTCAGATAGAACGGGAGTTAAAATGAAAACAGTTTCGTAATTGTTCATAATTGTAAATTAGTTGTTAATAATTTCAAGGTGCAAAAATATGAAATATTATTTAAATAAAAGTAGATTTTAGAGATTAAATGGTGTGATTTCGTTACACTTATTAATATTAATTTTCTTTGGGCAGCTTCATCCGCCCTCCACTCTCAATCTTTTTATTGCTAAAGCTTTACCAACCGCAAAAAAAGGATTTCCGCTCAGGTCGGGCTGCGACATATTCTGTGTTATAATTTCTCTGCAATTAAGTCCCAACTGGGTAATTTATAATTTTCTGATAAAAAAAACCGCCTAATTGGATTATTTGGAAATTAGGTCAGCAATTGTTTTATTATCTAATCGATAAACTGTCCATTCAGCCATTCCTTTGGCACCCAAAGATTCATAAAATTTAATCGCAGGTTCATTCCAGTTTAAAACCGACCATTCCATTCTGCCGCAATTTTTTTCTTTCGCAATTTTAGCTAAATGCAATAGCAATTTTTTACCATAACCTTTTCCGCGACAATCATCTTCCACAAATAAATCTTCCAGATAAAGTCCTGGTTTTCCTAAAAAAGTGGAAAAGTTAAAGAAATACAAAGCAAATCCGACCGGTTTAGAATTTTCTTCCGCAATTACAACTTCGGCAAAGTTGTTTTTAAAAATGTTTTCCTTTAACTGTTCAACACTAGCCACCACATCATTTTCCATTTTTTCATATGTCGCTAACTTTTTAATTAGATCAAAAATCAATACTGTATCAATTTCAGTTGCTTTCCTGATAATAAATTCTGGATTACTCATTTAGTTTATTTTTTAATAGTTCAAAAATATGAATTCAACTTCACATATGTAATGATTTTTAATTTAAATAAAGCCTTTACAATTTTTTTCAACCTTAAATTTTATTAAATTTGCGAGTAATACAATAAACTATGATCACAGAAAAAATTCTTATTACAGGCGCTTTAGGACAGATTGGGACGGAACTCACAAACCGACTTGTAGAAATGCATGGTGCTGAAAATGTGGTCGCTTCTGGTTTAGACAGATGGCAAAAAGATTTAACATCTGCCGGTTATTATGAAAGAATGGATGTTTCTAATACAGAGCTGGTAAGGCAGGTCATTAAAGATTATGAAATTACCACAGTTTATCATTTAGCGTCTTTACTTTCCGGGACTTCAGAAAAACAGCCGCTTTTCGCGTGGAAATTAAACGTAGAACCTTTGCTTAATTTCTGTGAAATGGCAAAAGAAGGATTAATTGCTAAAATTTTCTGGCCCAGTTCAATTGCTGTTTTTGGGACAGGAATTCCGAAAGAAGATGTGGGACAGGATGTGGTTTTAAATCCAACAACAGTTTACGGTATTTCCAAAATGTCCGGAGAAAAATGGTGCGAATATTATTTTGATAAATATGGTGTTGATGTGAGAAGTATCAGATACCCTGGATTAATTTCGTGGAAAACGCCTGCTGGTGGCGGAACGACAGATTATGCGGTAGAAATTTTTTACGAAGCTTTAGAAGAAAAAAAATACACCAGTTACATTAC
Organism: Halpernia sp. GG3; assembly: GCF_052976925.2. Taxonomy (NCBI): domain Bacteria; kingdom Pseudomonadati; phylum Bacteroidota; class Flavobacteriia; order Flavobacteriales; family Weeksellaceae; genus Halpernia; species Halpernia sp. GG3. The sequence continues at coordinate 112,289 of NZ_JBRIIR020000009.1, forward strand.
AGAAAATACGGCGATGCCGATGCTTTATATGGACGATGCCATTGACGCTACTTTAAAATTAATGGCAGCACCTAAGGAAAAACTGAGTATTCATACTGCATATAATTTAGGTGGAATGTCTTTTACGCCAAAAGAATTAGCGGCAGAAATTAAAAAAGAAATTCCGGAATTTGAAATTTCATATCAGCCTGATTTTCGCCAAGAAATTGCAGATTCCTGGCCAGCTTCGATTGATGATTCTATTGCCAAAAAAGATTGGGATTTATCTTATACTTTCGGTATTTCTGAAATGACGAAAGACATGATCAAGAATTTAAAAATTAAACTCGGTAAATAGATAAGAATCAGTTTGCTATTTTTTCATTTGTGTAACAGAATAAAAAAACCGGCATAAAGAATACATTGATAATTGTCCGGCCGGACCATTTAGATTATATTCAAAACCATGCGTTCCCCAAGGAATAGTGAGTAAATAATTCTTAACTTTATGCTTGTCAAGTTCTCTTTTTAACGCCACACTTTGCACATGCCAAACGTGGGCATCGTTGCAACCGTGCGCCAGAAATGTTGGCGGAGAATCTTTGGTCACATGAAATAAAGGTGATTCTGCATTATATCTTTCTGGAACTTGTTCTGGCGTTCCACCTAAAAAATCACGTTCCACCTTTTTGGAATCCATTATCCAGGGATTATCAGGGTTTTTATAACTCCAGGGCAAAGCAATTGCGCCGTAAAAACCAGCCACGCCTTTTACACCGTTTTCATGTCCCGTGTACGCCATCGTTAAAACAATTGACGCACCCGCTGATCTTCCTAATAAAACAAAATTTGTGGTGTCAATTTTTAATTCAGTTGCATGAGAACGAAGCCATTTAAAAGCGGAATGCAGATCTTCCTGCTGTGCCGGACTAGGGAATTTTGGCGCAAGTCTGTAGCTAATTGTTGCCACCTGATAGCCAACATTAGCAAAATAATTATTTTCTGCCGCAATTTCGCTGTTATTTCCCTGTTTCCATGAACCTCCATGAACGACTACCAAACACGGACGAATGCCGGGAAGGGCAGAAGGTGTAAAATTTAAAGTGAGATCAACACCTGCGGGTTTTGCAAAAGTGTAAGTTTTAAAAGGAATATTTTTTGCACCATTTCCAGTAAACATTTGAAAAAAACTAAATGGTTTCTTTTGGTGAAAACCCGTCATATCAGAATCTTTTACACCATACGCATTTTCTAGATTTTTGTCTAAACTCCTTCCAACATTATAAGCACGGACTATCGGGGATGTTAAAGTCATAAAAGTAATAACGCTCATTATCAAAGTAAATTTTCTAAATTTTTTAGAATACCAGCTCCAAATAAAAAGTGCTAATGCCACAATCATAAAAATCCACGGAAATTCAGGAACTGCAATCCCTACATACCAAGTGCTTTGGCTAGGAACGGGAAAAAAATTAACAAGAGAAAGTATAAAGAGAATGATGATGAGGATTATGCGTATCATTATTTTGTTTTAAGTTTATGTACGATTTAATTTTGAAAGTAGACTTTGCGCGTTTTTATAAGTTTAAAAATTCCACGATTACTATTATTTTAAAGATGAAATTTTTTATGCGAAAAACGCAACGTAAAATATTTTAATATTAAGAAAATTAACGTCCAAAAGGTTTCTGGTTGGTGCATTTAAGATTATCGCCAGCTGAAACTTGAAAATAAGTACAAAAATAGTTGTAATATTGATATCGGTAATTCGTTTTTTCCAGATCGGTGCCACTTCCACATTCCACGCCGCCATTGATCACGTTTACTGTTGCTCCAAATCCAGGCAATCGCCCATTTTGAACATCGTTTTCTGAAGGTATCCATTTTCCCGTGATAACCTCGTGGCAAGATGGTTTCGGAAATTGCGGCATCATCCAAAACCAAATTGCAGACGCGAAAGAAATCACCGGATCTTGAGATAGCAATTCAGGATTTTTTAATAAAGTGTCTTTTGTTCCAAACCATGCTTCACTGAATTGTCCATAATTATAATTCCAGCTCAACTGTTTAGGACCACGACCAAAATACTTTTTACCAACTGTAGGCGGATAATTAACCTTTGAAAAATCTGTATAATCATCTTGTAAACCGCTTTGTTGTTCTTCTAAAAAATAAAGGCCCCATTTAAAATAACCTCCCGGCGCTTCTGCCCAACCACCGCTTGTTTCTTGTGCAATATTTGCTAAAAATGCCGCCAATTCTCGTTTCTGAGTTTGCGGATCACCTTTTAAAAATTCTGGAAAATAACTTGCTGCTGCTAGAAAGGCCTTGAAAGAATAGAAGTCAACGCAAGTCTTCTCTTTGTTTTTTTTATTAACTCCAAACCTATTGGGAAAAATTTCATTCCATTTTTTTTCATTTAAATAAAGTTTCAATGTATTTTTAACAGATCTGTTTTGAGTCAGTTTTAATGGTTTTTGAAATGGTATCATCGTTTGAGACGATAAATTGACGGACAAACCAAATGCCATTAAAATTAATAATTGTTTCATTTAAAAAAGATATGTGTAAATGGTTTTTGAGTAGTTGTAATTAATTTGTGCTTGATTTATAGTGCAATATTTATCAGAATTTAATATCATAATTATAAAATTTTAGTCAAACATCTAGGTAAATTTATAGTAAAATTTTTAGCCGCAACAACTATTACTTGTTCTTAGTTCAATCATTTCAAGTCTAAATTTATCACTGCGGGTATAGTTAAAAAAATAATATTGTTATCGAGAGGCTAATTTATTGATAAGCTTTTCGGGCATTCTCAGAAGTTCAATAATTAAAAAAAATAAACAGTCCGGAATCAGTAAAAGACTTATCTATTCAGCAAAATCTTAACTTTTGTAAACTGCTCATTTAAAACTTAAAAGCATTTGATGATTTAAATTACTGGATGTTGGCGTGACATAAAAATTATGACTGCCTACAATCTCGAAACCAAATTTTTTATAAAAATTTATTGCTTTCGAATTGCCTGTCCAGGTGTACAACCAAATTGCGATCTGACCGTTATTTTTTGCAAAATCTACATTGTGTTTTAAAAGTTCAAATCCAAGTTTTAAACCCTGGAAATCATTTAGCAAATAAATTCTGTCCAATTTAGCAGCATTTTCTAAATTAATATTTTTGTGTTTAGCATTCAAAATAATTTTTGAAAAACCAACTGCTTTATCTTGATAATAAAGGATATGATAAATATTGTTACTATTGTTTAGTTCACTTTTAATCGCACTGTCGTTATAATTAGCAGCAATATATGCATCAAGGTCTTCCTGAGGACAACTTCCTTTATGCGCATCAGCTACGGAATTTTTGCCGATACTTACAATTACTTTATTATCTTTTTCGCTTGCTTTTATTATTGAAATCATTGTTTATTGATGGTAAAATTTCGTCACTCCGAATATAGTATAAATGCAGCGCCTTAATGAAATCAATTTGATTTTGTTCACCAAAATCTTATTTTCGGTTGTCATTTTTTATTTAATTACTTAAATTAAGCATCATCCACATTTTTACAACATTAAAGTAATTAAAATAGATAAGAAAATTAATTGTGATTATTTAATAGAAACAAAAATTTCCACTTCTGCATCATTCCAATTTTTATTTCGTTCATTATAAATTTCAAAGTCAAAATTATAAGCTCTGCTTGAAAAATATAACTGTTTTAAACTTCTTCTCGTTACCGTAATTATAGTTTGGTAGCATATTACGCTTTAAATGTGAGCATTAGTGTAACGGATGGCGCTAATACTTATAGGTTTTGTTGCATCGTAATTTTTCTAATTTTTGAGATCGTCTTGGTCAATATTATTTATCATTAATATATATTGGCCATTCTGACTTTTCTATCAGTGCTCCTATTGGTTCAGCATAAAGTCCTTTACTTCTAAGAATTGATTCCACTTTTTCAGCAGCCTCTTTTCTGACAGCAATTAATAATCCGCCACTGGTTTGTGGATCACATAAGATATGTCGTCGCCTTTCGTCCTCAATATTAAGCTTATTACCATAGCTGTCCCAGTTTCTTAGAGTTCCTCCAGGGACGCATTTTTTATCAAGATAGCCATGAATTTCTTTAAAAATTGGCACTTTGCTATAGTTAATATTAGCAGATACATTGCTTCCTTCGCACACTTCTAATAAATGACCCATGAGTCCAAATCCAGTTACATCTGTTAAGGCAGTTACTTCTTCCATTTCTGACAGTTCTAAACCTACATCATTTAAAATGGTCATCGAATTAGAAGCAATATTTTGATGTTCATCTTCTAAGACACCTTTCTTCTGTGCCGTAGCTAAAATCCCAACACCCAACGGTTTGGTGAGATAAAGGATACTTCCTGGTTCTGCTTTATCATTGCATTTTAAATTAGAGATCACAACTGACCCTGTAACGGCGAGTCCAAAAATAGGTTCTGGATTATCAATACTGTGACCACCGGCGATTATTATTCCCGCATCAGCGCAGGCTTTTCTACCGCCTTCCATTACTTGAGCGGCCACTTCTGGGGATAATTTATCAATTGGCCAGCCTAAGATTGCTATTGCCATTAATGGTTTTCCGCCCATGGCATATACATCGCTCAATGCATTAGTAGCAGCAATTCTTCCAAAAGTGAAAGGGTCATCTACGATGGGTAAGAAAAAATCAGTCGTACTTATGATTCCTGTTCCATTTCCCATGTCGTACACCGCAGCATCATCTCTAGTATCGTTACCCACCAAAAGGCGAGGGTCTTCTAATTTTGGCGTGGTAGATTTTAATATTGTAGTTAATACTTTTGGTGATAATTTGCATCCGCAACCTGCGCCGTGACTAAAACTTGTTAGTTTTATATCTTCATTCATTTTATTTAATTTAGTAAGTTTATTAAAAACCCTGCGGTTTCTTCAGGATTCACAGTGGGGATTTTAAATTCTAGAATTCTAGAAACTTCTCGTTGTTGTAATCCTTTTAAGTAATATTTGTCGTAATATATCAGCATGATTTCTACCACTTTGTGGTAATTTTTATTTTCGAGTTCCACCAAAGCAAATTTAGCATTGTCGTAACCAAGTCTTTTAGTAATTCGGGTAATTGCATCGGCTAGTTTATCCTGGCTGAGACTTGCATAAGTATCCACAAGATGTGCTACTCTTTCCTGCAGGGGAACATCTAAAAAATAAACAGGCATATCTCTCATTTTTAAATAGAATGCAGTAGGAATTGACACTTGTCCAATTAATCTACTTTCATCTTCAACCCATATTGGTGCGGTAGGATCTAAGCTTTGCATTATCGAAAACAGATTATTTTCAAATTGCTCAGTTGTTGGCTGAGGTGGAAGATCTATCCCTCCAAAAGCGGAACCCCGATGATTGGCCAATCCTTCCAAGTCAACAACTTGTTGCCCCTTCTTTTTTAAAGAATACAGTATTTCAGTTTTGCCAGTACCAGTATAGCCGCCTAGAATTTTAAGATTAAAGGGTTGTTCAAAAAATTGTAATACGTAATTTCTAAAAGCTTTGTATCCTTTTTCAATAAAGTAAACTTTTTCAAAACCATTTTCAATAAGATGATCGGCAAAGGCGTTGCTTCTCATGCCTCCACGCCAACAATGTATTACAACTTCTTTTGTAGGCGCAATTCTAATAGATTTAGTCACAAAATCATTTAGTTTGGGCTTTACATACTCAAACCCAATTTCAATTGCCCGTTCTTTAGACTCTTTTTTATAAGCAGTACCAACAACTGCGCGTTCTTCATCCGTAAATAATTCAAGATTAGTAGCATTTGGAATGTGTCCTTTTGCAAACTCTCCAGGCGACCTCACATCAATAAGTGGGATATGCGCTAAATGCTGAAAGTAAAAGTCTATGGAAATAATTTGTTTCATTACAAATTTTATATAATTTTGAAAGCAACTCTTATTTTAGAACGAGAGTTTCTTAATTTAAATAATTTCGCTCAATAGTTTTAGTATCGATTGAAATATCTGCAAAGATAAAATTATTGGGGCTTCAATTCCGCGTCGTGAAGCAAAAAAAAAGAATAATCTTTTAATTTATATTCTGTCTGATAAAATTTTATAAATAGCGCAACGTTTCGCCGCTTGGCGAGGTTGCGAAGTTCGTAACCGATTATTTTCCGTTAAAGATAAAATTTCTTGCCAAACGTAAACGTGAATTTAGCAGAAAATTCGCAATCTTGCAAAACCGCTGTTGTACCTCGTTATTTATTTGGTCTAACAACAATTTTTATTTTCTTGAATTGGTGGGCAAGCTACACTTCCGTAAGAGCAATAAACACAACAATCACCTTCTTTCGGTTTCAAAACCGTTTTACAAGCCTCGCATTCGTAGAAAAATTGACAAGCGTTTGTTGGCATATCTTCTACTTTTTTATGTCCGCAGTTTGGACAAGTGATTTCTGATTTTAAATGAATTTCCATTAGTTTTCTTTTTTGTCGGTTACTTTATAACCTGTTGAGTTAATTGCCTTCTCGATTTCCGTTTCGTTCGTTTTGGATTTGTCAAATTCTATGATTGCATTTCCATTTTCGTAGGATGCTTTTGAGTTTACAATTCCGTTGAGTTTATTTATTTCGCGATTTACGTGTTCCCCGCAACTCACACAAGTCATTCCACTAATTTTAAATTCAGTTGATTTAATGTCCGATTTGTCAACTACTATTATTTGCTTTTCTGTGTTTGGGTAAAAAATTCCTGAATAGTATGGAAAAGCCAACATTACAATTGCAAATACAGTTACAATTCCTAAAAACTTTTTTGACTGAATAAATTTCGGTTTTTCGTTCGTCTCACATTCACAGTCAATTTCTTTTTGAGGTTTTAGTTTTTGATACCAAGCAAAAACAAGAACTAAAATTGTTAGTCCAATTAGGTAAGGTCTAAAAGGTTCTATCCAAGAAAATGTTGAAGCAATTCCGCTTGTTCCAGCGATTAGAGCCAAAACTGGTGTAATACAGCATAATGAAGCCGTAATTGCAGTAAATAAACCTGCACCAATTATTTTGTTTTCACTTTTCATACCGTTTCTAAAATTTTGTTTTTATCAAGTATTTCAAAAAATGGATTCAGCATTTTTTTATATTCTGCTGTGAGTGAGTAAAAAACCGTTTGAGCTTCTCTATCTGTTTCTAATAGATTTCTGTCTTTCATTTTTCTTAAGTGTTGAGAAATAGCAGAAATATTCATTCCGAGAATATCGCTTAAATCACAAACGCAAAGTCTTTTTTCATCAAAAAGTAGGTAAAGTATTTTCAGTCGCACACTATTTCCGACTAATGAAAGTCCATTTGCTAAATAGTCAAACGATTCGTTTAGTTCCGAAACTGTGTATTTGCAACGATTTATTTGTTCGATATCGGCTTGTTGTCTTATACAAGATTTATTTTCCATAATGCAAAATTACATTTATTTCTTATTTAAGCAAATACTTTAATACATAATATTATATTTATTTATTGACGCGGTTTTTATAATGAGGTACAAGGAAAAGGGATTGGCGTTGTTAGGATATTTGAAAAACGTCTGCCGACAACTGAAGCCCAATGTTGTTTTAAAAGTTGAAGATAAAAACAAAAAAGCCAAATAGCATTCCGTCAAACCGAAACCGAACCTGATAGCGAACCTAAGCCGAAGTTATCAACGTCCCGCCCCAATAACGCCAAATCCCTTGTTAGCGGCTGGTTTTTTTTCGTTATTTACTGTCATGCTACATATTCATTATGGGTACAAGTCCATGCTTTTTAAAAACTAATTTCATTTTCAAAATGTCAGGTGGTCCGCCTGCATTCACAATTTCCGCAACCTCCTTGAAATATTCAGGTCCAATTAATCCGGGGGTTGATACAGCTAATGCTTTGGCATCTAGTTCGTTTGAATTTTTGAATCCATGAACTATTCCTCGTGGAATAAAATAAGTTTGTCCTGGTAATATGTCTATAGCTTTTCCATCTATAATAAAGCTCATAGTACCTTCAAGTCCATAGATAACTTCGTCAAAGCTTTCGTGATAATGAGGCAATGGAACCTTGGCACCATTTGGTACTAAAAACTCAAACATTGTTAAATGTCCATTTGTGTCTGAGGCTTCAAGCAGAAATTTGATTTCTAGTTGTCCTATCTTAATTATTTCTTTGTTATTGGTCATAAACTTAGATTTTATTAATTGTTTTATAAAGGTTAATTGAGTTGTCCGTCAAACTTGCTGGTAACGATAGGGCTTGGCGTTGGGGGAAATTAAGAATTCCTTCTTCCCATAACTGAAGCCTAATTGAAAAACTAATGATGAAGTTAAAAACTAAAAGCCAAATTGAAAAACGTCCTACCCGGACTGAAGTGCAACAGCAATAAAATGCTGAAGTTCCAACGTTCTGCTCCAATAAAGCCAAACCTAATTGTTGGCTGCTGTCGTTTTTCTCGTTAAGTTGCTTTTTTGTCATTTACTCCCATAATTAATAGCCATAAACAAGTACCTATTTCGCCAAGGCTTGCAGGCAAACTTACGTATGATGAAATTCCAATTTTAGAATAAGTTGGAATTAGAGTGTGTCCTACGAAATTTATTAGATAACCAAAACAGCCAAGCATTAATAATACACCTAAAATTTTAGGTAAAAATCCTGATTTGAAAACTAAATATCCAAACGGAAATAACCAAAGTCCTGAAAATATGTGAACAATTCGCATACCATTGTCATAGTGGTCAAGATATAGTATAACCTGTGATTGAATTTGTTCTGCCGAAAAGCCAAAATGGTTGTTTGTACTATTCACAAGCGAAAGAACGGTAAATTCATTTTGAACATTTAAGAAAAATATGGGTACACTCAAAACCGCTAAGAGAACCATAAGTTTTGCAAAATTTTCATTGACAGATTTTAATAATTTGTAAAGTACAAGTGGTAAGAAAAGAAAGAAAATATAACATAATAACCCACTAACAATGCCAAGTCTGAAAAGTGATTCACAAGAAGTAATATTCTGATAAGTTAATGATGCGTTGTCCGACACAATAAGTTTGGAAGGAACATACATTAAACTAAAAATTCCTGTCAATACCACCCCTAAATATAAAAGTCCTGCAATTCGTGCTATTTTTTTATTTGAAAATTCTGTCGTCATAATTGGGTTATTATTTATCAATTAATTTTTTGTCCATTTCCAAGCAAACCATACGATTAATGAAGTAATACAACTTTCTACTATTGCTAAAAACACATAAAAAATTCGCCAAGGTGTAATTGAAGTCAATGCAATCAATATCATAATTGCTGTATAAAATAATCCAAGAATAATATTCAGCCTTCTATTTACAGATGATTTCAAAATTATAGACAAAAAAACCATTAATGCAGGAATAACTAAAAGTAAGGATGCCGCAAATAATTTCATTGGAGTGTCTAACATATTTACGCCATTAACAAGTCCTTGTGTTTTTTGAGGAACATACAACTCAAAATAGTCGCCATATAAATAACAAAGTGTTACAGATGTCCAAAGAAGGGAAAGTTTAATTTTTACATTTATTTTGAAATCTTCAAAACCACTTGTGCTTGTCTTATTTGAGTCCATAGTTTAATTGCGTATTACGTTTGGTGTTTGAAAATGTTACAAAAGAAATAAATATTCATTGTTCAATGTCAGTTAGGAAATGTTCTGCGGTAGTTTTGCATATAACGTTTTAGGGCTTTGCGATGTTGCGAAATTCGTAACCGATTATTTTCTGTTAAAGATAAAATTAATTGCGAAACGTAAATGTGAATTTACCACAAAATTCGCAATCTTGCAAAACCGCTGTTACCAGCAGTATTTTAGAGTTTATTTGCTCTTTCAGCGATTTCTTTATAATATTTGTTGTCAAATTCGATTTGGTTTTGTGATTTTCCTATAATATTTTTTCTATTTATAGTATTTACGTAATAACTTAGCCAACTTTCGTTCAGATTCTTGTCAAAGTAACTTTTAGTCCAATTCTGATTATCAACGGATACAAGTTCAACAGATTGAATTAAATTAGTGATTATTTCTGAAAGCATTATTTCTACGATTTTTGGTAATATTGCTACCAATGTTTTCGGGCTTGGCAAAGGTTGGGATTAGAAAGTGCGAAAGTTTAAATTTAGTACAAAAGCTAATAGAAAGTACAAATGTTCAGCCTAGCACCGAAGCCTCACTTTTGCCAAACCCATTTTAGATGCTGGCATTTTTTGTCGTATATGTTTGTTTATTTATTATCTTCATCTGATTAAGAATACTATTTTGATTTCATTTATACACCTCGTCCAAAGCCAACTGTATCTCGATACATTTGTGGTGAAATATCTGCATTGGTTTTAAAAAAACGACTAAAATAGTATTCGTCTTGATAACCCAATTCATAGGCAATTTCTTTGACTGCTTTGTTTGTTAAGTACAATTCTCGTTTGGCTTCAATAATAATTCTTTCAGAAATTAAATCTGTTATTGTTTTGTTGAAATGTGCTTTGGTAATTTTGGCTAATGCTTTGGGTGAAATATTTAATGATTTTGCGTAATCACTTGCCGAGTGTTTCGTTTTAAAATCTTTTTCAATGGCATCTTTTAAACTTTGAAGTATAAAAGGTTCTTTAATGTTAGCAACTGCTTGCAAAGCTTGTGGCTCTTGTTCAGTTTTTAGTCGTGATGCCGTTATTAAAAATATTTTTAAATATGAAATCAATAATTCGTATTGTGCTAATGCCGAATTTTGCATTTCTGTTTTTATTTGGCTCAACAACATTTTAAATGTTGTTGCTGAATTTTCGTCAATTGAAATCAATGGTGGATTGTAAATATTATTGAACAATACGCCATTACAGGCAACTTCTGCTTGATGTTTGTGTATGCAAAAAAAGTCTGGATGAAATTGCAAAGCGATACCACCTAAATTATTATCACTCGACAACATAAAGGGCTGATAAGGCGAAAAAGCAAATAAACTATTTGCCATAAAATCATATTCCAAAAAATCTGCTTTTACTTTTCCGTTACCTTGCGTAAACCAAATAAGTGAATAGTAATTGTTACGCTGTAAATGGTCAAAATAACTATTGTCTTCAAACGAAAAGAGTTTGAAAGCTAAGTTTCCGTTTTGAGGATTTACCAATGTAAAAACTGTCTGGTTTGTCATTTTACAAAGGTATTATTTTAATTTTCGCTCTGTTTCTTTAATGGGCATATCATTGATACTTGCAAACCGTTTTTGCATATATCCGTTTTCGTCAAACTCCCAAAGTTCGTTACCATAGCTCCGAAACCATTGTCCTGTTTGGTCGTGCCATTCGTATTCAAATCGAACAGCCATTCTATTTTCACGAAAACCCCATAATTCTTTTTTGAGTTTATAATCCAATTCCTTTTCCCATTTCCGTTTTAAAAATTCTTTTACTTCTTCTCTGCCATTTATAAAATCGGTTCTATTTCTCCATTCCGTATCAATGGTATAAGCCATAAAAACCTTTTCAGGGTCTTTTGTATTCCAGGCATCTTCGGCTGATTGCACTTTCTGTAAAGCTGTTTCCATTGTAAATGGTGGAACCGGGTATCGTTTGTTTTCCATTTTTTATTTGTTTTAAAAAGGGGTTACCTAAAAGGAAATAAGGTAACCCTTTTAATTATTAAATTTCTTTAGCCAAGGGAAAGTCTATTTCAACTTTTGTAATGGCGTGTACATAATTCATAGCGGTTTTTTCAGCAACTAAAAACACCAATTCAACAACTTGACCTTTTTTGTATCCAGCATCAATAAAAGCATCCACAGCATCAGTTGAAGCAAAGCCTTTTTTTGAAGTTATTTCTTTAGCAAGGATAACTAAGGCGTTCAATTTATTATCAAAAGAAGCATTCCCTTTTCTAATTTCAATAGTTTGCTCTTCGGTTAATCCATTCATTTTGCCTAATAAGGTATGTGCAGATTGGCAGTAATGACATTCATTAACTTGACTTACTACTAAATTAACCGCTTGCTTTTCTTTGTTTGAAAAAGTGGTTTTAGCATTTTGCAAAGCAACATAGTTTTCTAAGGCTGTATCAGATAATGCCATTACAGCATAAAGATTCGGAACCATACCTAAACCCTTGTTTAGATTATCAAAAATCTCTTGATTGTTAGCAGATACTTCTCCTCTGCTTGGAACTTTAAAATTTGCCATTTTTAATTTTTTTAAGTTATATCATTATTGACGATGCAAAAATGCAATGATATATACTTTCTTAAAATGGATAATGTACGCAAGTAGATGGACAATTTTTCCTGCAGAGCTTTCTTTTGTAAGTAGAGGTTTTTGTCTGTCTTTATTTTTGTTGGATTTTCTGTCTATGTAGGGTGTCGATCCGCTTGCACCTAACGTCCGGCTCTGCTAAAAAACGTGGCGTTTAATGAGACCGCTTTTGATAACCGATAAAGCAAATTTAATGAAATAAACTTTGTTTTGCTCTTCGCCAGCCATGTTTTATTAGCCGTTGTTATAGCCAGCTGTGGTTATCAATGTGTAAGTTCTGCTGTTCCCCTTTTCCACCGAACAGTTGTTTAATTGTCAATTGATAAAATGAAACCTTGAATGTCTTTTTCTTGACTTTCAATCTTGCTTAGTAATCTATGGTAACCATTGTATAGAATGAAATCGCTGTTGGTTTTGATAATGAAAACAGGATCATTAATGTCGGAATGTTTGGGGCCATCAATGCCAACCTCTTTTTGGTAAAATTTTAACGAGTCAATTGTAATTTTCTCTAAAGTCCCTGAAGAATTGAAGTAACTTTCGTTGTTATTTTTTATACCGTTATTAAACTTATTAATCATCTTCTGATAAAGGTCAGCAAAAGCATCTTGATTAATGAAGTAGTCTTTATCGGGGAATTTTCTTTGCAAGTATAAGTCGAATTTTATGACAGAGTGAGTACGGTATCCGTTGGGCGTCATTAGTGTCTGCGTGCTGAGTAAGTCAGGGTGTTCTGTCCTTAACGTATATTCCATGTATTTTAATTTGTCAATGAAGGTGGATGTGTCCGCTGACACGTCCACCGCAGTTGGCTATAACGGTGGGCGAAGCCGAGCCGGACGTTGGGAAAAATCGTCCCAAAGGGTGATTTTTCCCAAGGTTTTGCAGCTACAAGAAGTTGGCTATTTAGGAGCACTAAACTGTCTGCCAGCAATGAACTTGATACGAAGTACAAAGCTTCATTGAAATACTGAACCCGCTTTTTTGCCAAACGTCTGTTAGCGGTTCGTTGTTTTTTGTCATTCGGTTTTTCCTTTGAATGTTGCGAAAATTGCCATTGCGTGTCCGTGTCCTAATTCAAACTCCTCTTTAAGCCAATTCGTAATTTCCGTTGCTTTTGTTTTAGGATTAAGTTTTCCGTCAATGATATATTTTTTTTTCTCTGCCATTTTTTTAAAGTCAGCAGGTGTCTTTCCTGTCTTGGCTTTTATGTTGTCTATGTATGTTTGAAACGACATAATTATTTAATTTTGTTAGAGTTTAATTTATGATAGTAAATGTATGAAACGGCTAAAATTCCGAATATAACCAATGGAAAAAATGTTTGTCCATTTACTCTGTCAACTGCTCCGTGACTGATTGATGCAAAAATAAAGTCAAAAGCAAAACCTGCATAAGCCCATTCTTTTATTCGTTTAGGAACTTGTGGAATAACTAATGCTAAAACTCCTAAAATCTTAAAAATAACCAATGCGTTTCCAAAATACTCGGGATAGCCCAAATGTCTAATTCCTTCTTTTGCCAATTCTGATTGTGAAGTCATTGCCGGCATTACACCTTCAAATAAAGCGATGATTGTTGTCGCTGTCCAAAATACTATTTTTTCTTTCTTCATTTTTTATTTTCCTTTATTATCTTTCGTGAGTTTCGGTACAATGACCGCTAACGGTTGAGGCTTTGCGAAGATGGCGGTTAGAAACCATAACTTTGTTGCCTAGCATCTAACGGAGTTAAAAGTAGAGAATTATCATAAACCACTTCACCCGGCATTTTTGCAAAACCTTTGTTGTGCGTTCGCTTTTTTATTGGTACAAATTGTCAATTTTATTGTCAGTCAGGTGTTTTAAATTTTGCGTGATTTTTTCGATAGTCCAATTCCACCACTTTATTTCTAAAAGCTTAATAATTTCTTTTTCAGTAAACCTCTTTCTTATTTCTTTCGCAGGATTCCCACCAACAATTGTGTAAGGTTCAACGTCTTTGGTTATGGTTGAATTGGTCGCTATAATTGCTCCGTCACCTATTTTTATTCCTGGCATAATAGTCACATTACAACCAATCCAGACGTCATTCCCAACTATTGTGTCTCCTTTTGTTGGATAAGATTTCCCTTCCATTGCATTTGACCAATCGTGTCCAAAAATGGCAAATGGATATGAAGTTATTGAGTCTGTTAAATGATTAGCTCCGTTCATGATAAAAGTCACGTTCGAAGCAATCATGCAAAATTTTCCAATAATTAATTTGTCACCGATAAAATCAAAATGATACTTTATATTTTTTTCAAAATTCTCTACATTTTCAAAATCATCATAATAAGTATAGTCACCTACAATAATGTTCGGATTTTGGATGACGTTTTTCAAAAAACAAAGTCTTTCATAGTTTGCTAAAGGAAATTTTTGGTCTTTGTCTGGTGATCTCATATATACAAATTAGGTCGTTTTTTTAGCCGACTTGAAGGGTTTTTAAAGTGACGCACAACGGTACTCGGCTTTGCTAGGTTGCGAACTTCGTAACCGATTATTTTCTGTTAAAAATAAAATTTCTTGCGCAATATAAACGTGAATTTACCACAAATTTCACCATTTTGCAAAACCCCTGTTAGTTAGCGGTTCGTTGTTTTTATTTAGAACTATTTTCAATTTTAGGAACTCTGTATGTCGTTTAATATTTCAGAAGTTTAATTAAGTTTTTGTCAGATAATTGTTCAATAGATTTGATTTTGATGTGTCTAAATAATTTGCCTGTCCCTTCGAGCAGACTTTTAGGGTCCGGAAGTTCCGCGCCATAGTTAAATCCTAAATTTACATGATTGGTTGCAGGCATTATCCAGCAAAAATGTTCTGTCTTTTTCTTTATTCCTGTACCAAATCCCGTATTTTTTTGTTGCACCCAAACAACCTCAACAGCATTTGGTAAAATGTCGTAAATCAATTGTCTTGTTTGTCTTGCAATATTTTTGATGTCGTCTGAAAAGCTTCGTATTGCCTTTTCAAATTCTTCATTTTCCCTTTCCATCTTTTTTACAATTGTCCTGTTAATATTTTTCAATTCATCACATTGTCTTTTGCCTTTTTTAAATCAGTTGTGTTGTCGTTTTTTAAAATGCCGCACAACGGTTTCGGGCTTGGCGAGGTTGGGGACCAAATTAAGATTAATATTTCTGTTAAACACAAAATTTTCAAATACAAGACCAACTTTAAATTTTGCCTAAAACCCCAATCTAGCCAAACGGCTGTTAGCGGTTCGTTGTTTCTTTTTTAAGCCATTTAAGCGATTCAATAATTTTTTTATCATATTTTAAATTATCAAAATCATCTCCGCTAATTACTTCAAAATCAGGTTTAACGTTTTCAACATAGACTTTTCCAGTTCTGTCAGTAACATAACCAACAGCTAAGTTCAGTCCGGAATTTCCATCAATCTTAAAACCTTGATTTGTTGTCGTATAGCCAGCGGATTCTTCTCCAAATAATTTTGTTTTGTTCCTTCCAATCAAGGATATTGCAGTCATTTCTCCTGAACTTGCTGTATAGCCACTTATTAAAACAGCTATTGGTAATTGTTTCTTAATAGGCTTTTTTAATTTTTTTCTATCTAAAACTTGATTAGAATCGACATAAATATTGCCGTTTTTCAATAACCATTGTCCGTCTGATTGATTGTCAGAAGTTACAAATCCACCTAATTTTTCATTATCACCAATAAGATCACTTATTCCTGCAATCATCGGATACATATTTCCACCCGTGTTTACCCTTAAATCAATTATCCATCCTTTTATTTTATTTGAATTTGTCTTATTGATTTCGTCAACAATATTATTGGCGATACTGTCCATTTTTTTTGCACCAAAATCATTATTTCCTGGAATTCTTAAATAACCAATATTTTTATTGAGTAAAGTCATATAGACCTTTTTTTTGTTTTTTACAGCATCTTTTATAATTTCATTTTTTTGTTTTTGGGAATTTTTGTTCCAACGATAATTCTTGTCTTTATAACTCAACCATCCGTGATGGTCTTCTATTTTTTCAAATAAATAGGGATAGATAGGAAGGGCCTCTTCAATGTTTTTAACGTTTTTCGTTCTTTCATAAATATCCATCCTTAAAGAATCCCAGTTTATTTTATTTTTATTCAATGCATTATGCTGGATAATTGAAAAAGTTTTATCAATGTATTGTTTAACGCTGTCATTTTTAAATTTAACATTTTGCGCATTCAATAAATTTGTTGTGATAAAGAAAGTAGAAATTATTAATATTATTTTTTTCATTCTATGTTTTATAAAAGCAAGCAAGTAAATATTTGAATATAGTTGCTTTCGTTCGATTTGATGTTTGTTGGGGTTTCGCTCTACAATGGCTGGTAAAGGTTTCGGGCTTGGCGATGGCGGGCTTTTGAAACCGAAAACTGTCTACCAGCACTAACGTTTATTAATTGCTCAAATGTTTCTATTCGCACTGTCCGCCCACTAATGCAAAACCCGTGTTATGTGCCGTTTTTTCTGTCAAGTTAGAGTTCTGTTGCATTGATAAGTTTTTGAAATGAAAAGTCGGGTTTACGCATTTCGATTTCATTCTTGCATGAATCTTCTTGTGCTTCTGTTGCATAAACAAACATTTTTTGTTCGTAGTCGTCAATAGCACCTTGTATGGTTTCAAAATTTCCACTTGTGAGATTGTCAGACAAAATCGAAGTGTCCATTAGTCCAATGTTTACGCCTTGTCCCGCAAAAGGTGGCATAAAATGAGCCGTGTCGCCAATTAGTGTTATTGGTAATGGACGGTTGCTTTTCCAAGGTTTGTCCAGTGGAAACTTTCTTATTGGTAGACCAACAAAAAATGTTGTTGAACGAATTAACTGTTTATATTTTTCATCCCAATTTGAAAGTCTGCTTAAAAGGAACTCAATTACGCTGTCGGTATTTTGAAAGTCTAATCCTTTTCGGTTATTCCATTCTTCTGGTTTTTTAAAAATGATACCGTAAGATAACGCACCATTGTTGAATGGATTTGCAACTAATAAATTTCCTTGATGTGCGGTCATTAGTCTGTTGCCGTTGCACAACTGGAAAAATTCAGAGCAGTTGGTTTCGGGTTGATGAATGTCACCTTGAACAATAAAAGTACCGGTTTCTTCTATTTCGCTGTCCGAAACAAAGTTTCTTGCTTTGGACATTCCACCATTCGCTATGATAACAAAGTCCGCAGTTACTCTCGGTTTGTTTTCAAATTCCAAATTCCATTTTCCGTTTTGTTCCTCAAGTCCTGTGAGTTTTCTGTCCCAAAAAACTGTGTCGCTTTTCAAGCTGTCAAGCAACATTTTTCTTAAAGTGTTTCTGTTTATTTCTGGATTGTCAAACTGGTTTTCGGGTGTTGGATTTCTTGTAGATAAAATGTTGCCATATTCGTCTGCAAAATTTATTCCCATAGGCAACGCCAAGTCATAATAAGTTTGTAGCAACCCTGCTTTTTTCATTGCTTCTTGTCCCGAACTTTTGTGAAGGTCAAGTGTTCCTCCCCAAATTCTTGCTTGTGGGTCTGCATCTCTTTCGTAAACGGTTAAGTCAATGTTGTTTTGCTGTAACAATTTTGCCATTGTCAGCCCAACTGGTCCTGCACCGATGATGACTACTTTTTTATTTTTTAGTAAATGGTCGTTCATATTTTGTCTGTCTGTTGATGTTTGCACGGTCGTCTGTAAAATTGGCTATAACGTTTCGCGGCTTTAAGAAGTTGGGGATTTGTAAGCCCGAAACTTTCGATTAAACACCGAATTTCAAAAGTACAAAACAAACTTTAAATTAAGCCCAAAAACCCCAATTTCTTAAAACCGCTGTTATGCCTTCGTTGTTTTTTCCACAAAGTTAATCAAACACCTAATTGCTACCTTTAGTAGGTTGTAAAAACTTCTGTTTAAGTTTAGTTTTGCATACTGAAATTAGCAATATGACTAAAAAATCTATTTCCATAAAGTTTGGCGAAAGAGTTAGAGAACTTAGAGTTTCAAAAAATCTTTCACAAGAGCAGTTAGCAGATTTGGCTAATGTTCATAGAACCTATATTGGTATGATTGAAAGAGCAGAGAAAAATATCACTCTCGTAAATATTGAGAAAATTGCTAATGGTTTAAATATTTCTTTAATCGAATTGCTAAAATAACTATATGTATTTATCAGATGTTTTCAAATATACTCAAGGATTAGGTCAAAAAGGTCATCAAATTGGCAGAAAAGTTGGTGATGCAATTGAATTATTAACTTTGGGTATGATTAATAATGAACAAAGTTTAACGGACTTTTTGATTATTGAAGATGGAGTAGAAGGAGCTACAACTGCTAAGCATAAAGTTGAATTTTCATTTTACAATTTTAATCAAAATAATCTGCCTTCAAAAAGGTCAGCAGATTTATTTGGACTTATAGAATGTAAGAAAGTAGGTGTTGAGCAAACAGTAAAATCTAATTTTAAAGATTGGAAGGCAAAAGCTGAAAATAAAGTTGATTTTAACTTAACAAATGGATATTCATTTACAATTTCTCCAACTGGAACAAATTTTAAGTGGTCAATTTTGGTTGATTCCGTTGCGACCGCTCCAAACAATATTAGGATAAAAACATTAAAGTCTAATACTGATAATGATGATATAACTGAACAAATTTTTGAATACAATTGTTTGGCAAAATCTCAATTGTTGATTTCGTTGGATATAGATAATAATTTACATGTTTTGGGTTCTGGGAATGCTTTATCAGAAATCCCAAGATCATTAAAAAAATGTATAATTATACAGATTGAAACCTTGTCTGGGAACAACATTAAAAGTATAAATGTAAATGAGTCTTTGCCTGGACCACAGACACCTGAAAAAGCTAAACAAGCTTCTTTTGTTTCGCTTGATGTTAGAAAAAAAGTTCTAGGACAATTTGATAAGTCTTTAAATAAATCGTTTGTTTCTATATTAGTAATTGGAGAAATTTCTCATTGGGAGGAAAAAAGTCGCTCAATGGTTAGATTATGCAACGATTATAATTTGTATATTCCTGATGAAGTTTTAGTTTATCTTTTTTCACAGTTTGAGATTACGTTTGGTGTAAATTCACAAAATATGATTACAAAGACTAATTACAGAACTTCACAAGAAGTTAGAACTTTAGTTAATGCTATTATTCAGAATTTTGATGGGAAAATTTTAAAAGATATGGATAGTGAAAACTTTGTAAAGTTTAAGCACGAAGTTGTTGAAGCAACCAATAGATTAGTTATTGAAGAACTAAATTAGCTTTGTTACAAAGCTAATTTAAGTTTTTTTCTTTCTAAACCTATTTCTTCACCTTTTAAATTTGATATATTTATAACTGCACCATGTTCGATGAATAAATTATAAAATTTTTCATAATCATTACCCCAATATACAATACAACAAGACATAGGTGCACCTTTGCCAATATCCAAACCATTTTCGAGAAATTTTAATCTGGTGTCATATAGAAAACAAATTGCTGTTGCTTCTCCGAATATGCTTTGTTTCCAATGACTTGTATTTGTAGCAACAGGAATTAATGCTAAAATTTCTGATTTATATTTACTATGTGCTAAAGCACATTTAGCTAACCAATTTTTAATTGTTGTTTTGCGTTCTCTGTCTGAACCATATGGTGGATTTATGTATATTGTTGGGAAATTCCAATCTTCTTTTAATCCATCATTTTTTGGTAATAAGTATTCAGTTTCAGCATTCACTATAGAGTATTCATTCGAGCAAGGGTCGAGAGATATACTTCCACCGAAAAAGGATTTTACAGCCTTTACGTATTTTAAAGGTGTTCCCCAACTTTGACTTTGTGTATTTACTGTTCTTCCTGCACTCATAATTACGCTACTTTTAGTATGCAAATATACGTACAATTATTTTAATTATACAAATAATATTTTTAATTTTTAAGGGATTTTCTTTTCAACGTACGGTTCTCAGACAATGAGGCATAACGTTTTGCGGCTTTGCGATGGTGCGGCCAAAAATGATAAATCTTTCTATTAAATACTAAATTTCAAAATATACAAAATCTTCAAACTTGGCGAAAATTCCGCACTATTGCAAAACCGCTGTTATCTAATGTGTTTCTTCTATTTATTTGTTTTCAAAATTCGGCTTTGAATCTTTTTCAACGTAAATGTAGCGTCCCTTAATTCCATTTTGTAACATTGTTTTTTTTCGATTTAGTTCGTCAATAGATTCAACAGTTTCATTTTTAAAATTTGCTTTTTCCCCACTCTTTATTCTATCAGCAAACATACGTTGAGGATTTTGATAAATTTCCTCTATATATTTGTTAAACTTTTTACTATTTATTGGAAGCGCTGTTTTACCATAATGAGTTTCTAAAAATTCATTTGTATTGTATGTCTGCTCTAACTTGTTATTTTTTACGAGTTTATAGACAAAGTCATTTTCAGAATCTTGCAGTAAAAAAATCATTCCAGGCAAACCTCGAAATTTATACGGTCCTTCAGAAATGTTTACGTCATTTGAAAACCACGCTATCCATTTTCTTCCTCCAAATTCTGTTGTTGCCTTTTGAAGTTTGTACTCATTGTACATTTGAGTATCAGGAAATAATTTCCATTTCAGTTCGTCATTTGTTTCTTCAACAAAATAATCGAAGAAATCACGGTATCGCTTGTTTCTAAAAGAATTTGGTTGTCGAACAATTATTTGGTCAGTTTTTGTACTGTAACGAGAAACTGATTCGCCTGAATTTTTATTTATTGAATCATACTCAATAAAATCGTAGTCATAAAATTTTGTCGAAGTCGGATTTATGTCCAATGCCATTGAATTTTTGCGATAATCTTCACTAGAATTATTTCTATAATTTAATTCGTAAATAAATCTGTTAGTTTGAGATTTGCAAAAAATACTTGAAATCACAATAAATAGAAAAAAAGTTTTATTCATTAATTTTATTTTTAAAACGTAATCTTGTTTAACATAGCAGATAACGTTCCGCCGCTTCTCGTCAGTTGCGAAGTTCGGAACGAATTATTTTCTGTTAAAGATAAAAATTCTTGCGAAACGTAGACGTGAACTTACTACAAAATTCGCAATTGCGAGAAACGGCTGTTATAAGCAGGCTTTTTATTCTTCTGGCACGTAACCTAATTCAAATCTCTCAATTAACTCGGCAGTTTTCTCAAATGCTTTTTTAGTTACATCTAAAATTACCACTTGATTGATTTCTGTTTCATCATTATGTGTTACATAAGTTCCAAACCAAATCCCATTTTCAAAATCTTCATCTCCAGTTGTCATAATCACATGCTTTGGCAAATAAAGATTTTCAACATCACGAATTACAATTTCTTCGTCAGCTAAGTCATGAATTAAATCATGCTGTTTACCAACACTATGAATATAGCCTACATTTCTGTCGATTGCTTTTCGGATTATCTCGTCAAAATAATTTCTGTTTTCTTCTTCAGCAATTATAACCAAACACCAATTTCCATTTGGGAATTCTGCAATCCAATTTTTGGAAGTATCGTAAACTTCAAATTTTATTTCTCTTTCAAGTATTCTTCCTAGTATTTCCATATAGTGTCTCGTCGGGAAAGCTTGCTTATAACGTTTTGCAGCTACCCGAAGGGCGGGACTTTCACCACAAAACTTGATTTGAAAAACTAATGTTTGATTAAGCACTAAACTGTCTTTGGAACATGAAACCCCGCCTTTTGGGTAGCTGCTGTTATAGGGCGTTTTTATTTGTCTGTCGTCCATGTTATTTCTTTGGCTGATATTGTCAATATGTCTTTTCGCTGTAACTCTTTCCAAGGTGTTTGTGTCGTGTCGTATTCAATAATTTGATAATTTCTTCCACAGTCTTTCCAATTTGTGCAAGGACATCGATTTGGTATTTCGTCCCAAGGAATTTTAGATATTCTTTCCAATTCACCAAATGCATCTTCAAATGTTTGAAATTCTCCCTTTTGTGGTTCAGCGTGTGATTCGTCTTCAATTATAAACATAGTCTGAGTTTGCAATTTGTCGGTGAAAATTATGTCATTTAAATTCTGGTATTCTCAGTTTTATAAAATTCTCCTTTATAATTTCTGTCTGCGAAATTTCAATTATTTGTTCGTCCCGTTCGTCTGCTTTCCATTTTGTCAAGGCATGAACTACAAATTCTTTGCAGTTACTCATTCCAGGCGGTGTTATTGCTTTATCAAAGTCAGTCCAAATTATTATTTCAAGCGTTTCCAATTTTGTTAAGTCGCAATTGTGAGCAGCAAAATGGTCGGGTAGCCAAGTCAGATAATCTTTTAGTAATTCACTAGCCTCTTTGGTTATAGCATCTGTCGGCAAAATAGTCTTGTTGATGAAGTCAAATGTTGCCTTCGATTCTAACTTTAGATTATAAAGGTCGATAAGAACATTTACGGCAAGTCGTCCGCTTTTCATGTAGTCAATGCTCATGAAAGAATGTGCGAAGTTGTGAATTGCTGATTTGTAGTTCTTAAATTTCATTGTCTGTTGTGTGTCGTCCTAAAATGCCCTATAACGGAGCGCGGATTGGTGAAGTTTCATTTTGTTGTAACGAAGTTACATAAAGAAATGGAATTTTGCCAATCCGCAGATGTGTTGAAGGTTTTTGCGGCAGCGAAAACGCTTTGACAAATCTGCGGATGTAATCCGCGCTCCGATGTGCAAAAGTTGTAGCGGAGCAGAAACTTTCACATCGTTAGATTTCTGAAGCGGCTG
Organism: Halpernia sp. GG3; assembly: GCF_052976925.2. Classification (NCBI taxonomy): domain Bacteria; kingdom Pseudomonadati; phylum Bacteroidota; class Flavobacteriia; order Flavobacteriales; family Weeksellaceae; genus Halpernia; species Halpernia sp. GG3. Next base: position 135,340 of record NZ_JBRIIR020000009.1, read on the forward strand.
AATACGAAATTTTTCTACTTGCTATAAACTTAATTAATCGCTAAAATCTTCGATGAAAACTTCATACCCGCTTGTAGAAATACCGTGTTACCAGCAGGCGTTTTTTTTCACGATTAGTATTTTTTTATCGCATATATTTTTTCGCCTCTAAATTTATAATTATTTGCGTCATCAGAGTCTTCATACTTATCAATGTAACCTTCAGTTTGGATTTCTACTTTATCATAATATTCCGTGATCATTAAGTGTGATAAATCATAAGTGTTGATAATATATTGCTTTAAGATGTTTTCATCAGCATTCTTGTCTATGATTTCCAGAACTTTTGTGATAGGTTCCTCTTGAATATGTTTTGTTCCGTTTTTCTCTTTAATGTTCAAGATATATGTTTTGCCTTCGATTACGATTTGGAATTCGTCACCACGCAAATTATCTCGATATTCGTAAGATAAACGAGGGTTTTTCACAACTCTTGTTTCAGAAGAATCTTTACAGGAATTGAAAAGTACAATAATTGCAAAAATTAAAATTATAAATATTTTCATCTCTAAATCTTTTGGTGAGTGTCGGAATACGCTTGCTGGTAACGGTTTGCGGCTTTGCGATGGTGCGGCTTAATATTACAAATCTTTCTATTATAAACTAAATTTCGGAAAATCTAAAATCTTTAAAATTGGCGAAAATCCCGCACTATTGAAAAACCGCTGTTAGCAGAAGTTTTAACTATCACTTAATGTAGAACTATCATAAGTAAGAAATAGTTCCACAATCTCATCTTTTACTTTATCAGTCGAAGTTAAATCTAAAACGGTTCTTGTCTGTCCATCAAATTCTTCATCATCTATTTCAAAAACATTTGGCACTCCATATATTGTAACATTTTTATTGAAAAGATGCTTATCACGTTCGCATATAGGAATGTGAATTTGAAAATTGAAATTACTGTATGAAATAAAAAACAACATATATGGAATGTTTTTATTAATGTTTTCTCTTCTTTTCAGCAAAAAGCAAACTGTATGAGTACTTTTCTTTGATGTTATAAATGTAAAAATAGCTTTTAGATTTCCAATTTGATAATCACTTTTTGAATGATCTGACTCCGTGATCCACTTTATCGTGTTTCTAAAATATACAATTTCATCTTCATCCATTATGCTCAATGCCATTTTTGTTAAACATTTGTAAACAGCAATTGGAATATAGGTCGCTCTTTTGCCTCGTATTTTTACAGTTTTATTTATTTCGTCTTTCTCTATGGTTTTAAAATTATCTTCTTCATACTCTTGAATACTTAATCCATCTTTATTCCAATCAAGTCTAGATTTATTCCCACCAACCTTAAAAGATGGAATGCCCCGTTTGCCTTTAACTTGGGATAATGAATGATGCAAATTCATATAACTTGACATATGATTCTCCAAATTTTTGGAAAAATTTTCATTGCAAACGTCACATTCGTACAAGCTAAAGAGTTTATAGTTTTCTACAAATTCAGGTATTGTATGAGCTGTTTTTTTAAAGGTTGTTTCTGTACAATCTTTACCACAAAATCTACAACGCCGATTTTCTTTATCACCTAAGAATATCTTTTTTTGTTCGTCTAGATGGAAAAGACTTAAAACTGTATAGTTTTCGTCAATCTCTTTTAATTTGTCCACAATTTCGATGTAAATTTCTGCTAACGGAGCGCGGATTGGTGAAGTTTCATTTTGTTGTAACGAAGTTACATAAAGAAATGGAATTTTGCCAATCCGCAGATGTGTTGAAGGTTTTTGCGGCAGCGAAAACGCTTTGACAAATCTGCGGATGTAATCCGCGCTCCGATGTGCAAAAGTTGTAGCGGAGCGGAAACTTTTGCACATCGTTTTGCGTATTGGCGATGGTGCGGCTTGAACGCGGAAACTTTCTTGTTATAAAATAATCTTCGGAATATCTAAAATGGTTAAACTTACGATTCCTCCGCACTATTGCCAATACGCTGTTATCTAGCGTTTTTTTATTCGATTTTTTTGATAATCCCAAATTGCATTCCGTCTTCCTCAATCTTCGTGTATAGATATTCGTTATTTTCTATTTTTAGAATCCTAGTATAAAACTTTGGATTTTCAGTCATTATTTTTTCAGTTTCATCTGAAGGAATAATTGTATAGTCTCCGTTTTCGAACCAAATAATTTTTCCGCTATAAATTTTCCCCTCAAAAGTTTCATACTGCATATTGTTTTTTCGCTCAAAACCATAATTCATCGAATCATCTAAAATATGTAAAGTGAATTTTCCATTTTTAAAGTTGGAAGGATTTAGTTTTGGGTCATATTTTAAACACTTTTCTGCATAAACTTTTTTTGTATCGTTATTTCCATTATAATAAATTGCGTCGATTAGAGTTTTGCAACCATTATCAATCTGTCCAATAATTATTTGTGAATAACCTTTGAAATATAGTGCGCTCCAATTATTCGGAACTATTTGTAAAGATTTATCAAGATTTATAATCGCGCTTTTAAAATCCTGTCTTTGAATATCTTTCATTGCAACTTGCATTGGATCGACTTGTTTTATGGCTTGTTGTCCAAAAAATAAGATTGGAAAAATAAGAAATAATATTTTTTTCATTTAGAAAGTGCTGTTTTTTAAAATGACAGATAACGTTTGGCAGGTTTGAGAATTTGCGGTTTTACTTGCGAAAACTTGTCTGCCCGAATTAAATTTAATAAAAAGAAGTGAAGGAAGTGAAAGCACTTCGCCCGCAATTTTTTAAACCTGTGGTTAGCGGTTCGGCTTTCTTTTCTAGTGCTTCCATTGTTCTAATTTAATTGAGTCTACTATTGAGTCTTTTGTGAATTCAATATATAATGTCTTTCCTTTTTGAGGGTCAATGTTCCAACCGTAATCAACCATAATTTCATAGCCAATTGTATTCGTTGGGTCATTCTGATAATTTTCTGATTTTCCCAAGAGACTAATAACATTCTTATAAGTCATTCCTTTTTTTAAATGATTTTCCATTAAGTCAGCTACCATTTTTTCACGATAGGCATAAAAAATATCATCTCGCTTATTCCATTTTTCTTTGTCAAATTTTATTTGTTGGTTACCACAAGATGCCAATGATGCAATTAAAAAAACAGTAGTCAACTTTAGTCTTCTTATCTCCATTTTTAGTCTATGTTGTTGGGTCGTATTAAGCTGACCGCTAACGTTTTGCAGCTACAAGAAGTTGGCGATTTCGGAGCACAAAACTGTCTACCACCACTGAACTTAATACGAAGCACAACACTTCATTTAACCACTGAACCGCCAATTTCTTGTAGGTGCTGTTAGTGGCTGGCATTTCTTCAGTGTCTATATTAGTCAGCATATACTTTTATTATTACAGGTTTTGAATTCGCAAGTATTCTGTTATGTTGATGAAAATATAAAATGTGTTTTGCAAACTTATGAAAATCATAAAACAAAATCTAAATCTGATTTTGTATGGAAGTTTTTCATAGGTAATGAGTCCAAGTAGTGAGCCAATTATTAAACCCCAAATTAACATCCCGAATTCAATTATTAAAACTCCTTCACCAGTCATTGAAAAAAATGTTCTAGGGGAAATTAAACCGTGAACAAGATTGGATAAAACTAAGGTCAAAGAAAGAATAAATAAAGCTTTCAACACTTTGTTTGTTCGATTCTGCTTTTCATTAAACTCGTTTTTCATTTCGGTCAGTTCTTTGTTAATATATTGTTGTCAAATGTCTGCAATGAATAATGCATAAATAAAACCCGTCACTATTGCTGAAATTATAACAGTCAAAAAATTATTTCTTTTGTTTTTAATCTCTGTGTCTGCAACTTTTCCAGCCGAATAAGCATAAATTACCATTGTAATTGTCGCAATGATAAAGGCTATTGCAAATAATAAAAAAATCCAACCTTTCCCTTCTTTGTCGTGTGTCCCGCCTGCATAAAAGCGGATAAAGAGGTCGTTGAATAATAATAGCCCGTAGTTGTATATTATTGTCTTTGTAAAGTCCGCTTTATATAATGGATAATTAACGCCCGCAATAATTCCTGTCAAAACTATTGGTGTCCAAAGTATAGAAAATGGTGGGCTAAAATGTCCAATTATATTACTGATAATTATTCCTGTCAGTCCAGTTACAATTGCTAATATTTGTTTTGTCTGATTTTCCATTAATTGTCTACCTGTCGAATTAGTTATGGTCGTCTTTATGCTTGCCACTAACGTTTATGTATATGAGCTGTGGCGTGTTTTGGCACGAACCAATCCAAATAAAAACCGGCTTTGGAAAATCCGCAGAATTTTCCAAGTGAGGACTGACCAAGCCATAGCTTATATACTGTGTTAGCAAATGTTTTTGTATTTCATTATTCTATTACAATTTTATAAATATCTTCAGAAATAGGATAAACATTGTTATTGTTTTGATTTGTTAGAATGATAATAGAAAGGTCTATATTATTAAATCTTCTGGCAATACATCGGAAATTTCCAAAAGAGCCATCGTGTGTGTGTTCGACAATTTTGATTGAACCAGATATTGGTTCTTCGCATATCCTAACGGTTCCCAAGGGACTTTCCATATGTTTTTCACTAAAAATATCGGCTGTTTTACTTAAAAATTCTTTTGATTTTTCACTGATTAGGACATTTTGATTTATTCTCTTAAACCAATCGTACATTCCTCTGCTATTACTGGCAAAATTAAAAGGAATGTCAATTTTAAAAGGATCAGCCTGATATTTTTTATCAAATGAAATGGCCATCTGTCGGGTATCTTTGTATGGATATTCATTTTTGATAACAATATCATCCGAATTAAAGAGATGCTCTTTTGCATAATTGGTAAAAGTTTGATGAGTTACATTTTCCACAATCTTCATTAATAGAAGGGGACTGTAGTTTGTGTACAAATAGGAAGTCCCCGGCTTAAATTGAAGTTGTTTTGTATTGATGATGTCATTAAAAATCTCTTGATAAGTAACTAATTTTTCTGGTGGATATTTTTGGTACTGAATGTCCGGTAGCCCACTAGAATATTGCAATAAGTTTTTAATTGAAACATTTTTTGACCAAGAAGGAAGTTCTGGAATGTATTTATAAACATTGTCTTCCAAACTGATTAAGCCTTTTTCAAACAATTGCATTATCGCTACTGCTGGAAATTCCTTATAAATGGAACCGATTTGGAATTTAAAATTTTTATCCAGTTTCATTTTTTGAGATGGGTCGGCATAACCAAAGGATTTCTCATACAATATTTTGTTTTTCTGCACTACTAATACATTTCCATTAAATTCTTTGTCGTGATATTCTTTTTTTATTAGAGAATCGATTTGATTACTTATATCTGTCTTTTCTTGACTAAATCCAGTAGTTGCGAAAAGAAGGGTTAATATTATAAAATTAAGTTTAATTATTATTTTCATTGGTTCGTGTGGTTTTAAATATTTGCTAACGTCCCGCTGCTTTGAGATGGCTGGAATTTCGTAAACGCTCAGTTTTCGGCTTAACGAAAACTTGATGCGAAACGGTAATTCCACTAAACTCCAGCTAGCTCAAAACAGCTGTTAGGCGTTCGCTTTTCCTTTTTCAATAGTTATATTTTTCGGCACTTTAATTCTATAAATAAAGCCGGATATTTTTCCGTCTGGTGTTAACTCTTTATATTTTGTTTTAATGTATGGTCTTCCGCCATCATTTGGATGAAATTTTTCTTTTAAATATTCCATTTCTTCGTTATCCAATTCTCTGACATTTCCATTATTTTCGACATAAACAAATTCAAATCCTTCTTCTTTAGGTCTTAATGGTCGGAAATATTTTAAGTAAATTATGAAAATAACTAAAAAAAATGATATTAATATTATCAGTAGAATTGTTTTCATATGATCTATTTTTCAAATCTCCATTTTTCTAAAACCAATGTTATAATTACATCATTCCAAGTTTCATAATTCACTAAATTTGGAAGGATTGGAATTATACTTGTCGAAAGCCATTTGTTATTCCCAACAATATACATCATTGCATTATAATTTAGTTTTCGGTCAAATGGGTTTGTAACTTTCAGCATCATCCCGTCAGGTTTATTTTCTTTTACGTTCTGTAAAAATTCAATTTGTATAGTTTTTTTAGGTTCAATAATTTTTTCGACAACTTTCATCGAGAATATCGTATCACTTTTAATTTCAACTTCAACATTCAATTTTTCGGTTGGATAGATTTGTAAAATGTTTTCTTTTACAAAATATTTTGATTTTGGAACATCCATTTGATAAAATTGCTCACTGTCAACTGCTAGTTTTAAAGCAAAGAGTTCTCTTTCTTTTATTTCATTTTGCGAGTAACAAAAACTTGCAGTAAATGTTAGAATAATAAATAATATTTTTTTCATATTTCATATTTCGTTTCTGGTGAGCTAAAGTGACGCCTAACGTCCCGCCGCTTGGCGAGGTTGGGGACTAAATTAAGATTTAATTTTCGGTTATGCACAAAATTCCAAATACAAGACCAACTTTAAAGTAAGCATAAAACCCCAATCTTGCCAAACGGCTGTTGTGCGTTCGTTTTTATTCTCAAAATATCCATTTTGTTACTGTCACAAAACCAACAATTATTAAAATTCCAATTATTGCTAAAACAGAGAAGAATATTAATCCGCCTAATTTTTCTTTTAAAGTTTGTTTGTGTTCAGAGTTATTCTTTTTCTGTATATTTAATTTCGGACTGAACTTTGGAACATAGTTCACTTTTCCTTTACTGTCCGATTCCAATTCAGATATTTTTTGTTGAGCATATTCAGTCAATTTAGATTTATCTCCACGAAAAACAATTTCCTGCAAAATTTGATAACCTGAATAGTTTGCTGACTTTTCATAAATTTCAACACAATTTTTAATTCGGTCTTCAGTTGGTTCAGTTAGAATCCAGTATTTTCCAGCAGAGTCCAAAAATCCGCTTTCATAATAAAGTTCAGCAAGTTTATTCCATAATTCAATCTCATTCGGATTTTCTTGTATCAAATTCCGCAACCTGTCTGTCGCTTTGAATCTCAGTCCGTTTTCAATTTCTGAATCTATTTTATTTAATTTTTCTTTTAAACTCATAAGGTTTTCTAAAATGACGCACAACGGAGCGCGGATTGGTGAAGTTTCATTTTGTTGTAACGAAGTTACATAAAGAAATGGAATTTTGCCAATCCGCAGATGTGTTGAAGGTTTTTGCGGCAGCGAAAACGCTTTGACACATCTGCGGATGTAATCCGCGCTCCGATGTGCAAAAGTTGTAGCGGAGCGGAAACTTTTGCACATCGTTTGAGTATTTCTGCAGGCGGGCTAAAAATACGAAAACTTTCTACTTGCTGAAAACTGAATTAATCGCTAAAATCTTCGATGAAAACTTCATACTCGCTTGTAGAAATATCTTGTTGTACGACGTTTGTTTATTTCGTAAATATTGTAAATGCATTTTTGTTCTTTATGTCGTCTGTAACTTTGATAGAATCAATTGAAAAAGGGATTTGCTTATAATTCCATTCAGCCTCCTTAGATTCTATTAAGTCATCATTTATTTCATAATCTGTTAATAACAAACTTCTTTTTGGATGTATTGAATCAAATGCAATTAGAAACTTTTGTCCTTTGCTTACATTCAAATTAACTGTTTTTTGAAACCTAACATTTTTCACATAGTATTCATAATCTACTCCAAACCCGTTATTGTTTTTGTGATGCCAATTAGAAATAATTTTAGCAATAGTAAATTTTGTATTTTGGTTTAAAGTTTTTGCATTTCTCTTTGAAAGAAAGAACATGATCAGTATTGATCCAAACACTAGTGAAAATAAAATATGGTAGAAATATTTGTCAAGAATTAATGATTTTATATCTTTTGGCGCGGTTTTCATAAAATGTCGTACAACGTTCCGCCGCTTGGCATCAGTGGCGACAAGTTGAACGGATTTGTGTAAAGATAGAAAAATTTCCGGCTTTAGATTTTCCGGCTACGGAAAATCGGTACCAGCCATTGTGCCAAACGGCTGTTACCAGTAGTGCGTTTATTTACTTTCCATGAGTTATTTTCAAAACTTTGGAATTTCTTGCGTCAATTATGATTAAAAATGTTCTGCCACGCATATCTTCTGATAACGTTCCTGTAATTAACCAATAATTTTCTATTAGATAAGTTTCGTATGGTTTTTGACTTTCAATATTTTCTTTTCCATAAATGCTAAAAAGTATTGGTTCTGCTACATTTATAGCGGTTAAACTATCTTTAATTATTATCCTTTTGTTATCTATAAAATTATGTTGAGATTCTTTTGAGAGTGCCAATTTCAGTTCTTTTTCGGCAAAATTTTTCCCCAATATTCTTCTGTTATTTTGAGAATAAATATTCAATGAAAACGTTAAAAGAATTAAAAATATGTATTTCATAGTTTATGTCTTAGATTTTTCGGACGCAGCATTACTGGTAACGTTTTGGCGCTTGGCGAAGAAGCGGATTTCGAAGTACTAAACTGTCTGCCAGCACTGAACTTGATACGAAGCACAAAGCTTCATTTAAGTACTGAACCCGCTTTTTTGCCAAACGCCTGTTATAGGGCGTTTTTCTTTTGTCAACCTGGTCCCATTCCATCTCTAAATATAATTGCTAAAATTATATGATAAAGAAAAAACGAAAGTATAAATGCAAAGATTAGTCCTACGATTACACGATAAACCTTCTTCGTGTCCATAAGTCGCCAAGCCAAAGGGATTGTCAAGATTGGTGTCCCGAACATAGCAAACCATAATATTTGTCCTAATAAGTCCATTTTGTTTTTAAATAATTCATCATTTGAACTCTGGTATTCTCAGTTTTATAAAGTTCTCTTTAATAATTTCGGTCTGCGAAATTTCAATTATATGTTCGTCTCGACTGTCTGCTTTCCACTTTGTCAAAGTATGAACTACAAACTCTTTACTATTACTCATACCTGTCGGTGTCACTGCTTTATCAAAGTCTGTCCAAATGGAAATTTCAAGCTTCTCCAACTTTGTCAGGTCACAATTGTGTGCTGCAAAATGGTCTGGCAGCCAACTCAAATAATCGTTCAGCAATTCACTACTCTCTTTAGTACTTGCATCTATCGGCTTGATTGTCTTATTAACAAAGTCGAAAGTTGCTTTGGGTTCAAGTTTAAGATTATACAGGTCAATAAGAACATTTACCGCAAGTCGTCCGCTTTTCATGTAGTCAATGCTCATGAAGGAATGTGCGAAGTTGTGAATTGCTGATTTGTAGTTCTTAAATTTCATTGTCTGTCTGTCGTCCTAAAATGCCCTATAACGTTCCGCCGCTTCTCGTCAGTTGCGAAGTTCGGAACGAATTATTTTCTGTTAAAGATAAAAATTCTTGCGAAACGTAGACGTGAACTTACTACAAAATTCGCAATTGCGAGAAACGGCTGTTATAAGCAGGCTTTTTATTCTTCTGGCACGTAACCTAATTCAAATCTCTCAATTAACTCGGCAGTTTTCTCAAATGCTTTTTTAGTTACATCTAAAATTACCACTTGATTGATTTCTGTTTCATCATTATGTGTTACATAAGTTCCAAACCAAATCCCATTTTCAAAATCTTCATCTCCAGTTGTCATAATCACATGCTTTGGCAAATAAAGATTTTCAACATCACGAATTACAATTTCTTCGTCAGCTAAGTCATGAATTAAATCATGCTGTTTACCAACACTATGAATATAGCCTACATTTCTGTCGATTGCTTTTCGGATTATCTCGTCAAAATAATTTCTGTTTTCTTCTTCAGCAATTATAACCAAACACCAATTTCCATTTGGGAATTCTGCAATCCAATTTTTGGAAGTATCGTAAACTTCAAATTTTATTTCTCTTTCAAGTATTCTTCCTAGTATTTCCATATAGTGTCTCGTCGGGAAAGCTTGCTTATAACGTTTGGCGTATTGGCGATGGTGCGGCTTTAACGCGGAAACTTTCTTATTATAAATTAATCTTCGGAACACTTGAAATGGTTAAACTTACGATTCCTCCGCACTATTGCCAATACGCTGTTATCTGCAGGCATTTTAGTACCATTCAAGTAAATTTTCAAATTTAGTACTGTAAATGCTATCATATCCATTTTCTTTCCAAAATATAAAAGTAATAATAAGTGGTGGTTTATTTTGTTTTTTATCTTTTATATAATACTGGACATATTTCATTTTTTGTCCAATATATGTCGTGTCCTTAACTGTAATATTTTCTTTAAATTTTTTTTCTGCATTTAGATATTTATAGTGCTTTTTCACCTTATAAAAATACATATGAAGTCCTCCAGAATAACTATCTCCATCGTGAAATAATTCAATAGAACGGTTAAATTCACCTTTTTCCATTGCAGTCCAATATTCAGAGACCGTTTTTTTTATTTGTTTTTCAGGCGTTTGAATGAAAACGAAATAGATGAATAAAATTAAAATTGTGATTATTGAAATTATTAAAAATATTAATTTTTTATTCATATTTACTTTCTAGAGAGTGTTGATATGCTTGCAGATAACGTCCCGCCGCTTGGCGAGGTTGGGGACTAAATTAAGATTTATATTTCGGTTAAGCACAAAATTTCCAAATACAAGACCAACTTTAAATTAAGCCTAAAACCCCAATCTAGCCAAACGGCTGTTAGCAGTAGCCATTTTACTTTTCTGTTCCATCGTAATTGTATTCTTCCAATGTCCATTCAATCATCACTTCATCAACCCAATCCACAAAACTTTCATTACAGGTTTCTATTTCTGATACATTTTTATATTCAATATCATGTTGCCAAAACATAACTGGACAAAACTCATTTTTAATCCTTGATAAATCTAAGCAATAATGATTTCCAAAACCGTCAGCGGAAAATGGTAATAATTCTTTCGGCATTGGATTTTCTACTTCATTATGTTCAAAGTCATATAATCTGTCTAATGAAGCATCTTTATATTCAATTCCAATTCCATTTACTTCAGTTGTTCCTAAAGTTAAACCATTAGTTTTCCTGATAAAATAAACGAAGTCTTCAGGAAATCTAAATCCAATTTTCTCTTCAAAAGTTTCAATTCTGTTGTCCATAATTGGTTTCTCCAATGTTAGAATCGAGTTTGAAAACTTTAATAATTCTTTATATGTATTTGAGATTTTTTCGTTCATCGTATCGTCTGAATGGTTACTGCTAACGTTTTGCAGCTACACGAGGTTTGGGAAAAAGTACGCCTTCACTTTCGGTTGAAGACTGAATTTTGAAGTACAAAACCAACTTTCAGTTGATGACCGAAACCCAAATCTTGTGTAACTGCTGTTGGCGGTTCGGTTTTATTCTAAGTCAATTATTTTCCTCAGAAATTCGTTTAAATCATTATTTTTAATTATGTCATTTTCTGTTCCAATATTCAGCAGAAGTGGTTGATTATTAACTATTCCTGAAACGATAATTCTGTAAGTAATTTTTCCGTCAGATTTTAGTTTGAATTTTTTTCCAGTTAACTCCGATTTAAAAGATTTCAATTTAAAATTACTTTCTTTTTTCACAATTGATTGACTGCCGAATTGAGTTAAAAATTGAGTAGGAACTGTTTTCAGCATTTCTTCATTTAGATATAACCATTGAATGTCAACATTATTACAATTTAGTAATTCATATTCAGATTTTGCTTCGCAATTATTTGGCACTAAAATTTTAATTCCAGCATAATTCAATTCTTTTATTTTTTCAGTTTCTTGTGCTGAAATTTTAAGTGTTCCAATTATTAAAAACGCAATTATAATTATTTTCAATTTCATATTTTAGTTTTTTTAAATTTTGTATTTTTCGGTTTCTCCTGCGTTCTGCCAAACTGACCGCCAACGTTTGGGTATTTCTGCAAGCGGGAATAAAAATACAAAAAAGATCGGGTAGCAAAAAAAGGAATTTCTGAAATAAACCTCGATTTATAAATTCGACCCGCTTGTAGAAATACCTTGTTACCAGCAGTTTTTTTTATTTCCTGACGTTTTGATTATATAACATTTTACCAATTCCATTTTGAAATATGATGAAAATTAAACCAACTAATACTTTTAATGACGCTGAAAATATTTCAGAATTTATTCCTAAAGTATTTATATCATCTGAAATATTTTGGTTCATGTTTCTAATTTTTAGCAACGAAAATAATTTGTTAATTAGTTCAGGAATTGATTCAAAAAGTAATAGAATACCGATTGCTAAAATTGCAACTTGTAATAAATTTTCAGAATTTAAATTTTCGAAATTTATCCTTTCGTGCAAAAATTCCTTCGGCTTTAATCTTGAAATAATTATGTCGGGATTTATTATAAGAATGTAGAATACTACAATAATTAGTATCGCAACAATTATTAAATAAATCCAAGTTTGCATAATTCCATTTTTACTATCGAATGGGAAAAATATTTCAGAATTTATTAAATAAGTTAACTGTTGAGGGAAAAAATTAAAGATTAAAGTGAAGACTGAATATAATCCAAAAACTCTAAATATTATTCGAAGTAGATTTTTTATTTCCATTGTGGTTTTTTAAAATTGATGGTAACGATAGGGCTTTGTGCAGGTGTGGCATTAGAATTCCTTCCACCCGTAACCGCTGCCCGGCTTTTGATAAAGTTAAATATTAAGAACTAATGTTCAGCTATGTTTTTTCCGCCCGAACCAAAGCCCGTAAAAGCACCGTTGATGATTGCTGCAACGTCAAGCCACACTTGCACAAAACCCAATGTTAGCGGAAGTTATAGTTGTCTAAAGTGGTCTTCATTTAGTATTTTCTTATAAATGTCTTCGTGAATTTTTGGATAGTTGACAATTTTGTTGTCATACCCAATGGATTTGAGAATTAGTACTGAAAGCAAGGTGTACAGCCTTAATGAAACATAATAAATTTCTTTATTAGCATTTTTTGTGTCCTCACCCAAGGCTAAATTAATTCTGCCGTGAAGAAAATCATTACGATGTTCAATTGCAATTATGTCTTCATTTGTCAATTGGAATTTAAGTACTTCAAATGGCTTTGTAAGTTTACTTTGATTAGTCAGTTGATTAATATTATCAATTCTGTTTTTTAATATTTGCTGCCCAACTTTTTCGATTTTCTCTGAATATTTATCAATTACACTTTTTAATTCTGTTCTAATTTCTTTTGCTAATTTTTTGTCTTTTATTGGTGCTAACTTCGATTCATTTTTTTTTACAATCAAGTCAGTTAAACCTTCAAGAGCTACCGAAAATCCTGAAGGCATAACCAATAGTGATGACGTTGAGGCTTCAATTATCAAGAGTAGTATTGAAGAAAAATCAACTGAAGTATGTGTCCATTGACATAGTTTAGAAAATTCATTTAAAGTTAGTGTACGAAGAGTTGGGTAAATTCTTTCTGCTAATTTACTTTCTCGAATGTAACCATATGCATTTCCATAAATTGGTGAATACATTGAATTAATCGAATCTCTAAACTCTGTATAGTAAATATGAATAGGTTCTTTTAAATCGGGTTTATCATAAGCAAAAAAGTAACCTTCATCTTGTGGGAATTTTCCTGTTACGTAACCGAATGAAACAAGTGATGAAAAACAATATGCCGAAAATTGGTCAAACGAACATTTGGTTGAAGTGTCGAGAATTAAATAGTTCGCTCCTTTTTCTTTGTCATTATATAAATAAAGGTCAATGTCTAATTCCTTGTAGTTTATACGAAGGCATTCGGAACTTCTGTGTTTTTTTGTTTCGTATGTGAAATGACTTATGTAAAAATGAAAGTCTGTCTTTTTTTTGAGAGGAATGAAAAGACGATAGTGGTAATGTTTTTCTTTATTAAAACCGTTTGTCTGAAAGTTTGAAATACTACCCGTAATTGATGGCGGTGAGATAGAGATAATAAAAACTTTCTCAAAATATAAATTATACTTTTGTGATGTAATATTCAAGTGTTCAATATCTCCAAAGTCAAAATGATGATGACTTTGGTCTTCAAATTTCAGTGAAAATCCTTTGTTGCTGTCTTTTGTAAAATTTGCAAGTATTTTGTCAATTGGACTATTAGGTTTTTCTACTACTACATAATGGTCTTTATGCAACTCACTTAATATCTCTAAAGATTCAAAAATGTTCTTGAGGTTTGGTTGCCTCTGCTTTAGTAGTGTCGTCATAATTTCCGCTAACGTCTGTGTATTTCTGCAGGCGGGATAAAAATACGAAAACTTTCTACTTGCTAAAAACATAATTAATCGCGAAAATCTTCGATGAAAACTTCATACCCGCTTGTAGAAATACCGTGTTATCTGCAGGTGATATTAATTATCGTTTTTGATGTCGAATTTTTTAAGATTTACTATTTCAATAACTTCACATTCAGCGGTTTTAGTTGGACCTTCCATGAAAAACCCTTTTTGCCCAATTTTAATGCGTTGTTTATGGATGTCAAATAATTTTTCATTTAAAATCCACATTTTGGCTTTTCCTATTTGTGGAACTGGAAATGTTTTGTCTAAAATTATATTGTCGTTAGAGTCTAAAAATTCAGGATGAATCATCCACATTTGTGATTCAATGATATTCGCAACTTCGTCTTCAAAATACATATAGTCTGATCGATAACCTTGAAAGGGTTCTCCGGTTCTTCGTCCACCTTCTTTTTTACTGTAAAATTTATATTTCACAATAAAATCACAAGGTCTGTGTCTAATTACCTCATAAGAAATATGTCTTTCCATTTTCATTTTTATTTCGAACAGTGCTTTTTCACTTGCAGATAACGTTTGGGTATTTCTGCAGGCGGGCTAAAAATACGAAAACTTTCTACTTGCTAAAAACTTAATTAATCGTTAAAATCTTCGATGAAAACTTCATACCCGCTTGTAGAAATACCGTGTTATAGGCTGTGTTTTATCTCTTTTTCATCTTTTTCGATATTTCTATTTTCACTTTTCAACGAATTTATTATCAATATGTTAACCAGTAAAATCGCAATATTTAATATAACAAATTCAGTCAGTGTTAATTTCCAAAACCGTACTTCTACTTGTCCACCACTTAATAAAAACCATGTTGTCAAAAAAATATTCAAAAAAATTGCGGGAAGAAATATAAGTGGTCGTTTTGTTAATCCTTTCATTCCAAATTGGATTAGAAAAAAATTTAGTCCTGAAAAAATAAACACGTAAGGCAAGTATAAAAAGGTTCCAAAGAAAACAACTTTCATATTTCCATTTTCTCTTTTGTATAAGGAAATAAATACTAATATTGTCAATATAATACTTAAAAAAACAAAATATTGTAGAAGTTTTTTAAATTTCATATTGTCAATTGTTGGTAGTTTAACATAGCCTATAACGTTCCGCCGCTTCTCGTCAGTTGCGAACTTCGGAACTTTTTATTTTCCGTTAAAGATAAAATTTCTTGCGAAACGTAAACGTGAAATTACCACAAAATTCGCAATCTTGCCAAATGGCTGTTAGCAGCTGGCATTCCTGTCTGTCTACTTGTTTTATGGTTGTAAAAATTCAATATCGCCTTTAATTTCTTTAGTAGTCCAAGTCAATTGTGGTGAAATTATATTGTTACCGATTTTTGTAAGCGTAATACTTTGTAATTTACTGAAACGAAAGTTTTTTGTGATTTTCGTGTTTTGTAGAAAATAGCTTCCTTGATAAAATTCTCCGTGTTTTTTTACCTGTTCTTCAATTTCTTTCAAATTGCTTGTTACTATAAATGTCCTTGAGTCAGCAAACCCAGGTTTACAATTAAGTGTAATCTGTCCTTGTTCATTGATTTCTGCGTCTACAAAAATACTGTCTGAATAGTCTTTGTTAAACCTGTCTGCAATTGCGAAAATGAAAATTCCAACAGCCAAAATAATTGAGGTCAATTTTATTGTCTTAGAAAATTTAAGATTTGTAGTCAAGAAAATAGCTGTCAACGGAATTAAAGTCAAAAATGTAAAGTAAGGAAGAAGCAAAACCCAAAACAAAACATTGTTTTGAAAATTGAATATTAGATATTTTCCTACTTCGCTTGTCAATAAAATAGCATAAGTAAAAGCTGTTAAAAGTGTCAAAAAGTAGCCAATTCTAACTTTTGCAATTATTAAAATTGTCGAGAGTAAAAAGGTCGGATAAAGTAATAGATAAAGTAAAGTTGTGTCACCAACACCCCAAGCAAAAGTCGTAACTGTCATTGAGAAAAAACTCAACAGTCCAACAATACTTGCCAAGATTATTTTCAGCCGTAATTGTCTCAATTTTTTAGTCTGTTCGTTCATTCTTGTGTGGTCTGTTATGCTTGCTGCTAACGGTTGGGTATTTCTGCAGGCGGGCTAAAAATACGAAATCATTATACTTGCTAAAAACTTAATTAACCGCTAAAATCTTCGATGAAAACTTCATACCCGCTTGTAGAAATACTTTGTTATCTGCAGATTTTATATTTCTTTTTTCTTTTTTAATAATTCCATTAATTCCGCTTTTTCGTATGGCATTCTCATTGTCCGGCGATTACTTATAAATCCGTAATCATTCCACATCAATTCTGCGCCATCTTCAATATCTTCAAAGATTGGTAGAAGTTCACCAATTCCAACGAATATCCATTCCATTTCTAAATTGTCAGTATTTGTAAATTTATATTGATTCTCTTTTCCAATTTTTTCAGCCTTATCGAACGCTTCTTCAGGGGAATTCGCTTTTATTAAATGGTGATTTCCCCAAGTTGTAACTCGTCGTAAATCTTTGCTTTCGTCTCTTTGAATTGGTTCACATTTCTCGATAATTTCAACGATAAACCATTTTCGATTTTCATTTAAAATTATTTCTTTTGGTTTCATTTTAATCTTGTTTTAATGCGAGAAACTGGTTTAAATTTGCACATAACGTTTCGCGGCTTTGCGATGGTGCGGCCAAATATAAAAACTCTTTCTATTATAAACTAAACTTCGTAACATCTAAAATCTTTAAACTTGGCGAAAATCCCGCACTATTGCAAAACCGCTGTTATCTGGCGTTTTTTATTTTTGATTATAATACTTTTCAAAAAGTTTGGAATAGATATAATTTAGATTTTTTTTGTCAACTGGTGATTTTTCTATGACCGGAAAATAATTGAAAAAAACAATCGAACTATTGCTTGCGTCATAAATCATAGCGTATGTTGATGTAGTCGATTTAATTGGAACAGGTGTGTACATTCCTAATGTTAGAATTCCAATTCCAATACCTTTTGCCACTTGATTTCCATAATTGTTTTTTCTTCGCGCAAATCCTGAATTAATTATGCAAAGCGCAAATCTTTCATTTTGGCTTTTGACAATAGAATCCATTAAAATGGAAGATTTTACATTTTCAATTTTTTTTGTTTTTCTAATTTCGCTCATTGTTCTTAAAATATCATTTTCTAAACGTAGTTTTAGTTTTGGATTTTCAATTTTAAAGTTTTTGCTAATTTTAGGACTACTTGAATTTCCAATTATTGAATCCAAAACATTTGTTGATACAGTTGATAATGAATCATTTAGTTTCGATTGATTTCCTTTTTGAATTAAACTAATTAGCGAAATTGGCTCAAAATATCCAATATTTTGAACTTCATTTGGTTCAATATTTTTATTTGTTAATAGAGTTGTTGTACAAGAATTTAATAATAAAATTCCAATTAAAAATGCTGATATTTTCTTCATAGCGATAATTTTCTTTAAAATGACAGATAACGTTTGGGTATTTCTGCAAGCGGGAATAAAAATACAAAAAAGATCGGGTAGCAAAAAAAGGAATTTCTGAAATAAACCTCGATTTATAAATTCGACCCGCTTGTAGAAATACCGTGTTACCAGCAGTTTTTTTTATTTCCTGACGTTTTGATTATATAACATTTTACCAATTCCATTTTGAAATATGATGAAAATTAAACCAACTAATACTTTTAATGACGCTGAAAATATTTCAGAATTTATTCCTAAAGTATTTATATCATCTGAAATATTTTGGTTCATGTTTCTAATTTTTAGCAACGAAAATAATTTGTTAATTAGTTCAGGAATTGATTCAAAAAGTAATAGAATACCGATTGCTAAAATTGCAACTTGTAATAAATTTTCAGAATTTAAATTTTCGAAATTTATCCTTTCGTGCAAAAATTCCTTCGGCTTTAATCTTGAAATAATTATGTCGGGATTTATTATAAGAATGTAGAATACTACAATAATTAGTATCGCAACAATTATTAAATAAATCCAAGTTTGCATAATTCCATTTTTACTATCGAATGGGAAAAATATTTCAGAATTTATTAAATAAGTTAACTGTTGAGGGAAAAAATTAAAGATTAAAGTGAAGACTGAATATAATCCAAAAACTCTAAATATTATTCGAAGTAGATTTTTTATTTCCATTGTGGTTTTTTAAAATTGATGGTAACGTTCCGCGGCTTTGCGCAGTGGCGGCAACTTACCGCTTTGTTGTAAAGATATGTAAATTTCCGGCTGAGTATTTTCCGGCTAAGGAAAATAAAACCAGCCATTGCGCAAAACCGCTGTTAGGCGCTGGCAGTTTACAACTTTGATTTTTTTTTGAAATCTATAACTACTTTCCACAATACGATAAATAAATATAAAATGGTAGAATAGAACGTAATAATTATAAAGTTGTAAAAATAATTTTTTAGAATACCATTGCTTATTTTTCTATTCGTCAAAAAACAAGCAACGAAGATTACAAGTGAGATTATTGCCAGTATTAATAGATGGCGATTCCAAATAATGTACTTTTTAATGTAAACTAAATTAAAGTGCTTTTTCTGTTGAAGAGCAGGCGTTGATTTTCCAATATTTATTTCTTCATTAATCTTAATTAGCTCTTCTTTTCTATTGACAATAAAAGAATAAATCACGGTGAATAGCGTAATCGTTATTCCAAGTACAACAAGGAAAAAATTAGTAATATCATTTAAAATATTTGCATCAAAATTACTCATCTCCATTTTTAAGATATGTTTCTAAAACATTTTGAAGTTTAGAAATCACAAATTCTATGTTGTAAATATCGTCCAATTCTTCCTCTTTTACATTAGTGGTCATGTTAAAAATTTGTTCCACTAACTCATCATGGCCAGCCTGTATTTCTTTTTTTAAATCTTGAGTAATTTTATATTCTTTTTTACGAACAATGAGCTTTATTATTCTTTGAGAATAATCTTGTAAAGGACTGCGTATTAATTCTTCAATTTTGTCAAAAGGCATGTTGTTAAAATCATATTCTTCTCTTTTCAAGGTTTTCGCGCTTGTGCAATATTGCTCATATTTCGGGGAAATATTACCTTCATCAAAACTTATTGCATTGAGGTTCATTTTAATTTGCGGAAGAACTTTATGTTCTTTTAGTTCACGTAAAACGGCGGGAAGTTTTATAGATTTTACGGGTTGATTTAGAATCTTAGTTAACACTAATTTTGCTGTACTTACGTTGTCAAAGCTATCTTTTTTAGGGTCATCATATACTAGAATTATCCAAAAAATTGATTGATTTTCAGCACCGATTATTTGCGGATAAAGCATTACATAATTGTTGTCGCTTCCTATTTTATCTTTATTATCAATTTGAACGGTTTCTTTCGATGTAACTAAGCAACCTTCCCAATTCGTATTGTAAGCCGAAATTTTAAGTAGCAAATATGGAATTTCGCCAAAGGCTCTTTCGTGAACTTCAATATTACCAATTTCTCTTTTAATTGTCTTATTTCTCTTGTCTGACGAAACAATTTTATCGTTAGTATTATGTTCAGTAATTAATCTTTTTGAATGATCTATTAATTCTTGATAGTTCATGCTAAATACCCAGTTATCTCTTTCGATTCTCTCGGATGTAAATACTGGAACTTTAATGCAATAATCTTTTACTGTTTTTTTCATCATTAAGATATCTGTTATTTGTAATCTGCGGACTGCTTGCGCCTAACGGTTTGGCGCTTGGCGAAGAAGCGGATTTCGAAGCACTAAACTGTCTGCCAGCAATAAACTTGATACGAAGCACAAACTTCAATTAAGCACTGAACCCGCTTTTTTGCCAAACGCCTGTTAGCAGTGGTATTTCTATTCATAGCTTAATTTTTCGTCCTTCAATTTTACCGCTTTCAGTAAAGTTATCAAATTCCTGTCCTTCAATAATTGACCAACCGAGTTCTTTTATTTTGTTTTCGGTTAGCCGTTCGTTATTGTATTCCGTCAAGTGTAGATTTCCGTATTTGCATAAATGAAACTGAATTTGTTCGTCTTTGTCAAATAAGAAAATATATTCTGCCACACTTGGGTCGCAACGAGTTGTCCAAAAGAGAATTTCAATAAAGTCTGACAAACTGTAAATGTCAATTTGGAATGCTTCACTAAATGTCTTGTCGCCAACAATTTCTTCAAGTGTCTTGTATGCTTTTTTTAATGGCTTGAATTTGTTGTCTCTGTTTCCAAAAAAGTCCATTTTCAAGTGAGAAATTATTATGAAGTCTTTGACGTTTAATGTCTTAAATAACTCGGTTAGCTTTTCTGTTAATGTATCTGTGAAAGTGTCAATGTCTGAATGGTCTAAACCTATAATTTTATTAAAAGTCGAATAGTCAATTTCTTCATTCTTTATGCAGTCAAATTGTTCCCAATACAAATGTTCTTCGTTGTCGTCCTTGTAATATTGCAATATCTCTTCATCGTAAAACGCTTTCTGCATTTTAGTCAGTTCAGAGCCAATAATTCTCTTTGTCTTTACGATTTCCTTTCTTGTTATGAGTGTCGTCATAATATCACAGCTAACTCATATATATGCGAACCCAAAATAATTTCGAATTTGTAATATATTGTTAATTAATTAGTTTTGAAAATCTATTTAAAAAAGCGCAATGCGTTTTATTTTTTTAAAAATATCTTCTACGCAAATATAAATATTTATTTTTTACAGATTATCCAGCGGACTTATTATTTTTCTTAAACTTTGATCACTCACTTTTGTATATAGCAAGGTCGTTTTTATATCGTTGTGACCCAAGAGTTCTTGTATAAATCGAATGTCTGTTCCATTTTCTAAAAGATGTGTCGCAAAGCTATGTCTTAAACTATGTACACCTTGTTTCTTAGTGATATTTGCCTTTACCAAAGATTCACTGAAAAACTGCTGCACACTCCGCGCCGTATATTGACCACCATATTGCCCTTCGAACAAATATTCTTTTGGTCTGTATGATCTAAAATAGCCGCGCAACTGGCCTAAAATGCTTTCAGGTAAATTAACGTAGCGGTCTTTTTTTCCTTTTGCTCTTTCTATCAAAACCCGCATAGAAACGCTATCGATATCATTTATTTTTAAATTGATGATCTCTGAAACACGCAATCCCATTCCATAGATTAATTTTAAAATAGTATTATGTTTTAGATTTTTTGTAACCTCTAGAATTCGTTTAATTTCTTCTGTGTTAAAACCTTTTGGCAATTGCAGACGCTTTTTTGGACGCGGGATTTCCAGTGCTATTTTTTCAAAATGCAACACCTTTTCGTAATAAAACTTAATGGCATTAATCCGGCTGTGGATTGTATTTTCAGTTAATTTTAAAGTGGTGATACAGTGCCAAATGTAATTTTTGATATTATCACTGTTTTGCACAGACGAACCATTTGGCTCAATATGTATAAAAAATTGAGTAAGCTCGCTGCCGTAGGTTCTTATCGTATTCTCACTATATCCCTTTAATTGCAGCGTTGCAATTGTTTTGCGAAGTTCGTCCTGATGAAATTTTGAAATTTTATTTTCAATATTTCGGCTGATTTTAAGATTTTTCTGAATGTTAAATTTTACTCTGTAATATTTTACGTCGGGAACATACCAACATTTTAAAGAATTGCTATACCTTCTTCCAACCCAGCTTTTCACCTCTTGTATTAATTGAAAATTATTTTCAAAATAGATGAAAATCACCGATTTATTTTCATGAACTCCGGCTTTATATGTAAATAATTCTATCATTTAGAGCAGTCTTTAAATGTTAAAAGAGACCAGGATTATCTTATTTAAAAACGGATCGCAAATTTTTTTAGATCATAAAAATTCTCTACCTGTTTAAAAAAAACATTTATACTTTTTAAAGATAAAAAAATTTTTGATACAATATTTAAAAATAATAAGAATTTACACCATTCAAAATAAATAATAAACTACATTTTATTAATATATTTACACATTACGTAATTTTGCCAATTAAATTCATCGGGTTTTTTGCCAAAGTTTTTTTCCTCTAAAAATTTTTAAAAATTGTAATTTTGCCTAAAATAAAGTATTTATGGAATTTTTGGAAGACTATCAGAAAATAGTTGCAAAAGCGATTGAGAAATATACCTTTAAAGATAAACCAGAGGAATTATACGCGCCGATGAACTATATTATTAGTCATGGTGGTAAAAGATTAAGACCGATTATGGTTTTAATGGGAAATGATTTATTTGGCGGTGATCCAGAGAAAGCTATCAAACCAGCTTTAGCCATAGAATTTTTTCATAATTTTACTTTAATCCATGATGATATAATGGATGAAGCGCCATTAAGACGTAATAAACCAACCATTCATACGCTTCACGGTATTAATGTTGGAATTCTTTCGGGTGACGGATTGCTCCTAAAAGCCTATAAATTTTTTGAAGACCTCGAACCAGAATTATACAAAGCTTGCGTTCGAATTTTCACGCATACTGGTTTATTGCTTTGCGAAGGTCAGCAATATGATATTAATTTTGAAAGTGAAAAAAACGTCAGTTTTGATGATTATTTACGAATGATAACTTATAAAACGGGCGTTCTAAGCGCATCTTCTTTCGAAATTGGCGCCGTAATAGCCGGGGCAAATTTCAAAGACGCCAAGCATTTATTTAATTTTGGAAAACATGTCGGAATCGCCTTTCAAATTATGGATGATTATCTTGATGTCTTCGGTGATATGGCGCAATTTGGAAAAAAACATGCCGGCGATATTTATGAAAATAAGAAAACCGTGCTTTACCATTACGCAATGCAAAATGCCACACCTGAAGAGCGTGATGAATTGCAATATTGGTATTCTAAAAAGACTGATAATATTGATAAAATACACGGCGTTGAGAAAATTTTCCGCCGAACTAGAGTAGAAGAGAAAGTCCTCCAACTGATACAAAAACACAATCATATTGCACAAGAATTTTTGCACAAAATAAAAGCTTCTGATGAAAAAAAGAAACCATTTGTCGAGCTTGCTAACTATTTACTTAAAAGAGAAGCTTAAGTTTTTCTTATTTTTTTAATTTCTTCTTTTTAATACTATGAAATTTCGTACTGAAGTTAATCTTCCGCTTTCTACATCTAAAATAAATTTAGATTCTAATATTTTTAGCATCGGTTCTTGTTTTGCGACAGAGATTGCTGCGCTTTTGCAGGAAGGACAGTTGCAAAATTTAAATAATCCTTTTGGGACACTTTTTAACCCGTTTTCTATCAATAATGCTTTAAAAAAAATACATGATGCCGCTTTTTATTCGGAAGAAGATTTAATTAAATTTAATGATAATTATATTTCATTAGATCATAATTCTACCTTTAACTCTCGGTTTTCGCACCAAACATTAGACTTTATAAACCATCAGATTCAGCAAAGTAATGAGTTTTTAAAAGGGACTAACTTTGTAATTATTACACTGGGCACTTCATTTATCTATGAATTTCTACCCAAGAAAAAATTAGTCGCTAATTGCCATAAAATTCCTGCAAAATATTTTGAAAAGAGATATTTGAGCCATTTAGAAATTTGCGATTCTCTATCAGAAAGTATTTCTCTTTTAAAAGATATTTGTCCGGACAACGTTCAAATTCTTTTTAGTATTTCGCCGGTTCGCCATTTAAAAGATGGTATTATCGAAAATCAGTTGAGCAAATCAAAATTATTTACAGCTCTGCACGAGGTAATTTCTTCTGCAGAAAACACCACTTATTTACCTGTTTACGAAATGGTGATGGATGATTTGCGCGATTATCGTTTTTATAAAGAAGATTTAATTCATCCAACGTCGCAAGCAGTTCAGTATATTTGGGAACAATTTGTTGGAGCGTATTTTACTGACGAATGTAAAACTTTTGTAAGCGAAAATTTAAAAATTAAAAAAACTTTAGAACATAAAACCGGCGATGTAAAAAATCCAAAATTTTTAGAGTTTCAAGAAAAATTACAATTAAAAATTGCAGCGCAGCAATCAAAAGTGAATCATAAGATTTTTTAAGGAATGAAAAATTTAGAATTTATAAAAGTTTTAGAATCAGACTTAGAAAAATTACAAAAAATAAGCGTAAAAACTTTCAGCGATACTTTTAGTCCGACTAACTCGAAGGAAAATCTTGATATTTATATTCAAGAAAATATGAGCTTAAAGAATTTAAAAGAAGAATACAAAAATGAAAATTCTAGCTTTTATTTTGCTAAATTAAATAACGAACTTGTCGGTTATATTAAATTGAATTTTAAAACTGCGCAAACAGAAAAGTTTGATGACGCAGCGACGGAAATTCATAGAATTTATGTTTTAAAAGAATTTCAAGGAAAAAAAGTAGGGAGTTTTCTTCTAAAAAATACCATCGAAATTGCAAACGAAAAGATTTCTAATTTCATTTGGCTCGGTGTCTGGGAGAAAAATTACAACGCTATTGGTTTTTACGAGAAACAAGGTTTTATAACTTTTGAAAAACATGATTTTAAACTGGGAAATGATTCTCAAACCGATTTAATAATGAAATTGGTCTTAAATTAAACTTTCTAAAATGATTGACACACACACCCATTTATATTCTGAAGAATTTGATGATGATTTTACTGAGATGTTTAATCGCGCTTTAAGTAAGGGTGTTTCTAAATTTTATCTTCCTGCTATAAATTCTGAAACTCATCGTAAAATGATTAATTTAGAAACTCAATATCCAGGAAAGGTTTTTTCAATGATGGGTTTGCATCCCTGTTATGTAAAACCGGAAACTTGGCAAGAAGAATTAATTATTGTTGATAAATGGTTTGGTTCAAGACAATTTCCCGCAATTGGTGAAATTGGAATTGATCTGTATTGGGATAAAACCACTTTGGACATTCAGGTAAAAGCTTTTGAGCAGCAAATTGATATGGCGATTCTGTACAATATTCCTATTGTCATCCACACAAGAAGTAGTTTTGATGAGACTTTTGAAGTTTTAGAGCGAAAAAAGCATCCGAAATTACGCGGTATTTTTCATTGTTTTTCTGGGGATTTAGAACAAGCGAAGCACGCAATAGATTTAGGCTTTTCTTTAGGAATCGGTGGCGTAGTGACTTTTAAAAATGGGAAAATAGATCAATTTTTAAAGGAAATTCCTTTAGAAAAGATTGTGTTAGAAACCGATTCACCTTATTTAGCGCCCGTGCCTTTTCGTGGCAAACGAAATGAAAGTTCTTACTTGGATTTAGTAGTCGAAAAATTAGTTGGTATTTATGGAAAAGATTTTGACGAAATTGATAAAATAACGACTGAAAACGCAGAGAAAATATTTTCATTATCTAAAAATTAAATAAAAAAAATACTTCCCGAATGAAGTATTTTTATTTTTATTAAGGTGAGTTTTCGCTATGCAGAATTCCGGCTTGCATTTATATTTCCAAATAAAGATCGCATTACCAATTTTTCAAATGCCTCTTTATTTTCTGGATTTTTCTTAATTTTAATTAATGCATATTGCTGAATACTTAAAAGTGGCAATACAATTTTTTCTCTGATTTCAACTGATTTTTTAGAAATTGGCTCTTCTTCCATTAAACTTTCAAAACCTGTTAATTCTAGCATTAAATCTTTAGAAAGTTGATACTCATCAAATAAAATCTGCCAAAAATCACCGTATTTTTCATCTTTTTTCATGTAAGAAGTGAGTGGAAAATAAGATTTACTGAGACTCATCATACTGTTTAGGATCAATGTTTTAAAGAAATCTGAGTTTCTGTAAAGCGTTTTTAATTCCTCGAAATTATTCTCTTTTTTAAATTTTTGCAGCGCGGTTCCCACCCCAAAAAATCCAGGTACATTTTGTTTTAATTGTGACCAACTTCCTACAAAAGGAATGGCACGCAAATCTTCAAATTTTAGCACATCATCGCCGCCTCTTTTACTTGGTCGGCTTCCAATATTTGCTTTTCCATAATATTCTAAAGTGCTCATTTCCTGCAAATATGGTACAAACAAAGGATTTGCTTTTAATGAAGAATATTTTTCAAAGCTTAAAGTTGCTAATTGTTCAAACAGATTTCTCTCATTTAAACTTAGATCTTTTTTAGAATTACTGAAAACATCATTTTCAATTCCTGCCGTTAAAAGTTGTTCAAAATTAAATTTTGCCTGTTCTTTGTTCCCAAAAACACTGGTAATAGTTTGTCCTTGTATGGTGATTTCTATTTTATTATTGGCAATTGTTTTTCCTTGGGAGGCATAGAAATCATGTGTTTTTCCGCCGCCTCGTGCTGGTGGACCACCGCGGCCGTCAAAGAAAATAACCTCGATGCCATATTGTTTTGATATTTTAGTTAATTTTTCTTTGGTAGTAAAAATTTCCCAGTTTGCTTTTAAATAGCCGCCATCTTTGGTACCGTCCGAAAAACCAAGCATAATGGTTTGCTTATTTCCACGGCGTTCCAAATGTCTTTTATAGAAAGGATTTTCATACAATTCCCGCATAACGCTTTCACCATTTCCCAGTCCTTCCATCGTTTCAAAGAGGGGAATAACATCCATTTTTATGGCGTCATCTTCAATCTGGCAAACTTTAAAAAACGCTAAAACATTCATCACATCTTTTACCGCGTCAGAATTAGAAATAATATAACGGTTCATCCCACGTTCACCATTTTTGGCCTGTATTTCTGCGATCTGAGCAATAGATTTTAAAGTATCTTTGATGACGTCATCGTCCCAGTTTTCAAAATTGAGTTGTGGTTTTTTATCAATTAAATAATTAAATTTTTCATTTTCTGTTAAAGTTTCACCATCACTAATATTACATTTTGAAATAATAAAATCAATTGCTTTTTGCAGAATTCTACTGTCTTGTCTTAAATCTAAACCTGCGAAATGCGTCCCAAAAATCCGAACCCGATCTCGGAAATTTTCTAGTAAGTTTTTAAACAATCCATTGTGAAATTTATTTAAAATTTCTTCTGCTTTATTAATTTCGTTAATGATTTCTTCCGAATTAATATCGCATTCTTCTTTAAAAATAGCCTCGTAAAGTTTCTGACTTAATTGTTCCAAAATCTCTGTAACGCCTCTAAAACTCAATTTTCTACGCACATACTTTAAATGGCTATAGTAAGATTTTAGAATTGAAAGATGAAGTTCTTCTGCAACTTTTCTAGTAATTTCTGCAGTCACGAAAGGATTTCCATCACGATCGCCGCCCGGCCAAAATCCCAACTGAAATAAATCTTCGTTCAAGTGAAATCCATCAGTTTTAAAAACTGATTTTATCTTTGTAAAAAGTTCGCCCAAACTATCATAATAAATGTAGCGCAAATAATAAATAATGCTCATTGCTTCATCTAAAGGCGTCGGTTTTTCTTTGTTTACAAAAGGTGTTTTCCCTAATTGTTGCAACAGCAAATCAATATTCGTAATCGAATCTGTGGTGATTTGGATTTTCAAATCGTGCAAGATTCGTTGAACAGAATTAGGGTAAAACTGCGTCGGATGCGCCGTAAAAACGACTTTCACCCCAAATTTATTTAGTTTCTCACGAACTTGTTGTACTGAATTTTGTTCCGTGGATCGGTCGAAAATATTTTGAACCGTTCCAGTATCAGAATCTGAATGCAGTTGCGGAAATGCGGCGTCTTCAATACTGTCAAAAAGTACGACTTGGCGCTCAATATATTGAATGATTTTAAAGAGTAAATCCAGTTTTTCTTCTTCCGTTTCGAGATGCGTATGATTGGTAAAAAAATTTTCTAAAATATCTTCCGGTGTCTTCCCAGCTTTATAACCTTCTTTGCTTTCTTCGTATAAAAAAGGCAACAACATACCGATATTACTCATTTTATCATAAGGCAAACTCATAAAAAGAGAATTATAAATCTGAAATTTATTTTCTACAATTTGTCGGAATTTCTCGGTTCGGTTTGTATTTCGCATCATCAAATTTAATACTATTATTGCTCAAAATTAGCTTCTAAAATTAATTCAAAAAAAATACCTTCCGAGGAAAGTATTTAATTATTATAAATGCAAAATATTATCTGTTACGCGTAAAATTGCTTTTATTATTTGGCTTTTTTGAATGACTGGAACTCGGTTGCGAAGGTCTTTGTCTCGGCGTAAACGCTTTATTGTTAGAATCTCTTTTTTCCGCCACTAAATTATCAGTATGGAAAGGATGATTTTTTTCAACAGGAATTTTCATTCCAATCAATTTCTCAGTATTTTTTAAATTAATTAAATCCAAACCGTCTACGAAACTAATGGAATTTCCTTCTGCGCCTGCTCTTCCGGAACGTCCGATTCTGTGAACGTAAGTTTCCGAAACATCAGAAAGTTCAAAATTAACAACGTATTTTAAATCGTCAATATCTATTCCACGTGCGGCAATATCTGTGGCAACGAGTATTCTCGTTTTTCCATTTTTAAAATTACTCAATGCATTTTGACGGGCATTTTGAGATTTATTTCCGTGAATGGCTTCGGCAGAAATTTTATGACTTTGAAGTTTTCTTGCGATTTTATCAGCGCCATGTTTTGTACGGGAAAATACGAGAACTGAATCTCTAATATCTTCCTGTAAAAGGTGCGTCAACAATTCTAATTTATCATTTTTTTCTACAAAATAAACCGATTGATTGATCGTTTCTGCGGTAGAAGATATTGGCGCAACGTGTACTTTGACAGGATTTGTTAGGATCGATCCTGCCAAAGAATCAATTTCCTGTGGCATCGTGGCAGAGAAAAACAAAGTCTGTCTTTTTTGTGGAATCATTTTAATAATTCTTTTCACATCGTGAACAAAACCCATATCAAGCATTCTATCGGCTTCATCCAAGACAAAAATTTCAATATTTTTTAATGAAATAATACCTTGAGAAATAAAATCTAATAATCTTCCGGGCGTTGCAACTAAAACATCGACACCCCTTCTGAGTGCTTTTTCTTGAGCAGCTTGTTTTACGCCCCCGAAAACCACCAAAGTTCTCACGGGTAAGTTTTTACCATAATCTTCAAAGTTTTCTTCAATTTGAATTGCCAATTCTCTCGTTGGTGTCAAAATCAAAGCTTTGATGTGGTTACTTTTTGGGCCTTGTCTTTCCGTTAGATTTTGTAAAATCGGAATCGCAAAAGCCGCTGTTTTTCCTGTTCCCGTTTGGGCACAACCGAGAAAATCTCTGCCTTCTAAAATTGAAGGAATTGCTTTTTCCTGGATAGGAGTAGGCTTTTCATAGCCTTGCTTTTCAAGCGCATCTAAGATGGGCTTAATAATTTTTAAGTCTGTAAATAACAAATTGTTTGTTTTTTAATTTTAATGTGCGGATGAAGTATTTTACTTCTTCATTTTGAGCAAATCTGCAAGTAGCAGATTGAGTAATCTAAAATTACTTGGCTTTAGAATGCCGCGAAATATTTGGCAAAGATAGGTTATTTGCTTGAATAAAATTTTAAAATAAAAAAAGCGGAAAAAATATAAACCTTTCCGCGTCTAAATTTAATATTTTAAAGAATTTTTATCCATACAATTGTTTCCAAATAGCATCTTTCAATTCTATCAAACATTCCTGCGAAACGGCAGAGAAAAAAATAGGTTGTCTGTTTTCTGGGAATTCTGCGGAAACTTCTTTGCGAAGTTCATCATCTAATAAATCTGCTTTTGAAATAGAAAGAATAAATTCTTTATTCAGTAATTCAGGATTAAATTCTCTTAATTCATTTTCCAGAATTTTAAATAAAAAAAGCTGTTTTCAAGAGAGAAAACAGCCTTTATTTATTATAAAATAACTTAATCTTTAATCACTTTTTTGGTAATAGAACCGTTTTCTGTATCAATTTTTAAAAGATAAACCCCGTTTAAGAATAAAAAAAAGCCAATCTAGTAGATTGACTTTTTGCTTTATTAAATTGTAACTAGTTTCGGTTAAAAAACATTCCAGAATTGGTGAAAATAAATGAAAAGTAAATTTAAACTTTTAACTATTTTCTAACCATGCAATTGTTTCCAGATCGCGTCTTTCAGTTCCATCAAACCTTCCTGCGAAACGGCTGAAAAGAAGATCGGTTGTCTATTTTCAGGGAATTCTGCAGCGACTTCTTTGCGAAGTTCATCATCCAGTAAATCGGCTTTTGAAATGGAAAGTATAAATTCTTTATCCAGTAATTCTGGATTGAATTCCTTTAATTCATTTTCCAAAATTTTGAACTCTTGAAAATGGTCTTCAGAATCAGCCGGAATTAAAAATAATAGAATAGAATTTCGCTCAATATGCCGTAAAAAACGATGTCCTAAACCTTTGCCTTCCGCCGCGCCTTCTATGATTCCTGGGATATCTGCCATCACAAATGATTTGTAATTTCTATATTCCACAATTCCTAAGTTCGGAGTTAAAGTAGTAAATGCGTAATTGGCAATTTTTGGTTTTGCCGCGGATATTGAGGCTAAAAGTGTTGATTTACCAGCATTCGGAAAACCAACTAAACCAACGTCTGCTAAAACTTTAAGTTCAAAAATGACCATACCTTCTTCGCCAGGCATTCCGGGTTGTGCGAAACGTGGTGTTTGGTTGGTAGAAGTTTTGAAAAACTCATTTCCCATTCCCCCTTTTCCCCCTTTGAACAAAATAATTTCCTGATTATTTTCTAAGATTTCTGCAATCACCTCTCCTTCGGCATTTTTAGCAATCGTTCCCAAAGGAACTGTGATATAGATATCTGCACCATCTGCACCTGTTAATTGACTTTTTTGACCGTTTTTTCCGCGACCAGCCGCAACATGTCGGGTATAACGGAGCGGAAGAAGTGTCCATTCATTCTCATTCCCACGCATGATAACGTTTCCACCGCGACCGCCGTTTCCACCGTCAGGTCCGCCTTTCGGAATGTATTTTTCCCGGCGAAGATGCGCAGAACCGCCACCGCCGTGGCCAGATTTACAATTTATTCTAACGTAATCTACGAAATTAGACATGGTATTTTAGTTGTTGTTTGTTGGTTGCTTTTTGTCTGTCTGAGTTGAGATTTAAATTTTAAAACCGAGCAACTATAAACTGACAACTATCAACTACTTTAATTTTTCTACTTCTGTGAATAGTTTTTCAGAGATTTCAGCAATATCACCGACTCCGTTTACTTCCACATATTTTCCTTGTTGTTTGTATGATTCTGCTACTTCAGCAGTTTTTTTATAATATTCTGTAATTCGATTTTTTATGATAAATTCTTCAGAATCATCTTTTCTACCACTTGTTTTACCTCTGATAATCAATCTTTCAACCAGAATTGAGTCTTTTACAACTAAAGATAAACAGATTGAAATTTCAGAATGTAATTCATTTTTTACAATTTCATCTAAAGCCGAAGTCTGAAAAGTAGTTCTTGGATAACCGTCAAAAATAAAACCTTTTGCATCTGTTGGTTTTTTAATTTCCTCAATCAGCATATCCGTTGTCACTTGATCGGGAACTAATTCCCCTTTGTCAATAAAAGACTTTGCTAAAATTCCTAATGGCGTTTCATTTTTCATATTAAATCTGAAAAGGTCGCCAGTAGAAATCTGCTTAAGATTAAATTTCTTTATTAAATTTTCTGCCTGCGTTCCTTTTCCACTTCCGGGAGGGCCGAATAAGACAATGTTTATCATTTTTATTTTTTTGAAAATAAGTTTTTAAAACTAAAAATTAATGGTTTTCATTTATTTTACCATCTTCTAACTGATATAAATCTTTAAGATTTCTGCCAAGTTCATCATAATCCAATCCGTAACCCAAAACGAATTTATTAGGAATTTCTTTACCTATATAATTGATCTTAAAATCTTTATTATAAACCTCAGGTTTTAAAAGAAATGACGCTATTTTAACAGATTTTGGACGTTGCGTCTCCGTGAAATATTGAAATAAACTTTCAACAGTATTTCCAGTATCAACAATGTCTTCTAATATAATAATGTGACGGTCTTTCACATCTTTCGTCAAATCCATTTTTTGATAAACAATTCCTGTCGACTGAGTTCCAACGTAAGAACTCATTTGGATAAATGCAATCTCGCACCTCCCAGGATAATACTTAAGCAAGTCTGAGAAAAACATGATGACACCGTTTAAAACACCAATAAAAATAGGTGTTTCATCTTTATAGTCTTCATAAATTTTTAATGCAGTTTCTTTTACAATGGATTGAATTTCTTCATCTTTCAGATAAGTGATAAAAGTTTTGTCGTGGATTGTAATACGGTCCATAGATTTTAATAAGGTGCAAATTTAAACTTTTAAAAACAATAAATTTGCAGTTGAACTATTAATTACATTTTTAATAAAAAAAACCGGCTTTTAAAACCGGTAATTTATTTTATAATTTAGATGATATTAGACTGAAATATCCTTTCCACCTTGGGAATCCATGTCATTGTCCATCCCTTCATGCCCTACAGAGTAACTTCTTTCATCAGTGAAATAAAGATTATTTTTTGCTTTATTTATAATTCTCGCTTGCTCCGCTTCGTCAACTTTATATTTTGATTCACCTAGTGAAGTTTGATTAGCAACGTAATTCTTTGTCTCATTATTAACGTTGATAGCGCCTTCGTTGTTAAGAATATTTTTTGCCTTTTCAGCATTTTCCATTGTGTCTGCGAAAACAGTGACCACATTATTTTTTGTCGCTGCATAGCTGTATTTTTTCTTAGAATGCTCCTCATCGCCGAAAAGCCAGTTCCAGAATCCAGTTGTTTTTTCTTCCTCATGAAAGTGAAAATGGGGATGATCGTCCGCTGAATAATCATTTTCTTCGGTCACACCTTTTCGTGCGAATTTAGAAATGTGAAAGTCTTCTGAAGTAAAACCAGCGTCACTTAATTTATCTGTTGCGTTCTCAGCCTGATCGTGTTTTGGAAACATTCCAACAATGGTGTAAGACATACTTTTTTATTTAATGTTAATAATTATTGATTCCTTCTAAAGAAATAAACAATAATCGTGACAAAGCATCTTAAAAAAAGTCATTTAGCAAAATTTTAACTTTAAAACGTTATTTATTTTTTTCCGTGTTGTCAGTTTTACCGTCTTTATTAAGCTCACTAGCTTTCTTGATATCTTCCTTTTTAATGTTTTTATCTTCGCTTTGTGAAGAGCTTT
Organism: Halpernia sp. GG3; assembly: GCF_052976925.2. Lineage (NCBI taxonomy): Bacteria > Pseudomonadati > Bacteroidota > Flavobacteriia > Flavobacteriales > Weeksellaceae > Halpernia > Halpernia sp. GG3. The sequence goes on from NZ_JBRIIR020000009.1 coordinate 168,777, forward strand.
CGGGTATATTTTGAAAATCCTGATTTTTTTTCGAGATTTCCATTTCATTTTTCTTGGTAGGCTCTTTTTTAGTATTCATTTTCTTAAAGTTTTAAAGTTTTAAAGTTTTAAAGTTTTGAAGGATCTAAAGTCCCGGTTTTATCTTCTATTTTATAATTTAAAGCTTTTGCCAGAACAAATATCTGATTTAAATTTTTTAACAATTGTACGCTGCCTTCACTTCTCAATCTGTCTTCATTAACTGTTTTTACAGCATTTTCTTTGGCAGAATTAGTAATTTTTTTAATGTCATTCTCATTGAAACGATTGAAAAAAGAATCATCAAAGGATTGAATTTCTACGCTTGGAGTAATTTTTAAATCTGCGACAGGCAATTCTTCGATAATTAATTTTTTGTTGATACTGTCAACTTTCAATTTCATTTTATTTAAATCGTAAGAAATTTGTGCATTCGTTTTTGTAAAAGTAATAATTTGCTTTTCACTTGCCGGTAAAAATCCACCAGCAACTTGCGACGAAATTTTTGTTTTCTGCATGCTCGAAAAATCCTGTTCCATTACAACCAATTTATTCATTTTCCGAATTTGGTTTGTAATGATATAATAATCATTTTGAACTTTGTCTGCAGCGCGTGAAGTAATTTTTAGCCACACCAAAAAAAGGAGCAACATTGTAATCGCTCCTATTAAAAATGGTAAAAAATATTTTTTGTTTTTAAACATTATTTAAATAAACCTTTTAGTGACGTGTCGTCTTTTTTTAAGATTTCTAGTAAATCTCTTTCCAGCCAACCAGATCTAGGAGATTCAATAATTCTGCCAATTTCTTTCCCATATTTTGAAATGATGAAAGTCGGTACTTTTTGAATATTAAAAGGTCCCTCTTCTCCGTTCGGTGCTTCCTTTTTTCTGTTCACTGCAATAATTGTTAATTTCTGCATTGGATAATTTAAGTCTTCCAAAATTTTTATAAATCTTGGGAACTCTCTGTGACTATCTGGGCACCAAGTTCCTAAAAATACAACGATATTATAAGTCCCGATTTTTGCTTTTTTTAATTCTTTCATCGCATCTGCATCGAAAGCATAACCATTATGTTCGTCCTTGTACCAAGAATTGTAAGGTTCTTTTTGAAACTGGTTTAAAGTCTGTGTTCCCAACAGCATTTTTCCATCATTTTTAGAATCAACTTCACGGTTCACTACTACTTTTTTTACGCTACAAGATTGTAAAACTAAAAAAAGCAAACCACCGAAAATTAGTGCTTTATTTATATTTTTCATAATTTATTTATTTAAAATTGATTTCAAATTTGCCGGTGAATAATATTTATTTTTTAAAACTTTATTATCAGAAGTGCGATGGACATTTATTTTATCGCCAGATTTTTCTGCAAAAGCTTCTTCACCTTTTTGTCTGTAATGCTCAATTGTATCTTGTGCTTCTTGTTGATTTGCACAAGCTTTAGACATATTAGAACGTTGCACTTCATTAAACAATTCTACAAATTTATCACCCATTCCGAATTCCAAAACTGCGCCAGAAAGAACATATTGCAGATCGCATAATGCATCGGAGACTTCTACCAGATCATTTTGCGCAATGGCTTCTGTTAATTCATTTAATTCTTCTTGAAGTAAAGAAATTCGCAATTCACAACGTTCTTTTGAAGGAATTTGTGGCGTATCTAAAATTGGGGCATTAAAGGTTTTATGAAATTCTGCGACTTGGTTCAGTGCATCTATTTTGTCCATCTAAAATTATTTTTTTTCAAATTTAATTAAATAAATCTGAACGTTTAGTTGAATTCAACATCATTTAAATTTAAAAAATTATGTATAAAAATTGTGAATTGGTTGGCGTTTCATAAATTATATTAAATAAATAATATTTTAATAATTTTTTGGCGTAAATGTTGTAATAATGTTTTAATAAAGAGACTTATAATAAAAAACCAATAATATAAAATTTATTTATTAACTTCTAAATTTTAAAGATGAAAAAATTTTTCCACAATCAAGAATTCGAGTTAGATGAGATTCTCTTTGCGCACCGCAATCAAAATTATGGGGCTTATGTTTTACGGCACGAAGCTGACAAAATTCTTACAAAATCGATGTTTGCAGGTGTATTTTTATTTGCCGCATTTGCCGCAACGCCTTTTATTTTAAATAGTCTTAAAACTGTCAATGTGACGCCTCCAAATAATGAGCACATTCATCAAATTACGGAAATTATTGACCCAGTAATTGCACCTCCGGTTGTTCACGTTCCGCCTATTGCGCCACAAGTAGCAACAATCAAATATAATATTCCCACACCGACAAGAAATCCGCCAGTACAAACTCCTGCAACCTCTGTTATTGACATTCAAAAAACAGCAATAGGTCCTGAAACAATTTCCGGAACTCCACCAACAATGAGCGTTTCTCCGCCCGAAAATGTAATTCCACCAACTGCTCCTGGTTTATCTTTACCAAAAGCGATTGACAATTCTCCGCACAAACATGTTGATGTTGAAGCGCAATTTTCAAAGGGAATTGAAGGTTTTAGAACCGGAATGATTCAAAATTTTGATGCGACAAATTTTGATGGTATTGAAAGTGTGATGAGAACGACAATTACTTTTATCGTAGAGAAAGATGGTACAATTTCAGATATTAACGCAAATGGCGGAACAAAAGAATTTAACCAGCAGGCAATTAAAACTTTAAAATCAATACGGGGTAAATGGACACCTGCAAAAATTAATGGGCAAGTCGTGAGAAGTTATTTTACTTTTCCAATTTCAATGAAATTTGAGTAGAGTGTACTTAATTTTAGTATGTTTTTATCCACAAAGAATATTTTTTGTGGATAATTTTTTTTTACTTAACGTTATAATTTACAATACTTTAACTATTTTTAGGATTTTAACATCATTTTCAGATTTAAAAAAATTGTATTTTTGAAACTTAATTAAATATAATGGCGAAAATTATTGGGATTGCAAACCAAAAAGGCGGCGTGGGTAAAACTACTACAGCGGTTAATTTAGCGGCTGCATTGGGCGTTTTAGAAAAAAGAATTCTAATTATCGATGCCGATCCGCAAGCGAATGCAACTTCTGGTCTAGGGATTGAAGAAGTGAAATTCAGCACCTACAATTTGCTAGAAAATTCTGAAGACGTGCAAAACTGCATCCAAAAAACAAGTTCGCCAAATTTAGATATTGTTCCGTCGCATATCGATTTGGTTGCGGCAGAAATAGAATTAGTGGACCGCCATAAAAGAGAATACAGATTAAAAGAATCTCTGCAGCCAATTTTAAATAATTACGATTATATTATTATCGATTGTGCGCCAAGTTTGGGTTTGATCACAATCAATGCTTTGACGGCAGCAGATTCTGTAATAATTCCAATTCAGTGTGAATATTTTGCTTTGGAAGGTTTAGGTAAATTATTAAATACCGTAAAAAACGTTCAAAAAATCCACAATAAAGATCTTGATATTGAAGGTTTGCTTTTAACAATGTTTGATAGCAGGCTAAGGTTGTCAAACCAAGTGGTGGAAGAAGTAAAAACGCATTTTCCCGAAATGGTTTTTGATACGATTATCAGTAGAAATGTGAGATTAAGTGAAGCGCCAAGTTTTGGCGAGAGCATTCTAATGTACGATGCAGAAAGCAAAGGTGCAATTCAATATTTGCAATTAGCTGAAGAAGTTTTAATTAAAAATGAAAATTTAGTCAACCATTAATTATTTAAAATTTCTTTTAAAATAAAGTATGAAGGATAAGAAAAGAGCAATGGGACGAGGTTTAGGTGCAATTTTAAGTGCAGAATCCAAAAGTTCTATAAATAATGCAACGGACGAAGGTGCAGATAAATTAGTGGGAAATATTTTGGAAATATCATTGGAAGATATTTATCCAAATGCGACACAACCGAGAACTTACTTCGATGAGAAAGCTTTAAATGATTTAGCGCAATCAATAAAATCACTCGGTGTCATTCAGCCAATTACACTTCGTAAAGATGGTGGAAAATTTGAAATTATTTCTGGCGAGCGACGTTTTCGTGCATCAAAAATTGCAGGATTAAAAAGCATTCCCGCTTATATAAGATTGGTAAATGACCAAGAATTGCTGGAAATGGCTTTGGTTGAAAATATTCAACGTGAAGATTTAGATGCGATTGAAGTGGCTTTAACCTACCAAAGATTATTAGAAGAAATCGGATTGACACAAGAAAATTTGAGCCAAAGAGTCGGGAAGGAAAGAAGTACAATTACGAATTCAATCAGACTTTTACGTTTAAATCCTGTGGTGCAAGATGCGATCAGAAGCGGTGAAATTTCTGCGGGCCATGGAAGAGCAATTATTAGTTTGGAAGATGAAAATTTGCAGGATATTTTGTTTAAAAAAATTACGTCGCAAAAATTAAATGTTAGACAAGCGGAATTAGAGGTTCAAAAACTTAAGAAACCAACCGTTAAATCCAAAACTATTTCAAAACTTCCCAATTTTTTGAAGAAAGCAGAAAAAAACATTTCTGATATTTTGGAAGTAAAAGTGGAAATAAAATCTTCGGCAACCGGCAAAAAAGGAAAAATCGTTTTAGATTTTAATAACGAACAAGAATTAGAACAAATTCTGGCACACATTCATTAAATGCAAAATATTTTCTTAATTATTTTACTGCTTACCTTCACTTTTGGTTTCTCACAGGTGAACCCGAATGATACCATAAGAACAGATTATAAACCTAAGGATTCAATCCCGGCGCTTTCGTCTTCATCAAAATCTGATGTTCATGTTCTTGCTGATATTAAAGCTTCAAACAAACCAGGTTTAAGTCCAAAATTCAATCCCACGAAAGCGGGTTTATATTCGGCAGTTTTACCAGGTTTAGGTCAGCTTTACAACAAAAAATACTGGAAAATTCCAATCGTTTTTGGAGCTATAGGAACGGGCTTAGGAATTACTTTTTATAATGATAAACAATATAAGCGTTACAGAACTGCTTTCATAGCGCAATTAAACGGGCAACCGCAGGAGTTTTCTAATATACCGGGAATAGATAAAAATGTCTTAGGGAATGCACAAGATCAGGCGAAAAGACAGAGAGATTACGCCATTGCGATCACGGGTTTGATCTACATCTTAAATATTGTTGATGCCGTTGTTGATGCTCATTTATATGAAGGGCGCCATGACCCGGATTTAGCAATTTCGCCCACAATAATTAATGATGGCTTTGGATTAACAAACTCAAAAGCGGGAATTGCGCTCAATTTTAAGTTTTAAATAAAACTTTTAAAAAACTATAATACATAAAAATGAGAATTGCACTCGTAGGCTACGGCAAAATGGGAAAAATAATTGAGGAATTAGCGACTGCTAAATACCACGAAATTGTGGCCACTTTAAATGAAAGTCCAACAATTGAAAATCTAAATTCCCCTGATGTTGTCATAGAATTTTCAAACCCAGAAGTTGCTTTTGAAAACATTAAATTTTGTTTAGAGCAAAAAATTCCGGTAGTTTGCGGAACAACTGGTTGGACTACGCAAAAAGTATTAATAGAAAAAATTGCGACTGAAAATAATACCGCTTTTTTATATGGAAGTAATTTCAGTTTGGGCGTGAATTTATTTTTCGCTTTAAATGAAAAATTAGCCCAAATGATGGCGCCTTTTGAAGACTATTCTTGTCAGTTAGAAGAAATTCACCACACCGAAAAAAAAGATGCACCAAGTGGAACTGCAATCACATTAGCGGAAGGAATTATTAAAAATTCTAAATTTGAGGCTTGGAAATTAGACGAAACAGAAAGCAATAATTTAGGAATTTTCGCAATTCGCGAAGATAAAGTGCCGGGAACGCACAGTGTTTTCTACAAATGTTCGGTTGATGAAATTGAAATAAAACACACCGCATTTAACCGAAATGGATTTGCTTTGGGCGCAATAATCGCCGCGGAATGGATCCAAGGAAAAACAGGAAATTTTAGTATGAAAGACGTTTTAGAATTGCACTAAATTTTACGAAAATAAACTGCCACTTTTTTAAATTTTATTGATCAAGTTTTTTCTTTGATAAATTTTTTGAAAATGTAACATTTTATTTAGAGATTAAACTCATTAACCACAGAAAAAAATACAAACAAAATTCTTATGAACTATTTTTTAACCTACTGTCTTTATATAGCTGTTCTCAGCATTTTGATGGGAATTTCAACTTGGAAATTGTTTAAGAAAATGGGGTTAAATCCTATTTTTGCCTTTATTCCGTTTTACAATTACTTTCTTATTTTAAAAGAAACAAAACATACAAAATGGTGGTTTATAATGGCTTATTTGCCTATTGTTGGACCAATCATGATGACTGTTTTTCATATTTTCTTAATGAAACATTTTGGTAAATCATCTACGATAAATCAACTTTTAACTGTTTTTCTTCCTTTTATTTACATGGCGGTTGTTAACTATTCCAAAGATTCTGAGGTATTTGTGGAAGACAACTTATATTTAACAGATGCAGAAAAAAATGTAGAGAAAAAAGAAACATTTATTGGCTCAATCACTTTTGCCATTGTCTTTGCAACAATTATACACACTTTTATTACGCAACCTTTCGGAATTCCAACAGGTTCAATGGAACGTACTTTATTAGTCGGAGATTTTCTCTTTGTAAATAAATTAAATTATGGATTCAGAATGCCAATGCGTCCTTTAGCATTGCCATTTTTACAAGGAACGATCTATGATCCTCAGGGCGATGGTAATCCAAAAAATGATCCGAAATCTTATGCAGATGGGGTAAAATTGCCTTATTTAAGATTGCCGGGTTGGGAAAATGTAAAAAGAAATGATATAGTCGTTTTTAATTATCCGCAAGATTCTGTTCATACTGCAACTGACAGAAAAGATCCTTATGTTAAACGTTGCGTTGCGGTTGCAGGAGATGTATTGGAAATGCGCGCAGGAAAATTATTTGTTAATAATAAACCTGAAGTAATTCTCGGTGATCAACAGGAGCAGCATGCTTATATCGTGCAGGCAAGCAGTGAATTGGATTTCCCAGCACTTTATAAAACAATGGAATTTATCCCTGTTAATCAGATAAGTACTAATTCTCAATATTTTGCAATATATGCGCAGAAATATAACTTAGATCCTAAAAATGCAATTTACAGAGTTCAATTAACGGACGAACGAGTTGCCGACTTCAAACATTTAGAGAAAGTAGTGTCAGTGCAGGAAGAGGTTACCGATCAGTCAACCTCGGGAATCGCTTACAAAGATGAATTTCAAAAACATATTGATACTGTAAATTCTATTTATCCAATTAATAAAAAATGGAACACAGATTTTTATGGACCGCTTAGAATTCCGAAAAAAGGTGACGTTGTGACTTTAAACCAAGAATCTTTACCAGAATACCGGTGGATCATTTCTGAATATGAACATAATCATCTGGAAACCAAAGACAACAAAATTTTCATTAACGGACAAGAAACTGATAAATATACTATCAAGCAGAATTATTATATGATGATGGGAGACAACCGCGATGCATCGCTCGATGCTAGGTTTTTTGGTGTGGTTCCAGAGGAAAATATTGTAGGAAAACCGATGTTTACGTGGCTGAGTTTGCAAGGCGTTTTCAAAGATTCTCAGTCTATGTTTCAGGGACCATTTAAAATCAGATGGGATAGAATGTTCAAAGGCACAAATACAGGCGAGGCAAATAAAACGTCTTATTGGTGGATTGCCGCGTTCATTTTGATCCTGTTTTTCGGCTGGGAATATTTTGTGAAATTATTTGGCAAGAAGAAAGAAGAAGATTAGATATTTTCTAAATATTTCTTTCACTACAACTTGTACAAATTTAAATAACTTTTTTTGAAGCAATTTCCCGCTGTCCACTGTATCTTTTTTGGCGGTCGCTTCGCTCGCGCAAAAAAAGGATGCCGTTCCCATCGGGGCTAGGTAAAATTATATTTTGAAAGAAACTCTATATTTCGCTATACAAAATTAGAAAAATACTAAAAAATTAAAATCCAAGAAACTTTGATCACCCAACTTTTACCGCTATTTTATTTACCGCCAATTTCATGGTTTTCAAAATTTTTAGAAAAAGATTCTAACTTAGTTTTAGAACAATTTGAGAATTTTCCGAAGCAAACTTACCGCAACAGAACTAATATTTACGGTGCCAATGGAAAGTTAACCTTAGTAATTCCGATTAATCATACTGGAAACAGACTCTATAAAGACACAGAAATTTCTTACACAGAAAATTGGCAGAAGCAACACTGGAAATCTATCAAAAATGCCTACCAAAGCTCGCCGTACTTTGAATTTTACGAAGATCGATTTGGACAAATTTATGAGAAGCCGGAAAAATTTCTTTTTGATTTTAATTTAAAAGCTTTAGAAATTCTAATAAAAATCTCTAAAATAGAAACTAAATTTGCTTTTACAGAAAAATATCAACGTGAGCCTTCGGCATCAGATTTGCGTAATAATTTCTCAGCTAAAAGTAAACATGACAAAAAATTTGAAAACTATTACCAAATTTTCACAGAGAAATATGGATTTATAGAAAATCTATCTATGTGTGACTTACTTTTTAACCTCGGCCCAGAAAGTTTAATTTATTTAAAAAATCAATAGTTAATATGAAAAAGTTTTTTATATCCGCTTTATTCCTAAGTGGATTTTTAGGTTTTGCGCAAAGCACAATGACTCCTTTAGATCCGATGCAAGACAAAGATCTGATGACATGGTATCACAAAGATTTTGCCACAACTCATATCTATGGTGTGAACACTCAGAATGCTTATAAATTTTTGGATTCAAAAGGTTTAAAACCGAAAAAAGTAATTGTGGCGGTTTTAGATAGCGGTGTACAAATAGACCATCCAGCTTTAAAAAATAATCTTTGGACAAATCCAAATGAAGTTCTAGGTAACGGCAAAGATGATGATAAAAACGGTTATATTGATGATGTTCACGGTTGGGATTTTATTGGTGGTAAAAATGGTGAAGTTGGCGCAGATAATCTAGAGATTACACGTGTTATCCGCCAGTATAAAGATATTTTTGAAGGTCCAGATACAGCAAAAAATAAAGCCAATCAGGCAAAAATGCCGGAGGAGTTTGCAATGTATTTAAAGTCGAAAACAGATTTTGATAAAAAAGGACCGGATGCGAAACGAAATTACGAAACTTACAAGAAAATTAGTGAGATGACTCCTTCGATAATTGCATTATTGAATGGTAATAATTTAACTCCCGAAAATGTTGCGAAGATTACGCCGACAACACCGGAAGGATTAATGGGATCCCAAATTTTGTCAAGTATAATTAAGGACCCTGCAATTGCCGGCAAATCTCCTGCAGAAGTTGAAACTTATTTAGACGCACAAATGAAAGAGGCACTTGATTATTATGAACCGCAAGCAACCAAACAATATAACTTGGATTTCGACCCGCGTTCAATTGTTGGTGATGATTACTCAAATATCAATGAGAAATATTACGGTAACAACCATTATCAGGGACCAGATGCGCTTCATGGAACACACGTTGCGGGAATAATAGCAGGAATGCCGAATGGAAATGAAATACAATATGGTGTTGGTTCCAAAGTAGCACAAATAATGACTATAAGAGCGGTTCCAGACGGTGATGAAAGAGATAAAGATATTGCAAACGGTATTTTCTATGCTGTGAATAACGGAGCAAAAATAGTTAATATGAGTTTTGGAAAATCAGTTTCACCGGGAAAAAAGAAAGTTTGGGAAGCTTTTAAATATGCTCAGGATAAAGGAGTTCTTTTGGTTCACGCTGCAGGAAATGACAATGAGGACATTCAAAAATCTGATAATTTCCCTACCAATTTCAAAAAATTAGATGATCCAAAATCTTTTTTAACTAATGTAATTACGGTTGGTGCTAGTACAAATGATGATGCCCATCTGAGAGCAAATTTTTCTAATTATAATGGAAAAATGGTCGATGTTTTTGCTCCGGGCGAAAAAATCTATTCTTCCGTTGCAGGAAATAAATACCAATATCTTGCTGGAACTTCCATGGCAACACCTGTTGTTGCTGGCTCAGCTGCTATTTTGTTAGCTTATATGCCAAACCTAACACCTGCAGAAGTAATCGAATCTTTTGAAAAAACGGTTAATAAATCAACTGTGAACGCAGAAATAAAAGATGAACCAACTGAAACTTTTGATAAAATTTCTGTTTCGGGTGGTGTAATTGACGTGTACAAAGCTGCAGTTTATGCTTATGATCATTTCTATAAAAGAACAGATCAGAAGATGCAGACTAAAAAGAATTCAACTAAAAGAAATTCAAAAATAAAGAAAAGTACGAAGTAATTTTAAAGTCTGGAAAATTTCCAGACTTTTTTTTGTTAAAATTTGTGGCACGGTTTTTTAATTAATATATTTAAATAAAAATTAAACTATGAAAAAATTATTACTTTCAGGAATCGTTGGCATTTTTGCCTTAACATCATGCTCAACGATGCAAACTGCAAAAACCGCACAGACTCAACGTGCAGAGTTTCTTAAATTAAAAGGGGACTGGGAAATTTCAAGCATTGACTATGATAAGACTTATAAAATAAAACCGTTTGATGAAAATGCAGATGTCACATGTTTTATCGGAAGCCACTGGAGACTAATTCCAAATAATTATTCAGGTGCTTATACCTTAACGGGAAGCGGAACTTGCCCAGCAGTGAAGCAGCCGATTAAAATTGATTTAAAAGCAAACAACGAGTTTGTCTTTAAAAAACTAGTAGAGGGTGAAAAAGCTAAAAATGTTATCTCAGGTTATTCTACTCAATTAATAAATCAGGCAACTGACCAGTTTAGTTTACAACAGAATGTGCCATTTGACGGTAAAAACGTTCAAGTGACTTACAACTTTCAGAGATCTTTTATGAAATAACTCTTTAAAATCAATAAAACAAAAAATAAAATTATGAAACTATTTAATAAAACAAATATAGCAGTTCTGTTTTTTTCTACAACTTTAGTATTAAGCAGTTGCGAGGCAGTTAAAAATTCTAATAATCAGCAAAGAGGAACCGTCATTGGGACGACTGCAGGAGCAGTAATTGGTGGCATTTTAGGTAATAATATTGGGAAAGGTGGAAACACTGCTTTAGGTGCCGTTTTGGGAGGTGTAATTGGTGGTGTTGCAGGTAATGTAATCGGTAACAAAATGGATAAACAAGCCAAAGAAATTAAAGAAACTTTGCCCGGGGCAGAAGTGGAAAGAGTAGGTGACGGCATAAAAATCACATTAGGTGAAAATACCGTTAATTTTGATTTCAATTCTTCAAATCTGACTGCAAGTACAAAAACTAATCTTGATAAATTAGCTACAGTTTTAGCAAATAACCCTGATACAAACATCAATATTTTTGGCTATACGGATAGTAAAGGAACTGCCGCTTACAACATGACTTTGTCTGGTAAAAGAGCAGATGCAGTAAAAAATTATTTATCACAGAAAGGAGTATCAAGTGCAAGAATGATAACTGTAGGAAGAGGCGAGCTTGATCCTATTGCAACAAACGATACTGACGGCGGACGGGCTAAAAACAGACGGGTTGAGTTTGCAATTACAGCAAACGACGCCATGATAAAAGACGCCCAAAAAGGTAACTAACAGACCTTCGAAAATATAATTATAAGAAACTGCTTCGGCAGTTTTTTTTATTTTTAAATCAGTATTTTTACACCTTATTTTCTACAATGGTCAAATATTTAAAGTTGCTGCGAATAGAGCAGTGGGTAAAAAATCTGTTTGTTTTTGCACCACTCTTTTTTTCCGGAAATGTTATGAACAGCGATCTGTTAGTCAAAAGCATCTTTGCCTTTGTCATTTTTTCCATCGCGGCAAGTTCTATCTACATTATCAACGATTATAGCGATATTGAACAAGATAGAAAACATCCGGAGAAAAAAAACCGTCCGATTGCTAGTGGTGAAATTTCGAAAAAGCAGGCTCTTTTAGTTTTGTTTATTTTAATAATAGCTGATATTTCTTTGAAATATTTTGGGTACTATTATTTTCATCAGGATATATGGAAATTTTGCGTAATTATTCTATTTTACTTTTTGATGAATATTGCGTATACCTTTAAGCTCAAGCATGTCGCGATTGTTGATGTGTGTATTATTTCAGTCGGTTTTGTTTTGAGAGTTTTAGCTGGGGGCTATATTACGGGGATTTATATTTCGCAGTGGGCAATTTTATTAACCTTTGTATTAGCATTGGTTTTAGCAATTGGAAAGCGACGTGGAGAATTAATTAATGCTCAGATTTCTGGTAGAACCAGAAAAGCGTTGGACGGTTACAATGTGCAGTTTGCAGACATTGCGCTTTCAATTTCAGTTACTTTGGCAATCGTTTGTTATTTGATGTTTACCTTGTCCCCTGAAGTGCAGCACAGATTTCATCCACGTGTTTTCTATACTGTAATTTTTGTTGTTTTTGCTTTTTTAAGGTATTTACAACAAACCTTAGTTTATAACAGAACAGAATCGCCTACAAAAATCGTTTACAAAGATCATTATATACAAATTACGCTTATGCTCTGGCTGATCTCTTTTTTACTTCAAATTTATTATAAATAATGCAGCAGAATTTTAAACAAAAAGTTAGTAATTGGGGTAATTTTCCAACTGTTGAAAAAGAAGTAAAATCTGAAGAATCTTATCTTAATATTAAAAGATTTATAGCAAATAATAATGAAATAATTGCCCGTGGAAACGGTCGTTGCTACGGAGACTCATCTTTAGCAGAACACATTTTCTCTACTAAAAAATTGAACAAATTTATTTCTTTTGATAGAATAAATGGTATCGTAGAATGTGAAGCAGGTGTTTTGTTATCAGATATTTTGGATATTTCTGTTCCGCAATCTTTCTTTTTGCATGTAACACCAGGAACGAAATTTATCACTTTAGGAGGTGCAATTGCATCAAATATTCACGGTAAAAATCACCACTTAGAAGGTTCATTCTGTGAGTTTTTACTGGAATTTACTTTAATTAATGAACGGGGAGAAATATTAAATTGTTCAAGAAGTGAAAATTCAGCTTTGTTTTGGACATCTATCGGTGGAATGGGTCTGACGGGAATAATTCTAAGTGCAAAAATTAAATTAAAAAAAATTGAAACTTCCTATATTCGTCAAGAAAGTATTAAGGCAGAAAATCTGGATGAAATTTTTAATTTGTTTGAAGAAAGTAAAGATTGGACTTACACTGTTGCCTGGATAGACTGCCTTCAAAGAGGTGGAAAAATCGGTCGCTCAATTATAATGCGGGGTGAACATGCCTCATTGAATGAAATTCCGCAGAAGTTTTTAGAAAAGCCTTTAGCAATCAGACAGAAATTTTCGCCCACAATTCCATTTTTCTTTCCAAATTTTGTCTTGAATAACTTCACTGTAAAAATTTTTAATTACTTTTTCTACGCAAAGCAACGGGTAAAATTTTTAAAAAATATTATAGATTACGAAACTTTTTTTTATCCGTTGGATGCAATTAATGACTGGAATAAAATTTATGGAAAAGAAGGCTTTATTCAATATCAAATGGTAATTCCAAAAGAAAATGGAAAGGAAGGAATGCGGAAGATTTTAGAAACAATTGCTAAAAGCGGAAATGGATCGTTTCTCGCTATATTGAAATTATTTGGAAAAGGAAATCCTGAAGCTTACAATTCTTTTCCGATGGAAGGCTATACTTTAGCATTGGATTTTAAGGTTAATAAAAAATTACAAAACTTAGTTCAGAAACTGGATGATATTGTTGAAAGCTATGGCGGAAGAATTTACTTAGCGAAAGATAGTATGAGTAAACCTTCTTTAACAAATTATTTAAAAAATGTGAAAAATCCAAAATTTAATTCACTTCAGCAAAAAAGAATTCTTAATCATAACTAATTTATATGATCGTTTTAGGCTCAAATTCTGAAATCGCCCAGGCTTTTGTAGAAAAGGTTTTAGGTGAAGGTGACAGATTTCCTGTAATTTATTTGCTCACTTCTAATCCTGAAATTACCGAAAAATTTGTAAAACATTTGGATGTGAAATTTTTGCAGTATGCAGAAATTATTAATTTAGATTTAGAGAAAAAAATTGATTACAATAAACTGGATTACATCAGTTCTGATCTGCTATTTTGTGCCACAGGTTTTCTTGGTGAAGATTCTGAAACTGGATTGTATAATAATAAAAATACTGAAAAAATTATCGGTGTTAATTACGCAAAACTAGTCCCACTTCTTAATTATTTTGCCCAAAAAATGGAAACAAAACGAAGTGGAACTTTGATTGTTTTGTCTTCCGTCGCAGGTGATAGAGGCAGACAAAGTAATTTTATCTATGGAAGTGCAAAAGCGGGAATGACAGCTTATTTAAGTGGATTAAGAAACTATTTATTTTCAAAAAAAGTGCATGTTTTAACTGTTAAACCAGGTTTTATGGCGACTAAAATGACAGAGGGTTTACCATTAAATCCCAAATTAACGGCTACGCCAAAACAAGCCGTAGATTGTATTTATAAAGCCTACAAAAGCAAAAAAGATGTCACTTATGTGTTGCCGATCTGGTTTTTAATAATGAGTGTAATTAAAAATATTCCAGAGTTTATTTTTAAAAAGTTAAAACTGTAATGCGAAAAGTTTATTTTTTTGATTTCGACGGAACTTTAACGAAAAAAGATACCATGTTCATGTTTTTGAGGTATGTTGATCAAAACCGATTCGCTGCAAAATTTTTGCTTCATTTACCTCTTTTTATGATGTTAAAATTTAAACTAGCACAGCCCGAAAAAGTGAAAAGACATTTTATTTCGTCAGTGCTTAAAGGTCATACTGAACAATTTTTACAAGAAAAAGCAGATGGTTTTTTTGAGGAGAATTATCCTGATTTAATTCGCGAGAATGCGTTGGAATTTATTCTTAATATGAACCGTGAACAAACTGAAAGTTATCTTGTGACAGCCTCTTTGGATATTTGGGTTAAACCTTTTGCGAAAAAATTCAATATGATCTTAATTTCTACAGAAGCAAAATTTAAAGATGGAATTTTCACAGGAAATTTTAATGGTCCAAATTGTAACGGCGAAGAAAAAGTAAAACGTATAAAGCAAGTTTTGGGTACTAAAAAGTTTGATAAAAGTATTGCGTTTGGTGATACGTCGGGTGATGAGGCACTTTTAAAATACGTCAATGAAGGCCACTACAAATTTTTTCACTAAAATTATTTTGTCCACAACTATTCTTCTTAACTTTGACCTTTGAATTTGTAGAGAAATTCGTCATTTAAATAATTATTAATTTTTTAAAATAATTCCACGAAATGGATAAAATATATTTAGACAATGCTGCTACTACAGCACTTTCGATGGAAGTAATTGATGCAATGGTTGATGTTATGAAAATCAATTATGGCAACCCATCTTCCACACACAGCATCGGTCAGGAAGCCAAAAGTTTAATTGAAAAAGTAAGACGCGAAGCAGCAGCTTATTTAAAAGTTACACCCGCCGAAATTATTTTTACATCCTGCGGAACAGAGTCCAATAATATGATTTTAAAATCCAGCGTTCATCATTTGGGCGTACAGAGGATCATCACTTCGCCTTTAGAGCACAAATGCGTAGCGGAAAGTATTCAGGAATTGAAGAAACTTTTTGGTGTGGAAGTCATTTATTTAAGACCAAATAATAAAGGTGATATAGATTTAAGCGAATTAGAAGAAACATTAGCAAAATCCGATAAGAAAACATTAGTAAGTTTAATGCACGCAAATAATGAAATAGGGAATCTTTTAAATTTAGAAAAAACTTCTGAAATTTGTAAAAAACACAATGCACTTTTTCATTCAGATACTGTTCAAACCATTGGACATTTAGATATGGATTTTTCAAAAATACATATTGATTTTGCCTCTTGCAGCGCGCATAAATTCCATGGTCCAAAAGGAAGTGGTTTTGCATTTGTCAGAAAAGCTTCTGGTTTGAAAGGTATAATAACAGGTGGACCACAAGAAAGATCGTTACGCGCCGGTACTGAAAATGTTGTCGGAATCGCAGGATTAGGTAAAGCATTGCAATTAGCAATGGATAATTTAGAAGATTATAAAAATCATATTCAGGACATTAAAAATTATACTATTTCTGAACTTGAGAAAAATATCCACGGAATTAAATTTAATGGTAGAAGTGCGGAACTGGAAGGTAGTCTTTATACCGTTTTGAGCGCACTTTTACCGTATAAAGATGCGATGATCGGGTTGAAATTGGATATGGAAGGAATTGCAATTTCACAAGGAAGCGCTTGCTCATCTGGTGCTTCAAAACCATCGATGGTGATGTTGATGGTTTTGGATGAAGATGATATGGAAAATGGAACACCGCTTCGCATTTCATTTTGTCACACCACAACAAAAGAAGAAATTAACAGATTTGTACAAGCGTTAGAAAAAATTTCTGAAACACACCAGATAGAAAATATTAATAGTTAGAATAGATGCCAAAAGGTAATTTTTATAATAATTTTACTAAATTTGTGTATAAATAATTTAAAATAAGAAAAAGATGGCAATCGAAATAACAGACCAATCATTTCAAGAAACCGTATTAAATTCAGATAAACCAGTCTTGGTAGATTTCTGGGCTGCCTGGTGTGGACCATGCAGAACGTTAGGTCCAATAGTAGAAGAAATTTCCAATGATTTTGAAGGTAAGGCAATTGTGGGAAAAGTAGATGTAGATAACAATCAGCAAATTTCTATGGATTATGGAATCAGAAATATTCCAACCGTTTTAATTTTTAAAAATGGTGAAGTAGTTGAAAAATTAGTTGGTGTTTCACCAAAAGAGGTGATAGCTGAAAAGCTTCAAGCTCATCTATAAAATTAATTACGTTGATAATGAGTGCTTTTCTGTTATGGGAAAGCATTTTTTTATTTTTTTGTTTGCAGATTTCTCAGAAAAGTGTACTTTTGCAGTCATCAAAATAAAGTAAAATTTATTTAGAAGAGATCTGGTAGTTCAGCTGGTTAGAATGCCGCCCTGTCACGGCGGAGGTCGCGGGTTCGAGTCCCGTCCAGATCGCAAAAAGTTTACCAATTTCTTTTACAAAAATTGATCCGGTAGTTCAGCTGGTTAGAATGCCGCCCTGTCACGGCGGAGGTCGCGGGTTCGAGTCCCGTCCGGATCGCAACTGTGAATACAGAATCATCCAAAATGCTTTAAAACATACGTTTTAAAGCATTTTTTGTTTTATGTCAGTTCAATTTGGGCTAAAAAAACATAATCTGGAAGTGACCTATTCGGTGACCTATTAAAAAAGAATAAAATGGGTCACTCGAGATTCAGTAAAAGCCTTTAAATAGGGTGTTTATGAACTGAATTACCTTCCGATATGTTTTGAGTTGTTTAATTTTAAATCTTTAAACTCATCACAAAAGAGCAAATGGAACTGTAAATTTTTAAATATATTGAAATTTGGTACAACAAGAAAAGAAGACACAGCACATTAAATTACAAAACAATAGAAGAATTTAATAATCAAAACAAAATTTATAAAAATGTCGCTTAACTGCCACTGGAAATTTTATTTGTATATCCAAAGCCATTTTTGGAAGTATAATTTATGAATCTTTTTCAATCAAATCTAGAGGCGCCATTTTCCGTCGCAATCCAAAGTAAACCTGTATTATCCAGGACGGTTTCGTATATCAAATTACTTGGTAGGCCTTCTTCCGTAAAAGAATTAGTTAAATTATAATTTTGATAAAAGAAATTTTGTCCGAAAAATCAGAATTAGAAAACAAAACGGATATTCTAATAGCTTTTTAATAATATTTCTATTTTTAAATAGTTAATTTAATATAATTTTGGACTTTTAAAACATTAGTCAGTTAAATATTTATCTTGCTAAGAATAGTCCTTTAAGAGTTCTCGGTAACTTGTCAAGATTTTTGATTTTGAAATAAAGCCGACAAATTTGTCATTCTCATTTATCACTGGGAGATGCCATGCACCAGTATCATCAAAAGTTTTAAGAATAGCGACAGCGTTATCTTGTAAATGAACAACTGCTGGTGGAACTTTCATGATCTGCTGAATATTTGACGGTAATTCTTCCTTTTCTTTAAATAAATAAGGTCTGATATCGTCCATTGTAAGCACGCCTTCTAAAAAATTTTCCCGATTTACAATTGCGAAAATATTTTTATCACCAGTTTTAATCATATCGAATAAATTGGAAATGGGAGAATCTGCTTCAATAGTCTGCGAATTTTTATCAATAAAATCTCTTAGGTGAAGAGAATTCACTAAATTTTTATCATGCTCCTGCGTAAAAATTTTTCCCTGTTCTACCATAGTTTGATAATCTGGATTAACGACTGAAAACCATCTTGCCATTAAGTAAGAAATGACCGCAACAATCATTAAAGGAATAAATAAATCATAACCCTGGCTGGATTCTGCAATTAGAAAAATAGCCGTTAGTGGAGCATATAAAACGCCACTCATAACGCCAGCCATGCCTACCAAAACCAAATTACTTACAGGAACATCTACTAAGCCAAACTGTTTACAAATCATTGCAAACAAAAATCCCCATGTTCCGCCCGCAAAAAGCGAGGGTGCAAAACTTCCGCCGTTACCTCCACTGAATATGGTAATTGATGTAGCGAACGCTTTTAAAATGCAAATTAATGCAAGAAATATGATGACTGTCCAGCTTCCCAGATCCAAGTAACCGAAAAAACTATTCTTAATAATTTCTGTTGAATCTTCTGTTGTAAGAATTTTTAAAGTGTCGTAACCTTCACCAAAGAGTGGCGGTAGAATAACACACAATAATGAAAGTGCGAGGCCACCAATCATAGCAGTTTTTAAACGCGAAAATTTTAAACTTTTTATAAAATGATCGGTTTTATGGTAAATAATCACAAAATATCTCGCATATAAACCGCAAGTGATTCCGAGTATTAGGTAATAAGGAAGGTTATGATAATTAAATGCTTGTCTTGCATGAAACCTAAAAAGAACATCTTCCTGTAATAAAACGGTAGAAAGCAAACTTCCACAAACTGCTGCTACGACCAAAGGTATAAAATCTGAAAATACAACGCCTGTCAGTAAAATTTCAAAGGCGAACATAATACCGGCAATCGGCGCATTAAATGCAGACGCAATTCCCGCCGATGCACCTGCAGCTAAAAGCAAAGTTCTCTCCTTATAACCGAGTCTGTAAGTTTGTGCAAAATTAGAACCGATAGCGGCACCGGTTACTGCAATCGGGCTTTCCAAACCAGCCGAACCACCCAATCCAACCGTAACTGCACTTTGTATAATCTGAGAATACATTTTAACGGAAGAAACGATGCTTGAGTTCTGCGCAATCTCGTAAAGAATAGCTCCAATACCTTTTCGGTCATTTCCCTTAAATATCGTTAAAACAATTAAAGTAGTAAGAACTATTCCTAAGAAAGGAAAAACGACATAGAAAAAAATTTGATCTTCAAAATGGACTTTAGTGACGATCCAAAAATGTATCTTATGCACCAATGTTTTAAGTAAAACTCCGGCTAAACCCGCTGTACATCCCACTAAAATACCTGAAAGAATTAAAAACTGACTTCTGCTGAGTCTGTTACTTAGCCAATGTAGTAAAAGTTCATAACTGCGCACTTTCTGCAGTCCGTATTTCTGAAACTCTCTTTTGTATTTTAGAAAGCTTATTATTTTTTTTCTGTTATGAATATTCACTTCGCGTTCGTTCCTTTTTTTTAACTTTTGCAAATTTAGATGAAATTTAACACACTGACCAAAGTTCTGACGGTTTTATAGTACGTAATTTTAATGGATAGATCATATTGCAGAATTAAAACTTTATCTAAGAGTTTGTATCAAAGCAACGTTTTTCTCGTGGAGTCTTTCTTTAAGCCAGCTTCTAAGTCTATTTTCATCAATGTTTTTTCCAGTATATATTAACATAAATTGCAATCTTGCGCTGTCGGTCTCGGGATATTGCTCAATTTTCCCATAGGAAATAGTGCCGATCGTTGGATAAAGTATATTGATCTCTTTCAAAAGTGTTGAATCTGATATTTTATAATTGTCAAGTTCCTGGCGAATTTTTGTAAGTGCAATATCTTTGTCAGAAACATTAGTATCAAATTTATTGATCTCACTTAAAATCTCTGATTTAATATCCGTATTATTTTGTCTAATTTTTAATTTTGTGTTTAAAAGACCATCCTCTTCTAGTCTTTTGTTATAAACGATAATTTCTGCGTCCGTAAATTTTTTACTTAAAAAAGCAAGGTCGATCGTCTTCGGATTACTGTTATAATTTACTTTTTTATAAATTACGGTGTAACCTTTATTGTCAAATTGCTTTTCAATAAAGTTTTCAGCTGTTTTAGTAAATTTCTTTTGATTAAATAAATTATAAGCAAGATAGAAACTCGGGATGATCATGATCACAATAAGGATTGAAATACTATACTTTATCCGTTTTTGATATTTAGATTCGATCAGTGCAGAAGGATAATTTAAAAATTTTACCACAAAGAAAGTAGCAGTGCAGATAAAGAAACAGTTAATAGAGTAGAGGTAAAAGGCACCTAAAAAGTAACTCATATTGAACGTTGCCAGACCATATCCTGCAGTACAAATTGGAGGCATTAAAGCAGTTGCGATCGCAACACCAGGAATCGGATTGCCTTTCTCAACTCGTGTAATTGCAATTACACCAACCAAACCACCAAAAAATGCTATTAAAACATCGTATATTGTAGGAGAAGTTCGTGATAAAAGTTCTGACTGTACTTCTTTAAATGGACTTAAATA
This sequence comes from Halpernia sp. GG3, assembly GCF_052976925.2. NCBI lineage: Bacteria > Pseudomonadati > Bacteroidota > Flavobacteriia > Flavobacteriales > Weeksellaceae > Halpernia > Halpernia sp. GG3. The sequence continues at coordinate 189,685 of NZ_JBRIIR020000009.1, forward strand.
AAAATAAATCGTAGAAACTAAGAGGCTTACAAATGTGGCAATTAGAAGATTATTTATTGATTTTTTTAATAAAGTAAAATCATAAGTTCCCAAGGCAAAACCAGTTCCTACAATAGGACCCATTAACGGTGAAATTAACATTGCACCAATTATTACAGCTGTAGAATTTACGTTTAAACCAACTGATGCTATAAAAATTGCACACGCTAAAATCCAAAGATTTGCTCCACGAAACGAAATCTGGTTTCTTACATTATCTAAAACGGTAGATTTTTTTTCCTCTCCGTGATGTAATTGTAAATAATCTAAAAATCCACTCATTTTATTTTACTTTTTAGCATTGTGTTGTACAAAGAAACTTAAATTTCTTCCAATTTAACAATTCTAAAAGTACGGGATTTTTTACATTCATTAATTAGTCTTAAAAAAAAAATGAAAGGAGGTCAAAAGTTTTTATTAAATCTTTATTTTTACAGGATGGATTATCCAAGTAAAGTTTTGGCAAAAGCTGTGGAAGAAATATCGGGACTACCGGGAATTGGTAAAAAATCAGCTTTACGTTTGGCTTTACATCTTTTAAAACAGCCGGAATCACAAGGCGTTCTCTTAGGTGAAAGTTTAAAAAAGTTAGTTACAGAAATAAAATATTGTAAAAATTGTCATAATTTTTCGGATTTTGATATTTGTGACATCTGCAATAATCCCAAAAGATCTGATGAAATACTTTGTATCGTAGAAGACGTTAGAGACGTAATGGCCATTGAAAATACTTCAAAATTTAACGGAAAGTATTTGGTTCTTGGTGGTAAAATTTCTCCAATGGAAGGTGTAGGACCAAGTCAGTTAAATATTGGCAGCATTGAAAGGAAAATACAGGCAGGTAATTTGAACGAGATTATTTTTGCACTTAGTGCAACTATGGAAGGTGATACTACGGCTTATTATATTTACAAAAAATTTAAAAATTTTAATGTGAACTTTTCGAGCATCGCGCGGGGGATTTCTGTGGGAGATGAATTGGAATATGCTGATGAAATTTCCTTAGGTCGATCTATTCAGAATAGATTGCCATATAATGAAAAAGATTAGATTTTTATAATTTACTTAATATAAAAATAATGTTGATATCAGTTATTATCCCAATGTTTAACGCTGAAAAAACTATCTTAAAAGCTTTAGATTCAGTAAAATTTCAAACCTGGAAAGGAGTTTTTGAAATTATGATTGTTGATGATGGTTCGACAGATAATAGTAAAATAATTGTTGAAAATTATATTGAAAATAATTTGGATCTTAATATTCAATTAATTAATCAGGTGAACGGAGGTGTTTCTAATGCCCGAAATACAGCTTTAAAAATTGCAAAAGGTGATTTCATTGCCTTGTTGGATGCCGATGATGAATGGTTCCATACAAAAACAGACCGGCAAATGAATGTCTTCAAAAATAATGATTTAGAAGTTGATTTTTTAGGCTGCAGAAAAAAAAACCATATTGTTCGTTTTCCTTATAAAGTTTGTGCTAATAATTTAATTCCTATTACCTTTCGCAAGTTAATGTTACGCAATGAAATGGGATCTCCGACAGTTTTATTCAAAAGAAAAGTGCTAGAAAATACCGGTTTTTTTGATGATTCGCAGAGATATGCAGAAGATCTTAATTACTGGTTAAAAGTCTCTGCAAATAATAAAATGAGTATTTTAAATGAAGAACTTGTTTTAGCGGGATCTGGAAAAAGATCATTTGGGATTTCTGGTTTATCTGCAAATTTGATGGAGATGGAACGAGGATTTCAAAAAAATTTAAAAGAAATTTATAAGGCGAAAAGAATTAATTTCTTAGATTTTATACTTTATCGTATTTTCAATAAATTTAAATATGTTTTTAGACTAACCCGAAATAAATTTTTAAAATTACAGGGTAGATAATATTATTTACGCAAAAACTGTATTTCATTATTTCCTTCAAACAGTATGAAATTAACCATCATTATCGTTCATTATAACGTAGAAAAACTTTTACGTAATTGTCTTTTGTCCTTGGACAAATACATAAAGAGCGTTTCACATGAAATAATTGTAATTGATAATAAAAGCCCTAATAATTCTTGGATAGAATTAATTGGGGAATTTCCTACAGTTAATTTTATAACCTCCGAAACTAATGGTGGTTTTGCAACCGCTAATAATTTGGCAGTTAAAGTGGCGAAAGGAGAGTTTTTATTATTACTAAATCCGGATACAGAATTTGAAGGTTTTTATATAAATGAGATTTTAGATTTTGCAGATACAGTACAAAATTTTGGTTGTCTTGGCGTTAGAATGCACGATAAGCACGGAAGATTTCTGCCGGAAAGTAAGCGTGCCATTCCAAATATGATTAATTCTTTTGAAAAATTATTGTGGAATTTTAAGTCGAATAATGAAAAATCATATTACAGGACAGA
>NZ_JBRIIR020000010.1:0-409605 GCF_052976925.2 Halpernia sp. GG3
TTGTCCTGCCTTGGTTCGTTACGTATTGCTTGATCCATTGTCTTCCGTAACCTGCGACACCAAGAATTAATTTACTGCTTGGGACGATCTTCGCAACATCATCCATCTGTTTCTCAATCCATTTTTGAGCACTAATCGGTCCAGATTGTGAAGAGTCATTATATTGATCATAAGCCATCACGATAAAATAATCTGTAAAATTTTGCAGATATTTTAAATTATAATCAGAATTGTCCGGCATCACATCAATAGAAACTAATAAATGATTTTGCTTAAAAGCCAGATATAATTTTTTCTGAAATGCATTTAAATATTTATCAGAATTCTCTGTCATTTCTTCAAAATCGATGTTAATTCCTTGCAACTGATTTTGCTTAATAGTATTTACTAGATCAGCGATCAACTGATCTTGAATTTTAGGATTATGAAGAACAGTTTTAATTAAATCACCACTAAAATTCCCCTGCTTTCCTGGGACGGAAAGGAAATTATTAAAAATTGGCTGAATGCTCAAACCAAAATGTTTCATAACGCCCAATGCCTCTTTATCGATTCTACTGTCTAACCTGTAAGTCTTCGGATTAATAAAAAACCATTCAGGGTAAATAGTATTTAGTTTATTTCCATTGGTTCTCAAATCTGATAGAGACAAAGGACTCCAAGGTACATAGAATGCACCACGAACTAATTTAGCATCTTTTCTAGCTCCATTTTTATTTTCAAACGCGATTCTTTTATTTAAAAAATCTTTAAAACCTTTAAACTTTTTATTTAATTTAGTTTGTATCGTGAAAGGTGAAGAAGGATCAAGTTTCGTCTTGTAGGCGCTGCTAACAGAATTCATCTGCGGAAGCGTAGGATTTTTTCCTCTAATTACTGTAAAGATGACCAACCCAACAGCCGTTAAAGCTAAAATAGAAATAATTCTTAAAGTCCATTTTGCACGGTTGTACCGATTATTATTTAGAGTTTGAAAAATTTGATTCTTGTTATCTGACATTAAAGTAGTTTAGCACAAATTTAAATTAGTTTGGCTTCAATTCAATAAATTTTGTCTATAATTTTTTGGTAAAATTTATCTAGCTTTGATTTATAAACAAGATTAGTAAATGAAAACCAGCTTCATTAGTAAAAAAAATATTCCTGAGGGAGAACAACTTCAAGGTGAAGATTTAAGAGAAGGTATATTTAAATTAATTGAAAGTCGTTTTCCAGGATTTACGATTCAAGATTTTATTTCACTTTCTGAATTAAATCAATACCGAAGATTATACCTTACATCATTAATAGCAGAAGAAAAAGGTGAGCTTGCCATTATTGATATTGATGTGATGGATGCGATTAAAAATAATTCTATCCTTTCTGAAAATATGGAAGAAGATATTGAAGCTGAACTTACAACGGGTGAAAAGTTGGCAGATAAAGTGGCGGCTTTTGGGGGAAGTTGGACTTTTATAATCGTATTTTTTTCATTTATAATGATCTGGATCTTTATCAACATCTGGTTTATTACACAAAAACCTTTTGATCCCTATCCATTTATTTTATTGAATTTATTACTCTCTTGTTTAGCAGCTATTCAAGCACCAATTATCATGATGTCGCAAAATCGTCAGGAGCAAAAAGACCGACTTAGAGGTGAACATGATTATAAAATTAACCTTAAAGCCGAACTGGAAATAAAATTACTCAGTGAGAAAATTGATCATCTTTTAGTCCATCAGAACAAAATGCTTCTGGAAATACAGGAAATACAGACGGATTATCTTGAAGATCTGATGAAAGAGATGAAGAAGAAATAAATCCTGGTAAATATTACAAATCTAAACTTTCGGAAGTGTTATTTTCTTTCAGCTCATTAAACTTTGCGCTCATTGTTGGGTTTCCTTTGGTCAGTTTTTTAATTGTCAAATCTTCGGCTTTAATATTAGCCAAACGTAAATTATTTACTGAAGATAATAAAGAGTCTTTTGTTTTTTGAAGATGATCCATCGTTTTATCAATTTCGTCGATAGCAGTTTTAAACTGTCTGCTCGCCAGATCATAATTTTTCGCAAAACCTTCTTTAAAAATATTAATACTGTCTTCAAAATTTGTGATGTCAATATTTTGATTTTTTACTAAGGCCAGTTCCGCTTTTGCTTTTAAAGAATTCATTGCGGCATTTCTTAAAAGCGTAATCATTGGGATAAAAAACTGCGGACGAATTACGTACATCTTGGGAAATCTGTGTGAAGCATCTACAATTCCAGTGTTATAAAGTTCGTTATCTTCTTCCAACAAAGTCACCAAAATTGCAAATTCACATTTCTTATCATTTCGGTCTTTGTCTAATTTTTGAAAGAAGATTTCATTCTTACTTTTAGTGGTAGAATTTTCTTCCTTGTTCTTCATTTCAAACATAATAGAAATAATTTCATTTCCAACTTCATCTAATTCTCGGTAAATAAAATCACCCTTATTACCACTGCGCGCGTCATTATCTTTTTCAAAATAAGCATTTCCAAAAGCAGTCGATCTTATTTTATTAAACTCAATTTCGCAATGTTGCTCGAGTGTTTCGCCAACTAATTTTGTTGATAACTTTGAACGTAAATCTTTTAGACGATCGATCATTTGATCTTTCAATTCTATTTCACTTTTAAAAATTTTGTTTAAACTTTCTTTTTCATTTTTAAAAATATCTCGCTCTTTCTCAACTACTTTAATTGCATTTGCAACTGCTAATTCCTTGACTGTTTCAAAGTTTAAAATTTTTGAATTTAGTGTAGAGATAGATATGTCTTGCGAATTCTTCAAAGCTGTTATTTCTTTTTCTTTATCGCCCTTCAATTTCGCAATTTCATTAACTTTTTCTGCTAACTCATCCTTAAATTTATGTTCACTTTCAATTTTTGAAAGTTTAAATTCTAAATCTTTTTCTTTATTAAATACGCTCAATTTCTCTTCCACATCATTTCTAAATTCCACATCACGCACTTGTTTTAAAATATTGGCAAAACCTGCTTCATCTATTTTGAAAGCAGTTTTACAACTAGGGCAAATTATATCGTTCATGAATTTTAGTATAAGGTGAATTTAATAAAAAAAATATCACCAAATATACAGAAGCAAATTTTTAATTCAAAATCCATTTTTAAGAACAAAAAAAAGCCCTGATTTCTCAGCGCTTTAAATTGGTAATTTGGAAAATATTGGTGAATGATTACGCTAGAATATTGTGATTTCTATTTAAAAGCGTTTATCACAGCCAATGCCGCACTTTCACCGGAAAGCATTGCTGCATTTAGAGAGGCGTTCAGCAAAGTATCTCCAGCAAGGAAAATCTGTTTAGAATATTGCGTTTCGGCTGGCGTCAAACTATATTTAATATTTTTCAGATCGGGTAGTGCTTTTGGGATTTCGTATTGCATAATTAACCGAATAACTTCAATATTGAAATGTTTTTTTAACTCAACTTTTACTTTTTCAACGAGTTCTTCGCCTTTAAAATTTTGATTGTCAACAACCGTTACGGAAAGTAATTCTTTATCAGAACTTGATACCGTTTCTAAACTCGTATTATAAAATAGATTATTGATAAGTGTATTTTGTTTTGGCAAAAGTCCGATAATTGGTTTTTCAATAACGCGTCTTTCTGTCTCAAAATAGATCGTAACACAAGATTTCCATTTTATATTTTCTCTCTTAAAATTAGAAAGTAAATTCTTAGATTCTGTCGCGATAATCGTAAAATCGCTTTCTAAAATTTCACCGTTTTCTAAAGTTATTTCGCCATCCTTTACCGCCAAAACCTTTGTGTTAAAAAGTACTTTTGTTGATTTTAATTTATTAACCAGTTGATTAGGGATTTCTTGTATTCCTGCTTTCGGTAAAGCGGCATATCCATCGCCAAACATTTTATAAACAAACTCAAACATTCTGCTTGAAGTTTCCAATTTGGTTTCTAAAAAAATACCGCTAAAAAAAGGTTTAAAAAACTGAGAAATTGCTTTCTCCGAAAATCCAAATTTTTGCAAATATTCTAAAGTGCTAATTTCTTTTTCAGCGAAAATTTCATCTAAACTTTTTGATTTTAATTTCAAGTTTAACTGAAGAATTTTAATTTTATCCATTAAAGGAATAATGCTTGAAAATACGGTCGGAATAAGCAAAGAAAAATTGCGAAGCGGATCACCGATAGTTTGTGATTTCCCATTATCAAATATAGTTGCGCCTGGTAAGAAATTTTGCAATTCTAAAGCTTTAAAATCTAAAAATATCCGCGCCGCCGGATAAGAAGTGAGCAAAACCTGAAAACCGTGATCCAATTGATAACCATCTACTATATCAGTTTTTACACGACCGCCGACAGAATCTGTAGATTCTAAAATAGTGGGAGAGAAGCCGTGTTTTTCTAAAGTTTGGGCAGCAATTAAACCGCTTATTCCGGCGCCGATGATGTAGATTTTGGGTTTTGTTTGGGTCATTTATTTTTTAATGATAAAAATACAAATTTACGGGTTTTGGGTGTGGATTACAAAATATAATACGGGTTAGTCACGGATTACAAATCCGCGATATCGGGTAAGTAGTAGTTTAAATTTCATTTTTTTAATTATTAAATAGTTTTATTTTGATGGCTTGCCACCAAGTGAAATTATTTCATCTCTGTAATGTTGATAAACTTGTATACTGCTATTTGATGCTCCATTTGTTTTCAATTTTTCAATTTCATCATTCAAGTAGTCCAATAAGTTTTTACCATCTGCTGGATCTATAAAATTTATATCAAGATTATAATTTAAAACGAAGGTATCTAAAAAATCTAAAAAATTTTTTGCGATTGAAAATTTTAAAATATTTCCGTTTGGGATATTAAAAGATACACTATCACAAGTACAATTCGTTTTATACTTGTTCCAGAATTGTTGTACTTTTCTCTTTATAGTTTGGTCATCATCAACTTCTAAATTTACACAAGACAATTGTAAAATTCTTTTTTCATAAACGTATTCATAATATTTTGTTTCTTTTTCGTCAACTTTAGCCTTTGAGGCTACATCACCACAAAGTAATTTATAATCATCACGAGTTGGTGTTTGACATTCATTATCTAAAACATCAGTTTTGTTTGTAGCAATTGTTTGTGCATTAGAAAATAACACCAAAAGCAAAAATATAAGTAGTAATCTTATTTTCATAGATTTAATCATTAAAGGGTTTTATTTTTATGGCTTACCGCCAAGATCTTCAAATACTGGTTCAATTTAGTCGTCACAGCCAAGAAAAATATTCGACATGATTCATTGATTTTCGTGGTGATTTGATTTTTTAAACTTTAAAAGTAATTAATTCCTTATAAATATATAATAAATATTTGTTCAAAGATTTGTCTCGTGCGGGATCGGCAAACCTAATTTTTAGTTAAAAATTGATTTTACTAAAATTTAATTGAAAACTAAAAAACGCCCCAGTTTCCCGAGACGTTTTTAGAATAACATTTACTTATTTTTAATAAGCACCTTTTTCCACATAATGTGCTGCAATTTTTTCAGTCAACGCGATCACATTTGGTGTGTTGGTGTATTTCGTAAATCTTCGTAGACCAGAAAGCATCATAAGTTGCTCATCACCTTCGGCAAAAGAAATAATGCCTTCTTTTGCGGCAGCAATAATTTTTTCTGTGGCTTTGTAAAGATTTAATTGAGCCATTGAAGCCTCTACAGAATCTTTGTCGAAACTTTTTTCTGCGCGTAAAATTGCAGATTCTGCCATATAAATTTGGTTTAAAATCTCAGAAGCGTTCAATAATAAATGTTGTTGTTTATCAATTTCTCCCATAAATTTCTGCAAAGCCGCGCCGGAAACCATCATAAATACTTTTTTCAGGTTTTCTAAAAGGGCTTTTTCCTCTGACATAAATTCAGAATAATCCGGACTTTCAAAAGATGGAATTCCCATTAATTCTTTGCTAACCGCCATTGCAGGTCCCATTAAATCCAATTGGCCTTTCATTGCTTTTTTAATTAACATTCCGACAGCCAACAAACGGTTTATTTCATTGGTTCCTTCATAAATTCTACCAATTCTGGAATCTCTCCACGCGGCTTCCATTGGCATATCTTCAGAAAAGCCCATTCCACCGTAAATTTGAATTCCTTCATCTGCCGTATGTTGCGTAAGATCCGAAACAAAAACTTTTAAGATAGAACATTCAACTGCAAATTCTTCTACACCTTTCAATTCCGCTTCTTGGTGACCCATTCCGCCGGCAATTAATTCATCAATTTTATCCTGAATATCTTTTCCAGCGCGGTAAGTTGCCGCTTCACTTACAAAAATTCCAGTCGCCATCTCGGCTAATTTTTTTCTGATTGCTCCAAAAGTTGAGATAGAAACGCCGAACTGTTTTCTATCATTTGCATATTTTACAGAATGACCGAAAATTCTTCTTTGTCCGTCGATATTTGCCGCAGCCAATTTAATTCTGCCCACATTTAAAGAATTTAAAGCGATCTTAAAACCGTTATTTCTTTCACCTAAAAGATTTTCTGCCGGCACTTTCATGTCATTGAAAAAAACCTGTCGGGTAGAAGAGGAACGAATACCGAGTTTATGCTCTTCTTCGCCAAAAGTCAAACCTTCAGTTCCTGACTTCTCTACGATAAATGCGGTGATATTTTTATCATCTTCAATTCTTGCAAAAACGATGAAGATCTCTGCAAAACCCGCATTTGAGATCCACATTTTTTGTCCGTTGATGACATAATTTTTACCGTCTTCGGATAAAACTGCTTTTGTTTTCCCTGAGTTTGCATCTGAACCTGCATCCGGTTCTGTTAAACAATAAGCGCCGAATTTTGTACCCGTTGCTAAATCTGGTAAATATTTATTTTTTTGCTCTTCGGTTCCGTAAAGTAAAATCGGCAAAGTTCCAATTCCGGTATGCGCACCGAAAGCCGTGGCTAAAGAGCCATTTCCACCGGAAACATAATCGCAAACGAGCATAGTCGTGATGAAACCCATTCCTAAACCGCCGTATTGTTCGGGAACAGTCACTCCAAGAAGTCCCATTTCACCCAATTTTTTCATAGTTTCCTGCGTTAAGGCATAATCTTTATGCTCAAAACGCTCATGGAAAGGAACCACTTCACGGTCTATAAATTCTTTCGCAGAATCACGAATCATTTTTTGTTCTTCAGATAAATTTTCTAAAGTGAAAATATCTTGTGCCGGCGTTTGTTTTATAAGAAACTCACCGCCTTGTAAGGTTGTTTTAGTATCGTTCATTTGTTTTTATTTTTAGAAAATAGATAAAAGACTAATAGATAATAGACTTTAATCTGGTTAATAATTAGAAATTTTTGTTATTGATTTAAACTGTTTTGAAAGACCATTGTCGCTCTTTGAAATTCTTCAATTTTGGTTTCAATATTTGAAGTAATTTCATCTGAAACGTATTTTTTATAATTTGCTAATAGTAGTTGGGTTTGTAATTCAAATGAAGATCCAAGAGAAATGTCTAAAAAATGACTGAACGATTTATTAGTTCTACTGGAACCTTCTGCAACGTTGGACGGAATAGACACGGAACATCTTTCCATTTGGCTTCTCAATCCAAAATTTTCATAAGAAGGAAAATTACTGGTAAGATCTGAAATGTTTTTTGCAATTTCAATTCCCATCAGCCAAATTTTTAATTTCTTAAAATTGTGTCTTTTAAAATCACTCATCTTAATTATTGAATAATTAAAGTCTATTATCTATCCGTCTATTCTCTTTTCGTCTTTTAAAGCAACTCAAATATAGAAGCCGCGCCTTGTCCAGTTCCCACGCACATCGTCACCATTCCGTATTTCATATTACCACGTTTTTTCATTTCGTCTAATAGTTGAACAGTTAATTTTGTTCCTGTACAGCCAAGTGGATGTCCGAGTGCGATTGCGCCACCGTTTACGTTAACAATATCTTTATTTAAATTTAATTCATTCATCACTGCAACTGATTGGGAGGCAAAGGCTTCGTTAAGTTCAATTAAATCAATATCTTTTATATCCAATCCTGCCTGTTTTAAGGCTTTTGGAATCGCATAAAGCGGACCCATTCCCATAATTCTTGGTTCTAAACCAGCCGCAGCGTAAGCAACTAACCTTGCTTGTGGTTCAAGACCTAATTCTTTTACCATGTCTTCAGACATTACGATTACGAATGCTGCACCGTCACTCATTTGTGAAGAATTCCCTGCAGTTACGCTTCCACCGTTGGCAAAAACGGGACGTAATTTTGCCAATCCTTCCAAAGAAGTGTCAAATCTAGGACCTTCATCCACAGAAAAATCGAATTTTTTAGTTTCAGGTTTTTGTTGCTCGTTAAGAAAAGTATATTCGACGGGAATTGGAACAATTTGATCTTTAAATCTTCCTTCTTTATTAGCTCTTAAAGCTTTTTCGTGCGAGTGGAAAGCAAATTCATCCTGCGCTTCACGGGAAATATTATATTGTTTAGCCACTTCTTCTGCGGTGTAACCCATTCCCCAATAATAATCAGGATTGGTTTTTGCTAAATTAGATTCCGGAACTGGTTTGTAGCCACCCATGGGAATATAACTCATTGATTCTGTTCCACCTGCGATAATACAATCAGCCATTCCTGCCTGAATTTTAGCCGAAGCAATAGCAATTGCCTCACTTCCGGAAGCGCAGTATCTGTTCACCGTAACACCAGGAACTTTGTCCGTATTTAATCCCATTAAAGAAATTAAACGCGCGATATTTAAACCCTGTTCGGCTTCTGGCATTGCATTTCCAACAATTAAATCGTCAATTCTGTTTTTATCTAGTTTCGGACAGTCCGCCATTAATTTTTCAATAACGGTCGCTGCCAGGACATCTGGACGCGTAAATCTTAAACTTCCTTTCGGCGCTTTTCCTACGGCGGTTCTGTAACCTGAAATTATATATGCTTGTTTCATTTTTTTTGTATTATGTACAATGTATTATGTACTGATGATTTTAAATTAAATATTGTAATTGTTGATTAATTTTATTAGCATATTTTGGATATGTTTTAATTCACCAAATATTAGATTGTAATTTTCGAATGATATGTATTCTAAATTTTTAGCAACTATTAAGTTGAGTTTAAAATTCGAAGGAAGAACCATTTGCAATACCTACAAATTGATAAAATTCCTTCGGATTATTTCTTCCAGCACCTTCTGCGATATTAGATGGAATGGAAACAGCACATCTTCTAATTTGTGAAATAAGTCCAAGTTTCTCAGTTGAAGGAATGTTCTCTGTTAATAGATAAACATCTTTAGCCAAAATCATTGATTTCCTCCAAATAAGTAACTCTTTTAATCTATGCGTTTTCATCTAACTTCGAATGTCTAATATCTAACTTCTAATTGCGAAGAGGTTTTCCTTTGGTTAACATGAACTGAATTCTTTCCAAAGTTTTTCTTTCACCACACAGTTGAAGAAAAGTTTCACGTTCAAGATCTAATAAATATTGTTCAGAAACCACGGTTGGTTCTGATAAATTTCCGCCTACCATCACGTAAGCCAGTTTATCAGCAATCTTTTTATCGTGTTGAGAAATGTAATTTCCAGCCAACATTTGGTCTGTTCCCACGTAAAACATTCCCAAAGCATCTTTACCAACCACTTTCACTTTTTGCTCAATCGGTTGCGTATAGCCATGTTCAAATAAACTTTTAGCAAGCATTTTTGCCGTCATGATTTGCGTTTGCTTATTTACAACTACGATGTCTTTTCCGTGTTCTAAAATTCCCATATCATACGCTTCATATGCAGAAGTGGCAACTTTTCCCATTGCGATATTCATAAAAGCCTCACGCAAACGGTTATTTTTAACATCATCATTATGGAAATCACGGGACGTTCTCAACGTCATTTCTTTAGTTCCGCCTCCGCCGGGAATTACGCCAACACCAACTTCTACCAAACCGATGTACGTTTCAGCCGCAGCAACAACTCTGTCAGCATGCATTGTCATTTCACAACCGCCGCCTAAAGTCATCCCGAAAGGGGCAACCACAACCGGAATTGAGGAATAACGGACGCGCATCATTGATTTTTGGAAATAAGAGATCGCCCTGTTCAGATCGTCCCAATCTTGGTCAACCGCCATCATTAAAATCATCGCGAGATTTGCTCCGACAGAGAAATTAGCACCTTGGTTGGCAATTACCAAACCGTCGTAATCCTTTTCTGCTAGATCGATTGCCCGATTTAGACCATCTAAAACTTCACCACCAAGTGAATTCATTTTGGACTTAATTTCAAAATTGATAATTCCATCGCCTAAATCCTGAATTGCGGCGCCAGAATTGCTCCAAAGCGTTTTATTTTTTCTGATATTATTTAAAATAATAAAAGAATCTTGACCAGGAATTTTAGAATAATCGCCGGAATCTTTATTAACAAAAGTACTTTGACCTTCATCATTTACTTTATAAAAAGTTAGATTTTTCACTGCTAAATTTTTAACCCAGTCAGAAACTTCATAACCTTCCGCTTTTGCAAGTTCAATTCCTTTTTCTAAACCTACGGCATCCCAAATTTCAAAAGGGCCATTTTCCCAACCGAAACCAGCACGAAGTGCGTCATCAATTTTATAAATATCATCAGAAATTTCTGGAACCTTATGTGAAACGTACGCGAATAAAGCGCCTAAAGATTTTCTGTACAATTCGGCTGCTTTGTCTTTTCCAGCAATTAAAACTTTAAAACGATCTAAAGGTCGTTCGATATTTTTTGTTAATTCTAAAGTTGGAAAAGAATTTTTGCCCTGAAGTTCATATTCTAAAGTTTCAAGATTTAAACCTTGAATTTCTGGTTTTCCTTCTGTGTTTTTGATTTTTTTGTAAAAGCCGCCATCCGTTTTTGAACCCAACATTTTCTTTTCCATCATAAAATAAATGTACGAAGGCATTGCAAAACCATTCTGAAACATTTCCTGTTCGGTACCACTTTCCTGAACACCTTTTGCAACGTGAACAAAAGTGTCTAAACCAACCACGTCGGCTGTTCTGAAGGTTGCTGATTTTGGACGTCCGATGATTGGCCCCGTTAATTTATCGACGTCAGAAACATTTAAGCCTAGATCTTTCACGAGGTGAAGTAAATTCGTCATAGAAAAAACACCGATTCTATTCGCAATAAATGCTGGTGTATCTTTGGCTAAAACTGTGGTTTTTCCTAAAAATTTAGCGCCGTAAGACATATAGAAATCAATTATTTCCGGATCTGTATCGGGCGTCGGAATAATTTCTAAAAGTGGTAAATATCTTACTGGATTAAAAAAGTGTGTGCCTGCAAAATATTTTTTAAAGTCATCACTTCTTCCTTCAATTAAGAAATGAATCGGAATGCCAGAAGTGTTTGAAGACACTAATGTTCCCAGTTTTCTAAACTGCTCAATTTTCTCATAAACTGATTTTTTGATGTCTAATCTTTCAACCACAACTTCAATAATCCAATCCGTATTTTTTATTTTTTCTAAATCGTCGTCAAAATTTCCGACAGTGATCCTATCCGCAAATTTTGGTGAATATAAAAGTGCTGGACTAGATTTCTTAATTTTAGCAAAATTATCTGCAGCCATTCTGTTTCTCACCATCTTGTCTTCTTTGGTAAGACCTTTCTTAATCTCTGCATCCGTTAGCTCAAAAGGAACAATGTCTAGTAAAAGCACTTCTACGCCAATGTTTGCGAAATGTGCTGCAATACCAGAACCCATAATTCCCGAACCTAAAACAGTGACATGTTTTATGTGTCGATTCATCATAAATTTTTATTTTACTTTATTCAAATAAGAAAACCTTGCGGTTTACTTTTCTATTATTTTTTATTATTAATTTCGTTTGCAATTCTTAAAATAGTGGTCATCACTTCCTTAAATATATCCAATTTCTCTGCCGAAATTTTTTCGATCACTTTATTATTAAAATTCAGAACCACTTCTTTAGATAAGTTTCTACTTTTAATCCCTTTTTCTGTCAATTTAATGATGACTTCACGTTTATCTAGTGTTGTTTTCTCTTTATAGATATACCCATTATCTTCGAGTAATTTTATAATTCTCGTTAGGGACGTTGGTTCAATAGCCATTTTAGGACCAAGATTTGTACTTCTTGTGCCTTCTTTTGGATCAATTTTTAAGAGTGTCAGTGCTTGAACTGCCGTTGAATCATATTCTTGCGCCAAATCGCTGTACATCTTTGAAACAGCGAGCCAAGTAGATTTTAAAATCAAATCAACATTGTCTACTTTTTCATTATTTTTTAATGCCATATCATTAAATTATCTGTTACTCAAATATACAAAATATTATGCATGCATAGTACTTTGAAGAAATAGATTTGGCTAATATATTGATTTACAGTTATTTAATTAATATGAATTGCATAATACTATGCATGCATAATAAATTTAAAAAAGTGAAAAGTTATTGATTTAATGAAGGTTTGAAAGTAACTTTGTGATTTCTAGAAATGTGGTCGCTTTTTCTTGTTTATCATCAACAAAAACTTCCCAATAATTATCACTCCAAATAAATTTATAGTTTTTAAGATTTTTTGGATGGTTTTTTTGAAGAAAAGAATAGAGCAATTCTTTCTGTAATTCTGGTGCAATAATTTTTGGCGAAACAAATTCGGAATTAAAATTGTACAGTTTTGGGCTGGCTAATTTTGGATGATTTAGAAGAACATCTTCTGCAATTCCAGAAAATAATTGACTGTCTTTGAGAAGACAGATCTTGTCGCTAAATTCTTTTGCTAGACGCCAATCATGAGATGAAAATAAGATTATTTTATTTTGTTTTTTTGCAATATTTCGTAGTAAATTTAGAATCATCAACTTGTTTTTTTCGTCCAAATGCGTTGTCGGTTCATCTAAAATAATGATGGGTGTGTTTTGCGCTAAAGCCCTTCCGATAAAGGCTTTTTGTAAATTACCATCGGATAAATTCTGCAACTGAAAATTTTCAAATTCTTTTAAACCAAGATGATCAATAATGGTGTCAATTTCTTGTAAATCAATGGGTTTTAATTTAAAATAATAGGGATAGTGAATGTATTTGCCAAAGGCAATTAAATCTGTAACTGTAAAATGATTGGGAATATGAGATTTAGAAAAAACAACGGAAATTTTCTGAGCAATATCTTTTGAAGTTAAATCTTTGATATTTATTTGATCAACAAAAATACTGCCTAAAAGTAAATCGTTTTGACCTAAAATTGTTTTAATTAATGTAGTTTTTCCAACGCCGTTATCACCAATTATTAAGCAAACATCGCCAGTTTCCAAACTCATATTTCCGTTTGAAATTAAAGGTTTAGAATAACCGATTGTGATATTTTTTAATTTTAAAGTCATTGACAAATCATGTATTTGCGAATTTATTTTTACCGACTAACATTAATATTATTACTGGAATTCCAAAGAGGGAAGTGATAATGTTTAAAGGCCATTGCGACACTTCCGAAATTACTGAAAATACTTCCATAATACAGATTCCTACAATCATATTCAAAATCCATTGGTGCCAAAGTTTGGAAGGATTGTAAAGTAATCTTGCAAAATGCGGAACGACAATCCCAATAAATAAAATCGGTCCTAAAAATGCGGTGACAGATGCAGAAAGTAGGGAAGATGCAAGAATGATTAGGTATTTTAAATGCTTTAAATTAACGCCAAAGCTTTGCGCATAAGCCGAACCTAAACTATTTCCTATCAAAGGTTTTAAACATTTAAAACTTAGAAATAAACCGATTAAAATTAAAATTGAAAGAACAGTAATTTGACCAAAACTTACTTGATTATTTGCCCCAAAACTCCACAATACATAGTTTTTTAAACTTTGATTTTCCGCATAAAATTGCAAAATTGAAACGATTGCTCCCGCCAAAGCAGAAATTAAAAAACCAAAAATAATAATGAAACTTTTATCTTGAAATTTATCTGAAAACAAAAGTAAAATAAGCATTAAAACAAAACTTCCAGAAATTGCAGTGATGCTCAAAAAACTATTTTGTAGAAAATCTGGCAACACCCAATTTTGCGAGAAAAAAATATAAAAAGCCACACTTAAACTTGCGACTGAAGTAATTCCTAAAACCGAGGGGCCGGCCAATGGATTTTGAAAATATTCTTGTAAAAGAAAGCCTGAAGTTGGAATGGAAATTCCAGCTAAAAGCATTATTAAAACGCGGTTTATGCGCAATTGTGCGATATCAAAATTTGAAGAATTTGACGAAAAAAAATCTGAAAAATTTAAAGGAATATAGCCCGTGAATAGATTTGTAATAATTGCCAGAGAACCAATTATTAACAAAAAAAATAAAAGCTTTTTAAAACTAATTTTCATCCAAAATAAAATATTTCATGAAGTTATAAATACAAAAAACCGTCTAAAATTTACTTTAAACGGCTTTTAGAATTTATGATTTATTTAAATGAAGCCAACTTTTGATCTAGCATTTCTGCACTCATATTCCCCAAAGTTTCTTCCGTTCTTTTTCCTTTTTTCATAATGGTGTAAGGAATTGCTTGTCCGTCCCATTTATCAAAATTAGCTTTAAAAAATGCGGGATCTAATTTTGTGTGATCAACTAACATAATATGATTTTGTAAATCATTTTTTGCAGCGAAATTCTTTACAGCACCATTCCAATCAGATTTTTCATCGATATCTATAAAAGTAAATTTCACTGGTTTGCCTTTTAATTCTGCTATTTTTTCTTTAAAATGAGGAATTTCTGCCATACATGGACCGCACCAAGTTGCGAAGAAATTGGTCACATATAATGTATCATTGTCTTTATTTTTTAGATGATCTGCAACTTGCGCAGGTGTAGATTCTTTTAAATTTGAAATTAAGTTAGATGCAGCCGGCTTTGTAGTAGCAGCTGTTGTAGAATCTTTTTTGTCCGTATTCTTGTCTACAATTTTTGTTTCTTTTTTACACGCAGAAAGAGCGCCTAAAAATAAAACTGATAAGATTAATTTTCGCATAACTTTTATTTTTCTTATTTTTGAGTGATTAGTATGAATATAAATTTACCAGAGGCCAAAAAACCTCTATTTCATTCGTTAAAAATAACGAAAAAGGAACAACTTACCAAAACAATATTTACGTTAGAGTTTGAAATTCCGATTACACTTAAGGAAAATTTCAGATTTGAAGCGGGACAATATTTAAGTTTTAGAAGTCATTATCTAGGTGAAGAAACTCTGAAAGATTATTCTATAACCACTGCTCCGTTTGAAAATAAAATTGAGTTAGGTATAAAATTGGGCGATAAGGAAAGTTTCACGAATCATTTATTTGAAAATTACAATAAGGGGGATTTTTTGGAATTAAGTGAACCTGCTGGAAGATTCACTTTAAATTCTAAACCCAATGAGCACCGAACTATTTTAGGTTTTGCAGCTGGAATCGGAATTACGCCTATTTTAAGTCATTTAAAAAATACTCTTCACGAAGAGCCTCGAACACGGTTTTTTCTGTTTTTCGGAAACGCTTATTCCGTCGAAATTCCATTTAAACAAGAATTAGATGCTTTGCTGAATCAATATAAAGACCGGTTAGAAATTTATTATTTTTTTTCAAAAGAACCTACAAATCACTTATTTCAAGGACATTTAAATGATAAAAAATTGCATCTTATAATCAACCAAATATTGAATCTAGACGATACAGATGAAGAATCTACGATTTGGGATGCTGTTGATGAAATTTTAATTTGCGGCCCAGGTGAAATGATAAAATCTTTGGCTAATGAATCTTTTAAACGCGGAATTCCTAAGAAAAATATTCATTTTGAATTATTTGATACTTTTAATGAAGACATTTATCCCACAGAAAAAGAGTTTCCTTTAATCGAAAATATTGAAGTAGAATTTCAATTGTATGGCGAAAAGTTTACAACTACGCTTCAAAACAATAAATATAAACTTCTGCAACAACTTTTAGATCAAGGTTTTAAAGTTCCGTATTCTTGTAAATCAGGAATTTGTGGAATTTGCGAATGTACCTTAGAAAATGGCGAAATTGAATTACTGGAAAATGAATACTTAACAGAAAAAGAAGAAGTTAGCGGAAAAATTTTGGCCTGTCAAACGGTTATTTTGAGTAAAAAAATAAAGGTTAATTTTGACTCAGTTTGAGAAAAATAATTAACATATTTAAAATTTTTATAAACCTTTTGCAGATTGGTTTGATACTAATGTTTTTAGCTAATATTTGGGTTTTCTCACTTACAAATGGTAGAACATACACTAAGATTTCTCAAATTCCATCCAGAGAAGTGGCTTTAGTTTTGGGAACTTCGCCAAGAACTATGTCGGGAAATGCAAATCCTTATTTTACTAGAAGAATGGATGCAACGGCGACTTTATACCACCATGACAAAATAAAAAAAATAATTGTGAGCGGTGAGAAAAGTGAACATTACGATGAACCAGCGGCGATGAAACATTTTTTAATTTATCAGGAAGGCGTTCCAGAAAATATAATTATTGAAGATCCAACTGGTTTTAACACGCATAAAAGTATTTTAAACTGCAAGAATGTCTACCAGCAAAGTAGTGTGATCATCGTTTCACAAGGTTATCACAATCTTCGAGCGTTATTTTTTGCAAGAAATCAACATATGAATGCATTAGGATTTGATGCGCAAGATGTTCTTTCTAACCGTAGTTTTTATCGAAACCAATCCAGAGAATTTCTAGCAAGAGTTCAGGCTGTAGTTTATTTTATTCTTGGAATATCGCCAAAGGGCTAAATGTTTTCAAGTTCTCAATTTTATTTAAAAAGTGACATTAGCATCTAAAATTCACAATTATAATTATCTTTGTAAAAAATAGTTTTATGCTCGTTATTGGTATTGCAGGGGGAACTGGTTCTGGGAAAACCACAGTTGTTAATAAAATTCTTCAGCAATTGAATACGGAAGGTGTTAATGTGCTTTCTCAGGATAATTATTACCATGATAATCAGAATCTTACTCTTTCTGAGCGAGAAATGCTTAATTATGATCATCCAAAATCAATTGATTTTGAACTAATGTTAAACCATGTTAGGGCGCTTAAAAGCAATACAGCAATCGAACAGCCTATTTATTCTTTTGTAACGCATTCTCGATCAGGTGATTACGTCATAGTTGAGCCTAAAAATGTTTTAATTGTGGAAGGAATTTTAGTGTTGACAAATCCGGAGTTGTTGAAAGAATATAATTTAAAAGTTTTTGTTCATGCAGATTCGGACGAACGTTTAATTCGTAGAATCCGTCGTGACACACAAGAAAGAGGGAGAGATCTGCAGGAAGTTTTGCACCGTTATCAAACCACTTTAAAACCAATGCATCAGGAATTTATTGAGCCATCTAAAAATGAAGCAGATTTAATAGTTCCGAATATGAAAAGAAATTCTGTTGCCATTGATTTTCTGACAACTGTGATCAATAATTCACTTAAAAAAACACATTGATGAAAAATCTCATTAAAGACATCAAAAAGCCAAATGAAGTTTTCAGATTTTTAAAAAAATATGTGCTAAATAAATACGTTATCACAATTTTTTTATTTTTAATTTGGATGGTATTTTTTGACAGTACTTCTTTTTTGGTTATCAATGAAATAGATGGAAATATAACTAAAAATGAGCAACAATTAGCACATTATAAAAGCGAATATGAAAAAAATAATTCATTTTATATGAAATTAATGAACAACAAATCTGAGAAAGTAAAATTTGCACGTGAAAATTACTTTATGAAAAAACCGAATGAAGAAATCTTCATCATAGTGGTTGACAGCTCAAATATTACAAAAAAAACAAATCCTTAACATAATTTTCTTATCTAATTTTAATAGTCTAAAATTTAATTAAATGTTTCCAAGTAAAAGCCAGTCAGATTGGGAAAATCTCGTCAAAATGCAATTAAAGTCCGAGGATATTTATACTATTTTGAATGTTGAAAATTTAGAAAATTTAACTGTTAAAGCCTATAATTCAGAAGTTTTAAAACCTTTAAAAAATCTTCCAAAAATTGCCGAAAGCACGCATTTAGTTTCAAAATATGATGAATCTTTAGAAGAAGATGTTTTTGCATTTTTACTTACTGAAAATGTTGATGATCTGGTAGATAAAACATTTTTTATTGCGGATAAAGATTTAGCAGAATATATAAAAGTGGAAGAGGAAGATGATTATTATTCTTTAATTGATATTTTTGACGATAAAAAAAATTCAGGGATTTTAAATTCTCAACTGGGAAAAGAATTACTTGCTAAGAATTTTAAAAGAAACATTTGCATTGACGTCAGTTTTCACCAAAATTGTGGCGCTTCAATTATTCAGCAGTTAGCAATCGCATTAGCAAAAACTAAAGACTTAATAGAAATTTTTGGTAAAGATGTTTTAGATAAATTAATTTTTAAATTAGCGGTTGGTAGTAATTATTTTTTTGAAATTTCAAAAATACGGACTTTTAAATTGGTGTTTAACCAACTCTCAAAAGAATACGGAAAAGATGAAATTCCTTATATTTTCGCTGAAACTTCATTGAGGAATAAATCTAAAAATGATCCAGAAAACAACTTAATTCGTTCAACTTTAGAATTGTCTGCGGCGATGATTGGCGGCGTAGATGCCGTTTTTAGTAACAATTATTTAGTAGAAAATCCAACTGAACTTTCCACAGAAATTTCTTTCAAACAACAGATTGTTTTGGCTTATGAAAGTATAATTAATGTCTTTGATGATTCAGCAAATGGCAGTTATTTTGTAGAGGATTTGACTCAGCAAATTGCAGAAAAATCTTGGCAGTTATTTTTAAAATTTGAAGAAATGGGTGGATATTCTGAAATAATGAAATCAGGCGAACTTCAAAAATTAATTTATAATCACGCAGTTTCAGAACAGAAATGGGTTGAAGAGGGAAAAATTAAATTAATCGGCGTTAATCTTTATCCGAAATTAAATCAGACGAAAGAAATTTCAGATTTATATAATGAAACTGTTTTAAAACCGATTCGTTGGGCTGAAATGTTTGAATAAAATTGCTTATTGTGAATTTATTTGTTTTAAATCCGGAAATCCAAAATTTTATCAATGCAAATCTCAAATCTGATTTGCATTCTTTATTATTAAAAAAATCATCTTTTCCCGAAGTTTCAATGTTGGACATTGTAGAACAAATAAAAGGCAAAAATGTGGCGGTAAAGAAATTTCCCTTTTTGCTGAAACATGGAATTATTTTTCCACCCCATCTAAATTTAGAGCAAAGTTCTTCTCAGGCTACTTCCAAATATAAATCACAACTTTTTAGAGGCGAAAAATTTTTAGATTTAACTGCCGGTTTTGGTATTGACGCCTATTTTTTTTCAGAGAATTTTAAAGAAATTACTTTAGTTGAAAAAGACACAACACTTTTAAATAACGTTGAATATAACTGGAAAATTTTAGATAAAAAAGCAGTCTTTGAAAATGAAAATTTAGAAGATTTTTTAGATAAAAACAACAATAAATTTGATTTAATTTACCTTGATCCAGCTAGACGAGATTCAGAAAAAAAGAAGGTTTTTCTATTAGAGGATTTGTCACCCAATATTCTGGAAATCCAAGTAAAACTATTAAAAATATCAAATCAAATTTTAATTAAATTATCGCCTTTAATTGATTCGTCTTATTTAATTTCTGTCCTAAAAAACTTGCAAACCATTTATATCATTGCAGTTAAAAATGAAGTAAAAGAGATTGTAGTTCTATTAAATTCAAATAAAATAGAAAAAAAAGTAAACTGTATTTGTACTAATTTAGAAAGTGAGGAACTAGATTTTGAATTTTATTTTGATGAAGAAAAATCCATAAATTGTGAGTTTTCGGAACCATTAAAATATCTTTATATTCCAAATAATTCTATTTTAAAATCTGGTGGTTTTAGTAGTATTTCGCAAAAATTTAATTTAAAAAAATTACATCCGAATTCGCATTTTTATACCTCTGACGAACTAAAGTTAAATTTTCCTGGACGTACTTTAAAAATTGAAAAAATTGATTCTAAAAAAATAAAAAAAGGTGATTTTTATAATATTATTTGTAAAAATTATCCGTTGAAACCTGTAGAAATAAAGAAGAAATATAAGATAAAAGATGGCGGTGATAACTATCTTATTTTCACGCAAACTTTATCTTCTAAAATAATCCTTCGCTCATCTTAAAAATAAAATTTAAAAGTTTTGTTAAAATCTTAATATTTCCTATTTTTGCACTTTAAATAAATAAATGAAAAAATATATTTTAATACTAATTTTTGCTTTCGCAGTTACTTCTTGTCACAAATATCAACCTGACGGAAATCCAGATAATCTAAAATTAACAGATAGTATAGTGCATTATACTGATAAAGATGCGCCAAAATCGACTTATGTGAAGAAGGATGAAAGTAGTAAAGTAGGAAAGCCAAATTTAATAGAGCCAGATCTAATGGTGAAAAAAGCAGCAGCTGAAGTTGCTGTGAAAGCACCAGCTGCTAAATAAATCGAATTTTACTCAAATAAATTAAGGAAATGTCTTGCTTTTGCAGGCCATTTTTTTTATTTTTACCCTCATTAATTTTAAATTATTAAAATGGAAAATACATCAAAATACATTGAAGAAAATAAATCTCGTTTCGTAGATGAACTTATTTCACTTTTAAAGATTGCTTCTATTAGTGCAGATCCAGCCTATAAAAGCGAAGTCTTAAAGTGTGCTGATGAAGTGGCTAAATTTTTAAAAAGTGCAGGTGCAGATAAAGTTGAAGTGTGCCAAACGAAAGGAAATCCGATTGTTTATGGCGAAAAATTTTTAGATAAAAATCTTCCAACTATTTTAGTTTATGGTCATTATGATGTGCAGCCCGCAGATCCAATAGAATTATGGACTTCGCCACCTTTTGAACCAGTTATTAAAAAAACAGAATTACATCCTGAAGGTGCTATTTTTGCGCGCGGTTCTGCCGATGATAAAGGACAGTTTTTTATGCACGTAAAAGCATTTGAAGTAATGATGCAAACTAATTCTTTACCGTGCAATGTTAAATTTATTATTGAAGGAGAGGAGGAAATAGGATCTATAAATTTAGGTGTTTTCGTTAATGAAAATAAAGAAAAATTAGCGTGTGATGTGATTTTAATTTCTGACACGCACATTTATTCTAATGAGCAACCAACTGTCACGACTGGTTTACGCGGATTAAGTTATGTGGAAGTTGAAGTGGAGGGACCCAACAGAGATTTGCATTCCGGACTTTACGGCGGTGCAGTTCCGAACCCGATCCATGTTTTATCTAGAATGATTGCGAAATTAGTTGATGAAAATGGAAGAATTACCGTCGATGGATTTTATGACAATGTAGAAGAAGTTTCTTTGGAAGAAAGAGGAAAGATGAATGAATTGAAAGATGATCCAGAACATTTTAAAAAATCAATCGGTTTAAATGGAGTAGAAGGCGAACTTGGTTTTACTACTTTAGAACGGACATCAATTCGACCGACTTTAGATGCGAATGGAATTTGGGGTGGTTACATTGGAGAAGGTGCAAAAACGGTAATTCCGTCCAAAGCTTATGCGAAAATATCGATGCGATTAGTGCCTTACCAGACACCAGAAGAAATTACTGAGAAATTCACCACTTATTTTAAGAAAATTACACCAGATAATGTGAAAATAAAAATTACGCCACACCACGGTGGAATGCCTTACGTTTTACCAAGCGATACAAAAGAATTTTTAGCGGCAAAAAAAGCAATGGAAGAAGCGTTTAGCAAAGAAGTTTTACCTTATAGAAGTGGCGGAAGTATACCAATTACCTCCATGTTTGAGAAAGTTTTAAATGCAAAATCTGTTTTAATGGGATTTGGTTTGGATTCAGACGCGATTCACTCGCCAAATGAGCATTATGGTTTATTTAATTTTTACAAGGGGATACAGAGTATTCCGCTATTCTTTAAATATTACACGCAAGGTTAAAGTTTTCCTAAAACTTAATTTAGCGCTTCCTTGTGAAGCGTTTTTTCTTATATTTAATGAAATTAAAAATTAAAAAAATGTCAGATAAAAAAACAGCTTACGTAACTGGCGGAAGCAAAGGAATAGGTTTAGGTGTCGCAAAAATATTACTAGAAAACGGCTATAATGTTGCTATTAGTGGAAGGAAAGAAAAAGATTTAGATGAAGCATTGTCTAAACTTTCAGAATACAAAAACCAGGTGATAAGTATTGTTTCGAATGTAAGAAACTTCGAAGATGAGCAGAACGCTATTGAAAAAATTAAAAATAAATTCGGCTCAGTGGATGTTGTTATTGCGAATGCCGGTTTGGGTCATTTTGCGCCAGTTGATGAAATGAGTTTAGATAATTGGAATGACATGATTGACACCAATCTTACCGGCGCTTTTCATACTTTAAAAGCAAGTGTGGAAGAATTGAAAAAATCCGAGGGTTATTATATTACTATTTCAAGTTTAGCGGGAACCAATTTCTTTGAAAAAGGCGCTGGTTATAATGCTTCAAAGTTCGGCGTAGTTGGTTTTACGCAAGCTGCCATGATCGATTTAAGAAAATATAATATTAAAGTTTCTACGATTATGCCGGGTTCAGTTGCAACAAATTTTAACGATCATAACGTGACAGAAAAAGATGCCTGGAAAATTCAACCAGAAGATATTGGACATTTGGTTTTGGATCTATTAAAAATGAATCCAAGAACTCTACCAAGTAAAATAGAAGTTAGACCATCAAAACCAAATAGTTGATACTATGCAAAAAACATATTTACCTTAAATATGTTATGCATGCATAGTAAATTAATAGTAACTTAGCAAAAATTAAAATTTATTAATAGATGAAAATATTAGTTTGTATAAGCAGTGTTCCAGACACGACGTCCAAGATTAATTTCACAGCAGACAAATCTGCATTTGATAAAACAGGAATTCAATGGGTAATTAATCCGTTGGATGAATTCGCTTTAAGTAAAGCGGTGAAATTACAAGAATCTCAAGGCGCAACCGTTACCGTTGTAAATGTTGGTGACGCCACAACAGAACCAGTTATCAGAAAGGCTTTAGCAATTGGCGCAAATGATGCTATTCGTGTAAATAAAGAAGCTAAAGATAGTTTTTCAGTAGCAAAGGAAATTGCGGCTGTGGCACAAAATGGAGCGTACGATTTAATTATTTGCGGGAAAGAATCTTTAGATTATAATGGTGGTGCGGTTCCCGCGATGGTGGCGCAACTTTTAAATCAACCTTTTATCAACGCATGCGTTGGTTTAGATGTAAATGCCGAAGAAATTAGCGCTATTCGTGAGATTGAAGGCGGAAAAGAAACAGTATCTGTTAAATTACCACTTGTAATCGCAGGACAGAAAGGTCTAGTGGAAGAAAAAGATTTAATTATTCCAAATATGCGCGGCATTATGTCGGCAAGAACTAAAGTATTAAATGTGGTTGAAGCAACTAATTCTGAATCAAAAGTAGATTCTGTTTCTTTTGACAGCGTTCCACCTAGAGCTGCTGTGAAATTGGTAAGTGCAGATAATTTAGATGAATTGGTGAGACTTCTTCACGAAGAAGCGAAAGTAATTTAATTCATTATTTAATTTAAAAATCTAAAAAATGGCAATATTTGTATACGCAGAAAATATAAACGGAATCTATAAGAAAGCCGCTTTTGAGGCCATAGCTTATGCTAAATCAATCGCTGAAAAAAAAGGCGATTCAGTTACCGCAATTACCGTAAATCCGACAGATTCGTCAGATCTACTTTATAAATATGGCGCTGAAAAAGTGCTTAATATTAAAGACGAAGGTTTAAAAAACTTTAGTGCAAAAGCATTTGCGGAAGCAGTAAATCAAATTTTCGATGGTAAAATTATTGTTTTTCCACATACCACAGATGCGTCTTCAGTTGCACCAATGTTGGCGATCTTAAAGAATTATTCTTTGATAACCAATGTTATTGAATCACCTGAAAATTTATCTCCCTTTCAGGTTAAAAGAAAAGCATTTTCTGGCAAAGGTTTCATGCACGCAAAATCTGAAAGTGAAGGCGTAATTGTCACCGTTTCTCAGAACTCTTTCGGTGCAAAAGAAAATGCAGTTTCAGGTTCAGAAGAAGTGAAAAATTTAACCATTTCAAATGACGATACCAAAGTAATTTCTCATGAACAATCTTCTGGACAATTAGATCTTAAAGAAGCAGAAATAGTAGTTTCTGCCGGACGAGGTCTAAAAGGCGCAGAAAATTGGGGAATGGTTGAAGATTTAGCCACTGTTTTGGGAGCGGCAACAGCCTGTTCAAAACCAGTTTCAGATATTGGTTGGAGACCTCACTCAGAACACGTTGGGCAAACTGGGAAAGCGATTTCGCCCAATTTATATGTTGCAGTTGGTATTTCCGGCGCAATCCAGCATTTGGCTGGTGTCAATTCTTCCAAAACCATTGTGGTGATCAATAGCGATCCCGAAGCACCTTTCTTCAAGTCTGCTGATTATGGCGTTGTAGGAGATGCTTTTCAAATTATTCCGGCATTAACGGAAAAAATTAAAGCCTTAAAAGGACATTGATTTTTCAATAAATAATATAAAAACCTGAAATTAATTTTTCAGGTTTTTTTGTCATTATTTTAAAATGTAATTTAAAGGTTTAAAGTAACGTTATTTGAATGTCTCGAAAAAATTTAAAATTTCTAAATATGGATTTAATTTTTTAAAATTTTTATCATTAAAATCATTAGATGATGAATCGGTCACAAGACTGAAAAATTCATTATCTTTTTTAATTAAATACATATAGTCATTACAATCAAAGCACACCCCACAATATTTAGACATTCCTTGTGTTTTGAAATCGTTAAATAAGTTTTCAATATCCGAATTATCAAACTCTATCTCTTTCTGAGAAATAATTTTATCATTATGAATTTCTATAAAAATCCATTTATTTTCAGAATTTCTATATATTCTACGAAATGAAATATTATTGTCGCCTGATTTAGATCTGTAAAAAATAATGTCGTATTTATTATTTGAGTTTTTGTAATAATCTGCTACATTTTCCTTTAAAATATTGCGTTTTGAATCTAATATTACATCTATATCATTTATATATAATTTACAATCATTATCATTTTTTGTCTGGCTGCTAAAGTTAACAAATGAGAGAAATAGAAATATTATTATTAAATATCTATATCTATTTTTTAAAATTATCATATTGATTTTTTTAATTTTATTTTATAGTTCTTAAAAATAATGTATTTTTAAATACATTTATAATTTATCTTTATTTTTTCACTTTCTTTTTTCAAAAACTCATATATTTTTTTTAAATTTAAATTAAATTAAAAATAACTCATGAGATTTATTATTCGTCTTTTAATAACTGCCGCAGTTGCTTTCGTTTTGTCAAAATATTTTTTATCAGGAATTCATATTGCAACTTTCTATACTGCAATAATTTTTGCAATCGTTTTGGCTTTACTTAATATTTTCATAAAACCTATTCTTTCAATTTTAGGTTTGCCATTAACAATAATAACTTTGGGACTTTTTTCATTTGTAATCAATGCATTAATCATTCTTTTGGCCAGTCATTTCGTAACTGGAATGAAAGTAGACGGATTTTGGTGGGCACTAATTTTTAGTATTTTTTTATCTGTTGTGACTTCACTTTTAAGCAGCGCCACCAAGTCAAAAAATTAATTTTTTTAAAAACGATTCTTAGGCTTATAATTGTGCTTTTTTTAATTATAATAAGATTTGTAATAATTTATAACTTTAAATTTTTAAATTTGAAAGTCGTTTAATTAAACTTAAGAACTCAATCTAAATTCTCAACTCTAATTTCTAAATAATTATGAAAAATTTTCTTTTTGCTGCGGTAATTTTATTCTCTTTTCAGGCGTTTTCTCAAAAATTATACACGCCGAGAAATATTAAAAATGCCATGGAAAAAGGAACGAGAACAGAAAATGGAAGCCCAGGCAAAAATTATTGGCAAAATAAAGGGAATTACGACATGCAATTAAGTCTGAACCCAGAAACAAAAGTTATTTCTGGCGCAGAAACCATTGAGTATTTTAATAATTCACCAGACAGCTTAAAAACTGCGGTCATTAGATTTGTAAATAACGTTCACAAACCAACTTCAGCGCGAGCCAGTAATGCTTCAAAAGATTTTTTAGATAATGGATTGACCATAAAATCTTTTAAAGTAAATGGTGAAATTTACGATGTGAAAAGTGAAGATTGGGGAACCGTTGGGAATGTTAAGTTGAAAAATGCGATGCTTCCAAAATCTAAAAATATTTTTGAAATCGTTTGGGAATATCCATTATCAAAGGAAAGTGGACGAGAGGGACAAATTAATGAAACCACATTTTTTGCGGCGTATTCTTACCCAAGAATTTCTGTTTATGATGATTATAATGGTTGGGACAGAATTCCACACATGGGAAGAAATGAATTTTATAATGATTTTAATAATTATAATGTTGCAATTTCGGTTCCAAAAAATTACATAGTTTACGCAACTGGCGTAATGCAAAATCCACAAGAAGTTTTACAGACAAATGCGTTAAATGATTTTAAAAAATCTTTGGTAAGCACCGATATTATTCACATTGCAAAAGATGGTGAAGTTGCATCGGGAAAAATTACACTTCAAAATGACCAGAATACTTTTAAATTTAAAGCTGATAACATCACAGATTTTTGTTGGGCAGCAAGTTCAACTTACGTTTGGGATGCATCAAGTGTGCAATTAGATTCAAAAAAAGTAAGCGTTCAGGCGGCTTATCAAAGTGGTGCAAAAGATTTTGAACATTATACAGCATGGGAACAATATAATATTGCCTGGTTTTCTAAAAATTGGCCTGGCGTAGAATATCCATTTCCTACAATGACGGCTTTTCAGGGTTTTGCAGATATGGAATTTCCAATGATGGTGAATGATTCTACAATTCCTAATGATTTAAATGATTCCAGATTAACAGTTGATCACGAAATTGCACATACTTATTTCCCTTTTTACATGGGAATTAACGAAAAACGTTATGCTTACATGGATGAAGGTTGGGCCACAACTTTTGAATATCTAATAGGCATTAGCGAACACGGGAAAGAATATGCTGATAAATTTTATAAAGATTTCCGTGTAAAACGCTGGATTTTTGATCCTTCTTCGGATGAAGATCAACCAATTATTTCAGAAAGCACACAAGTTTCCGGCGCTGGTTACGGTAATAATTCTTATGTAAAAGCGAGTTTATCTTATTTGGCGTTGAAAGATTATTTAGGTGATGATTTATTTAAAAAAGCCTTGCATCATTACATGTCAAACTGGAATGGAAAGCATCCGATTCCTTGGGATTATTTCTATTCAATGGAAACTGGAAGCGGTAAAGATCTGACTTGGTTTTGGAAAAATTGGTTCTACAGCAATAATTACATTGATTTAAAATTAAGTTCTGCAAAAATAAACGGTAAAAATTTAAGTTTAAA
Source organism: Halpernia sp. GG3 (assembly GCF_052976925.2). NCBI lineage: Bacteria > Pseudomonadati > Bacteroidota > Flavobacteriia > Flavobacteriales > Weeksellaceae > Halpernia > Halpernia sp. GG3. The sequence continues at coordinate 27,567 of NZ_JBRIIR020000010.1, forward strand.
TATTGAAAATTTAGGTGGTTTTGCAATTCCTTTTGATGTCATTACAGAATTTTCTGACGGTACAAAATCAACAAAACATTTCACTCCAGAAGTTTGGAAAGCGGATGAGAAAGATTTTAAGACAAATATTTTAACAGCAAAAAAGGTAAAATCTGTAACTATAGATAATGGAATTTATATGGATTATAAACCGAAAGACAATACTTTAAATCTCTAAAAACATTATATAATTTTAAAAATTTTTAACCCAAATTTAAATGAAAATAAAACATATTTTACTCGCCACGGCGGCGCCTTTTCTTATGAATGGACAACATGTAATGACACCAGAAATACTATGGACACTTAATAAGATGTCGGTTTCTGCTGTTTCACCCGATCAAGCTTCATTGATTTACAAAGTGGGAAAAGTAGATTTAAAAACGGAAAAAACAAATTCAAAGTCTTACTTTTTAAATTTAAATAATTCTTCAGCACAAAGTTTAGATTTAGGTAAAAAAACAATTATTCAATGGGACAAAAACGGGATTTATACCCAAGAAGGTGACATTATTTATCTCTCAAAAGACAGTGGAAAAACGTGGGCTAATTTTTATAAAATCGGAGATGTCGATAATATTAGAATTTCACCTGACGGTAAAAAAGTGGCTTTTAGTAAAAAAGTTCAACTTGAAAATATTTTAGGAAAAGACAAATATAAAGACACGCCAAAATCAACGGCGCAAGTTTATACCGATTTAGATGCCCGTCACTGGGACACTTGGAATGAAGGCGGTTACAACCATGTTTTTGTATCCAATGTTTCGGAAAGTTCTTCCGAAGCAAAAGATTTACTAAAAGGTGAAAAATTTTATGCGCCACAAATGCCTTTTGGTGGCACCGAAGATTTTATTTGGAATCCAGATTCTTCAAGTATAATCTACGTTTCAAAGAAAAAAACAGGTACTGAATATGCACTTTCTACCAACACAGATTTATATTCTTATGATCTGAAATCGGGGAAAACTACCGATTTGACGGAAGGCAATAAAGGTTATGATGTTAATCCAAAATTTTCGCCAGATGGTCAATATTTATCCTGGCAAAGTATGGAACGAGATGGTTATGAGGCTGATAAAAATCGTTTAATGGTTATGAACGTTAAAACGATGGACAAGTTTGAACTGACAAAAAACTGGGATGAAAGCGTTGCTGGTTCTACTTTTTGGAGTACTGATTCGAAAAATATTTATTTCAGCACTGCTTACCATGGGGTTTCACAATTATTTTCAGCAGATTTAAAGTCTAATAAAATTAGCCAAATAACGACAGGGAATTTTGATGTAGATGATATTATCGCACAAAATAATAATCAGCTAATTTTAGCAAGAGCAGATTTTAATCACAATGCAGACTTATTTTCGGTAGATTCAAAATCTGGAAAAATGGCTCAAATTACTGAGGTAAATAAAGAAAATTACGCCCAATTAACGCCCAGTAAATCAGAACTAAAAATGGTGAAAACCACCGATGGTAAAGAGATGGGTGTTTGGTTTATTTATCCGCCAAATTTTGATCCCGCAAAAAAATATCCCACATTATTATATTGCCAAGGTGGACCACAATCTGCTTTAACGCAATTTTTCAGCACACGTTGGAATTTCGCTTTGATGGCTGCGAACGGTTACATCATTGTCGCACCGAACCGCCGCGGAATGCCCGGCTGGGGTACTGAATGGAATCAATCAATTTCCGAAGACTGGGGTGGACAACCTATGAAAGATTACCTTTCTGCAACAGATTTTGCGAAAACTTTGCCTTACGTAGACGGCGACAGAATGGGTTGTGTTGGCGCAAGTTACGGTGGTTACAGCGTTTTTATGCTTGCTGGAATTCATGAGAATAGATTCAAAACTTTCATTGCGCACGACGGACTTTATGATATGAAATCTTGGTACGGAACTACCGAAGAATTGTGGTTTGCGAAGTGGGAAATGGGTGGTACGCCGTGGGACAAACCGACGCCGAAATCTTACACCGATTTTAACCCAAGTAATTTTGTGCAAAATTGGAACAAGCCGATGATGATAATTCAAGGCGGAATTGATTACCGCGTTCCTTATGAGCAAGGTCAGGAAGCCTTTCAATCGGCAAAACTGCGTGGTTTGAAAACTAAATTCCTATATTTTCCGAATGAAAATCACTGGGTTTTGCATCCACAAAACGGCTTGGTTTGGCAACGAGAATTTTTTGATTGGTTGAAGGAAACTTTATAAAATACTTAGGAGCAAGACGGTTTCGCTTTTTTATAAATTGAGTCCCGTGTTCTGCTCTATCTTTTTATTACAGAAAACGCGCCGAAAGGCGCGTTTTCTGTAATAAAAAGATGCCGCTTCACCCGCGGCTAATAAAGAAGTTTAATTTTTTTATTTTAAAAGTTCAAATTCAATCTGAATTATTAAAGTGTTTTTTTAAATTTATTTATGTAAATTTAAGTAACAGGTAAAAACACAAAATCATGAAATCGCAATTAACAAATTTTACAACCAACCACAGATCAATTTAGGCGATTACATATGACCTTTGAAAAAATAATTTACAGCATATGAAAAAAGTAATCGGCATCGGCGGAATATTTTTTAAAGCAAAAAATCCCGCTTCATTAAGAGAATGGTACAAAAAACATTTGGGTTTTGATACTAACGATTATGGTGCAACTTTCAACTGGAAAGAATGTTCTGAATCTTCAAAAAATGGCGCCACACAATGGAGCCCGTTTAAAGATGATACAGGATATTTTGAACCTTGCAATAAAGAATTTATGATCAATTACATCGTAGAAGATTTAGAGAAATTATTAGAAGAATTAAAAAAATCTGATGTCATTATTTTGGACGAATTAGAAACCTATGATTATGGAAAATTTATCCATATTTTAGATTGTGAAGAAAATAAAATTGAACTTTGGGAACCTAAGTGATTGTAAACACAATAAATCTTAATAAATAATTTCTGGTACAAAAAGAATATTTAATAAGTGAAATTATAATTGAAAAATTTAGAATTTATTATATTAAAAAATCTTATTTGGCAAAACACTTGACAAAGGCCTTTTCAATATCGTATATTTGCACCCCGAAACGGAAATACTGTTTCGCTAAAATTTTTAAACTAAACTATGTCGAAATTAAAAACTTCAGACTTCTATTTTGATTTGCCAGAACATCTGTTGGCTGAACATCCTTCCCCAAATCGCGATGAATCCAAATTAATGGTTCTACACCGCAAAACTGGGAAAATTGAGCATAAACTCTTTAAGGACGTTATTGACTATTTTGATGAGAAAGATTTGTTTATTTTTAATAATACCAAAGTTTTTCCTGCCCGCCTTTACGGCAATAAAGAAAAAACAGGGGCGAAAATCGAAGTTTTTTTATTGAGAGAATTAGATAAAGAAACCAGAGTTTGGGACGTTTTAGTAGATCCAGCAAGAAAAATTAGAATTGGAAATAAATTATTTTTTAACGAAGACGAAAGTTTAGTAGCAGAAGTAATTGATAATACAACTTCTCGCGGGAGAACTTTGAGATTTTTATACGACGGTTCTTACGAAGAATTTCGTGCAAAGTTAAAAGAATTAGGTGAAACCCCGCTTCCAAAATACATTAAAAGAGAAGTGGAACCAGAAGATGCAGAGCGTTACCAAACTATTTATGCAAAAAATGAAGGCGCTGTTGCAGCACCGACAGCCGGAATGCACTTTTCTAAACATTTAATGAAAAGATTAGAAATTAAAGGTGTTGATTTTGCGGAAGTGACTTTGCACATTGGTTTGGGAACTTTTAATCCCATCGAAGTTGAAGATCTTTCTAAACATAAAATGGAATCTGAAGAAGCGATTATTGACCAAGAAAATGCAGATAAAATAAATTTAGCTGTTGAAGAAGGTCGTCAAATCTGCGCTGTAGGAACTACAACCATGCGCGCGATTGAAACGTCTGTTTCTTCCAACAAAAAAATTGGACCTTATAATGGCTGGACTAATAAATTTATTTTTCCACCGCACGATTTTGGCGTTGCAACTGCAATGATTACCAACTTCCATATGCCGAAATCTACATTAATGATGATGATCGCTGCATTTGCCGGAAAAGATTTTTTAATGCAAGCTTATGAAGAAGCTGTGAAAAACGATTATAAGTTTTTCTCTTATGGAGATGCAATGCTTATTCTGTAATTAATTTTAAATTTTAGATTAATTTCTGTTAAAGTTATTAATCTAAAATTTTTGATTTAAACATATACCTAACTTTTATAAATCTAATTTTTGCGCGACCTCAGAACTTTATCACTTACTGAACTTCAAGATTATTTTTTAAGCTTGGGAGATAAGACATTTCGTGCAAAACAGGTCTACGATTGGTTGTGGTCAAAAAATCTTCATTCAATTGAAGAAATGACCAATCTTTCCAAAGATTTAAGAGACAAGATTTCTAAAGATTTTGAAATAAAACCAATTTCTGTTGATCAATTGCAGAGAAGTTCTGATGGAACCATAAAAAATGGAGTAAAACTACATGACGGACTTTTGGTGGAATCGGTTTTAATTCCTACTGAAACGCGCACGACTGCCTGTGTATCTTCGCAAGTGGGTTGCTCTTTAAATTGTGAATTTTGTGCAACTGCGCGTCTAAAAAGAATGCGGAATTTGGATGTTGCAGAGATTGTAGATCAAGTCGCTTTAATAGATCAGCAGAGCAAAATGTATTTCGACAGACCACTCTCAAACATTGTGTTTATGGGAATGGGCGAACCGATGATGAACTATAAAAATGTCGTAGAAGCGATTAAAAAAATCACGGAACCAGATGGTATGGGAATGTCGGCTAGAAGAATTACTGTTTCAACTTCCGGAATTCCAAAGATGATAAAAATGCTCGCGGATGAAAATATTAAAGTAAAATTAGCACTTTCACTGCATTCAGCTATTGAGAAAAAACGAAATGAAATAATGCCTTTCTCAGACAAATTTCCTTTAACAGATATTTTAGAGTCTTTGAAATATTGGTATCAAAAAACTGGCAATATCGTCACTTTTGAATATTGTGTCTGGAAAAATATAAATGACGGCGATGAAGATATTAAAGCTTTAATTAAATTTTGCAAACAAATTCCCAGCAAAGTAAATCTTATTCAATATAATCCAATCGGGGATGGAAAATATGATCAATGCAATAAATCGGCAGAAGATAATTACGTTCGTCAGTTAGAAAAAAACGGAATTACAGTAATGATTCGCCGGAGCAGAGGCGGCGATATTGATGCTGCTTGTGGACAACTTGCCAATAAAGCGGCAGAATAATGTTTTCGCACAAAGGAAAAACAAGAACGCCAAAACATAATCTTCAGATTGCGTCTTTACTTTCATTTGTAGCAGGATTAGTAAATGTGGTCGGTTTTTTTTCGGTTCAGAAACTCACAACTAATGTTACGGGCCATTTTGCTTTTCTAATTGATGAAGTTTTTAAACTACATTTTGTAAATGCTTTTCATATTGCATTTTTTTTAATTGCTTTTCTCTTGGGTTCTTTCGTTGCAAACTTTACGGTAGAATATTCTTCCAGAAATCATGAAAATCAAACTTTTTTATTACCTGTCATTTTTGAAGCTGCAATTCTTCTAGTAATTGCTTTAACAGGTAATTATTTAATACAAAAAAGTCCGGATATAATTGTTTGCTGTTTACTTTTCGCAATGGGAATGCAAAATTCTTTGGTTACAAGTATTTCAAAATCAGTCGTTCGTACAACGCATTTGACAGGGCTTTTTACAGATCTGGGAATTGAACTTTCTCAGTTGTTCTTCTACAAAAACCGAGTACAAAAAAATAAACTTCACAAGTCTATTAATCTAAGATTAACAATCATTACTATGTTTTTTAGCGGCGGTTTAATGGGCGGAATTTTATTTGATTATTTTGGAATCAGATCACTTTTGTTAGGAACTTTAATTTTAATCAGTGGTTTAGTATATGATTTTACTAAAATCAAAATATTATTATTAAAACGCAAAGTTTAAAAGCCTAAATTTGCAAAAATATAATTTGTAATGAGTTTTTTCATCGGCGAAGATGGGCTTCAAAATATTTATACGTGGGCAATTCCGCTTCACGCCACGGTGATTTTATCCGAAATGATTTACAGTCATTATTCTGAAAGTAAATTATACAGTGGTAAAGATTTAGTCCAAAATATTTTTTTGGCGTTAGGAAATTTCAGTCTGGATCTTGCCATGAAGGTGGTTGCGATGGGCGTCATGTTTTTCTTTTATTCATACCGACTTTTCACTTGGGAATTTACTTGGTATTATTGGATTATTTGTTTTGTGGTGACAGATTTGGCCTATTACATTTTGCATTATGTTGATCACCATTCACGAGCTTTTTGGGCGATTCATATCACGCACCACAATTCGGAATTTTTTAATTTTACAACTGGTTTTAGAAGTTCTGTTTTGGAACCGCTTTATCGATATTTATATTTCGCACCACTTGCTTTTCTAGGTTTCAATCCGTGGCATATTATGGTGGTTTACGCTGTTGGTCAGGTTTATGGAACTTGGGTTCACACACAAACAGTAAAAAAAATGGGTTTTTTAGAACATATTTTGATCACGCCTTCGCATCACCGTGTTCATCATGCTTGCAACATAAAGTATTTGGATAGAAATATGGGAATGGTTCTTGTTTTTTGGGATAAAATTTTTGGTACTTTTGAAAACGAGGATGATTTAGTTCCCGTAAAATATGGAATTTATCCAAAAATGCCAGATGATAAACCGCTTACCGTTTTCGCTTATGAATGGCGGAAGATTTGGGTAGACATTAAGCAACCCAACCTGAGATTAACGGATAAAATCAACTATATTTTTAACTCGCCCGGCTGGAAACATGATGGAACCGGCAAAACGGTTCGCCAGTATCAAAAAGATTATTTAGCCAAGAAAAAATTGAAATTGAATAATCAATAATTTTATATTTATTTGGGCAGACATTTCCGTCCTCCGTTCCCACTTTTTTGTTCGGCGTTCCTGCTCACAAAAAGAGTTCCACTCAGGCCGGGCTGCAGGTATTACAATTAATTAAAGTTTAAAACAGTTCACTTTTAAATGAAAAATTACTTTTTATTAATCATGATTTTTATCTGTCAGTTTACTTTTGCGCAAAAGACTGAGACTTTTAAAATTAAAAAATATGCAGTTGCTATTTTAAATGATAGTTTGAAGGAAAGTTCCGGACTTAATTTTTTTCATGATAAACTTTACACATTTAATGATAGCGGCAATACTTCCGAACTTTTTCAGATAAATCCAAAAAATGGTAAAATCCAAAAGAAACTAGAAACGAAACTGCAGAACGAAGATTGGGAATCTCTCACCAATGATGGTGATAATTTTTACATAGGAGATTTTGGTAATAATCTAGGAATAAGAAAAGATTTAAAAATATATAAAATTCCTTTTAAAAAGTCCTTAAAATTGGATTCTGTACAAACTATTTCATTTTACTATCCGCAACAAAATGAATTTACTCCAAAAAATTTAAATAATAATTTCGATGGAGAAGCGATGATCTATTTAAATGGAAAAATTCACATTTTCACAAAAGAATGGATCGCGAAAGCCACAACGCATTATATAATTGATCCAAATATTAACAAAAGCCAAGCTGCCGAAAAAATGGAAACTTTTAAGACAGACTTTATGGTAACTGACGCTACTTTTTTTAAAGAAAAATTATATTTGGTTGGCTATACAAAAACAGCGAGGGTTTATCTGGAAGTCTTTGGCAAATCCACCACCAACTACTTTTTCTCTAAAATCCCTAGAAAATACTATTTAGGAAGCGCGTTCTCGTTAGGTCAAATTGAAGGAATTGCAGTCGATGAAAACGGAATTTACCTTTCTGGCGAATATTTTCATTCGCCTTTGGGAATTAAGAAAGGAAAATTATTTTTCATTCCATTTTCTGATTTTAATTAGGTTTTGAAAACCTCGCTCAAAATACTTTTACACAAAAAATAGTTTATATTTGCTTATCAAAAAAAATAATTTTTATTTCTGTGGCGCATATTGTAGAGGAAATTAAAAAACCAATTGTAGAAGAAATGAAACTTTTCGAGCAAAAGTTTTATGAATCTATGAACACAAAAGTGCCTCTTTTAGATAAAGTAACGCGTTTTATTGTGACTACAAAAGGAAAACAAATGCGACCGATGTTTGTCTTTTTATGCGCAAAGTTAGTTGGTGAAGTCAATGAAAAAACGTTCCGTGGCGCTTCTATGATTGAATTAATTCATACTGCAACATTAGTTCATGATGATGTAGTTGATGAAAGTTTTAAACGCCGTAATTTTTTCTCAATTAATGCGCTTTGGAAAAATAAAATTGCCGTCTTAGTTGGTGATTTTTTGCTCTCAAAATCTGTTTTACTTTCTACTGATTTTAAAGATTATGATTTACTTGCCGTCATCGCCAGAACTATCAGAGAGATGTCGGAAGGTGAACTTCTTCAGTTAGAAAAAGCAAGAACCCTTGATATTACTGAAGACGTCTACTATGAAATCATTCGCCAAAAGACCGCAACATTAATTGCAGCATGTTGTGAAGTTGGCGTACTATCAAATAATGTAAATGAAGATTTAGCCAAAAAAATGCAAAATTTCGGTACATTAACCGGAATGGCATTCCAAATTAAAGATGATTTATTTGATTACTTAAGCGAAAATGCCATAGGTAAACCAGTTGGTATTGATATAAAGGAACAGAAAATGACTTTACCATTAATTTTCAGTTTAAAAAATGCTTCTGAAAAAGAGAGGAAATACCATTTTCAAACTATTAAGAGATATAAAGACGATAAAAAACGCGTCAAAGAATTAATCGATTTTGTAAAAAAATCCGGTGGTTTAGATTATGCGCTTTCTGTAATGAAAAATTATTATGGTCAAGCAAAAACAATTCTGAATGATTTTCCTGAAAGTGAAGCAAAACACTCTTTAAACTTAATGCTTGATTACGTTATCGAACGGAAGTTTTAAATTCTTCCTTCATTAATTTCACAAATTGACTTGGCTTCATTTGAAATTTTCTTTGGAAATTTTTACTGAAACTGTCGGCACTGTTGAAACCAGAAATTGTAGCCAGTTCTTTGATGTCTTTATTTAAATATTTACGTTTGGTCTTCAGTAACATTACAATATGATCAACTCTAAGATCATTAATATAGTGATTAAAATTTTTATCCTTATAAATGTTAATGATTTTAGATAAATAACTGGAATTTGTTCCAAAAGATTCACTTAAAGATTTTTGCGAAATTTGTGGATCTAGAAAAAGTTTATTCTTTTCCAAATTTTCTAATTGTGTTACGATCAACTCTACGATCTGAGGATTAATTCCTGGAATATTATCGTAATAAACTTCTTCATTTTCAGAAATTTCCGGATTAATTATTTGCTTTAAATTGAAATCAATTCTGTCTTCGTGTTGATCAGAATGAATTATATTTTCGAATTGCTGCCGGTATTTTTTTTGAAGTTTTAAAAATCGAAAGATGAAAAATCCTGCTGCGATAATAACCAAAAGGATAAAAATAAAATAGTAGAGACGCTGCGTTTGCAATGAGTTTTCTAGTTTATTTTTTTCCTGCTGGAGTTTTTTAGTATCATATTCTTTATTTATCGTTGTATAGAGATATTTATAATTTTTCTCATAGTTTCGATCGAGATTCATTAGTTTGTCTACATACTGCAATTGCAAATCTTTACGATCTAAGTCTTGATAATATTTTATTAAGTATTCGTAGGTAGGTCGAAAATGCGGATCTAATTTCCCGTTTTTTGAGTATTGTTCATCTATAAATTTAAAGTATTTTACAGCTTCATCTTTATTTCCTTCTTGCCAATAAGACATCCCGATGTAAAAATTTTCTGTATAATGAAAATGATTATCCTTAAATAAAGATAATGACTGTTTTAATTTTGAAATTGAAATTTTATAATTCTTTTCAAAATAGGCATCCATTCCTTCTGAAGTTATAAAATAGGGTAAATATTGTGGAAGATTATTTTTATTAACATAATCAAATGCTTCGGCCAGTAAAACCTTGTTTTCTTTTTGGTGATAAAGTTTCGCGTTATTATCTATAAAGCTCATTAATGAGTACAAATAATACATTTCATAATCTTTCCCAAGACTTTTTTGTTTTAGATTATTTTTAAAATAAATAATGCATTGTCGTAATTCAATTTGCGCTTCGTCATACAGACCAAGAAATATTTTGTTTTGAGCTATGTAGTATCTCGTTTTAAAAGTTGTGTAATCATCACCTGTTTTATTAGAATACTTTATGGCTTCAAGCAAATCATTTAGTGATTTTTCATACTTTTTCTCATCTAACCAAGTTTTACCTCTATTGATGTATGCACTACTTAAAAAACTTGCTTTTCCACTTTTATTTGCTACGTCTAAAGCGCTGTCCGCAAAGAAAATATTTTTAGGGTATTTAGAATAAGTTGTTGAATAGCGATAGGCGTATATCAATGTTTCGTAATTATCTTCTTTTTTTGATTTTAGGATGTAGAGATTTATCATATTCCACATTTTTGCAGAATCTGAATGTAACAAATCTATTTTTAGTTCAATTTGTTTATAAGATAAGTTTGTTAATGCACTTTTTTGAGCAGATAAACTTTGAAAAATGTTAAAAAATATTAATAAAAAAAGTAATATTTTGATTTTAATCATAAAATGTTAATAATAAGCTAGTTAACATTTGTGTTTTTATGTTTTTGTCTAATTGATTTGCAAAATTAATGCTTTTTTTTAAAAAACAACACTTAATATTTTTGTTTTGCCACTCATTATTTATGATAAACGGGTTCTAAGTTTTTGAAGATTTGGTAGTGATTTTAAAAGGTTATAGTTTTGAGTTATCAGTAAAGAATACAACATAACATTTTAAATATTCAATCATGAAAAAATTTATCTTCTTAAGCATCGTATTAGTTTCTCTATCATTATTCTCTTGCAGAGAGCAAGATGAGATGGCTCAATTAAATAATGTTCAAAAAACAGAGTTTTCAAAAACATCATCAACAGATACTAATTCTTCGGTAGCATATGAAAATTTTGATTCTTCCTTAGCAGATCAAGGTGATCCTGCAAAACCACCAAGAGATTAATTATTTATAAAATATAGTTTTTTATATAAAATATTTTTTTCATCATTTGTGTTGATCTCTCCAGTCAACAGTTATTGGAGAGGTTTTTTAAATAGATTTTGAAAAACCCTGTTAATGTATAGAATTTTAGCATTTGTACCAACTATTAAAAATTAGAATTATGAGAAAGATTATTTACTTAAGTATCGGTGTAGCTTCATTAACATTAGTTTCTTTTCGCCAGCAAGATGAAAAATCTTCAGAAAAAAAAATAAATTTAAAATCGGAAGCAACACAAAAAGTGAAATTTACCGATTATGTAAAATTTGATCATAAGGATAATTCTCTAGTTGATCCCGCAAAACCACCTAAAGAATAAGAAAGATATTTTTTTCATCATTTGTGTTGATCTCTCCTGTCAACAATTGCAGGAGCGATTTTTTACAAATTTTTGATTCAAACTTAGAACTAAATTAACCCCCAAAACCAATAAATTTTTTTTTCATCATTTGTGTTGATCTCTCCTGTCAACAATTGCAGGAGAGATTTTTTTACAAATTTTGATTTAAACTTAAAACTAAATTAACCCCCAAAACCAATAAAATTTTTTTTTCATCATTTGTGTTGATCTTCTTTACTTCGCTGTAAGGGAGATTTTTTTTAATAATTCAAAAATGTTGAAAAGTTTGATTATCTATGGGAAAAGTTTTAAGAACAACATTGCAACGGAGAAGAAAATACAAATCGATGCTCCTATAAATAAAAAATCTGCAATCGTTTCATAAATGATTTTAAACCGTGCTTTCTGACTTCTAATTGCTAAAAACGAAAATTATAAAGCTTATAGTAAAAAATAAAGCAGCGATACCCGCAAACTCATCTAAATAAGTTCTTCTATCAGAATTAGTTATTTTTAAAGAAGTGATTATTAATAAGCAAAATCCTAATAAATTGGATGATGCATTTAGGATATCAGGGGATTTTTCGTTCATTATTATATTAGTTACACAAATTAAAAAATTGAGATGCAATAATAAAAATTTATAAATATAAATATCTGCTAAAATTAATATTTTATTATTCTTTACTAATTAATTATCTTTGTGAAAACCTCCAGTAATATGCAAAACACTTTTATAGAAACTCAGCAAATCTCTTTTCAAGATTTTAAAAAAAACATATTAGAAGATTATAAACTAGGCAGAATTTCCCGCGAAATGTCTTATCTAGGCAGAAGAGAAGTCCTAACGGGTAAAGCAAAATTTGGAATTTTCGGCGATGGAAAAGAATTACCTCAATTAGCAATGGCAAAAGTCTTTCGGAATGGAGATTTTCGTTCCGGTTATTACCGTGACCAGACATTTGCGCTCGCCATTAATGCTGTTTCTGTTGAAAGTTTTTTTGCACAACTCTATGCAGACACCAATATTGATAGAGAACCTGCCTCGGCCGGAAGACAAATGAATGGACATTATGGTACCAGAAGTTTAAATGAAGATGGCACCTGGAAAAATTTAATGCAGCAAAAAAATAGCTCAGCTGATATTTCGCCTACAGCAGGGCAAATGCCAAGACTTTTAGGTTTGGCACTAGCTTCAAAAATTTATAAAAATATACAATTTGAAGGTTCACAAAAATTCTCTAAAGATGGCCAAGAAATCGCGTTTGGAACTATAGGTGATGCCTCAACTGCAGAAGGATTATTTTTTGAAACTTTAAATGCAGCCTGTGCGTTGCAAGTTCCAATGGTAATTTCAATTTGGGATGACGGATATGGAATTTCCGTTCCTACAGAGCAACAAAGAGGAAAACCTGATATTTCTGAAATGCTTGCTGGTTTTCAAAGAAAAGAGGGAGAAAAACAAGGTTGCGAAATTATTCAAGTGAAAGCCTGGAATTATCCTCAACTATTAGAAGCCTACGCAAAAGCGGAACATTTCGCAAGAACGGAATCTGTGCCAGTTGTAGTTCACGTTATTGAAGTAACACAACCCCAAGGGCACTCTACATCAGGTTCACATGAACGATATAAAAATGAAGAACGATTAAGTTGGGAACAGGAATTTGACTGTTTAAATAAATTTAAAGAATGGATCTTAAATTATACAATTGAAATAGAAGAAAAAGAAGAGTTACTCTCTACTACGGAAGAACTAAGTCTGATACACGAAGAGGCGAAAAAATTTGTAAAAGAAGGTCAAAAAAAAGCTTGGGAAAGTTATCAGAAAACTATCTCAGATCTGCAAAATGAAGTATTTTCATTGGTCAAAAATTTATCCTCAGATAACAAGGAAGTAGAAGATTTAGTTCAAAATTTTGATAAAAAAATTGGGAAAGCTAAGAAAGATATTTTTCATTTGGTGCGCCAAACCTTGCTAGTTACCAGAAATAATATTGGTCAAAATCGAACACAATTACTCAATAAATATATCCAAATTTTTGCAAGTGAAAGTCAAAATTATTCTTCCCATCTCTACTCACAATCTGAATGGAAAGCTACAAATGTAAAAGAAGTTTTGCCCATTTATTCTGATGCTTCGGAATCTGTTGACGGTAGAGTAGTTGTAAGAAATAATTTCGATAAGATATTTGAAAAATATCCGGAAGCTTTGGTTTTTGGAGAAGACACTGGAAATATTGGAGATGTGAACCAAGGTTTGGAGGGTTTACAAGAAAAATATGGTGACATCAGAATTGCAGATACCGGAATACGAGAAGCCACAATTCTTGGACAGGGAATTGGTCTGGCAATGAGAGGTTTGCGGCCAATCGCGGAAATACAATATTTGGACTACGTATTATATTGCTTGCAAGGCATCAGTGACGATTTAGCAACCGTTCAATATAGAACAAGAGGTGGTCAAAAAGCACCAGTAATTATAAGAACGCGCGGTCATCGATTAGAAGGGATTTGGCACTCTGGCTCGCCGATGGCAGGAATTTTAAATCTCTGCAAAGGGATTCTAGTTTTAACACCGAGAAATTTAACTAAAGCGGCGGGATTTTATAATACGATGTTGCAAAGTGATGAACCTTGCATTATTATTGAACCTTTAAATGGTTATAGATTAAAAGAAAAACAACCAGATAACATTGGTGAATTTACAATTCCTGTAGGTCAAATTGAAATTACTAAAGAAGGAAAAGATATAACGCTAATTTCTTATGGTTCCACTTGGCGATTGGTTATGGAGGCCGCTGTACAATTGGAAAAATTAGGGATATATGCAGAAGTAATTGACATTCAATCATTAATTCCTTTTGATTTACAACACGAAATTAAAAAAAGTGTGCAGAAAACAAATCGCTTGGTAATTATTGATGAAGATGTGGAAGGTGGGGCATCTGCCTTTATCTTACAGCAAATTTTAGAAGTGCAAAAAGCTTTTAGATATTTGGATTCTGAACCAGTTACTTTAACGGCAAAGAATCACAGACCAGCATATGGAACTGATGGCGATTATTTTAGTAAACCTTCTGTTGATGATATGGTAGAAGCTGTTTACAAAGTTTTCAGTGAAGTAAATCCTAAGAAATTTCCGAAGATTTATTAAATTTAAATGTTGATATCACAAAGCCTTCCAAATTTCATTTTGGAAGGCTTTTTTATTCGTTTAAATATATTTTCAAAAATTATTGAAAGTTTAATAAATTTAATTGTCATTATGAGCGTAGTTTGAAGAAACGGAAATGAAATTTATGGAAGTCAAAGAAAAATAAGTCGAAACTTCGAAAATGCGCTGAAAACATTAATTTAAAATCATAATTTTTGACTAAATTTGCCTAAAATTTTTAAGACACATGAATTACGATATTATTGTTATTGGAAGCGGTCCCGGCGGATACGTTGCAGCTATCAGAGCTGCACAACTTGGTTTTAAAACTGCCATTATTGAACGTGAAAATTTAGGCGGAATTTGCCTTAATTGGGGTTGTATTCCAACAAAAGCGCTTTTGAAATCTGCACAGGTTTTTCATTATATCAATCATGCGGAAGAATTCGGTTTAAATAAATCTGAATCTACTTTTGAATTTCCAAATGTTATCAAAAGAAGTAGAGGAGTTGCTAATAAAATGAGCAAAGGCATTGAATTTTTAATGAAAAAAAATAAAATTGATGTTATTTTTGGATCGGCGAAAATCGCGAAAGGAAAAAAAGTGAACGTAACTGACGCAGATGGGAAAACTTCCGAATATTCTGCAACAAATATTATTTTAGCAACTGGCGCAAGATCCCGCGAATTACCAAATATTCCACAAGATGGTATAAAAGTGATCGGTTACAGAAAAGCAATGACGCTTGACAAACAGCCAAAATCTATGATTGTAGTTGGTTCCGGAGCAATCGGCGTTGAATTTGCAGATTTCTATAATACAATGGGAACTAAAGTGACGATTGTAGAATTTATGCCAAATGTTGTTCCTGTTGAAGATGAAGAAATTTCAAAACATTTAGAAAAATCTTTAAAAAAATCTGGAATAACCATAATGCTGAATTCTTCTGTAGAATCAGTAGATACTTCTGGAAATGGTGTAAAGGCTAATGTAAAAACCGAAAAAGGAAATATTACCTTAGAAGCTGACATTTTACTTTCAGCAGTTGGAATCGCTTCAAATTTAGAAGGGCAAGGTTTTGAAGAGGTCGGCATCAAAACTGAAAAAGGAAAAATATTGGTTAATGAATGGTATGAAACTTCAGTTCCGGGTTATTATGCGATCGGTGATTTGCTTCCTACGCAGGCTTTAGCACATGTTGCAAGTGCAGAAGGCATTACTTGTATTGAAAAAATAAAAGGTTTGCACGTTGAAGCGCTCGATTATGGCAATATCCCAGGTTGTACTTACTGTCATCCAGAAGTTGCAAGCGTTGGTATGACTGAAAAGCAGGCAAAAGAAAAAGGATACGAATTAAAAATTGGAAAATTTCCTTTTTCAGCAAATGGAAAAGCTACTGCAAATGGCGATAATGACGGATTTATTAAGGTAATTTTTGATGCAAAATATGGCGAATTTTTAGGTTGCCATATGATTGGAACTGGTGTTACGGAAATGATTGCAGAGGCTGTTGTTGCAAGAAAACTGGAAACAACGGGACATTCGCTTTTAAAAGCAATTCATCCGCATCCAACATTATCGGAAGCAATTACTGAAGCAGTTGCTGCTGCTTATGGCGAAGTAATTCATATTTAAATCGCCATGATTTTTTAAATACTATCACATTAAATATAATAAGAATTTATCCATGAGAGAAGAGATGGAATCCGAGGATCATTTTATCAACAGAAGTAATTGGATTAGAGCAGCCGTATTAGGCGCTAATGATGGTATTTTATCAGTTGCAAGTATTGCGGTTGGAGTGGCGGCGGCAAGTTCAAGTAGAGAAGTTCTTATTTTAGCATCATTAGCAGGTTTAGTTGCTGGTGTTTTTGCTATGGCTGCGGGTGAATTCGTATCTGTAAGTTCTCAGGAAGATATTGAAACTGCAGATTTAAAACGAGAAGCCAAGGAATTAGAAGAAACTCCGGAACATGAAATGTATGAGTTAGCAAAAATTTATCAAAAACGTGGTCTTACCGTAGAATTATCTGTGCAAGTGGCACAGCAGTTACACGATCATGACGCTTTAGGGGCGCACGCAAGAGATGAACTTGGCATCAATGAGATAATGAAAGCGCAACCTTTTCAAGCAGCTTTCGCAAGTGGCGCTTCTTTCACTGTTGGTGGTATTTTACCGCTTCTGGTCAGCGTTTTTCTACCACTTAATCATATGATGTATTACCAATATGGTTTTGCCTTATTATTTTTAGTGATTTTAGGTTATTTATCGGCAAGAGGTGGTGGTTCTCATATATTGAATGCAATAGTAAGAATTGTGATTTGGGGAACATTGGCTATGATTGCTTCTGCGATTACGGGATATCTGTTTGGCGTACATGTAGCTTAACAAATTGGAAAAATTAGGATTAGTGTTGTCCGGTGGAGGAACAAAAGGTTTATTTCATGCAGGTGTTTTAAAATTTTTGACAGAAAAAAGAATTGAACCTCAAATTCTGGCTTGTTGCAGTGCTGGTGCAATTGTTGGAAGCCTTTATGCTGCAGGAAAATCTCCCGATGAAATATTAGATTTTTTTAAATCTGTTTATTTTTTTAATTGGCGGCATTTTGCGATTAATAAACCAGGTTTGGTTTCTTCTGCAATTTTCAGACATTATTTAGATCCTATTTTTGAAAATAAAATTTTAGGTGATCTCGATAAAGATCTACGAATTGTTGCCACAGAATTAATTTCTGGCGAGCAGAGAATATTCGGGAAAGACTTTAAAATCGTTGATGCTGTGATTGCTTCCTGTTCAATACCAGGCATTACAACACCTTATATTGTTGGTGATGAAATGTTTAGCGATGGTGGAGTACTCAATAATTTTCCCGCAGATATTATTAAAAATGATTGCGAAAAAATAATCGGTGTTTACGTTTCAATGCCTGAGGACGTAACGATGGAAAATCTTTCCACTATAAAATCTGTCACAACAAGAGCTTATGAATTGCTCTCACATAGAACAGAAATTCATAAGTTTGCCTATTGCGATTGGTTTGTTACGTCTAAAAAATTAGCGGCTTATGGCACTTTTGAAAGAAAAGCGCATCGGTTGGAAGAGATTTTTAATATTGGTTATCAAGCGGCAAAAGAAAGTTATGAAGCCAGTATTTTCTCCAAATAAGGCCAGTAAATTAGCCCACCAATAATTACTGCAAAAATACTCGAAAGTAAAACAGCACCTGCTGAAATATCTTTTATTATTCCAATTTTTGAATGAAATTTTGGTTCCACAAAATCACATATTTTTTCAATTCCTGTGTTTAAAACTTCTGCTACCAATACAAATCCGCAGATTAAAAGTATTAATATAATGTCAATTCTATTTAATTTAAAGAAAACAATTAGAAAGAAATTTATAAAAAGACCAATAATTTCTAGCTGGAAATTACGTTCATTTTTAAACATCCAGACTAAACCTTTAAATGCATAGCCCAGACTTTTATAAAACGGTGGTTTTTGCATTACCAGTTCTTATCAACCAGATAAATTAATTGAGTCATTGCACTTGCGCCTTGAAGTAATTCTCTTCGATTGACTTTTTCGAAAGTATCTTCTTTGGTATGGTGAATATCAAAATAGCGAGACGAATCTGGCGCTAGTTCACCAGTTGGCGTACCCAATTGTCCCAACGGTTCTACATCTGTTCCCGCATATATTTTAGAAAAATCATAGACGCCATAAGGTAAAAATAAAGGGGCCCAAGATTTTACCTGGTTTCGTTTCTCTTCACTCATTACTAAGCCAAAACCGCGCGGTGTAAAGCCACCAGAATCACTTTCTAAACCGAAAATATGTTTTTCATTTTTACGTTTCGCTTCTTCTGCATATTTTGCAGCGCCTTTTGCACCGTTCTCTTCATTTGCAAAACAAACAACTCTAATTGTATGCTTATTTGGAATATTTAATTTTTTAAATGTTCTTAAAACTTCAATACTTTGCACAACACCCGCGCCATCATCACTTGCTCCTTCGCCAACATCCCAAGAATCAAGATGACCGCCAACTGCAATTACTGATTGGTCTTTATTGCCAGTTAATTCACCAATCACGGAATGGCTGAGTTTCTCACCTTTCATGGTACAATTTGAGTTTAATTTTGCAAAAACTTTTTGTGATTTTAAAGTTTTTTCTAATTCATCGGCACTTTTCACTCCAATCGCAACTGCCGGAATTTTTTTATATTTTGTATCGTAAGATTGGGCTCCAGTATGCGGAACATCATCAAATGCAGAAGACAGAGAACGGATGATCATTGCTTTGCCGCCTTTTGCAGCAACTTTTGAAGCGGCCGAAAATCTGTATTTTCCCGCATCACCATAAGCCTGACCAGTCGAAATAAAAGTTTGATTAAAAGGGTAATTAAAAAAAACAATTTTGTCTTTTACATCCACATCACTCATTTTATCTAAATCTTCGAGACTCTTCACGTAAATAACTTCACCTTCTAAATTTTTTCCACTTGTTCCTTCGGTGTTGCCAATCGAAAGCATATCTACAGTTTTGTAAGCGCCATCTTTTGATTTTATTTGAAGCGATTCATTCCCCCTTTCCCAAACTGGAATCATTACATCCTGGTACCAAACTTTATCTGCACCAGCTTCTTTTAATTTATCATATGCCCATTTAGTTGCTTTTTCGTAGGCTTCAGAACCGCTTAAACGATGACCGATTTCTTTTGTGAGTTGATGAAGATTGTTATAAGCGTCACCGTGCGTTAATATTTGGTCAGAAATATTTTTAAATTCTATAGAATCTGCTTTAGATTGGGCAAAAAATAGTCCGCCTAAAAAAAGCGGAAATAAGACAGTGAGTTTTTTCATGGAAGTTTTTTGAATGTTTTCCAAAATTAAAGTTTATTTATTGAAATATGGAAAAATCCCATCAATTTGTTTTTGAAAATTAAAAATAGCAGAAAATTTCGTCCCGGCTTGAATGAATATCCTTTTTGCTTGCGAAAGATGCCAGAAATATCAGTACACACGAACCAAAAGATTGGAATTCAAAACGTAAAGGCGCCCAACTAAATATTCTATTTCATATCATACATTACCAAAGCCGTTACCAATTTCGGCTCAATATAAGTACACTTCGGTGGCATCACTAGTTTTTCATCAGAAATTTTTATCATATCTGAAAAACTTACCGGGTACAGACCAAAACCAACTTTAAATTTACCCGAATCTACTTCACTTTTTAATTTTAATATGCCATCAATATTAGAACATCCTTTCAGATAAGTAATATCACTTGTAGTTTTCGGATCTTCAATATTTAAAATATCTTTAAATATATATTTTTCAATTAAATAGTGGTCTAAATCATTAATATCGGACGATTTTCTTATGTCATGTTTCACATGCAAGCTGTAAAACTCCCCGTCAATATACATGCTAAAATGAAACTTCTGTGACGGGTAGTAAGGATTTTCACCTTTTGTATGAATTAAAAAGTGGGTTTCTAATTTCTTAAAAAACTCATCGGAACTCAGTCCATTTAAATTTTTTAAAAGTCTGTTATAATCGTTAATTTTAATTGACTGGTTTGAAACAATATAACTAAAAACGTAGTTATAATGCTCGGTACCATTGTGTTTTTTATTTTTTTCTTTTTGATTTTTAGCATTTAAAGCCGCAGAACCTATTCTATGATGGCCATCTGCAATATAAAAAGAATCAATTTGCTCAATGACGTCTTTTAATTCTTTCATTTTAAGACGGTTATCAATCTTCCAGATTTTATGACGCGTCCCTAAATCATCTACATAATTTAAAATAGGAATATTTTTTTCTTCATAATTCATCAGTAACTCTACCTTAGAATTAGAATTATAAGTCAGTAAAACAGGCTCTGCCTGAATGTTAACCTTTTCAAGATAATGGGCCAGTTTCTCTTTTTTCGCCGTTAATGTTGATTCGTGTTTTTTAATTTTTCCATCTAAAAACTCTTCTACACTTACCAATCCTAACAATCCACGAAAAACTTTTTTGTCGGCATAAATTTGAGAATATAAATAATAAGCCGATGCATCTTGCACCAATTTATTGTCTGCTAAAAGTTCTTCATAATTAGTGCGTATTTTTCGCAAGTTTCTATCAATATCCTTTGATTTACTTACAACATATGGTTTTATCATTTGTATGTAAGATGAGTCTACAGCAGATTTCTCATTAATTTCTTCCTGCGTAAAATTATCCAGTGGATGTGTGGGAAAAATTTCTACAAAGTCTTTTGTAGGTCTTATACCACGAAAAGGTTTAAAATTTGGCATATATTAAAAATCTTTATTAAGCGTAATTATCTGCTGTGCGAGTTCCAGACCTATTTTATTCTGAGCATCAATAGTATTTCCGGCGATGTGCGGAGACAGAGAAAGAGCAGGATTCATCAGCAAGGTGAGTTCCGGAGTAGGTTCATTTTCAAAAACATCGAGTGCAACACCAGCAATTTTCTTATTTTCGATAAAATCCAACATAGCAACTTCATCTAAAACGCCGCCTCGCGCCGTATTTGTAATAAAAACACCGTTCTTCATTTTCTCAAACTCGGGAGTTGAGAGAATATACTCAGTAGTTTTCGGAGTATTGATAGAAATAAAATCACATTCTTTAAGAAATTCATCCATATTATTGCTTGATGTAATTTTAAAACTTACGGATTGTCCATCGAAAAAATTAAGTTCAATATTTTCAGTTTTTGGACGCCTTGTACAAACCTTAATATTCATTGCTAAGCCGATTCCTATTTTTATAACTTCCTGACCAATAGATCCAAAACCAATTACACCTAAAGTCTTACCCGAAAGTTCGAAAGCATTTTTAAAATCCTTTTTTAAGTCATTGAATCGGCTGTCACCTTCAAGGGGCATCAATCTATTAGACTCATGAAGAAATCTTGCCATGGTGAAAAAGTGTCCAAAAACGAGTTCTGCAACAGATTTTGAAGAAGCATTTGGTGTATTAATCACCTTAATACCCTTCTCTCTAGCAAAATCAACATCAATATTGTCCATTCCAATTCCACCACGACCGATAATTTTTAAATGTGGACAAGACTCTATTAAATCTTTTCGCACTTTTGTTGCGCTTCTGACCAAAAGAACATCTATATGATTTTCATTAATGAAATTTACCAAATGTTCTGAAGAAACACGTTGATCTAAAAATTCAATTCCGGCTTCTTCAAGTGCATTTTTTCCACTTTCAGAAAAGCCATCATTCGCTAAAACTTTCATTAAAATTATTTTAGATTATTCATTACGTCAACTAAAACCTGTACACTTTCCAATGATAAAGCATTGTACATGCTGGCTCTGTAACCGCCTAAACTTCTATGTCCGTTCAAACCATTAATCCCTGCAGCTTTCCATGCGGCATCAAATGCTTCTTTCTTTGACTCATCAATTAATTTAAAACAAGCATTCATTATCGAACGGTCTTCTGTTTTGCAGAAAGTTGTAAATAACGGATTTCTGTCAATTTCGTTGTAAATTAAATCTGCTTTTGCAATATTATTTTTTTCAGCAGTTGCAATTCCTCCATTTTTTTCTAAATGCTGTAAGGTTAAAAGTGAGGCGTAAACTGCAAAAACTGGCGGCGTGTTAAACATTGATTCTTTTTTAATATGAAGACCATAATCTAAATAAGAAGGAATATCACGACCGTTTTTTCCTAAAATTTCTTTTTTAACAACAACTAAAGTTGCGCCCGCAGGACCCATATTTTTCTGAGCGCCGGCGTAAATAACATCAAATTGAGAAAAATCAATCACGCGGCTAAAAATATCTGAACTCATATCGCACACTAACAAGGTATCGACTTTCGGGAAAGTCTTCATTTCTGTTCCATAAATGGTGTTATTTGAAGTACAATGAAAATAATCATATTCTGAGCCAACTGTAAAATCTTTCGGGATAAAGGAATAATTTTCTTCTTTAGAGGAACCTACAACATCTACTTTACCTAATTTTTTAGCTTCTTTTATTGCGCCTGCAGCCCAAGTTCCAGTATCTGTATAAGCTGCTTTTCCATTTTCCAGTTTCATTAAATTATATGGAACCATTAGAAACTGTAAACTTGCACCGCCTTGAAGATAAAGTACTTCATAATCATCACCCAAATTCATGAGTCTTTTAATAATCGCTCTGGCTTCATCCATCACGGCTACAAAATCTTTACTTCTGTGTGAGATTTCTAGGAGAGAAAGTCCGCTTCCATTAAAGTTTAAAATCGCTTCCGCTGATTTTTGGAAAACTTCTTGCGGTAAAATACAGGGACCTGCGCTGAAATTGTGAATTTTAGTCATTTTGATTATTTAATGATTGTTAATTTTGAAATAAAAGTGAAACTTTATTTTACTCTAGGTGTAAAAAATCTTTTTTTGCTAATAAACTTTCTTCAGATTCTACATGATCTTCATCCGGAATACAGCAGTCTACCGGACAAACTGCAGCGCACTGCGGTTCCTCATGGAAGCCCATACATTCAGTGCATTTATCAGTCACTATAAAATAAACATCATCACTTACCGGTTCTTGCGGTGAATTTGCATCCAAAGTCACGCCCGAACTTAAAGTAACTTTTCCTTTCAAAGCAGTACCATCAGAGGCTTTCCAATCTACTGCACCTTCATATATAGCATTATTAGGACATTCTGGTTCACAGGCGCCACAATTTATACATTCATCAGTTATTCTGATTGCCATTTCTAATTGTTTTAAATTTGTACAAATTTAACGAATTTTTACCACATTAAAAAGAATAAAGTAGTGATTAAAAGCATAACAGGACTTACAAAACTTGGTCTATTTTTAAAAGATTTTCTCGCAAAAAGTGTAGAAAGTTTTGAAGTATTAGATAATGAATTAGAAGACATCATCAGAATTTCGGAAAATGAAAATCCTTGGTTTACAAAAGATTATCAAAAATTAGCCTTAAAAGATTGGTCAGATTTACTGACAAAAGAAAATTTAGACAAATGGCTTTCTGATTATGTTTTTTCAAATCAACCTAAAAAAGTAGGTTTAATCTTGGCGGGAAATATCCCTTTGGTTGGTTTTCACGATATTATTTGTGTTATTTTGAGTGGAAATATTCCGTTGATAAAATTGTCATCGAAAGACAAAAGGATGATTCCGTTTTTATTGAAATTATGGAATAAATTCAATGAAATTGAATATGAATTTGTAGAAAAATTAGAAAATTTTAATGCCATCATTGCAACTGGAAGTAATAATACAGCGCGTTATTTAGAATATTACTTCAAAAATTATGAAAGAATAATCAGAAAGAATAGAACTTCAATTGCAGTGTTAGATGGACAAGAAACTGAGGCGGAGTTGCAGCTTTTAGCAAATGATATTTTTACCTATTTCGGTTTAGGTTGTAGAAATGTAACACGTATTTTCATCCCTAATGACTTTAAACTAGAGCGTTTATTTCAAAATTTTCTACTGTTTAAGGATATTATTAATCATCATAAATACGCTAATAATTACGATTATAATAAGGCCATTTATTTACTAAATCAAGATTTATTTTGGGATAATAATTTTGTCATGTTAAAAGAAGATGAAGCACTCTTTTCACCGCTTTCTGTAGTTAATTTTTCGCGGTATAGTAATATTGAAAGTGTGGAAGAATTTATTAAAACCAATGAGCAAGATATCCAGTGTGTTGTAGGAAATCAGATTTATAATTTTAAAACTGAATCTTTTGGAAAAGCACAACAACCGGATCTAAATTCCTTTGCAGATAATGTAAATACCTTAAAATTTTTAAGTTTAATTTAAAAAAATCACTAATTAATATAAAAAAGTCACGTAAAAAACACACACCGATCAATTGGTATTTTTTTGTGGACAAATTAGATTTTAAAACAGATCATTTTTACAGATTTTAATTGAATTTTATTGCTGTCCGCAACCATATCCGGATCTATTTACGCATTTAGTTATTGTGCTCTTTTGACTTGGTTTATTTATATTAGCGTTAGATATATTTTGAGTTTGGGTGATAATATTTTGTGTACATCATTGATCATTTGTTTCTTGTCTCATTTTTTGAGCCTGTGACTTTTGAGCTTCTAGATTATCCAATTGTCCCTGCAGTTCTTCCTGAGATTGATTAGCCATATTTTCTGAAAATCGATTGTATTCGTTAATAAAATCACCTCCTTGATAAGCAAGACTCACAAGGCATTCGGTAAGTTCATCGCCTACATTTTTATTTCCTTTGAATAATTGAATAGTCAGGCATTTCCTGTAATCATGGACTTGAACAACTCTGGTTTATCGACAAATGCCACTGCTTGCTCAATATCGATACTTTTTTTTTGACTGATTTTGTATTAAAATATTTTATGCAAACATCAGAAGGGAAATAGTGGATTAATTTTTCTCTTTTAGTTTCCAGGTTGTAGATTGTCAGAATTATAGTATCTGCGTATTCATAGACAATTTAGTTTTAGACATTTTCTGACATTAATATTTTTGTGATAGCAGGGTTTTGTGTTATTATTTGCTGTGAAAAAATTTGGCAACTGAGGCAAACTGCTAAAAAGGTATATGTTGCTTTCATGAGTTATTAATTTAATTGAAAGTTATTTCGTAAAAATTTCAAATAAAATAACCTTTTCTCGTGATATTTGAAATTGATCGCCAGCAAGTGAAATTTTATTTTTTGAAAATTTTTCGGAGTAAATTAAAAATTATACAGCGTCTTCAAGATTTTATCTAAAATTTTCACGAGGGTATAAAACCAATAAACAAATTTATTATATGTTAATTTTAAAAAATTGCTTAAATTCGTTCTTTTAAATAACAAAAACATGAATCAATCTATTCCTATTTCGCGCGCAGCAGAATCTGAAAGAGCGGAATTTTATAAAAAAACATATATGCATGTTGCAATGGCAATTTTAGCATTTATGATAGTTGAAAGTCTTCTTTTGAAGTACGTTCCAGATGAATTAATTATGAAAATGCTTGGAGGAAGATTTATCTGGCTCGGTATTTTAGGTCTATTTTGGTTGGGTTCTTATGTTTCAGAAAAATGGACTTTATCCCAGGAGAAAAATGTACAATATGCAGGATTAGGATTTTATGTGATTTTGGAATCTATTATCTTTTTGCCTTTGATTTTTATTGCAACACGATATGCCGGTATTGAAATTATTCAGCAGGCGGGTTTAATAACTGTGGCGCTTTTTTCCGGTCTAACAGCCGTTGTCTTTATGACAAATACAGATTTCTCTTTTTTGAGAACGGCAATCACAGTGGGCGGTTTCGTAGCTTTAGGATTAATTGTTGCAGGCGTAATTTTTGGTTTTAATCTTGGACTTTGGTTTTCTGTAGGAATGGTAATTTTAGCAAGTGGTGCTATTTTATATCAAACAAGTAAGCTTAAAGATACCTATTCTACGGATCAATATGTTGGCGCATCTTTGCTATTATTTTCCTCAATAATGCTGCTATTTTGGTACGTTTTAAGGATTTTAATGAGCAGAAGAAGTTAGAAATAATATTTTTTAAATATAAAAATCCGGATTTACATTCGGGTTTTTTTTTGATTTAAATAAGTTTTAAATATCATAACCTCTTCACCAAATTCTTTTTCTACATTGTGTTGAATATTTTCAAATTCACTTTCTACAAAATCTAATCTCAGATTTTCATTTTCGAAAATGAGTAGCAGATTGGTGTTTTTACCTTCATTAAGCATTTCACTTTCAACTTCAGATAGAATAAATTTTTCTACCCGAATGAGATTATCGATCATATTTTCTAAAGTATTTTTTTCAAAATATTCCCATTTTTGCAAAAGATGATCCGGCGTATGAAAAGTGATACTTAAAATGCTCATTTTTTATGATTTATTATGATTTTTACAAAATTAGTGACGACAAAAATCGTTAAATTTTTGTAAATTAGCCCGTTATAAAAAATTGAATTTAAAAAACTAATAATCTTACTGCTAAAGTTTTGATTATCATATTATTAAAAAATATTTATGCATAAAGAAGGAGAAAGGTTAATTCCTATCAACATCGTTGATGAAATGAAGTCGTCTTACATTGATTACTCAATGTCTGTTATTGTTTCCAGAGCTTTGCCAGATGTGAGAGATGGTTTAAAACCCGTTCACAGAAGAGTTTTATATGGAATGTATGGCTTGAACGTTTTTTCTAATAGAAAACATTTAAAATCTGCCAGAATTGTTGGTGATGTTTTGGGTAAATACCATCCACACGGAGATTCTTCCGTTTACGATGCGATGGTTAGAATGGCGCAGCCTTGGAGTTTAAGATATCCACAAGTTGACGGTCAAGGAAATTTTGGTTCTATGGATGGAGATCCGCCTGCGGCAATGCGTTATACTGAAGCCAGATTAAAGAAAATTTCTGATGATATTCTTTCAGATTTAGATAAAGATACAGTTGATTTTCAATTCAATTTTGACGATAGTTTGACTGAGCCGAAAGTGATGCCAAGTAGAATTCCTAATCTTTTGGTTAATGGAACTTCCGGTATTGCAGTTGGTATGGCAACTAATATGGCGCCGCACAATTTATCGGAAAGTATTGACGCAATTTGCGCTTACATTGATAATAATGACATTACAATCGATGAAATAATGCAACACATCATCGCACCAGATTTCCCAACAGGTGGAATTATTTATGGGTATGATGGTGTTCGTGAGGCTTTACACACGGGACGAGGAAGAATTGTTCTTCGTGCTAAAGTTAATTTTGAAGAAATTGGCAATAGAAATGCGATCATTGTAACTGAAGTTCCTTACCAAGTGAACAAAGCGGATATGATTGCCCGAACTGCAGATTTAGTGAAAGATGACAAAATTCCTGGAATTTATGAAATTCGTGATGAGTCTGACAGAAACGGTTTGCGCGTAGTTTATGAATTGAAAAATGATGCGATTCCAAATGTAGTTTTAAATTTACTTTATAAATATACAGCACTTCAAACGTCTTTTAGTTGTAATAATATTGCATTGGTGGGAGGAAGACCTGTTCAATTAAATGTAAAAGATATTATTCACCATTTTGTTGATCATAGACATGAGGTTGTGGTCCGCAGAACGACATTTGAAATTAAAAAAGCGAAGGAAAGAGCGCATATCTTAGAAGGTTTCATGAAAGTGATTGGAACCCAAGATTCTTTAGATAAAGCCATAAAAATAATTCGGAACAGTTCTAATCCTGCCGATGCAAAACAAGGTTTGATTGATGAATTTGAACTTTCAGACATTCAGTCTCAAGCGATTTTAGATATGCGTCTGGCTCGTTTAACGGGAATGGAATTGGATAAAATCCGTGCAGAATATGAAGAAATCATGAAAATGATAAACGATTTGCAGGATATTTTAGATAATGAACCAAGACGTTTTGAGATCATTAAAGAAGAACTTTTAGAAGTAAAAGAAAAATATGGTGACGAACGCAGAACGGAAATAGATTACAATGGTGGCGAAATGTCCATTGAAGATATTATTCCTAATGAAAAAGTTGTTTTGACAATTTCTCATGCAGGTTATGTAAAAAGAACTTTGCTTTCTGAATATAAAGTTCAAAGTAGAGGCGGCGTTGGTAACCGTGCGGCGACTACAAGAGACGCAGATTTTCTGGAATATATAGTGACGGCGACGAACCACCAATATTTAATGTTCTTCACCGAAAAAGGAAAATGTTATTGGTTGCGCGTGTTCGAAATTCCTGAAGGTTCTAAAACTTCAAAAGGTAGAGCCGTTCAGAATTTAATTAATATTGAGCCAGATGATAAGATCAAAGCCTATATCAGAACCAACGATTTAAAGGACAAAGAATACATTCAGCAGATGAATGTGGTGATGATTACAAAAAATGGAACAATCAAGAAAACTTCTTTAGAAGCATATTCAAGACCAAGGGTTAATGGAATTAATGCCATTGAAATTCGTGAAGATGATGTACTTTTAGGTGCAAAATTAACCGACGGAAATTCTCAAATAATGATTGCTACCAAAAATGGTAAATGTATCAGATTTCCGGAAGAAAAAGCTAGGGCCGTTGGAAGAGGTTCCATCGGAGTTCGTGGAATATCATTAACTGATAAGGATGAAGTAATTGGAATGATCGTGGTTAATGATCTGGAAAATGATACCGTTTTAGTAGTTTCAGAGAAAGGATATGGTAAAAGAACTGCGGTAGAAGATTATAGAATTACAAATCGTGGTGGAAAAGGTGTTATTACTTTAAATATCACAGAAAAAACTGGAAATCTTATAGCAATACAGTCTGTAACTGATGAAGATGGTTTAATGATCATTAACAAATCTGGCGTTGCAATCCGCATGAATATGGATAATATGCGGGTAATGGGAAGAAATACGCAAGGTGTGAGAATGATTAACCTTCGGAAAGATGACGAAATTGCAGCGATTGCGAAAGTAGAAATGGATAAGGAAGTTGAAGAAGAAATTGATGAGAATGCAGAAATTTCAGACAGCAACCATCCCGAAACTTCCGAAGTTCCAGAAACAGGTGATAACGTTTTAAATATCGGTGATCCAGAAGTTTTAAAAAAAATAGAAGAAGAGGAAGCTCAGAAAAATGAAGATATAGAAAATGAAAGTGACGATGAAAATTTAGATTAAAACAAAAAAATATAAAATTAAACAAAAATGAAAAGAATAATTTTAAGTTTAGCGGTGCTTTCATTAACATTTGCTACCGCTCAGAAAAAGGAGATTTCAAATGCTTATAAAGCCATTGAAAGCGGAGATAACGCAACTGCTACAGCACAATTATCTGCGGCAGAATCTGCGATGGGTGATAAAACTTACCTTTTGGAGCCTGCTACTTTAGAGCAATATTATTATACAAAAGGTTTAAGCCTGATGAACGCGGGTAAAACGCAGGAGGGAGTTGTTTATTTATCTGCAAGAATCAAATTCTTTCAGGTAAGATGAAAGAACTATATTCCGGTAAAAATGAAAATAAAGACCGGGTTTACTATGTTGGCAAGGAAGCTGCAGACAAATCTGGTGTAAGTAATTTGAAAGAAGAAATTTATACACCCACGACTTCCGGTAAATTAGGTGAAAAAATAAATCCGATTTTAAAAGCAACCAATCAGGAAGCTGTTGATGCTTACAAAGCAAAAAATTATTCTGTTGCAGGTGATAAGTTTAAAGAAACTTACTACTTATTAAAAGCTGCTGGCTCGGATGACAAATCAATACTTATGAATGCAGCAATTTCCTATGCAACTGCTGATAAATTAGATGAATCCACTCAAATTTACAATGAACTGATCGATTCTGGCTATACTGGCGTGGAAACTTCTTACACTGCGCTAAATAAAAAAACAGGCGTTGTAGATAAATTAGATAAAAATACCTGGGATATTTTTAAAAAGATGGGTGCAAGTGGAGACTATTCAGATTTTAAAACTGAAACCAGTAAAAGTGTAGAGAAAGAATTATACACGATCAATGCTAAAAATCTTTATACTGCTAAAAAATATGATGAAGCTATAAAATTAGCTGATAGAGGTTTAATAAAATTTCCTGGTGATAATGATTTAACGAATGTTAAAGGTTTATCATTTTTTGGCAGCGGTAAATCTGCTGAATTTATTGATATTCTTAGAAAACAATCTTTAGAAAATCCAAAAAATGCAGAAACCTGGTTTAACTTAGGTGTAATGTTAAAAACTGATCCTTCTAAAACAGCAGAAGCTGAACATGCATTTAACAAAGCGGTTGAAATTAAACCTGATTATGTTGCAGCTCTTCAGAATCTTACTTTTTTGAAAATGGGTGATGATCAAAAAAGTATTGATGATTACAACGCAAAAAGAAAAGCTGGTAAAATTGAGGAAGCAAACAAAATCCTTGCGGATAGAAGAGCAAGACTTATAAGTGCCCTTCCCGCTGCTGAGAAATGGTATGCTGCCGATCCTACAAATTTGGATGCTGTGACTTTATTACGAGGTCTTTATCAAACGGCAAAAAATGACGCGAAAACTGCAGAATTTAAAGCCAAAGAGGCGGAATTAAAAGCAAAAGCTGGCAAATAAATTCCTTAAAATATTATTAAAAAAACAGAGTTTTGGCTCTGTTTTTTTATGACTTTACTAAAAGTTTATCACAGACGATTTTACTTAAAATTTCACTTTTTCCATTAAACTCAATAGTCATAGTCGCATCTACATTTTCAATTTTTACGATTTTTAATGTAATTCCTAAAGTTAAGTTACGCTCGTTCAAGTAACTTAAAAAATCCTCAGTATCAAGCGTTACGGCCATTAAAACAACGTTTTCTTTTATTTTACAAGTACTCAATTTTTTTAAATCCTGCTTTATTATTTGTCCTTCCTTATCAGGAATTGGCTCTCCGTGCGGATCTATTTTCGGGAAATTTAAAAGTTCATCCATTTTATCAAAAAACTCATGCGAATGAATGTGCTCCAGTTGCTCCGCGATATCATGTACATTTTCCCAACCTATATTCATTTTTTTTACTAAAAACATTTCGGTCAATCTGTGTTTTCTGACAATTAATGCCGCCTCTTTTTTGCACAATTCTGTAACCTCCAAGGGTTTATAACTTTCATAACGAACCCAATTTTTTTCCGCAAACTTCTTCATCATACTATTTACACTCGGCATTTTGATATTTAAAAATTTGCTGAGATCAGTTACAGTTACTGTGTCATCGGGCTTTATGAGGTGAAAGATCGCTTTTAGATAATTTTCTTCAGTTAAAGTTTTCATAGAAATTGTTAGCTTTAATATTTCACAAATCTAACAATTTTAGAATGAAAAATAAAAGCAACAAATATTTTTTAAATAAATTAAAGTTTAAGTTTAAAAATAATAAATTTTGGTCAAATGAAAGTTTTCTTTTAGAATTATCATTCTGAAGGTTGCCATCCAAAAATTTTAGAGGCACTTTTAAATTCAAATTTAGTTCAGCAAAACGGTTATGGTTTGGACGATTATTGCCTGAGAGCCAGTGATAAGATTTTAAAGCTAATGAAGTCCCCAAATTCAAAAATTCATTTTGTTTCTGGTGGAACGCAAGCTAATTTAGTTTTAATTTCGGCTTTTCTACGTCCGCATGAAAGTGCAGTTTCTGCCTCAACAGGTCACATTTTAACTAATGAAACTGGTGCCATTGAAGCAACAGGACACAAAATTCACGGCGTGGAAACTATTGATGGAAAACTTAAACCGGAACATATCCAGAGTATACTTGATCTCCACCAAAATAAACCGCATCAGCTTAAACAAAAATTAGTTTATATTTCAAATTCTACTGAAATTGGAACTAATTATTCCAAAGATGAACTGGTAAATTTATCAAGATTCTGTAAGGACAATAATCTTTTTTTAATGATGGACGGTGCAAGAATAGGTCATGCATTAACGGCAGAAAATAATGATTTAACTTTGGAAGATGTTGCAAAATATACCGACGCTTTTTATTTAGGTGGTACAAAAAATGGTGCATTGATCGGTGAAGCCATCATTATTAATAATCCAGAATTACAGCAGGAATTTGGTTTTCATATCAAACAAAAAGGTGGCATGCTAGCAAAGGGAAGATTGTTAGGAATTCAGTTTGATGTATTAATGTCCGATAATTTATATTTTGATCTGGCGAAACACGCTAATTCTGAAGCGATGAAAATTAAAAAAGCCTTTGTCGATAGCGGTTTTAAATTTCTATCGGACACCTTTACTAATCAAATTTTTCCTATTTTAAATCAAAGTCAAATTACAAAACTTTCTGAAAACTTTGATTTTTATGTCTGGAAGAAAATAGATATAGAATATTCAGCGATTCGAATTATCACTTCCTGGGCAACGCCGAATTCAATTACTGATGAATTTTGCGAAACAATAAATAATTTAAAAAATTAAAATGCAAAAATACTTTATACTTTTACTAATTACAGGTTCATTATCCGCACAAACAACTGTAAAACGTGATACAGAAATTTCTCAATATGTAAGTTTGATCAATTCGGATTCGTTAAAAGCGCATGTGGAAAAGTTAGTTACATTCGGTACACGCCAAACTATGAGCTCAACAACTGACAGCAAAAAGGGAATTGGTGCTGCTAGAAATTGGGTTCTAAGTCAATTTAGAAATGACGCAAAAAATTCTGGTGGAAGAATGTTGATTGAATTACAAAATGAAGATCTTCAACCGGATGGAAAAAGAATTAATCAAGTGATAAACCTGGGAAATGCAACAGCGGTTTTAAAAGGGACAGATCCTAAAGATAACAGAGTTTTTATAATTTCGGGACATTTGGATTCAAGAGTTACAGATATTTTAAATATAAAAGATGACGCGCCGGGCGCAAATGATGATGCAAGTGGAGTAGCGGCAGTTTTAGAATGTGCTAGAATTTTATCTAAATCAAATTTTCCTGCAACTGTTATTTTTGTAGCGGTTTCTGGTGAAGAACAGGGTTTATTCGGTTCGACGATGCTTGCAAAGCGTGCTTTAAATGAAAAGTGGAATGTTGTTGCAATGCTCAATAATGATATGATCGGGAATAATGAAGCAGCAGATACTCATAATATTTCAAATATGAAATTGCGGGTTTTCAGTGAAGGCTTGCCTTATCTGGATTTAGATAAAAAAGCAAAATTTATAAGAGCTTATGGTTTAGAAAATGACGGTGAAGCGCGTCAGTTGGCAAGATATTCTAAGGAAATAGGGGAGCGATATGTGGATAATTTAGAAGTGAAACTAATTTACAGAAATGATCGTTTTCTACGGGGTGGAGATCATACGCCATTTGTGGAAGCAGGTTTTGCTGCGGTTCGCTTTACCGACATGAATGAAAATTTTAACCACCAACATCAGGATCTACGAACTGAGAATAAAATGGAATACGGCGATCTGGTTAAATTTATGGATTTTGAATATTTAAGAAAAAATACTGCTGTTAATCTTGCTGTGTTAGCAAATTTATCGAAGGCGCCATCAAAACCTGAAAATGTAAAAATGGATGTGAAAGAATTAACAAATTTCACGAGTTTAAGTTGGGAAAAACCCCTCTTGGGAAAAGTGTCTGGGTACTATATTTTAATTAGAGAAACTGATCAGGCGATGTGGCAACGAAAAATTTTCACTACAGAAACATCATATAAGTTGCCGTATTCTAAAGATAATTATTTTTTCGCTGTACAAAGTGTTTCCGAAAATGGAAATGAAAGTCTACCCATAGTACCATCAGTGGGAAGATAAATTTAATTAATTAATTTGATCGTAATTTTTTTATCTGAATCCAGACTAAATTCTGTATCGCTAAATTTTGGTCTGGAAATAATTGGTTTAAAATTATTTGAAAAACCGTATGCTTCTTTAGGGATACCTAGCAAATTTGTATTAAATTTTTCATCAGAATTTTCATCATGGAAAACAGCTACGGCGTATTTACCGTCTGGTAAATCTTTGAATTCACAGTGAACAGTTGATCCGTTCACTTTTATGGTCTTAGTTTTATATTCTTTACCCTTAATTAAAAATCCATTTTCAGAATTAAAAATTCCTATTGCAACAGAACCTTTAAGATTTTTAATATTGGATACATCAATTTCTAGATCGTGCTTTTTACTTATAGGCGGCGTGGAGGTCAATCCAGATAGGAGCACGCTTGCTAAAAGTGTTTCAAATTTCATAATATCATTTTTATAAATGACATGGTTTATTTAGTCAACTAACCATACCCAAAAATGATGCTAGAATTATAAAACAGCGAAAATTTTAGATAAATTATTATTTTAAAAATGAAATTTATATATCACTGATGCAATATTATTTATTTCAGCAAAAAAAAAGCGCCAATTAAAGGGCGCTTTTTATTATAAAAATTTATACTGTTAATCAAATCTATCGACTACTTTTTGTGTCACACCGCTGGTACTAAATCCTCCGTCATGAAAAAGATTTTGCATGGTCACTTTTTTTGTAAGATCAGAAAACATAGCAATACAATAATTAGCGCAGTCGCCGGCATCAGCATTTCCAAGCGGTGACATTGCTTCTGCGTAACCAAGAAAACCACCAAAACCTTTCACACCACTTCCCGCAGTAGTAACTGTGGGAGATTGCGAAATTGTATTAACACGTACCTTTTTTTCACCCCAATAGTATCCAAAACTTCGGGCTATACTTTCTAGGTAAGCTTTATTATCTGCCATATCATTATAATCCGGGAAAGTTCTTTGAGCAGCAATATAGGTCAGCGCCAGAATAGAACCCCATTCATTCATGCAATCTTTCTGATACGCGACACGCATTACCTTATGGAAAGAAACTGCAGACACGTCCCAGCCTTTTTCTAGCCAGTCATAATTCATATCTGTGTAATGTTTTCCTTTACGAACATTTACTGACATCCCAATTGAATGCAAGATAAAGTCTAATTTTCCAAATTTAGCGATGGCGGCATCAAATAATTTTTCCAGGTCTTCTAAGGAAGTAGCATCAGCTCCCATTACGTCGGAACCTGTACTTTTTGCCAGAGCATCCATTTCTCCCATCCGCATTGCAATTGGTGCATTTGATAAAATAAACTCAGCACCTTCCTCATGGCATCTTTCTGCAACCTTCCAAGCAATAGACTGGCTATTCAGCGCACCAAATATAATTCCCTTTTTTCCTTTTAATATTCCGTTAGACATGTTTCTTTGTTTTCTACAAATTTAAATTATTTTATCATTTAAACATAAAAAAAGGAATCAAATTTCTTTGATTCCATCATTTTATTACTTGTTTTACTAATTAGTTGATTTCTTCGCAGAAGCTTCAGCATCTACTCCAGCATCTTTTGTCTTTTCCCATGCCTCACTTGCTGCATCTTTAGTTGCATCCCATGCGTCAGAGACATTATGTTTTGCTCTTTCCAACCAACCTTCATGAGTTGCTTCTCGATCATTACTTCTTTCTTCATTTATGTAATCCTTCGCTTTTTGTGCATAATCCTGCACATTCCATTTTACCTTATCTGCCGCATTTTTGATCCCATCCTTCGTGTTATCTACAGCGTTCTCTGCTTTATTGTAATCTTGATTGTCCATAATAATTTTTTTTGTTTAGATTTAATATTTCGATAAAATTTATTATTCAAATGGTATTCCACAAAATGTTAAGTGATCGTTAAAATTTAAAATTTATATTTTTGTTTTAAATAAATTAAAAAATGGAAAAAATACGATGCGGCTGGTGTGAAAAAGATGATCTATATAGAAATTACCATGATGAAGAATGGGGAAAGCCGACTTATGATGATAAGGTTTTCTTTGAATTTTTATTATTGGAAAGTTTTCAGGCAGGCTTAAGTTGGTATACGATTCTGAAAAAAAGAGAGAATTTTAAGTTGGCTTTTGATAATTACGATTATAAAATGATAGCAAATTACAAACAGTCAAAGATTGATGATTTACTTAAAAACGAAGGTATTATCAGAAATAAATTAAAAATAGCTGCTACGATTAGTAATGCGCAAAATTTTCAAGAAATCCAGAAAGAGTTTGGTAGCTTCTCAAATTATATCTGGAATTTCGTCGCTGGAAAACTGAATATCAGACAATCCAAAGTAACTTTAAAATAAAAGTAGCTGCAACTACAGAAGTTTCAGATCTTATCTCAAAAGATCTGAAGAAGAGAGGATTTAAATTTCTTGGTTCTACTGTCGTTTATGCTTTTATGCAGGCAACCGGGTTGGTAAATGATCATTTGGAAGATTGTATTTCAAAATAAAAAAACCGACTGAAAAGCCGGTTTATATACTCATTTTCTGAATTTTTCTATTAACGATCGTATTATAAAAACAATTCCCAAAGCTAAAAGGAAACCCCTGATAAAAAGTAAAATTCCGCCCTCAGCAAAATAAAATAATACGAAACTTAGAAGTAAAGCTGCAACTCCAATCAATAATTTAATGTTGTTGTTCATTTTTTATTTAATAATCCTTTCTAAAACCCATTCAATCATCATTTTTTCGGCTTTTTGATGGTCTGCAGAAAATTCTCCGCGACGTCTGTTTGCAATGACGCAGGCAATAGTTGTGGCTTCATGTCCTAATAATTTAGATAAACCGTAAATTGCTGAAGTTTCCATTTCGAAATTAGAGATCCCAAGGTCATTTAATTGTTCCAAAAATTGATCATCAAGAGATTTTAAACGAAGTTGTCTACCTTGTGGCGCATAAAAACCTGGAAAAGTCGCTGTATTTCCGATATATTTTGCGTCTTTAAAAAGTTCAGCGTTTTTCTTAGACCAATCGGAAAAATAGAGCATGTCTTTAATTTTTCCATATGGAAATCCAGCCAAGAATTTTTTTGAAAATTCATTCTCAAAATGATAATCTGGATAAAAGTGAAGAAGGCCGTCTAGACCAACAACATTTTCCGTGATCATTAAATTATCAACTTCGATATCTGGATTAACGCTACCACAAGTTCCTAAGCGAAATAGATTTAAGCTTTTATGTTCACTTTTAATTTCTTTTTTCTTTAGATCAATATTAACTAAAGCATCAAGTTCGTTCATCACGATATCTATATTCCCGGTACTAATTCCCGTGGACATAACCGTGATTCTTTCACCTCTCAGAGTTCCAGTTTCAGTGTAAAACTCACGTTTATTTTTCTTTACTTCTACAGTATCAAAATATTTGGACACTTTCGGTACACGATCAGGATCACCTACTAAAATGATTTTTTCAGCCAGATCTTCCGGTAAAATATTAAGGTGATAGACACTTCCATCTGGGTTTAAAACCAATTCAGATGCTGCTAATTTATTTATCATAGTTTTTAAATTGTAATAAAGTTTAAGGTAAAATACTTAAAGGTCGGGAAAAATAATTTAAGATCTATCAACCGCCAACCCGTTTCGTTTTATATCCCATTTCCTGAAGAATTAGCATTATTTTGTCTCGGTTATCGCCTTGTATAATAATGATTCCGTCTTTTTCCGATCCTCCAATACCCAGATTTATTTTAATTTTCTTAGAGATTTTTTTTAACTCTTCAGCACTTCCTTCCAAACCTTCTATTAGTGTAACGGGTTTACCATGGCGTCCTTTTTTCTCAAATTTACAGACAAGCGGTTCTTTCTGAACAAATTTTTCCTGAGGCATTTTAAATTCTTTTTCCTCATGCTCTGGAAATAAATTTTTTAGTTGATCTCTTAAATCCATCATATTTTAGGGTTGAAAAATGTAAATTTAGTGATAAAAAATATCGTGGCGAAATCCGTACATTTGCAAAAATATTCAGACATGAGCAGAGAACGTAAAACAGGATCAAATAACCGAAAACCAGCATCAACTTCAAAACCAAAATCTTCGGAACGTTCTTCGAAACCTAAGTTTGAAAAAAAAATTGAAAAGAGAGAGCCAAGAATTTTAAACAATTCCGAAGTTAACTCTTTTGAAAAATCTTTCACCGCGAAACCCAGCAGATCTGCGGGAAAAAGAGTGGGAAAAACTTTTGACAGCAGTTCAAAATTTGAAAAAGGTGATTATAAAGCTGGACCAAAAAAAGTTTTCAAAAATTTCGATAAGAATTTTGGTAAGGATATGACCGCTGAAAAAACAAAATCTTTTGTCCTAAAAAGAAGATTTGATAAAATTGCTAATGAAACACCAAAGGAGACGATCCGTCTGAATAAATATATTGCCAATTCCGGAATTTGTAGCAGGAGAGAGGCGGACACATTAATTACGCAAGGTTTAGTGGAAGTTAATGGAAAGGTGACTACAGAAATGGGCTATCAAGTTGAAAAAACCGACAGAGTGGTTTTCGATGGAAACAGTATTATTCCAGAAAAACCTGTTTACGTTTTATTAAATAAACCAAAAGGGTATATTTCCACAACAAAAGATGAGAAAGCGAGAAAAACGGTAATGGATTTGGTTGCAAATGCCTCGCCCTACAGAACTTTCCCCGTGGGAAGACTGGACCGCCAAACAACTGGTGTCATTTTGTTGACAAATGATGGTCATATCACAAAAAAACTTACACATCCATCATTTAATTTAAAGAAAATATATCATGTTACTCTTGATCGGAAACTAACAAATGCAGACTTACAGCAAATAAAAGACGGCGTGAGATTAGAAGAAGGAATCGCGGAAGTAGACAGCGTTTCTTTCATTGAAGGTAAACCTAAAAATGAAATTGGTATAGAACTTCATATCGGTTGGAATCGCGTTGTACGCAGAATTTTTAGGAAATTGGGTTACGAAGTTGATATTTTAGACCGCGTTATGTTTGCAGGATTAACAAAGAAAAATATCAAACGCGGCCATTGGAGAATTTTAACAGAACTTGAAGTAAATACTCTAAAAATGCTTTAGTCAAATGAAAAAACTGTTCAGCCTTGTCCTATTATTTTCTTTCTTTTTTGCCTTTACACAGAAGGATGTAAAAAAAATTAGTAATTCAGAAAAGTATGGATATAAAATTACAATTGTAGTTGTAAATGCAAAACCAACAAGTATTTACTTAAGGTTTTTTAAAGGAAGTTCTAAGTCCACTTCAATTTTAGACAGTGCGAAAATTGATAAATCAAAACAAGAAATAGTTTTTAAGAAAACGGGCGATATTGTTAATTTTCCTGTCCTACTTTCTGCAAAAGATGAAAATAATAGCATCATGTTGTTTTTAAAAAATGGCATCAATGTTAACCTAAATCTGAACGGTAATAATTTGCAAGATATTGTTGTAAATGACGC
The DNA here is from genome assembly GCF_052976925.2 of Halpernia sp. GG3. Classification (NCBI taxonomy): domain Bacteria; kingdom Pseudomonadati; phylum Bacteroidota; class Flavobacteriia; order Flavobacteriales; family Weeksellaceae; genus Halpernia; species Halpernia sp. GG3. The sequence continues at coordinate 67,135 of NZ_JBRIIR020000010.1, forward strand.
TCTAAACAGGGATTTTATAACATATCAAAAAGAAAAAAATCCAATAAATAAAATCATTTTAGCTCAAAAAATGTTGTCAATTTATCAAGATGATGGAATTGCAGCTTTTTTTAATTTTGAATTGATCCGACTTCAGGCTACTGACAAAAGTAAACTAGATTTAGCAGTCACAAACGCAGAAAAAACTGTAAATTTTTCTGATAAAGTTATACCTCTTCTGCCAAATTCTTATGGTTTTTTGAATGCTTATTTTAATAATTCAATTAATTATTTGACCGCAATAGATTTGGTATTAAAAAATTTGGACTGTGAAAATCCGGGTTTCAAATTTTATATTGAATGGATCATGAAAAATCTAGAATATAGAACGTCAATTGCGGAAAATACACAAGATGCTTATAAATATTTGATGAAAAATTACATCAGTAAGGGAGACTGTCAACCTGATCTTATACGTGATTTCGCAAAAATCAATTTTTTGATCAAAGAATACGAGACTTTACCGTTAGGACAACCACTTCCAGATTTTAGTTTAAGAGATATTTCTGGTAAAATTTACGATTTTAATCAATATTTAGCAAACCATAAAAATATTACTTTAATGATATTTTTTGATCCAAATTGTGAACATTGCATAGAAAGCGTCCCCAAAGAAGTACAGCAGGTTGACGATCTAGAAAAGAAATTAAATATAAAATTTAATAAAGTTGCTGTTCTTTATATTGGTGTGGAAAGTGAATGGCAAAGGTTTATTACAAAGAGCCATTTACAAAACTGGTTTAATATTATTTCGTCAGAAAAAGGCAAAAGAATTTCCGAACTGATACCAATTACGGGAACGCCTGCTTTCTTCATTCTTGACAAAAATGGCAACCTTCTGGTAAAAAGTTTTAATGAGAAAATTCTGCGTGACGCAGTTAAAAATCAAAAAAACACTAACTAATACTATCCTAAGATCGTCACGCTCTTTTCTAACATTTCATAAACTGCATTTTTAGCACTATCGGGTTTTATATTAACTGGTTTTGTTCCATTAAAATGCAGACAGGTTATAAATCCATTTTTAACAGCGTCCAGACAAGTAAATTTCACACAGTAATCCAATGCTAAACCAGCAATTTCCACCAACTGTATTTCATGGTATTTCAAAAAATCTACTAAGTCAGTTTTTACAAAATGATTATTGTCCTGAAATCCGCTGTAGCTGTCAAATTCCAAATTTTGACCTTTTTGTGTAATATGGGTTACTTTTTCCCGGTTTAAATCTTCGTGAAATTCTGCACCAAAAGTGTTTTGAACACAATGATCTGGCCACATAAACTGTGGAATTCCATTTAAAATAATGGTATCGCCAACTTTCTGTCCATTATTACTTGCAAAACTTTTATGATTTGCGGAATGCCAATCTTGCGTTAATATAATTTGATCATAGTCATTTTCTTCCATTAATTGATTTACATATGGAATTATAGAGTTTGCTTCTGGAACAGCTAAAGCGCCATTTTCACAAAAATCATTCTGAATATCTACAATTATTAGGGCTTTTTTCATTTCAAATTTTTTACTAAATTAATCTAAATTGTATTAATTTTACAAGGCAGGAATTTCAAAATAACAGCCAAGTATACCAATCAGCCAAATCGTCAAAATTTAGAAATATTATGGACAATTTAGAAGAAAAAAAATATCCGATCGGAAAATTTCATTCACCAGATAAAATCTCGGATGAAGATATTGCTCATCACATAAAAATTTTAAAAGACTTTCCAAAAAAGCTAAAACATTTAGTGGAAAATCTTACAGATAACCAGTTAGATACACCTTACCGACAAGGTGGTTGGAAAATTCGGCAGGTAATTCACCATCTTGCAGACAGTCACATGAATAGTTTTATACGATTTAAGTTGGCTTTAACGGAAGATAATCCAACAATAAAGAATTATGATGAAGCGCAATGGGCGGAGTTACAAGACAGTTTTAGCATGAACATAGATTCTTCTTTAAAAATATTAGACGGTTTACATAAAAGATGGGTTTACGAGTTAAAGTGTTTAACTAATAGAGAGTTTGAGCATACATTTTATCATCCCGAAAAAGATCGGGAAATTTCTTTAAAAGAAAATTTACTGCTTTATTCCTGGCATTGTAAACACCATTATGCCCACATAAAAAATTTACTAAAAGAAAAAGGTTGGCATTAATCAAAATATTTTTCGCAGATTATTAAAAAATTAAATTGGAGCAATAGTAGCACAATTTTTGAGTCTAAATTTAGTTATAAGATAGAGAAAACATCCGAATTTAAATTACTAAGTCACACATTACTAAAATAACTTAAACAGTAGGAAAATTAAATCTAATTCCTTAAATTGGTAAATTAAAATTAAAATTAAAAACATGGGCTTTTTAGATCAGTTCTTTGGAAATAGCGAGACTTCGGAAAACGAAAAAACATCTTGGGAAAATATAGAAAGTATTGAAGAATACCGCCACGCGATTGATAAATCTTTTGAAAAACCAGTTTTATTTTTCAAGCATTCTACAACTTGTTTCATTAGTAAGGCTGTTAAGAAAAATTTAGAAAAACAAATTAATGATTCTTCAGATAAAAGTAAAGTAGATTTATTTTATTTGGATCTGTTACACTTCCGACCTATTTCAAATTTAATGGCAAATGATTTAAACGTCGCACATCAAAGTCCACAAGCGATTTTGATAAAAAATGGCGACGTGAAATATAGCGCATCCCATGAGAATATCGATTTTGAAAATGTGCTGCAAGCTTTAAAATAATTTGGAAAATTTTCATAATTATTTAATTAACGTTCTAGCTGTTCCAGCTGAAAACTCGCCGGTTTGTCAACAATTTTATTCAGAAAAAAGAATTGAAAAAGGCGATTTTTTACTTCGTGCAGGTGAAACTTGTAGCGATACTTTTTTTGTTGAGAAAGGTTTGCTTCGCATGTTTTCAATCGATAAAAATGGAAAAGAGCATATTATCCAATTTGCGCCAGAAAGTTGGATCATTACGGATAGAACGAGTCAACTTTTTAAAGAAGAATCTTCCTACTACATAGATGCGGTAGAAAAAAGTGAAGTAGCAGTTTTACCACCAGATTTTTTCTTTAATATATTTAAAAATAATCCTGAAGTATCTGGAAATAATTTTAAGTTAATGAGTAATCACATTCGAGCGTTGCAAAAAAGAATTAACCAATTACTAGGTGCAACGGCAGAAGAGCGTTATTTGGATTTTTTAAAAACTTACCCAAATGTTTTCCAACGCGTGCCGCAGTGGATGGTTGCATCTTATTTAGGAATTACACCAGAAAGTTTAAGTAGAGTAAGAAAAAACTTAGGTAATAAATAAACTTTTGGCATCATTTTTTCGTCTCTGTTTTAATAATAATATTTGAATACCTTCGTAAAAATATTTCTTTGAAAAAGTTTTTAATCATAATGCTTACTATATTCTATTCTGGAACTTCTTCCGGAATGGTTTACAAGTTACACCAATGCTTAGAAAATAGTTCAATTTTTGCTGGTAATTCTGATCAAACTTGTAATTTTTGTAAGACTAAAAAGAAAAAAGATTGCTGTAAAACGCAGTTTAAAATTGTAAAAATAAGTCCCTCACACAAAACTGATTTACTTAAGATTGATTTCTTAATATACTTAGGAGCTATTCCTAAAACAGATTTCTTAGATCCTGTCATAAAAATATTTTCTGCGAATGATTCTTCAGTTCGCATAAATGTACCACCCAATACTTGGAAAGTTGCGCTTTTCATTAGAGATTGTAATTTTAGAATTTAGAATAATTAGTATCCTTATTATCTAAAGGACACAAAACTGCGTCTCGGAATTAAATTTCCGGCAAATAATTATTTAAAAAATCTAAAATTTATTACAATGAAAAAATTAATTTTCACCACACTATTCACAGTGTTATCTATTTTCACAGTTTCTGCGCAAAAAAATGACGAAACGGTTACCAAACTTTTTCAAAATTATCTAAGTATTAAAAATGCTTTGGTTTTGGACAATTCAGATGGCGCTTCAAAATCGGCTAATGAATTTATTAAATCTGCATCGATGATTGATATGAAAGTGCTTTCTGAAGGAAATTTAAATCTACTTAAGAAAGATGCTTCACAAATTGCAGACAGTAGAAGTATTGATTCGCAAAGAGAAATTTTTGGACATTTGTCGCAAAATATGATTGCGTTAACCAAGGACTTTAAGTTAGCTGATAAATCTGTATTTGTAATGTACTGCCCTATGGCAGACGCAAGCTGGTTAAGCTCAGAAAAAGTTATTAAAAATCCTTTCTACGGCAGTTCAATGATTTCTTGCGGCAGTGTGAAATCTGAAATTAAATAGCAGTGAAAAGATTAATTTTAGCAGCTGGATTATTTTTAAGTTTTATTTCTTGGAAAGTATGTCATCGCTATTTTGGCTGACATTAAAGAGAATTCAGAAAGTGCAAACGATATTGCACATCAGAGAGAAAACTTTGAGATACTGAGCAAAGATTTTCAAGACTTAATTGTTATAAAACCTTATGCTAAAAAAAGAAATCAGCAATCCTTAAAATAATACAATGAAAACTTGTGGCGAAATGAAACAAGTAATCGCAGTAAAATGAAAAAGTTGGAATTCGTTTTAATCTTTTTAGGATTATTTCTGATTTCTTTATAATTTATTCCATTTTCATTTAAAAATAGTGGCGTTGCAGCACACAGTTTTCAGAAAAAATTAAATGTACCGCCGCTAATTTTAAATTAATTAAGGACATCTTGTTTTGACTGTCATAGTAATCAAAAGAATTATTCGGTTTATTCCCGGTTGAAATCATTCAATTTTTAATTAAATAGTCACATTAAAGATGGAAAAAAAAAAATTTTGATGAAATTTCAAATTATTCTAACCCAAAATTAAGTACAAAATTAGATGAAGTAATTTCTCAGTTAGAAAAGATGGAAATGCCTTTAAGCAGTTATAAGATAGTACATCAGGACGCGAAATCATCAAATTTTCAAAACTAAAATTAATTGAATAGTTTACAAAAGAAACAGTGCAACTTAAAAATTAAAAAATGAATACTCAAACCGAAAATATAAACAAAGCAAATAATCCATATCCGAAGTTTTTTTTTATGCTCACCGCGTCCTTCGTGATCATGTATGTGGTGATGTACTTAAATACTTATAAACTTGATCATGTTTATTTTAGCCTGACCAGATTTTATATGACTTGTTTAATGATTGCCTGTATGGCGCTCTTAATGCTGGCTTTTATACTAAAAATGTATCAAAATAAAAAAATAATATTACAATTGTTATTGGAAGTTTAGTTTTATTTTTTATATCCTTATTTTTAGTACGAACCCAAAGTCCCATTATTGGTGATGTTCTATGGATGAAAGCGATGATTCCGCATCATTCAATTGCGATTTTAACAGGTGAACGCGCAGATATAAAAGATCCAGAAGTAAAAAAATAGCAAATAACATTATTACCGCTCAGAAAAAAGAAATTCTTGAGATGAAGGTGATAATTAAAAGATTATAAAATGAAAAACAAAAATATAATAAAATTTGTCTTTGTATTAATGACATTTTTTTCAATTAAAGGATTTTCTCAAAATATGGACATGAAAATGTCGGATAAGAATGAGATGAAATCTGACAAAGATGGTACCATTTCCTTTGGTGGAAAGACTGTTCGATATGATCTTTACGCCAAAGACACTTTAGTTAATTTTAGCGGAAAACCTGCCAGAGCAATAGCCATCAATGGAAAACTTCAAGCGCCTACTTTATATTTTACGGAAGGTGACACTGCAGAGATCTATCTGCATAATATGCTGAAAGAAAATACAGGTTTACACTGGCACGGTGTTATTTTACCAAATGAGATGGATGGTGTCCCATATTTAACGACTAAAGAAATTAAACCAGGCGAAACGCATCTGTATAAATTTAAAATTTCTCAAAATGGCACTTATTGGTATCATTCTCACGAGGGAACTCAGGAGCAGATTGGGATGAACGGCGTTTTGGTTTTCAAAAAAAGGGAAAGTCAGCCCGATCAGAAATTTGCTGCAGACATTCCTGTTCTTTTAGGAGAGTGGACAGATGAGAATCCAGAGCAGATCATGCGAAGACTGCACATGGATAATACGGAGTGGTGGAAAATTAAAAAAAAGACAACTCAAAGTTATTTTGAAGCCTTAAAAACAGGAAATGTTGGAGCGAAACTTCTCAATGAATGGAAAAGAATGGAGGCGATGGATGTGAGCGATGTTTATTATAATAATTTTTTAATAAATGGTAAAGTTTCGTCTGACTATTCTAATTTAAAAGCGGGGGATAAAGTTCATTTAAGAGTTGTAAACGGCGGTTCGTCAACTTATTTTTGGTTAAATTTTGGCGGTGGGAAAATTACGGTTATTGGAAATGATGGCAATGAAGTTGTTCCGGTAGACGTGGATAGGTTAATTGTGGGTGTTTCTGAAACTTATGATATTGAAGTTACTATTCCGGAAAATAAAAGTTTTGAATTTCGCGCTACATCAGAAGACAGACAAGGTCATGCTTCACTTTTTTTAGGTTCAGGTGAAAAAGTGAGTGCACCAAATCTACCCAGATTAAATCTTTTCGAAGGTATGAAAATGATGAACGGCATGATGAAAGTGAGTGGCAATATGAAACCTATGAGTATGAAAATGGGAAATCAGGTGATGGATATGAATGAAGTGATGTATCCTGAAATATCTGACAGCCAAAAAATGGCAACCATGAAACATATGCAGGAAATGATGGGAACAAAATCTATGAAATTAGATAATAGTAAAATGGACATGAAGATGGATCATGGCACGATGGACATGCAAATGGATGGAATGAAAATGGATTCTGCGGTGAAAATAAATCACAGCAAGAAAGAAATGAAGTCTGATGCGAAAATGAATGGATTGGTAATGAGCTCTGAACAAAAACCCATTAAACGGTTAACTTACAACATGCTGAAATCAACGGAGAAAACCATTTTGCCGGAAGATAATGTGAAAGTACTGAACTTCACCTTAGAAGGAAATATGCGAAATTATCTGTGGACCTTGGATAATAAAACTGTTGCCGAAAGTGATAAAATTTTAATTAAAAAAGGTCAGGTTGTAAGAATTGTGATGTACAATAATTCTATGATGCGCCATCCAATGCACCTTCACGGTCATGATTTTAGATTGATTAATTCTAAAGGGGAATACTCACCAATGAAAACTGTGGTAGATATTGCACCGATGGAAACTGATACTATTGAGTTTGCTGCCAACCAAGACGGCGACTGGTTTTTTCACTGTCATATTCTCTATCATATGATGGCAGGAATGGGACGCGTATTTAGTTATGAAAACTCAGCGCCAAATCCACAATTACCCGATAAAGAAATGTCGTATCAAATGTTTAAAAAAATGAACAGTATGGTAAATACCAAAGCCATGCTTGATGTTACCTCAAATAAACTTCATTTTGAAAATATGACAATGATCGGTCCACGCTGGATTAACATAAATGAATTACATTCTAATTATAGTTTTATGCATTATGAAGGTAGCGTCAAAATTGGACGATATTTAGGGAAATACCAATGGGCATTACCTTATGTAGGTTTTAGAACTTACAAAACACACGATATGGCGCAAACTTGGTTTGGCCAAAATATAAAACCGAAAAATCAAAATGTGGCGATTGTTGGTATGAAATATATTCTTCCGCTTTTAGTTGTGGCAGATGCAAATGTTGACCAAAATGGAAAAGTACGTTTTGAATTAAGTAGAGAAGGTATTCCCATTTCACCTAGAATTCGCGGGAGTTTTGCAGTGAACTCTGATAAAGAATTTGATTTTGGCTTAAAATATATTCTGCAAAAATGGGTTGCAGTTTCAACTAATTATGACAGCGAATACGGTTTTGGAGCTGGTTTAACTTTTATGTATTAATTTAAGATTTAAATACAAAGTTAAAATGATATAACTAGTTTCAAACTTTAAGTTTTTTCAAATTTGAAGATTTCATTCTTAACAACACAACTAGATCTTAAAAATAAAAATGCCTGATTACATAACTGTATCAGGCATTTTTAATTTAAAAAAAATTATTCATCTTTTACATCGTATCGGTCAAGCATCATAACTTTGTCCCAAGCTGCTACAAAATCTTTAACAAATCTCTTTTGTCCATCATCGGCGGCATACACTTCAGATATATTGCGTAATTGCGCATTGGATCCGAAAATTAAATCACAACGTGTTGCAGTAAATTTTGTAACTCCACTTTTGCGTTCATTTACATTAAATATCATTTCATCAGAATCTTGCGGAATCCACTCGTAGTCCATACTTGTTAAAACCTTAAAGAAGTCATTCGATAATCGTTCTGAACCTTCTGTAAACATTCCATGTTTAGAGTAATCATAGTTTTGATCCAAAACTCTGAGGCCTCCTACCAAAACTGTCCATTCTGGAGCAGTTAGTGTTAATAACTGAGCACGATCAAGAAAAATCCGCTCTGCCGGAAGATGGTAACCTACTTTATCATTATGGTAATTTTTAAAACCATCAGACACTGGTTTAAGGCAATCGAAACTTTCAACATCGGTCATTTCCTGAGTTGTGTCCATACGACCTGGAGTGAATGGAACCTGTATTTCAATTCCAGCATTACTTGCGGCTTTTTCAATAGCAGCACAACCTCCTAACACTATCAAATCTGCCAAAGAAACTTTTTTATTGGAATTTTGGTTATTTTGAAATTCGTTTTGAATTTCTCCTAATGTTTCAAAAACAACTTTAAGTTCTTCAGGACGATTAATTTCCCAAGTATTTTGCGGATCCAAAGCTATACGAGCTCCATTGGCGCCGCCTCGTTTATCAGTATCGCGATAGACTGAAGCGGCAGACCAAGCGGCAGAAACAAGTGCGGAAATTGTAAGACCACTATCTAATATATTTTCTTTAAGACTTCTTATTTCATTAACATCAACCAAATCATGATTTACTGACGGAATTGGATCTTGCCAGATTAAATCTTCTTTTGCGACTTCTGGTCCCAAGTAGCGGTCTTTTGGTCCCATATCCCTGTGCGTTAGTTTGTACCAAGCTTTTGAAAAAGTCATGGTAAAATAATCAAAATCATTTAAAAACCGATCACAAATTACACGGTAATCTGGATCTACTTTTAGGGCAAGATCAGATGTCATCATCATTAAATTACCCAAGAGACCATCTAAATGTGCATCCGGTGTTTTTGGAGCGTTAGAATCTATAGGAGTCCATTGAATAGCACCAACAGGGCTTTCAATTTTTTTCCAGTCATACTTTAAAAGATTAGTAAGGTAATCATTATCCCATCTTGTGGGATTAGGAATCCAAGATCCTTCAATGCCATTCGTCATTGTATTAATTCCATTTCCAGAACCAACAGGATTACTCCATCCGAGTCCTTGTGCCTGAATGGGAGCCGCTTCCGGAGCCGCGCCTATTTTCTCCGCGGGAACCATTCCATGACTCTTACCAAAAGCATGTCCACCTGCGATTAATGCAACCGTTTCCTCGTCATCCATAGCCATGCGTTTAAATGATTCCCGAATGTTTCTGGCGGAATCTTGCGGATCCCCATTGCCACCCGGACCTTCGGGATTAACGTAAATTAAAGCCTGATGCGTTGCTGCAAGGGGATTTTCCAAGTCGTGGTATTTTTCTTTTGGTCCGCCTATCCAACGCAGATTGTCATTCACCATCTCACCAGGATGCCCTTTGTGATCAGCTGTTGTTGGAACTTCGTCAAAAGGTTTTCCATTCCAAAATTCCGGACCCCAATAAGTGCTCCGGTCTGGTTCCCAAGCATCTCTACGACCACCTCCGTAACCGAAGGTGGGAAATCCCATAATTTCCAAAGAACAATTTCCAGTCAAAACAAAAAGATCTGCCCAAGAAAGCCCTGCGCCGTATTTTCTTTTTATTGGCCAAAGCAAACGTCTTGATTTATCAGTGTTACCGTTGTCCCACCAAGAATTAATGGGCGCAAAACGCTGCATTCCTTGCCCAGCGCCTCCACGGCCGTCAGCAATACGATAGGTGCCAGCAGAATGCCAAGCCATACGTATCATTTGTGGCCCATAATTGTTATAATCAGCTGGCCACCAATCCTGAGAATCTACTAGTAGATTTTTAATATCTGTTTTAAGATTATCATAATCAATTTTATTAAACGCTTCTTTATAGTTTTCTTCTCTTAAAGGATTTGAGACAGGTTGTTCTTGGTGGAGTAGTTCTACCTGTAAACGGTTTGGCCACCAATCATCAACTTGCGGCGAGGTTCCAAATGCTCCTCCTATTCGTGTGCCGCGGAAGGGACATTTTTCGAGATTTTCAGGATTATCAATGTTGTTCATAAAATATATGTATTTTGGTTAAGACTATTTTGCCAAGTGAATGTATTTAGTTAAAATAAATTTACATCTTAGGATTAATAAATTTAATTAATTCAGAATTTTTAAATCTTGAAAGTAAAGTTATAATGTTTCCCTCTTAAAATGTTTTTTAAAAATTATAATTTTAAAATATTAAGTCAATTTTAACAATTTTAACAATTTTGACGGTTTTTTGATTGTAGGCTTTAAGACAAAATTATACATCCGTATTTTGATTGAGTAAAATGAAAAAATCCCTCTTAAAAAAATTAAGAGGGATTTTAAGTAAATGCTTTAAAAACCTATTTACCTAAATAAGATTTCAAGATCTTACTTCTTGTATTGTGTTTCAATCTTTTAATGGCTTTTTCTTTAATCTGACGAACGCGTTCTCTTGTGAGGTCAAATGTCTCACCGATTTCTTCTAAAGTCATCGGATGTTTTCCGTTTAAACCAAAGTAAAGACGAACTAAATCTGCTTCACGCGGCGTTAAAGTTTGCAAAGCTCGTTCAATCTCAATCTGCAGAGATTCTAACATCAAATCTTTATCCGGACTTGGTGATTCACCAGAACGTAAAACGTCGTATAAATTAGAATCTTCACCTTCCACTAAAGGCGCATCCATCGACAAATGGCGCCCGGAATTTTTCATTGATTCCTTAATGTCTTCTTCCGTCATGTCCAAAACTTCCGCTAATTCTTCCGGGGAAGGTGGTCTTTCGTTTTGTTGCTCAAGATGAGCGTAGGCTTTGTTAATTTTATTGATTGAACCAATTTTATTTAAAGGCAAACGTACAATTCTGGATTGTTCTGCTAAAGCCTGTAAAATCGACTGACGAATCCACCAAACGGCGTAAGAAATAAATTTAAAACCTCTGGTTTCATCATATCTCTTTGCGGCTTTCATCAAGCCTAAATTTCCTTCATTAATTAAATCGGGAAGAGAAAGGCCTTGATTTTGATATTGTTTAGAAACCGAAACTACGAAACGTAAGTTGGCTTTTATTAATTTATTTAAAGCGATCGTATCGCCGGCTCTAATTTTCTGTGCTAAATTTACTTCTTCATCGGCGGTGATTAAATCTACCTTACCAATTTCCTGTAAATATTTGTCTAATGACGCGGTTTCCCGGTTTGTAACCTGCTTTGTAATTTTTAGTTGTCTCATTGTATAATGCTCATTTTTTTGAGTACTAATATATTATACGTTTAAAATCATAAAAAGGTTACAAAGAATTTAAAATTTATTTGTACTTTATTCGCGCACTTTTATTTGCTTCATGATCTTCGCGGTATTATAATCTGAAGATACGCCGTATCCATTAACCAATAGACCTTTCACACCATTTTTTGCTTCTAATGCATATACAATTGCTTGATCAGAAGGATCAGAATTTCCTTCGTATCTGTAAATTTCCACAATTTCTAAATCACTAGGTTTAAATTGACACATATGGCAAATGACCTGGTTTTCTTTAAGATTAAAATCAATGATAAAACCTTTTCTTTTCAGCTCATTTATTGCAACTGAGACGCTTTCATAATGAGATTCTGGAATCATTTTTTTAAATTTTATTTTATAAAAACCAATTATTATGAGTTGTACTTCTTATATTTATAAATTTACAACTTTATTTAATGGAAATATCAAAAATCCCAAGAAGAAGTGAGATTAAATTTCCTAAAATTATAAAACCTCTATCAAACAAAGCAAATCTAGATTGTAGCTATGGATTATAAAAAATTAACCATCAGAGGGATTTCTTACAGTCAAACCCAGTCTGGTGCTTATGCATTGCTCTTAGAGCATGAAGAAACCGCAGTAAAATTGCCAGTAGTTATTGGAAATTTTGAGGCGCAGTCAATTTCCTTAGGTTTGGAAAAAGATATCCATCCACCGCGCCCATTAACACACGATTTATTTTCAAAATTTGTAACATCCACCGGTTATACTTTAAGTTCGGTAATTATTTATCAGATCATTGATGGTGTATTTTTCTCAAATTTAAATTTTAAATGTCTGGAAAGCGAAGAAGAATTGATCATAGACGCCAGAACATCAGATGCAGTTGCAATGGCAGTTCGTTTTGATGCACCAATTTATACCACCGAACAAGTTTTAAGTGAAGCCGGCATTTTATTAGAACTAGATGTTCCAGCATTAGGAATTGAAAATGCATCAAATGTTGACAATAATAGCAGTTCGCTGAAAAATGTAAGTTCTGAAGACTTATCAAATCTTTTAGAAACTGCTGTGAAAGATGAAGATTTTGATGCTGCCTTAGAAATTCAGCTGGAAATAAAAAGACGTAATAAAAAAATAGATTAATTTAAAATGAATATAAAATTAAAACTTACAATTTTAAGTTTTCTACAACTTTTTGTTTGGGGCGCTTGGCTTATCACCATTGGAGTTTACTGGTTCGGAACCAAAAACTGGAGTGGTGAAGATTTCGGAAAAGTATTTGCGACTTTAGGTATCGCTTCCATTATTATGCCTGCATTAACAGGAATTATTGCTGATAGATGGATTAATGCTGAAAGATTGTACGGTGTTCTACATATTTCCTACGGAATTGTGTTACTTTTTTTACCAAGTGTCGTAACACCTGAAAATTTCTTTGCAGTAATGCTAGTTGCGATGATATTCTACATGCCAACTATTTCACTTTCAAATTCGATATCTTATTATATCCTGAAAAATAACAATTATGATGTAGTAAAAGTTTTTCCACCAATAAGAGTTTGGGGCACCATTGGTTTTATCGTTGCAATGTGGATCACCAATTTGACCGGCAATAAAGCTTCTGGAAATCAGTTTTATATTGCTGCCGCAGTTGCCTTTGTTTTAGGAATTTATGCTTTTACATTACCTAAATGTCCGCCACAAAATTTAATTCCGAATGATGCGCCGTTATCAGAGAAATTGGGTTTGAACGCCTTTGCTCTATTTAAAGATTATAAAATGGCACTTTTCTTTTTCTTTTCAATGTTTCTTGGCGCCGCGTTGCAGTTAACTAATATGTATGGAGATACTTTTCTTTCAGATTTTGGTAAAATTCCGCAATATGTAGACAGTTTTGTGGTAAAAAGATCAACGATTATTATGTCCATCTCACAGATTTCTGAGACTTTATTTATTTTAGCAATTCCTTTTTTCTTAATTAAATTCGGAATTAAAAAAGTAATGCTTATCTCAATGATAGCATGGGTTTTACGCTTCGGATTTTTCGCTTATGGCGAACCACAAGGTGGTGGTTTAATTTTAATCATTTTATCATGTGTCGTTTACGGAATGGCTTTCGATTTCTTTAATATATCGGGATCACTTTTTGTTGAAACTACTACCGATTATAAAATTCGATCTTCGGCACAAGGCTTATTTATGATGATGACGAATGGTTTTGGCGCAATAATAGGAAGTTTAGCAAGTGGTTATTTAATAACGGAATATTTTACAATGCCAAATGGGGATAAAATGTGGCATGAGATCTGGTTAACTTTTGCAGGTTATGCTTTAATAATTGCAATCCTTTTCGCTATAATGTTCAAACATAAACACAATCCAGAATTAATGGAAACCGTGACACACTAAATACTAAAAGTCAATAAATTTAAAAACACATTTCTTTGGAATGTGTTTTTTTATGCTATTTCGTTTTAAAACCCTTAATTTTAGTTTGTTAACAATAAATTAAAAACGGTTTGACCTTTTTTACTAAATAATTTTTGCAATCGATGTTTAATAACTATTTAAACTTGTACGGTATAAATGAAATCTAGATCAGTATCGATTTAACAAATTTACGTTTCTAATTTTTTATTTTTCATATTTATTAAAAAACACATTTTTCTGAAATGCGTTTTTTTTTGTACTTTGGCAAAAGAGTTTTTAAAATGAAAATTGCACAGTTTTTAAGTTTATTTTTAGTTCTAGCAGGAAGTTTCCTTCCATTAGTTCACATTCCAATTATTGGCAACTGGAATTATTATAAGATAGATTCTAATCTTGCCTTCCTGGTTTGGGGATTTTGTGTAATCACATTAATAGGTATAATTTTTGATAAATTAAAAATTGTCCGAGTTGTTGCGGTAATTCTTTTGCTGCTATTTGTTTTTACAATTGTTGCTATTAAATTTAAGTCTTTAAACTATTTCAGTTTTTTACCTTTTAAATCCTGGCAGGAATCTTTTGCAGGAATTGTAAAACTAAGTTGGGCATGGATTTTAGAATTTGCAGGTGCGATTTTATTACTCATTTTAAATAAACAAAAAATTAAAAATTAACATTCTTCAATTATCAATAATCATTAATAAAAAGTTATGAAAGAGGTATTTATAGTTTCCGCGGTAAGAACGCCTGTTGGAAGTTTTTTAGGAAGTTTAGCGGGAATTCCTGCTACCAAATTAGGTTCAATTGCCATTAAAGGTGCTTTGGATAAAATAAATTTAAGCCCAGAAGAAGTTGAGGAAGTTTTTATGGGAAATGTTTTGCAAGCCAATGAAGGACAGGCGCCAGCAAGACAAGCGGCTCTTGGTGCGGGTTTAAAAAACACTGTTCCTTCTACAACTGTAAATAAAGTGTGCGCTTCTGGAATGAAAGCTGTAATCATGGCAACTCAATCTATAAAATGTGGAGATGCAGAAGTTATCGTTGCAGGTGGAATGGAAAATATGTCAAGTGCACCACATTATTTAGACGGAAGAAATGGCGTAAAATTAGGTGACATTAAGTTAATCGACGGAATCGTAAAAGATGGTTTGACTGATGTTTACACAAAACAACATATGGGAAGTTGTGCCGAAATGTGCGCAAAAAAATATAATTTTTCCCGTGAAGACCAAGATAATTTTGCTATAGAATCTTATAAACGGGCTGCGAAAGCGTCTGAAGAGGGAAAGTTTAAAGATGAAATTATTTCGGTAGAAATTCCGCAAAGAAAAGGAGATCCAATTATTTTCAGCGAAGATGAAGAGTTTAAAAAAGTAAACTTTGAAAAGATGCCTTCGTTGGCGACAGTTTTTCAAAAAGAGAACGGAACAATTACAGCAGCAAATGCTTCACCAATTAACGACGGTGCATCCGCTTTAATTTTAATGTCCAGAGAAAAAATGGAAGCCTTAAATCTAAAACCTTTGGCCAAAATAATTTCATATGCAGACGCCGCACACGAACCGGAATTTTTCACAACTGCGCCTTCAATTGCACTTCCAAAAGCTTTGGCAAAAGCAAATTTAAAAATTTCTGATATCGATTTTTTTGAATTAAATGAAGCTTTTTCCGTGGTTGGTCTGGCAAATATTAAAATACTAGGATTAGATGCTGCAAAAGTAAACGTCAATGGTGGTGCAGTTTCCCTGGGACATCCACTGGGAAATTCTGGCTCAAGAATTTTAGTGACTTTAATTAATGTTCTGAAACAAAATGGGGGTAAACTTGGTGCTGCAGCAATTTGTAACGGCGGCGGTGGCGCTTCTGCGATGGTGATCGAATTACAATAAAAATAAAATTTAAAATACTGTTTTAAAAAAATTAAATCAGAATTCATTCAAATCATTTATATTTGTCTGAATTCTGATTTTATTGCTTAAATTAAACCGAAACTTTGGAAAAACAAATAAAAAATAATCCGAAAATAATGAACGCTTGGGCCCTCTATGATTGGGCAAACTCTGTTTATTCGCTCGTCATTACATCCACTATTTTCCCTATTTATTATACTAATCTTACCACGGCTTATAAGAAAAAAGTCTTTATAGAAAGCACCGGTTTGTGGAAAGAAATTCCTGTTCCACACATGATAAAAATAATGGGAACGGCTTATGAACCTGCCGCTTTGTTCAGTTTTTCATTAACATTGTCTTTTTTAATCGTTGTTATAATTTCACCAATTTTATCCTCTTTGGCGGATACTATTGGGAATAAAAAATCTTTTTTGCAGTTTTTCTGTTATCTTGGTGCCACTTCCTGCATGGGTTTGGCGATGTTTACGGGAATTCAAAATGTGTTCTTGGGACTTCTATTTAGCGTCACAGCGAGTGTTGGATTTTGGGGCAGTTTGGTTTTTTATAATTCATTCTTACCTGATATTGCTACGCCTGATAAACAGGATGCACTTTCCGCAAAAGGCTATGTTTATGGCTATATTGGTTCTGTTATCTTACTAATTATTTGTCTGTTATTGATTCAATTTTTGGCAAAAACACCTGCAGAATCATTAACTTATACAAGAATTACATTTTTATTAACCGGAGCCTGGTGGTTTGGTTTTTCGCAATATACGTTTAAGCATTTACCGCAATTTGGTTTGGTTAAAGATAATTTACCTAAAGATTTAGTACTTTTAAATTATAAAAATATTTTTCAAAAGCATGAAGAGCATGGTGGGATTTTTGAAGTTTTAAAAGATAATATTTCCTTTTACAAAGACATTGCGAAGGAAAGTTTTAGAGAATTATTTAAAGTTGGAAATGACTTATTTAAAAATCGAAATTTGAAATTCTTCTTATCTTCATTTTTCTTTTACAGCGTTGGGATGCAGACCATATTTTTAATGGCAACCTTATTCGGAACTTCTGAAATTTTCACTAGGGAAGAAGACCAGTATAAGCTGATAATTACTATTTTAGTTATTCAGATTGTGGCAATCTTTGGTGCTTTGGCTTTTTCTAAATTATCAAAAAATATCGGAAATAAAAATGTCATTAGTATATCAATTTTTATCTGGATTATTTGCTGTCTTTCTGCCTATTTTTTAAATAAAGAAAATCCAAATGTAGAAGTGCAATTTTACGTTTTAGCAGCTGCGATCGGCTTGGTAATGGGCGGTTTACAGTCAATGTCCCGTTCTACTTATTCTAAATTATTGCCAGTAGATTCAATGGATAATACCACTTATTTCAGCTTTTACGACGTCTTGGAAAAGTTAGCAATTATCTTAGGTTCTTTAATTTTTGGCGTAGTAATTCAAAAATTTCATAATATGCATTATGCTTTTATAGGAATGTCGGTTTTCTTTGCGATTGGCTTAGTTTTGATCCGTTTTTTAGATACCAAACCTTTGAATGTAAAGTGATTAGCTGTATTACGAATTAAAAATAATACTAAGCTAATCTATATTTCGTATATTTGCATAGTTAAATCAATAGATGACGAATCCTTTATTTTACGCTAAAATTCTTCTCTTCGGAGAATACGGAATTATTGAAGATTCACAAGGTCTGACAGTTCCATATAGCTTCTACAAAGGCACCTTAAAATTTTCAGATCTAGATTCCGATTTCGAGAGAAAATCAAACTTATCTCTGTCCAAATATTTAAATTATTTAGATGGTGTAGATTTACCGGAAGATTTTACGCTCAATCTTAAATCCTTAAAAAAAGACATTTCAAAAGGTTTATTTTTTGATTCTAATATTCCTCAAGGTTATGGGGTTGGAAGTTCAGGCGCTTTAGTTGCCGCGATTTTCGAACGTTATTCTATCATTAAAAGAACACCGGAAAGCATTAGTAAAGACGGTTTAAAAAATCTAAAAGTAGTTTTTGGTTTGCTTGAAAGTTATTTTCACGGAAAAAGTTCAGGTATTGATCCTTTAATCTGCTATATGAATTTGCCGATTTTAATTGAGAGTCGGGACAATGTTGATAAAGTTTTAATTCCTAAAGAAGAAGCCGGAAAAGGTGCCATCTTCTTAATTGATTCTGGTTCCGTCGGTGAAACCGGTCCAATGATTCAGATTTTCTTTGAAAAATTAAAAAATGAAGGCTTTCGTAAAACTTTGAAAGAGGAATTTATCCGCTACAATAACGCCTGCATCGATACTTTTCTGAAAAAAGAAATGAATCCTTTCTTCAAAAATTTAAAAAAATTGTCATTCTGGGCTTTTGAAAATTTCAAACCGATGATTCCAGAAAATATTTGGATGGCCTGGAAAAAAGGATTAGAAACTAACGCCTATTATCTGAAACTCTGCGGAAGCGGTGGTGGCGGTTATATTTTAGGATTTTCCAAAGATTACCCCAAGGCAGAAAAAATGCTTGAAGGTTTTGATAAGGAAGTGATTTATAGGTTTTAATATTTAAATTCTGTGTTTTGAATAAAAGTCTTTTCTACAGGATATCTCAGTTTCTTGGCTTCCTTTTAGGTGCTAAAGTCTTCGTGACAGCACTTTTAGCTTTTGCACTTTACGTGTCTGCCTATTTTCTTTTTAATCAGGTTGAATCTTTTCATAATTTTATTTTTGATTTTAAAGTCCATGGCTTAATTTTAAGTTCGCTTCTTAGTATTTTAGCGGGCGGAATTATTAATCAATTTTACGATAAAGAAAAAGATACCTTAACAAAACCGTTTCGAAGCCGAATTCAAAATTTTTTAAAACAAAGGTATTTTCTGTATGCGTATCTTTTTTTAAATCTTTTATCCTTGGGAATCGCCTCGTCACTTTCCTTCAGGATTTTTATATTTCTCTTGGTTTATCAGTTTTTAATGTGGTTTTACAGTCACAAAATCAGCAAAATCTTATTTTTGAATAATATTAATTTCGTTGTTTTAACACTTTATCCCTTTTTTGGAATTTTGGTTTATTACCGCACTTTTTCTCTGGATATAGTTTATTCTGCCATATTTTTATTTTTAATACTTCTTATTATGGATATTTTAAAAGACACTTTAACTAAAAATGCAGATAAGATCTTTGATTACTCAACTATTCCTAATGTTTTCGGAAATAGAGTTGCGGTTATTAATTTAATATTTCTTATGATAATAACGATGTTGGTTTCGATGAAAATCATTGACCACAATGGTTTGGATAATATCTGGTCATATTATTTTGCATTAGGACTTTTCGTTTTTGTGCTGTGTATTTATTTTTTACTTCAAAATTTTAAAAACTCAAAATTTCTAACCTTAAATTTATTGAGATTGTGGCTTTTCATCGGAATTTGTGCTATGCTTTTAAATGGTATTTTTCATTAATTTTCTCACATTTATTATCCCGAACGTTTTCAATTTCGTAAATTTGTTTAATAAAATTATAGAAAAATGCCAAAAAAAGCCATACTCGCAATACTTGATGGGTGGGGTTTAGGACTAAATCCTGAAGTTTCTGCACTTGCGAAAGCAAATACGCCTTTTATTGATTCTTGCTATAAAAATTTTCCGCATACAACGCTCGAAGCGAGTGGAACAGCAGTTGGTTTGCCTTTTGGCCAAATGGGAAATTCTGAAGTTGGGCACATGAATTTGGGTGCTGGAAGAGTGGTGTATCAAAATTTGGTAAAATTAAATATGGCAGTAGAAAATGCCACTTTAGGTAAGGAAAATGTCATTACAGATGCATTCAAATATGCGAAAGAAAATTCCAAAAATATTCATTTTATTGGCTTGGTTTCTGATGGCGGCGTGCATTCCCACATTAACCATCTGAAAGGGTTATTGACTGCAGCTGCAGAGTATGGTTTAGATAAAAATGTCTTTGTTCATGCTTTTACAGATGGTAGAGATTGTGACCCACATTCGGGAAAAGGTTTTATTGCAGAACTTTTAGACCACATGAAAATTTCAACAGGGAAATTAGCGTCTGTAGTTGGAAGATATTACGCCATGGATCGCGATAAAAGATGGGAACGTGTAAAATTAGCCTATGATGCGTTGGTAAATGTTGAGGGGATTTACACAAAAGATGTTTTAGAAACTATTCAAAAATCTTACAATGAAGGAATAACAGATGAATTTTTGAAACCAATAATTTTAGAAAGCGATAATCATCTGCCTGTTATAAAAATACAAAATGAAGACGTTGTTTTCTGTTTCAATTTCCGCACAGATCGTGGTAGAGAGATTTCTGATGTTCTTTGTCAACATAATTTCCCCGATTATAACATGCAAAAATTAGATTTGTATTATGTTACTATGACTAATTATGATAAAGAATTTAAAAATGTCCATGTTGTTTTTGACGAAAAAGTTTTAACTGAAACATTGGGTGAAGTTTTAGAAAAAAATGGGAAAACCCAAATTCGCGTCGCTGAAACAGAAAAATATCCGCATGTTACTTTTTTCTTTTCTGGTGGCAGAGAAGAAATGTTTGAAGGTGAAAGACGAATACTTTGTCCCAGCCCAAAAGATGTACCTACTTATGATTTTAAACCTGAAATGTCGGCGTACGATATCACAGAAAAAATAGTTCCTGAAATAGAAAATGAGACTGCAGATTTTATTTGTTTAAATTTTGCCAATACTGATATGGTCGGCCATACAGGCGTTTTTGAAGCCGCTGTAAAAGCTGCTGAAGTTGTAGATTCTTGTATTCAAAAAGTTGCAACTGCCGCTTATGATCATAACTACGCTGTATTTATTTTGGCAGATCATGGTAACAGTGATTTTATGATAAATCCTGATGGTTCACCAAATACACAACATTCGACCAATTTAGTTCCTTTAATAGTAATGGATAAAGACTATACTTGGGATTTAAAAAAAGGAAAACTAGGTGATGTCGCACCAACGATCCTAAAAGTCATGAATATCAAGATACCAGAGATCATGACTGGCGAGATTCTTGTTAGTTAAATTAAACATAATAAAAAAAGGTAGAATATTAGATACTATGCTAAAAATAATATTTTAAACCTTAATTTTGCAATTC
Organism: Halpernia sp. GG3; assembly: GCF_052976925.2. Taxonomy (NCBI): domain Bacteria; kingdom Pseudomonadati; phylum Bacteroidota; class Flavobacteriia; order Flavobacteriales; family Weeksellaceae; genus Halpernia; species Halpernia sp. GG3. Next base: position 88,261 of record NZ_JBRIIR020000010.1, read on the forward strand.
CCTAAAAAATAAAGCAATGTATAATAAATTAGTTAGATTAGAAGTCATGAAGAATCTCGGCAAAGAAGTCGAAGATTTCAAAGCGTCATATCTTACACCTGTCGATAAAATTTGGCAGCCTTCCGATTATTTACCCGATCCCACTTCCGATGATTTTAAATATGAACTTCAGGAGTTGCAAAGCTTGGCACAAGACATGCCTTACGATTTATTCGTTACTTTAATTGGCGATACGATTACAGAAGAAGCTCTACCTACCTACGAGTCTTGGCTAATGGGAATCGATGGCGTAAATCAGGAAGAGGGCGGTTCTGGATGGGCAAGTTGGATCAGACATTGGACTGCAGAAGAAAACAGACATGGCGATCTGCTTAATAAATATCTTTATTTATGCGGAAGAGTCGACATGCGCGAAGTGGAAATAACCACGCAACATCTAATTCAGGATGGTCTGGATATAGGAACGGCAATGGATCCTTATAGAAATTTTGTTTATACTAGTTTTCAGGAAACTGCGACAAATGTTTCACACCGTAGAGTAGGAACTTTTGCTAAACAGGCAGGTAATAAAAAATTGGCTCAAATGTGCGGAATGATTGCTGCAGATGAAGCGAGACATGCAAAAGCTTATAGAAATTTTGTGACGAGAATTTTAGAATTAGATCCATCTGAGATGGTTCTAGCCTTTGAGGATATGATGCGAAAAAAAATAGTAATGCCTGCGCATTTAATGCGGGAATCTGGACAACAAGCTGGTGAACTTTGGAATCATTTTTCTGATGCTGCGCAGCGTTGTATGGTTTACACAGGTCAGGATTACATAGATATTTTAGCGGACTTATTGGATGAATGGAAAATTGAACATCTTACAAATTTGACTGAAAAAGCTCAAAAAGCGCAAGAATATTTAATGAAATTACCTTCAAGACTACAGAAAATTACAGAGAGAATTGCAACACCAGATTTGGAGTACCAATTTAAATGGATTAAATCTTAAAATTAATATTAAATAATTAAAGTGTTGGTTTTTCAACACTTTTTTTATTTGTTATATTTGCAAACTAAATTTAGAAATGACAAATAATAAAAAATTAGCAATTGATTTTGATGGTACAGTTGTGGAAGATGCATATCCAGGAATTGGAAAGACAAAAACATTTGCTTTCGAGACACTAAAGAAATTACAAAGTGAAGGTTGTAGATTAATTTTATGGACTTATAGACATGGCAAAGCTTTAGATGAAGCAGTACAATTTTGTAAAAAAAATGGCATTGAATTTTACGCGGTGAATTCTAGTTTTGAAGGCGAAGTTTTTGATATACAGACACAATCGCGAAAAATTGACGCCGACTTATTTATTGACGACCGTAACCTGGGCGGTTTTCCAGGTTGGAGTGAAATTTATCGGATCGTTACAGAAAGGATAGAATTTAGAGTAGAGGGAACTGAGGTTTTAGCCTATTCAAAAATGAAAAAAGATAAAAAGAAAAGCCTTTTTTGGTAAAATAGTAAAATGATTCAGTTAAAAACAATAGAAGAATTAAGATTAATGCGTGAAAGTGCGCAGTTAGTTTCAAAAACTTTAGGTTTATTGGCTAGAGAAATAAAGCCTGGAGCAAATACCTTACATTTAGATAAATTAGGCGGTGAATTTATTCGCGATCATGGTGGCGAACCAGCATTTTTAGGAATGTATGGGTTCCCAAATAATTTATGCATTTCGCCAAACGCAGAAGTCGTACATGGAATTCCAAATGAAAAATCTTTAGAAGAAGGCGATATTTTGTCAGTAGATTGTGGTGTTTACATGAATGGATTTTATGGCGATCATGCCTATTCTTTTCAAGTTGGAGAAGTAGCGCCAGAAACAAAAAAATTGTTGCAAATCACCAAAGAATCTTTATACAAAGGAATTGAGCAATGCGTTCGAGGAAAAAGAGTAGGGGATATTTCTTACGCAATTCAGAATTATTGTGAAAAAGCGGGTTACGGTGTTGTAAGAGAACTTGTTGGTCACGGATTAGGAAGAAAAATGCACGAAGATCCGCAAGTACCAAATTACGGCAGAAAGGGTAGTGGAAAAGTCATTAAAGACGGAATGGCGGTTGCAATCGAGCCTATGATAAACCTGGGAACAGAAAAAGTAAAATTTCACAAAGATGGCTGGACAGTTACTAGTTTAGACATGTCGCCTTCCGCACATTTCGAGCACGACGTTTGTGTAATTGATGGAAAACCAGTTTTGCTTTCGACTTATAAATATATTTATGAAGCGCTAGGAATAACTTCTGATGAAGAAAAACCTTTTACCAAAGATTTTTAAAATAAAATAGGCTTTAAAATTTTGAAGCCCATTTACTATAAACCTTGGAAATATTTTCTAATTTTTATCAATTGATCCTAAAACTTTTTGAGCAAAATTGTTTAAAGCATCTCTTTCAGCCATTCCATTTTTTACATTTTGATGAACTTCTAAGGCCCCGCAAATATTTGTAATTAGCTCGCCTGTAACATTTAAATCTTCTTCGGAAGTTCCTCTAAATTCTGTAAAACTTTCTAAAACCTCTAAAGTTTTTTCTAAATTTTCTACTGATTGATTTTGGTAAAACTGTCTAATTACTGGTAATTTCATTACAACTTATTTTAATTCATTAAATAATTCAGTCAAACTTTCAGCTTTATTACCTTGAAACTGATTTACTATTTCACCATTCTTAAAAATTGCAAACGTCGGTAAATTATCAACTTGTGCTAATTTTCTGCTCTCTGGCAGCTTCTCTGCATCAACGTAATAAAAGGGGATTCCATCATTATCAGCCGCTAATTTTTTAAATTTTGGCTTCATTATTCTGCAGTTTCCGCACCAAGTTGCACCATATTGCACAACTACTTTCTCGTTGTTTCCTACAATCTCTTGTAAATTATCTTCTGTTAATTCTGTATACATATTTAATGTTTTTTATAAAAAAAGAACCGAATCGCTTTTTTAAAATAGGTCGAGCCTCTTTTAAGTTTAATTACAAATTTTAATGTTTTGCTAAATAATCTGCCGTAGAATTTCTATCCGCACTCATTGCATCTTTACCTTCTTCCCAATTGGCTGGACAAACTTCACCATGTTTCTGAACGTGTGTGTAAGCGTCTACTAATCTAATATATTCTTTCACATTTCTACCTAAAGGCATATCATTTACACTTTCGTGGAAAATTTTACCCGTTTCATCTATTAAATAAGTTGCTCTATAAGTTACATTTGACCCAGAAAAAATTTCCTGACCTTCTTCGTCATACTCAAAATCTTGATCTACAATTCCTAATAAATTAGCTAATTGACGGTGAGAGTCAGACAAAATTGGATAAGTAATTCCTTCAATTCCACCATTGTCTTTTGCTGTATTTAACCAGGCAAAATGTACTTCATTGCTATCGCAAGACGCACCGATAATGATTGTATTTCTTTTTTTAAATTCTTCTTGTGCTTCTTGGAATGCGTGAAGTTCTGTAGGGCAAACAAACGTAAAATCTTTTGGATACCAAAAAAGTAAAACTTTTTGTTGATTATTTGTAGCTTCTTCTAAAATATTTACTCTCAAATCATCACCCATTTCCGACATTGCGTCTATAGTAATGTTTGGAAATTTTCTACCTATTAATGACATATTTAAATTTTTTATTTGATTATTTAATAGTACGAATTTAAAACAATTTCGTCTATTAAAAAACCAATTATGATTTATGTCATCTATTAAAAATAGAAATTAAATTCTAACTTTCAGTTGCATTTTCCAGACATTGTTTAATTCTATGCATCGCTTCTCTTAAATTTTCTTCAGAAGAAGCGTAAGAAATTCGCAAACATTCTGGGCTACCAAAGGAAACGCCACCAACCGTTGCGACATTTGCTTGCTTTAATAAAAACATTGCAAAATCATCTGAATCATTTATTTTAGTTCCATCCAATGTTTTGTTTAAATAATAAGAAATATCAGGAAAAAAGTAAAATGCAGATTTTGGTAAAAATATTTTGAAACCTTTTATTTCTTTTAATAATTTAAACGTCAAATCACGTCTTTTCTGAAATGCTTCGATCATAAAATGATAATCCGCTGGATCCGTTTCAAGCGCCGTAATTGCTGCTCTTTGCGCAACAGTATTTGCACCGCTTGTCATTTGTCCCTGAATTTTTTCACAAGCTTTTGCCAGCCATTCTGGACAGGCAGAGTAGCCAATTCGCCATCCAGTCATTGCATATGCCTTTGACATCCCATTAATTACCACAACTTGTTCTGAAATTTCAGAAAATTGAGCGATAGATATATGTTTAGTTTCGTAATTAATAAATTCATAGATCTCGTCCGATATTACAGTAACATGTGGATATTTTGCAATCACATTCGCTAGAGATTTTAGCTCTTCGTAAGTGTAATAACTTCCCGAGGGATTGCTTGGCGAACTGTATAAAATAGCTTTTGTTTTTGGCGTTATCGAATTTTCCAACTGTTCAGCCGTCATTTTAAAATCAGACAAATAATCTGTCTTTATAAAAATAGATTTGCCATCCATCATTTTTACCATTTCATCATAACTCACCCAATAAGGTGCTGGTAAAATAACTTCATCGCCTGGATTTATGAGTGAAGCTAAAACATTTATGATTGCTTGTTTTGCACCATTGGAAACGCAGATTTGCGTCGGCTTAAAATCTAAATTATTATCGCGTTTCAGTTTAAAACTTACCGCTTCACGAAGTTCCATAAATCCCGGAACAGGGCTATAATGGCTATAATTTTCATCAATCGCTTTAAAAGCGGCTTTCTTAATGTTTTCGGGCACATCAAAATCTGGTTCGCCTAAAGTAAGACTGATTACATCTAAACCTTTGGCTTTCATTTCTCGTGCTTTATTAGACATTACAAAAGTTTGCGAAAAGCTCAAGCGATTGAGTCTATCTGAAAATAAATTCATTTATTATTAATTTTAACAAATATAAAAATTTGAATTGAGTTAAGCACTTTCATTTCAATCTTAAAACCTTTATTTTTGCAATATATTCTAAATTATGTCAAAAGAAATAATCGTAAAATATTTTCCGAATCTCACTGAAATTCAAGAAAAACAATTTGAGAAATTACAAGAATTATATCTTGAATGGAATGAAAAAATAAATATTATTTCGAGAAAAGACATGGACGCTTTATACGAAAAACACGTTTTACATTCTTTGGGTATTGCAAAAATAATGGAGTTTTCTGCGGGAACAAAAGTTTTAGATATAGGAACTGGCGGTGGTTTCCCGGGAATTCCTCTTGCTATTTTATTTCCAGAAGCTCATTTCACTTTGGTAGATTCCATTGGCAAAAAAATCACTGTTGTAAAAGCTGTGGCAGAAAGTTTAGACCTAAAAAACGTAGTAACGTTTCACGAACGAGCGGAAAATATTAAAGGAAAATTTCATTTTGTAGTAAGTAGAGCCGTCACTCAAATGCCAGTTTTTCTTCGTTGGCTTAGAGGGAAATTTGAAAAAGAACAAATAAATACCAAACATAACGGTGTTTTATATTTGAAAGGTGGTGATCTGGGTGAAGAATTACAAGGTTTAAAAGCAGAGATCATTCCTTTAAAAAATTATTTTGACGAAGAGTTTTTTGAAACTAAAAAAGTGGTTTATCTTTCCAAAGGCAATTTTAATTCTTAGAATTTCTAAAACATCTGTTTTATTAGCAATTTTTCTCACACCGTTAAAATTGGCCTTAAAAAATCGGATAAATTTCATTAAATTTAAATTTCATAATTAAAACTTAATAACCACTTTTATGAAATTCTTAAATAAAATAATAGACGATCTACTCGAAAAAAGTGATGATCTTTCAATATTTAATCTTGTTTTACCAGGAAAAAGACCTGTTGTTTTTATTAAAAGAATTTTAGCAGAAAAAGGTTATAATGGATTTTTACCACAGTTTTTCACCATCGAAGAACTTTTAAAAGAGATTGCCCAGACTCAACAAATTAAAGGAATTGCACTTTGGCTATTCGCTTACGAAGTATACAAAGCGCAGCATGAAGAGGATTTTGCAACTTTTTTAAAATGGTTTCCCACAGTTTTAAAAGATTGGGATGATATGCTTAAGTTTTCTGATTCGGATATTGCCGTTTTAGATTTTATGTTTGACGAAGAGCGCATTAAAAATTGGTCAGAAAATTTAAATCCAGATGAAGAAAATCCAAGAAATAAATTTTTAAATTTTTGGCGTAAACAAAGGAATTTCCTTCCACTTTTAAAATTAAAATTACAGAATAAAAATTACGCGACTGGTGGGATGCTGCACGAAATAGTGCGAAATAAAATTAACGATTTTGTACTAGAAACAAAAAATCAAATTGCCTTTTGCGGTTTCAATGCATTTACACCAACCGAAAAAAAACTTATTAAAGAATTGCTGAAATGGGATAAAGCGATTTGCTATTTCCAGGCAGATGATTATTACATGAACGATTTTCGGCAAGAATCAGGAAAATTTTTACGGGAACACAAGACCTGGCCAGAATTCAATGATAGTAAGGAATTCAACTGGATTGAAACTGATTTTGAGAAAGAAAAAAACATTAAGATTTTTGAAGTTTCGGGAAATATTTCACAAACAAAATTACTTCCGGAAATTTTCAATGAACTTTCAGACGGAAATATTGCGCAATTTAATTTTAGCAAAACTGCAGTTGTGTTGCTAGATGAAAACCTGCTTCCCCCGACATTAGATGCTTTGAGTGCAATTGAACGTGTTAATATTACAATGGGATTTCCGCTAAAAAATCTTGGTTTTTCTAATGCGATGAAGAAGCTGTTTCATCTTCAAAAGCAACTTCACAAGCAAAGCTCATCCTATTATTATAAAGATGTTTTGCCAATTTTAGATGAATTACCGAAAGCACAAGATGATCAGTCGATAATCCAGAATTTTCAAAAATTATTGCAGGAAAGAAATATCATTTATATTTCTAAAAAGATGCTGGATGATGAACTTTCCCATTTGTCTTATTTTAATTTATTTGAGAAAAAGACAGCGAAAGAATTTTTAAAACAACTTATTAATTATTGTTTTCAGTTAAAGTTTTTGGACTTAGATGACATTCTTTTTGAAAATATTTCTCACTTTGAAGCCTCTTTTAAAACTTTAGAAAACCAACTTCAGGATTATAATTTTGAGATGGACATTGAAAGTTTAGAAGTTTTAATTAATCAACTGGTAAATACTGAAGGTATTGATTTTCAAGGTGAACCATTACAGGGTTTACAGGTTATGGGACTTTTAGAAACCCGGCTTTTAAATTTTGAAAATATCATTTTACTTTCTGTAAATGAAGGAAAATTACCACTTGGAAATTCACAAAATACTTATCTTCCTTTTGATGTCCGACGAGAGTTTGATCTGCATACTTTCTTGGAAAATGATAGTATTTATGCTTATCATTTTTATCGGTTATTGCAAGATTCTAAGAATGTCTATTTACTTTATAATGCTTTGAGTTCAGGCGTAAATACGGGTGAAAAAAGTAGGTTTATTAAGCAACTTGAAGTAGAAAGTGGTCACAAAATTGAGCATTTGGTTGTTGAAAATACGATCGAGCCTGTTAATCAGGATTTAATGATGATTGAAAAAACAGCCGATGTTTTAGAAAAATTAAATCAATGGAAAAATCAGATTTCTGCTACACATCTTAACAATTATCTTTGGAATCCAGTTAATTTTTATTTAACTCGAATTTTAAAAATCGGGTCAGAAGATGAAGTTGAAGAAGAATTATCGCAAAAAAATTACGGAAATTTAGTTCATTATTCTTTACAATTTTTGTATAATAAGAAATTAGGTAAAGTTCTAGTAGATAAAGATTTACAAGATTTACTTCAACAAATTGATTCAGCATTAGAATACGCTATTGGAATTTTAAATCATGAAAAAGAATTTTATTTAAAGGGTATGAATTTTATTCATAAATCCATTGCGAGTAGAGTATTGACAGACATTTTGACATATGATTTAAATCTAATAAAAAAAGGAAATCAATTAGAAATTTTAGAATTAGAATTAAAAATCGAAAATATAAAATTTCCTATTTCCGAAAATGAAGATGTTAATTTTTATGGATTCATTGATCGAGTTGACCGCCTAAACGGTACTTTACGGATCATTGATTACAAAACAAAAAAAGCGACAAATATCGTTTTAAAGCCAAAAGAAGATAAAATTGAAACGCTTTTTATTAATAAGACAATGGCGCAACCTTTACAATTAAGTTTGTACGCTTACGCTGTTTTATCAGCAAAAATATTCCCGGATGATCAACTCGAGTGCGGTATCTGGAGTTTTGCAGAAACAGGGAAAGGCATACAGAATTTAGAAATTTATGATGAAACTTCTTTAAATTTAAATAATTTGCAAATGCCACTAAAAAGCATTAAAAATTTAATTTTGGAGATTCTTAATCCAGAATTAACTTTTACCGAAAATATTCCTGTAACTTATTCTAATTAAAGGCATTAAGTCCAGTAATATCCATCCCAGTAATTAATAAATGAACATCGTGTGTACCTTCGTAAGTGATCACAGATTCTAAATTTGCAGCATGACGCATCATTGGAAATTCACCCATAATTCCCATTCCACCTAAAATTTGACGGGATTCTCGTGCAATATCAATTGCCATTTTTACATTATTTCTTTTAGCCATAGAAATTTGCGCGGGAGTTGCTTTATGATCATTTTTAAGATTTCCAAGTTGCCAGCAAAGTAATTGTGATTTTGTGATTTCGGTAACAAATTCTGCTAATTTTTTCTGTTGAAGTTGAAATCCTGCGATTGCTTTTCCGAATTGTTTTCTTTCTTTTGCATATTGCAAAGCCGTACAATAACAATCAATTGCGGCACCAATTACACCCCAGGAAATTCCGTAACGTGCAGAATTCAAACAGGACAATGGTCCTTTTAAGCCAGAAACATTTGGTAATAAATTTTCTTTTGGAATTTTTACATTTGAAAAAACCAATTCACCTGTTTTAGACGCTCGAAGGCTCCATTTATTATGCGTTTCAGGCGTTGTAAATCCTTCAAAAGCACGTTCAACAATCAATCCACGAATTTTTCCGCTTTCATCTTTTGCCCAAATTACGGCAATATCACAAACCGGAGCATTTGTAATCCACATTTTTGCACCGTTTAATAAATAGTGATCTCCTTCATCCGTAAAATAACTTTCCATTGAACTTGGATCTGATCCATGATTTGGCTCTGTTAAACCAAAAGAACCAATTAATTCGCCGGTTGCTAATTTTGGTAAAAATTTCTTTTTTTGTTCCTCACTTCCGAATTCATTGATGGGAAACATGACTAAAGAAGATTGCACAGAAGCAGCAGAACGAATAGCAGAATCTCCACGCTCTAATTCCTGCATAATAATTCCGTAAGAAATTTGATCCAAGCCAGAACCGCCATATTCTTCCGGAATATAAGGTCCTAAAGCACCAATTGCTCCCAATTCTTGCATTAAATTAGGTAAATCTGTGTGATGTTGCGCAGCGCTATCAATTTGCGGCATCACGAAACTTTCAACCCAAGTTCTTACCGATTGCCGAATAAGTTTGTGTTCATCAGTTAGTAGTTGATCGATTCCAAAATAGTCAGGAATTGAGGAAAGAGGGTAGTACGACATGCCTTTTAAATTTTGTCTAAAGTAAGATTTTTAAAAATTTTGAGGAAATTTAAAGTGATTTATTTATTTAAAAATTTATACAGATAAGGTGCTTTATTAGCAGAACCGGTATAAAGTTTTTCTAAACGTTGTAAAATATTAAGACTCAGTATTTTACGCTGAAAATTATTTCGGCGGAATTTCTCATCTAAAATTGTTTCGTATAACGTCTGCAATTCTTTCATAGTGAATTTTTCTGGTAAAAGATTACTTCCTACAATATTATAGTCTAAGTTTTTGCGCAAAAAATCCAAACCTTTCTTGACGACTATTTCATGATCAAAGGCCATTTGAGGTAGTTCATCAACAGGAAACCAAGCGCAGGTTTCATTAAATGTGTCGGGGAAAGTATGCGAAAATGTGAAGTCAATAAGAGCAAAATAAGCCGTCGAAATAAATCTCTGATAAATCCAGTGATCAGGATCAACACTAATATTTCTACTTTTCAGTAATTCTCTGTGCGGATTGTTTTTTTCTGTTCTTTCAACGTCTCCAAATGTATAAAACTGCTGTAAAAATAAATTTTCTAAATGTGTTCTTTCATATAAAGTCCGTGCTGCAGCATCATCCAAACTTTCGCTTTTAAAAACAAAACCACCAGGAACTGACCATTTATTTACTTCATGGTATTTTAGTAGAAGTACTTTTAAAACATCTTTATTAAAACCAAAAATGACACAGTCTACAGAGACATGTTCTACAAAACCTTTTGTATCAAGTAACTCAGAAAGACTCAACTTATTTTTAGAATCATCTACTTTTTTAATCATCTTATTTATTTCAAAAGATTAGAGACCTGATTAAAATTTACTTTTTTATAGCTGTTTTTAGAATCATATTTCAAAGTTTTCGGATTTTTGTAATCGCCAATACCTTGAACTAATTCATTATTTTTTAGTACGAAATACATATCATTTTCTGAAGTAACACCTTCACTTTTAAACGTATACACTAATTTTAAAGTGTCTTCATTTTTAAAGCCAGCTAGATCGCCAGTTGAAGAATCTTTCTCAGAATTTTTAACAGCCATTTTTCCACTAATAGTTCCTAGATTATCAACTAACTGAATTGCAGTAGAATCCTTACCAGTTACCATCAAATAACAATTTTCAGGAATCTTATCTATTTTAAATTTTGTTTCATTATATGAAATCAAAGAATCTGGAACTGCCAGTTTTTTGCTTTCTTCATTTTCTTTTTTATTACAGGAAATTACTGCGGCAAATAAAATAGTGTAAATAAGTAGTTTCATAATGATTATAAATTTAAGAAAAATAAAAGTACGAAAACCATCTAATAATTACAAATTAATAAGGATCTAATATGAATAAAATCATATTAAAAAATGCCTATAATTTATATTATGTTAAATAGAATTTACCATGATAAATGCTTGATACTTTCTAATTAATATTTTAAGTTCTTTTTCTGATTCATTAAGGCGTCTATAGAATAGTTACCACCACCTAAAACAAAAACAATTAGATAAATAGAAAGATAAATAAATGCAAGTTCTCTCGTTGCAAAAGAATCTGCTGAATGTACAATGAAGCCCGCCACAGCCATCGTTATAATTAGTGGTAATACAAAAGTCCTGGTAAATAGACCTAAAATTAAGAATAAAGAACACACAACTTCTGCAAAAACCGCGAGAATTAAACTGAACTTTTGACCCAACCCAAAAAGATTAAAAAACTGAGTATCCTCTCCAGATATTAATTGTTGTAATTTGGGATATCCATGCGTAAGCATTGCAAAACCGATAAATATGCGCACAATTAAAAGAATAACTGCAAGTGCATTATTATTAAAATAAATTGAGTTTAACTTCATAAATATTAATATATATTAAAATTAACTAAATTGTCTGACGCCTACAAATAACATTCGTTTTTTCTAAAAAAATTTTAACTTCCAAACCTTATCTATAGCCAAAACCTTTTAGATCCCGTTCATTTTTACGCCAATCCTTGCGTACTTTTACGAATAAGCTTAAGTGAATCTTCTTACCAAAAAATTTCTCTAAATCTATCCTTGCTTCAATACCAACTTTTTTTATCATCTCGCCTTTGTGCCCGATAATAATACCTTTCTGGCTATCCCGCTCCACATAAATTACGGCATCTATAACAATTGCAGTTTCTTTTTCTTGAAATTGTTCCGTTACAACTTCCACAGAATATGGAATTTCTTTTTCATAATTCAGCAAAATTTTCTCGCGAATTGACTCATTTACAAAAAATCGTTCTGGCTTATCGGTAATCTGATCTTTGCCATAATAAGGAGGGTTTTCTGGTAAAAGTTCTTTTAGCTTTGGTAAAATATAATCTGTGTTATAAGCTTTCAAAGCAGAAATTGGCAAAATTTCAGCTTTCGGTATTTGCTCATGCCAAAAAGCAACGGCTTCTTCCATTTTTTCCTGCGTCGTTTCGTCCACTTTGTTTAATAAAAGCAAGACTGGAACCGGAATTTTATTTAATTTTTCGATTAAATATTCCGATGGTTTATCCTGATCCTTTATATCCGCAATGAAAAGAAAAACATCTGCATCTTGTAAAGAATCTTTTACAAAATCCATCATTTTTTCCTGTAGTTCGTACTTTGGTTCTAAAACGCCGGGTGTATCAGAAAATACGATCTGAAGATCTTCTTCATTATAGATACCAAAAATCCGGTGTCTTGTGGTTTGCGCTTTTTGCGTTACTATGGCGAGTTTTTCACCCATCAATTGGTTTAGCAAGGTCGATTTCCCCGCATTTGGCTTCCCTACAATATTTACAAATCCTGCTTTGTGCATGTTTCTTATTTATAATTTTCGCAAAAAAAATTCTTGCTTTAATCGGCAAATTTACTGAATTTTATTGGCTTCCAATGCTTGCGAAAACTGAAGAAGAGGCTTTTGACAATAAAGATTGGGTTTTTGAAATAAAATGGGACGGCTATCGTGCAATCGCTGATCTGCGCGAAAGTCAAGCGTTAGTCTATTCCCGGAACGGTTTATCATTTAATGAAAAATTTCACAAAGTTTCAGAAGCATTAGAAAATCAAAAGCATGAAATGATTTTAGACGGGGAGATTGTCGCATTTAATGCAGAAGGTTGAAAAAAAATTACCAGAACTCACAACTTTAGAACGGGCGCTAAAAACAAGAAGTGAGAAAAAGATATATTTAGATTATCTGCAAAATCGCAGCGGACAAACTTTAGCAAGTGTTTACAGCGTCCGTCCAAAAGAATTTGCGCCGGTTTCAATGCATTTAAGATGTGAAGAATTAAAACTGGGTTTGAAACCAACTGATTTTAATATTGAAAATGCGCTGGAAAGAATTAAAAAAACGGCGATCTGTTTAAACCCGTTTTAGGTAATAGATATGCTAAAAGCATTGGGAAATATTTCGAATAATTAATTTTTATAAACAATTGGTAAAATTTCATTTTCCATTAAACCAAAGCGTTCTCTGTCGGCTGCTGAGAATTGATGAGAGTAAAAGTTTTTTTCTACTTTAAAACCTGCACCTTCTAACCGTTGAAAATAATCCATTCCGTACCAGCGAACATGGTCGTACTGCCCAAAATGTTTTTGTCTTTCTTTCGGATCTTTTATTGTAAAATCTTCAAAGGTTTTTTCTAAAGAATTTTTCATCGGCACTTGGATAATTCCCCAACCGCCGGGTTTCATCACACGGTAAAGTTCAGACATTGCTTTTCTATCGTCTTCAATATGTTCCAAAACGTGGTTACAAAAAACGATTTCAAAGCTTTCATTTTCAAACGGCAGGTCTAAAATATCCGCTTTTACATCTACGATTGGCGAAAAAAGATCGGCAGTTAAATAATCCAGATTTTTCATATTGCGGAATCTTTTAAAAAAAGATTGTTCCGGCGCCATGTGTAAAACTTTATAATTTTTAGTGAAAAAATCAGTTTCATTTTTTAAGTAAAGCCACATTTGACGGTGTCTTTCTAAACTTAACGTTCCTGGCGACAATGCGTTTTCGCGTTGTTTTCCGTAACCATATGGTAAAAATTTCCGATAAAGATTTCCATCGATTGGATCTTCAAATTGATTTCCTTTAAAAAATAAAATGATCAGAGGACGCGCCCAAATACTTAATTTAATGAGTAAAGGCCGCGGAATTTTATTAAGTAAAAATTTAGTGATTTTTTTCAAGTAAAATAATTAAAATTAAATTCCAACAGTTTTTGAACGGCGTTCTAAAAGCACTATGTCTCGCCATCTACCATTCATCTGACCAATTTTCTCACGTGTTCCCACGGTAACAAATCCAAGTTTGTGGTGAACTGAAATACTTGCTTCATTTTCCGGGAAAATACCGGATTGTAAAGTCCAGAATTCATTTTCTTCGCTATCTAAAATTAATTTTTGAAGTAGCATTTGACCAAGACCTTTCCCTTGCGTTTTTAAAGATAAATAAATACTGACTTCTGCCACACCGCGGAAACAATCACGATTACTAACCGGCTGAATCGCGGCCCAGCCAACAATTTCTCTATTTTCATCTTCCAAAATCCAACGGCAAAGCTTAAAATGTTTGGTTTCCCAAACTTCCCAACTTGGTGGTTCTTTATCAAAAGTAGCATTTTCAGAATCAATACCTTCCTGGAAAATTTTGAGTACCACTTCCCCATCTTCGGGCTGCATTGCGCGAATTTCGTAATTCATATTTATCTTATTAATTTTTAAAACCGGTGAGATTTTCTGGGAAATTTTCTTTTATGATGGGTTAAATTTAATGAATCCTTGCCTTTCTCCATCGATATAACACTAATATTTCCATCAACTTCTAAAACTGCTAATTTTACTTCTTCAATTTTTTCTACGCCGTGTTCTCTTACCGCTTCTTCAAGTTCGTCAAAACTTATTTCTTCCGCTTTCATTTTTACATTATCCACCACTCCATTTTTTATTAAAGTAACAGGGTCAGATTCTAAAAAACTTTTTATTTTCGCATTTTTAAAAATTACTTTTTTCATGATGAAATTTGCAATAAATAAAACCAAAGCCGCCACCAAACCGCCTATTAAACTTGTATTCTGCCCTACCATTGCATTTTGAACAGCGTTTGAAATTAAAAGTAAAAGCACAATGTCACCTGCATTTAATTGCGATAATTGTGTTTTACCAAAAATCCGAATTGCTGCAAACATAAAAAGATAGACTGCGAGACTTCGTAAAGTGACATCTAGGAAAGGATTCATTGTTTTAAATTTGGATACAAAGTAAAAAAAAATACGAAAAAAACATGATATTGAATTGCATATTTTCAGAAATAGTTTTAATTATTCCAATTCTTTTTTCAAAAACCTTGCGGTCAATGATCTTTTAGATTTTGCAACCTTTTCTGGTGTTCCTTTGGCGATGATTTCACCGCCATTTTTGCCACCTTCTGGTCCAACGTCAATTATATGATCTGCTAATTTTATAACATCCAAATTATGTTCAATGATGATAAATGAATTTCCCAATTCTACCAACTGATTAATCGCTTCCATTAAAACACGCACGTCTTCAAAATGTAGTCCTGTAGTCGGTTCATCTAAAATATAAAGTGTATTTCCTGTATTTCTTTTAGACAACTCGGTCGCCAATTTTATACGTTGCGCTTCACCGCCAGAAAGCGTTGTAGATTGCTGGCCGAGTGTAATGTAACCCAAACCAACATCTTGCAAAGTCTTCACTTTAATGAAAATTTTAGGGATCGGCTGGAAAAAATCTACGGCTTCATCGATCGTCATTTCCAAAACATCGGAAATAGATTTTCCCTTATATCGAACTTCCAGCGTTTCACGGTTAAATCTTTTGCCGTGGCAGGTTTCACAATGTACATAAACATCGGGTAAAAAATTCATTTCAATGACTTTTAAACCGCCGCCCTGACAAGTCTCACAACGACCTCCTTTTACATTAAAAGAAAATCTTCCCGGTTTGTAACCTCGAATTTTACTTTCTGGTAATTCGGAAAAAAGATTTCTAATATCAGTGAACATTCCAGTATAAGTTGCGGGATTTGAACGCGGCGTCCGGCCAATCGGACTTTGATCGACATCTACAATCTTGTCGATATTATCAATACCTTCAATTTTTTTGTAGGGCAAAGGTTCTTTCACAGCGCGGTAAATGTGATGATTTAAAATCGGATAAAGTGTGCCATTTATCAATGAAGATTTTCCACTTCCAGAAATTCCGGTTACCACAACCAGTTTTCCAAGAGGAATTTCAAGGTTCACATTTTTTAAATTATTACCCGTCGCACCTTTTAAAACAATCGATTTACCATTCCCTTCCCTTCTAGTTTCCGGAATTGGGATTTTTCTTTTGCCATTAATATAATCTGCGGTAATGGTGTCGGCTTTTAAAAGATCTTCTGGTTTACCTTGCCAAAGGACTTCGCCGCCAAATTTTCCTGCACGTGGACCGATATCTAAAACTTCGTCGGCTTGCATGATCATATCTTTATCGTGCTCTACGACGATCACAGAATTCCCGATATCACGTAGATTTTTTAGAGAGGAAATTAGTCTTTCATTGTCTCTTTGGTGTAAACCAATCGACGGTTCATCTAAAATATAAAGCACATTCACGAGTTGCGATCCGATCTGCGTGGCGAGACGAATCCTTTGAGATTCACCACCAGAAAGCGTTCGGGAACTTCTACTTAAACTTAAATATTCCAGACCTACGTCCAAAAGAAATTGTAACCTTGTTCTAATTTCCTTTAAAATTTCGTGGGCGATAATTTTTTTATTCTTGCTAAATTTTGGTTCGATTTGAATAAGCCAATCCATTAATTCCGAAAGGGGCAGCGCATTAATTTCCGCAATATTTTGACCGTCAATTTTAAAACTTAAACTAGAAGCCATCAACCGTGTTCCATTACAAACCAAGCAAACTTCTTCAGTCGTAAAATGGCGTTCAATTAAAACCGCGTCGTAACTTTCTTTATCTTCCACCATTTCTTCCAAAATGGGAATTAAACCATCAAAATTAACCTTTAATTTTTTTGAAATTCCAGCGTACTGCAAATCTTTATTAAACTCTTTGTGGCAGCCATTATACATGTAATCTAAGGCTTCTTCAGGAATTTTATTGAACGGCGTCGATAAATCAAAACCAAAAATCTCTAAAATATTTTTAATTTGACCCAGAATCCATTTGTTTGATTTAATATCTTCTAACGGCAATAAAGCGCCTTGGTTAATGGAAAGTTTCGGATTTTCTACAAAATGATCGGTGTTAATTCTTTTTACCATTCCCAAACCTTTACAATTAGGGCAACTACCTTTTGGTGAATTAAAAGAAAAAGTATTTGGTTCCGGTAATGCCAATGAATTTCCAGTATCGTCATCCATTAAATTCCGGGAAAAATACTGTAATTCCCCGCTTTCAAAGTTTTGAATACCAATTAAACCATCACCCATTTGCAAGGCCGTTTTTAAGGATTTTTCCATCCTAGTTTCAGTTGCGGTTTCGCCAATAATCCACCGATCAATCACGATATCGATGTCGTGCATTTTATAACGGTCGAGTTTTAAATCATATTCAATATCCTGAAACGCACCGTCAATTCTGGCTTGTCCGTAACCTTTTTTTGCATATTGCACAAAAAGTTCATGATAATGTCCTTTTCTTGAACGCACAACGGGCGCAAGCAAAATCACTTTTTGATCTTTATAATTTTCTTTAATGGTTTCCAAAATTTGCTCTTCCGTATAACTCACCAATTTTCTACCGGAAGTTTGAGAATAAGCATCCGAAACACGCGCAAAAAGTAAACGTAAATAATCATAAAGTTCCGTTACCGTTCCAACTGTTGAACGCGGATTTTTATTCGTTGTTTTTTGTTCAATTGCAATTACAGGTGAAAGTCCATCAATTTTATCAACATCCGGACGTTCTAATCCGCCCAAAAACTGACGTGCATAAGCCGAAAATGTTTCGATATAACGTCTTTGTCCTTCGGCAAAAATAGTGTCGAAAGCCAAGGAAGATTTTCCACTTCCTGACAGCCCGGTAATAACGACCAGTTCATTTCTCGGAATTTTAACGTCAATATTTTTTAAATTGTGTTCACGGGCGCCGTAAACTTCTATATATTCTTTGCGATCGCTCATTTAAATTTTTACTTTTAAACCGCAGAATTTTAAAAATCTGCAATCTTGCAAAAATACGGAATTTTTAGGTTTTAAAGAAGCAAAGAGCTGTTAAGAAATTAATAAAGTCTGCAGGAGTTTTCTTTTTTTCAGCTGCTTACCGTTTATATTTTGATTAAATAAAAAAAGCGAACCGAAGTCCGCCTTCATCAATTTAAAAACTATGAAAAATTAAACTAAAAACTAAATCTGAAAATTAAATTAAAGTATTTTTCGATTTAATAAAAGAAACTGAAATACCCGCCAAGATGAATAAGCCGCCGGCTAAAAGAATTACATTTGAAGGATTTGAACCCAGTAGATGTTTGTAAATGAAACCAAAAGAAACGGTCTGAATCAGCATTGGAATAACGATCATCATATTGATAATTCCCATGTAAACGCCTCTTTTATCTTCCGGAATATGCGAAGCTACCATAGAAAACGGCAAACCCATCATTGCTGCCCAACCAATTCCAAAAAGAACCATCGGCAATAAAATTAAATACTGATGATGGATGAAAGGCAGACAAAACAGAGAGATCGCGGTGCCAAGAAGACAATATATATAGACTTTCCTGTTCGAATATTTTAAGGCAAACGGTACCAGAAGTAAAGCTGAGAGCATCGTTATCACATTATAAAAACCGTTCATCAAGCCGGTTTGCCCGACCGCAGTTTCCACAAGATTTAAAATATTTTTCGCCCAACTTAGATCTGCCGGTAAGACCGCAGCGCCTGTTCTGGAAAGATCCAGGATCTGATGCGCCCGGTTCTCATCACTTTCGCTGATGTTGTACATAGATTGTTTCAACATAGGCGTGATAAACTGCCAGTAACAAAATAAGGCATACCATTGAAAAAAGTAAACCAGAGCCAGTTGCCAGAGTATTTTCGGCATATTTTTTATGGCTGCAGATATTTCTATGAATGGCGTTAAAACGTTGCTTTCCGCATTTTTTGCACGCAGTTCTGCGAGTTCTTCATCTGTGGGCGGAATTTCCGGGGTTTTGTAAACGGACCAGAGTACCGAGGCGATTGAGCAAAACGACCCGAGAAAAAAAGAGTAGTAAACCCAGGTTGGTATGCCTCCGGACTGATCATTATTGCTAAAATATTTCTGGAAAACAAAAAGTGAAATATTAGCCAAAGTAATACCTGAACCTACAAATAAACTCTGCATCTGAAAGCCAAAAGTCTGCTGCTCATTTGGAAGTTTATCTACTACAAAAGCTCTGTAAGGCTCCATAGCCGTATTATTGGCGGCATCTAAAACCCACAATAATCCCACAGCCATCCAAATTGCGGAGCTAAACGGAAAAAGAAACAGAGCGATACTGCAAAAAACAGCGCCTAAAAGGAAAAAAGGCTTTCTTCTACCCCATTTCACACTCCAGGTTCTGTCACTGATAGCGCCTATCAAAGGCTGAATTAATAATCCGGTAACCGGACCTGCAAGATTTAAGATCGGAAGTTGCTCAGCGTGGGCTCCCAAAAATGTGTAAATCGGATTTATTGCTGTTTGCTGCAAACCAAAACTATACTGAATACCGAAGAAGCCGACATTCATATTCCAGATCTGCCAAAAACTGAGGCGCGGGCGGATTTTACTTTTCATATCAGATTAAGGAATTAAAATTTTGTAATTTTTATCTAAAATAAAGTCCGCGTTGTCTTTATAAGTCCGGATGATATTGTGTTCAATTTCCAGAACCTGTTCTATAAAATCACTTTTTTCATCGCGGTCCCGGGTCATTCTGTTTTCAAAAGTATCTTTGTAGGTGCGGTCTATAAATATTTTATGATCAAAATTATCCAGATCCAGAATGTACGTTCCTTCTACGATCAGGATTTCAATTTTTTCAAAATTTAAATTTTCCTTCGAGATACTGTTACTTTTATAATTAACCAAAGGTTTTTGACTGGAAGACTTTCCGGTTTTAAAATCATCAACATTTCCCTTTAATAAGTTAAGATTGACTTCATTTTCGCCCACGTTTGCAAGGTCTTTTAGGCGGTTTTCGTGGTTGGATTGTGGCGGTAGATGAAAGTAATCGTCCATTTGTAAGACAAGACTCTTTATTCCTTTATCCCGTAGTACTTTATGCATTGCAAAGGCCGTCACCGACTTTCCACAACCGCTTTCGCCACCGATACCGATTGCTGTTTTTGTAGCCTTTCCAAAAGCTGGTTTTTCTTGTAGTAAATTTACGATCTCTTTGGCGGTTTTAATATATTTTTCGGTGAGATTAATCTTGTCTCCTATCATTTTTAAAAAATTATATAGTGTGTAATTTTCTTTGTCAGAAATTTCTTAAAATTTCATCAGTATATAGCCGGCTGCAGAAAAGCAAAGTTTTTTTGTTCCCAAAGGCAAAAGTTCATCTGTAGAATAGTATTCCCTAAAATCTGAACCTTTATCAGTGAGTTGCTTTTCATATTCCTTTAAAATCAATTCCGGGATTTCCGTTAATCCTTTTTTCTTTAGACCGAGACAAAGCCAGCCCAAAAATATCGGCCATGATCCGCCGTTGTGAAAATGGTACGGCTGATTTTTAAACTCATAACTGTAATTATTTTCCAGTAGTTTCCAGTCGGTATCTTCAGGGAAAATAATGGGGTAAAAAACAGGTAACATCCAGTGTTTAAATTCCTGATTTAAATTTTTAAGAAAATCTGAAAAACCCTCCGGATTAAGATCAAAATCTAAAAATAAAGCCAATGCATTTCCGGCAAGATCAAAACGCTCATCATAACCGTTTGCATTTAACGAAGCCCAGAAATAGGGTTTCTCTACAGCTTTCTCATAAGCAGTTGCATGGTATTTCGCGACAACTGACGAATTTTTTCTGAAATTATTTTCAATTAAAATCTTTGTCGATGATGCTTTTTGGATTAAATCTTCATTATCAAATAAAACGCCTGCATTTTTCAACGCCCAGTATCTTAAAACATTATCGTATAAAGTGTAACCGGAAGTCACGTATTCATCTGCCCAATTCCCACCAAGCGGACTGTAAAGCAAACCTCGCTGATTGTATTCCCAGGTTTGAAGAACATCCAGGGCTTTTCTGATTTTTGGTTTTAACTGATCTTTTATTTCTTCATTTCCAAATTTTGAAAGGTATTCGCAAGTAACGATGATCCACCAGGTTGTGGCATCTGTTCTGCCTACCAAAGTGCCGTAACTTGCTTTTCCATTACCGACATTAGATGGAATCTGTCCGTTTTTTGCCTGAAAATTGGCAAGAGTAAGAATTGAATCTTTTAAACTTTCAACGATCTCATTATCATCTATTAAAATTCCTGCATAACCCGTCATCATAGAATCCCGTGACCAAACGCGGGCATAATTATCCACTTTTTGTGATGATGCCAAAAGTCCTTCCGTTGAAATTGCATCTTTAATGATCTTTAATGCCTGCTCTCTAAACATTCTCCTTTTTAAATTTGAAAATTATAAATAATGAGTTTTAAAAAGCTTCCAGTTTTTAATTAATAGTATAAATGGCATTAATTAAAAACTGAAAGCGTTTAAAATATTACAATGTAAATTTCACACTAAAGCTGTACGTGCTTCCGGTAAGAGTTCTGGCTCTCACAATTCCGTTTCCACCTACGATACTTCCCTCTTCTGCTTCAGTCACTGCGATGGTGTTAAAAACATTATTTGCATTAAGACTTACCCCGAAGTTTTTGGAAAGCTGATAGTTGATGTAAGGATTTACCAGGGCGTAACCCGGCATTCTAAGTTGGTTGGAATCCTGCGTGTAAGATTTTGTAGCGCCGATAACATAAAAACCAATACTCAGATCATCTAAATTGAAATTAGGATTTACAGTGTACATAAACTGCGGTGTTCTTCTTGGCGTATTATCAATAATGGTAGGATCAAACGCGTTTTTAATTCTTGCATGCGTGTAGGTTAAACCACCTTTTATATCAAAGTTTTTATTAAGTCTGTAAGCGCCGTCCAGTTCCACTCCCAGTGACTGGTATTTATTTTCAGTTCTTTTTTGAGTGGTGGCTTCATAATTGGCCTCTACAGTTCTTGCGTAGAAAAAAGTTGAATTTAAGAAAAAGCCTGCACCTCTTAATTTATAACCGGCTTCGGCCTGTCTCACAGTATTTACCTTCACGGCATCTAAAGCCGGATCATCATTATTTGTGTAATTATACCCGGAAAATAAAATACGGTCTGCGGAAGCACTTCCTCCCTGACTTACTCTTGCAAAAATTGCATTTTTAGTGTTTAAAGCGTAATTGGCGCCGGCAGAATAACCGAAAATCCCGTATCTGTATTTCACAGGAACGATAATTCCGTCATTGGTCGCCACTTTAATTTCCGGTGTATCAATTACACCATTTCCATTGATATCTCTGGTGACATTTGTATTTGTAGCGCCGGAAAAACTACCGTCTACCCTACCAAAATCATAACGTGCGCCCAAATCTATCGACAGATTTTCTATAGCAGTTATCTCTACCTGTGCGTGTGGCGCGGTTACATCATATTTTGTGTCATAGTTTCTTTGCAGATTTCCGAAAGCCGGAATTCCATAATTAAGCAAACCATGATCTGTAATGTAAGTTCCGGTATTATTAACCACATCTACTAGTCTTGCGCCTCTGTCATTCACTTCCTGTAAATAAGTATTCCAGTTCCAGTTCATACTTAGATTTTGAATTCCTTTATATAAACCTGCATTCAACTTAATTACATCCCAGTTTTTATTAATATTGGCATCGTTAAAAAAGTTATTGAAGTTATTGAGTTTTACATTAAACAAAGCCACTTTCATGTAGTTCGCATTTTGATCTACCAGCTGATTTGTTCCGGCATAAACTGCATAACCGTAGTTTGCAAAATTTGTAGAATTGAAAAAATCAGTTCCCTTAGAAACAGAAACCGGAAAAGGTGATATGAATTGGCCATCGTTAGCAGAATATCTCGCTTTTTCGTTTAATTTCCAGCCGTTTCCTAAATCGTAATTAAACTCAATGCCAATAGATTTTGATAAGGAATGCATACCATCTCTCACGTCGCTTTGAAGGATGTTTCCATCGCCGCCAACCGTTCTGTCTTTTGTAAGATTGATAGTTTGCAAAGCACCGTTGAGAATACTGTAATTGGGCAGTGAAGAATATTTTGGATCACTGTCAGAACCTGTAACTGCGACAGGCATTGGTAAATATGCCGCAGTTCTGTCGTCTAAAACCTTTGCATAAACCCTGAAGCTTCCTTTGTCGAATTTCTTTAAGAAAGACAATCTGAACTGGCCGCCGTCGTTTGAGTTAAAACCGGTAATTCTTGGGCCGTCTCCAACTCTGTAAAAACCGCCCGCACTGATAAAAGCGTTATTTCCCAAAGAGGTGCCGTAGTCAAAATCTGTTCTGTAATTTCTATAGCTAAGACCAACCTGCTGCGTGATAGAACCACCTTCCTGTTCTCCTGTTTTTGTGATAAAATTGATGATCCCTGCAGGTGAGTTACTTGCAAAAACAGATGCTGATCCACCTCGTAGAGCTTCAACTCTCGCGATAGATGTATCAAAACGTACAAATTGATCCTGAGTTGCGAAAGCAATATCGCCAAACTGCATAATTGGGAGCCCGTCTTCTTCAATAAGCAAATATCTGGAGCCACCTGCAGAAACAGGAACGCCTCTAACCGTAATGTTGGAATTTCCTTCTCCACCGGAAGATTCTGCACGAATTCCCGGGATGGTACGGAAGATCTCTGCAGTTGTTCTCGGGGCAGTTTTTTCTATATCTGCAGTCTTAAGTGTAGAAATTGAAGTACTTGTTTTAATGGACGCTTTCGGATTGGCGTTACCGGTGATCACCACTTCGTCTATCATTTTATCTTTCGCAATTGTATCATTTACAACAGATTGAGAAAACATCAAGGCAGCAATGTTGGTTGCTCCGAAAATAAGAACTTTTTTGAACGTTTTTGATTCCATGATTTTTGTTTCTTTATTATTGAGCTAAATGTATTTGTTTAAACAATTCAAAATCATATTTAAACACAATATTAACTGTGTGTAAATTACAATCGGTTGCGCAAACGTTTGCGGTTAATAACTTTTTTTTAAGTTAACAAAATATTAACATAATTTATTTAAATATTAACTTTTTTTAACAAAAATAAACCCCGTAATTATGACTAAATTTCCCCATTAATCTTATTGATTTACTGAAATGAAAAGAATTACTATAAAAGATATTGCTTCAATGCTACAAATCAGTACTTCTACAGTGTCTCGTGCATTGAAAGATCACCCCGATATAAGTGACAAAGTAAAGATGCGGGTGAAAGAAACGGCAGAAACATTTAATTATGTTCCAAACGACTTCGCAATCAACTTTCGCAAGAAATCCCGAAAAGTAATTGGCCTAATTATTCCCGATATTTCAATGTTTTTTATTCCGGCCATTATTAAAGGAATTTCAAATACCCTTCAAAAGCAGGGATATCATTTTTTTATTCTGCCTTCTAATGAATGCTTTGAGACCGAAATGGAAAACATCCAGACCTGCATCAACTCCAGTGTAGATGGCATTTTAATATCATTAACCAAGGAAACCAAAAGTTTAGATCACCTAAACAGAACCCGCGAGCTTGGAATACCCACAATTATTTTTGATAAAACATTGCCTGAAAGTACCTATCCGGAAGTTCTTTTTGACAATAAGCGAAACACAGAATCCTGTGTAGAATTATTAATTAATGCAGGATGTAAAAAAATAATGGCGATTTTGGGAAATGAAGATCTTACAATTTCACAGTCAAGATTAAATTATTTTAAAGAAAAAATTAAACTTTATGATGATGTAGAGTATAATTTTATTTTTTGCGATTCTGCAGATGCTGTAAAAGAAAAACTCGGGATCATCTTAAAATATGAGAATTTTGATGGTTTTTTTGCAATGAGTGATGAGACCCTCGCAGGTTTAAATGTAATCTTGATGGATAGAGAAGTTAATTTTAAAGAAATTAAAGTCGTCTCCATCAGTGAGGGTGTATTACCTAAATATCTGAATAAATCTTACCGCTACGAAACCAATGATGCTCTAAAAATGGGCATCATGGCAGCAACTATTCTTTTAAATAAGATCATCAACGAAAATACGGACCCAGCGATTGAAAAGCATATTGTTTTATCTTAAAATCTCAAACCGTAATATTATCGTAGGAATCTATCATTTTATTTTTCTATCGATAAGTTTTTCTATAACTCAAAACGATAATCGTAAATTTGCAGTCTAAATAAATTATTATGTTAAACTTTGAATATAAAAATCCGACTAAAATAATTTTCGGTAAAAACACAATTTCTAAATTAACTGAAGAACTTCCAAAAAACGCTAAAATTTTAATGCTTTACGGCGGTGGAAGTATTAAACAAAATGGAATTTACGACCAAGTAAAATCAGCTTTAAAAGAATTTAATGTAGAAGAATTTGGCGGAATTCCAGCAAATCCAGAATACGAAACTTTATTGGATGCATTAAAAGTTATTAAAGAAAAAAACATCGATTTTCTTTTAGCAGTTGGTGGTGGTTCTGTAATTGACGGCACAAAATTTCTTGCTGCAGCGGCGAAATACGAAGGTGAGCCTTGGGATATTTTAAGCAAACCTTTAAGAATTTTAGAAGGCGAAGCGCTAGAATTCGCAAGTGTTCTTACTTTACCAGCAACCGGTTCAGAAATGAATTCTGGTTTCGTCGTTTCAAGAAAAGAAACGAAACAAAAATTAGCAACAGGCGGTCCAGGTCTATTTCCTAAATTTTCTATTTTAGATCCTGAAGTCATTAAAAGTATTCCGAAAAGACAATTGGCAAATGGTGTGATGGATGCTTACACGCACGTTTTAGAACAATATATGACCTATCCGACTTCTGCAACTTTGCAAGACAGAATTTCTGAAAGCATTTTACAAACCTTGCAGGAAGTGGCTCAACCGTTATTAAACAAGGATTATAATTATGATACTGCAGGAAATTTCATGTGGTGTTGTACGATGGCTTTAAATGGTTTAATTCAAAAAGGGGTGCCAACAGATTGGGCCGTTCATGCAATTGGCCACGAATTAACAGCTAATTTTGGAATTGATCACGCGCGCACTTTGGCCGTAATTGCACCTTCTCATTACCGTTTTAATTTTGAAACTAAAAAAGATAAATTAGCACAATACGGTGAAAGAGTTTGGGGAATTACTTCTGGTTCTGTAGATGAAAAAGCGGAAAAAGCGATTCAGAAAATGGAAGAATTTTTCCATAGTTTAGATATTGATACCAAACTTTCAGATTATACGAAAGATTACGAAGGTATTTCTGACAAGATTAAAAATACTTTTATTGAAAGAAAAATGGATGGTATCGGTGAACATAAGAACTTGACACCAGATAATGTAAAGAAAATTGTAGAAATGAGTTACTAAATTCACGTTACAATTACATATAAAAATCGCGGTAAAATCTACCGCGATTTTTTTTATTTAAAATAACTTCTAAAAACTATTTTTTCTTTTTTGCTTTTGTTGCCGCTTTTGCCTGACCGCGATTAGAAGGTTTGGTTTTCGGTGGATTTCTTTTAGTTGGTCCACCCAAATTAATCTTTCTATTCTTGTCTTTTTTCTCATGAAAAGCGCCGCCGCCTTCGTACATCTTCACAGGTGCGATATCCTTCATAATTACTTCATCCTGCTCAGAAGCAATTTTTACCGGATTAAATACAACAGCTGCCGGAACTTCGGAAACTGAAAGTTCTTTATTCATTAAAACCTGAATTTCTAAAAGTGAAGCTTCTTCATCTGCAGTTATAAAAGAAAGTGCGATTCCATTTTTTTCCGCACGACCAGTTCGCCCAATTCTGTGAATATATTGTTCAGGGATTTCGGGGATTTCAAAATTAATTACGTGGGTAATATTTGAAATATCAAGACCACGAGCCATAATATCTGTTGTGATGATACCACGCAATTCTTCATTTTCAAAATTTCGCATCGCACGCAAGCGGTAATTTTGAGATTTATTTGAGTGAATCACATCAAATTCACCTGGGAAAAATTCATCAATTTTAGTAAAAAGATAATCAGCGTGTTTCTTATTATTACAAAAAATTAGAATCTTAGATAAATCAGAATTCGTCTGCAATAAATTTTCTAAAAGATTAATTTTAGTGTTAAAATTTTGAATTTTATAAGCAATCTGCTCAATTTTTTCTAAAGGTGTTCCTGATTTTGCCAAAGAAATTTCAATCGGCCCACGGAAATATTCTTCTAACATCGCATCTACATTTTCCGTCATGGTGGCAGAAAAAAGAATGTTTTGTCTTTTATCTTTCATCATTTCGAAAATATGGGTGAGTTGCGGGCGGAAACCTAAATTCAACATTTCATCAAATTCATCAACAACCAATTGTTTTACCTCTCGCAAAGAAATGGCATTGTCAATGGCGAGATCCATTACTCTTCCGGGCGTTCCAACAAGAATATCACAACCATCTTTAAATAATAATTTTTGAGTATTGATATTTTTTCCACCGTAAATTCCAATAACTCTCGCCGTCAGATTTTGGGCTAAATTTTCTAAAATACCTGCCACCTGAACAACTAATTCACGAGTCGGAACAAGAACCAACACTGTCGGATTTCCCGTTTTATTATATTTCCATTGTTTTAAAACAGGAAGTAAATACGCCAAAGTTTTACCGGTTCCCGTTTGGGCAATTCCCATCACATCTCTACCAGAAAGAATGTGGCTAAAGCTTTTTTTCTGAATTGGTGTTGGCTCAAACAAGTTGTCATCTGCTAAAACATCTAACACTTTTACAGGCAAATCAAAATCTGCAAACGTCTTTATTTCCATTTTGCAAAGGTAAGCAAAGGAAGTGGAAAAAATCTGAAGGATTTTTAGAATTTAAATAGCGGTAAATTTTATTTTTTTGACAATCGTAAAACTAAAATAAGACCTAAAACAGCTGAAAATGTAAAACCTAAAAGAGACAAAAGCGGCATTCCAAATATTAACGGTTCTAATTTTGAATTTAAAATAAGAGCTGTTGCAATGCTATTTGTTCCTAATATGAACGCCACAACAATATTAGTGACACTTTGTTTTAAAATTATATTTGTGTTTTTTAAGTCTTCACTTTTGGTTTTGACAGTTAGATCACCTTTATTTAAAAGAGACAAAACATTTTTGATTTGACTAGGAACATTTTGAAGGTCATTTTGTAATTCTTGAAGTTTTTGAAATCCTTTTTCAATTAAATAATTAGGATTTAATCGCTGAAGCATTATTTTTGAAATGTAAGGCTTTGAACTTTTTATAACATCCATTTCAGGATTTAAAAGCCGGCCAACACCTTCTATTAATGTAACACCTTTGAAAAGTAAAATAAAATAATCCGGCATTATGATCTTATTTTCAAATAAAATAGATTGAAATTTTTCTATTAAAATCTCTAATCTGATATCTTTTAAAGAATTAGAATCTACCAGATTTAGAATTTCTAAAATTTGATCTTTTAATTTTTTCTCGTCTTTTATTTCAAATTTTATGGCAACTTTTTTCAAATTTACTACTAATTGATCAACATTTTTAAGAATTAAATTAATAATTAAATCTTCTAAAAATTCTCTGTCAGAAGGAAAAATTGTTCCAGTTGCACCGAAATCTATGAATACTATTTTTCCCTCATTCGTGACTAAAATATTTCCAGCATGCGGATCAGCGTGAAAAAAACCATGTTCTAAAATTTGGACTAAAAAAAGTTCTAAACATTGATCTGCCAATTTAGAAGCGGTTAAATTATTCTTCTCAATTGAAGCAAAATCTGTGATTTTAAAACCTTCCATAAATTCCAAACAAAGGACATCATTATTAGACAAGTTTGGATAAACCTTGGGAACAATTGTGCGAGTGTCATTTTTGAAATTTTTCGCAAAACGCTCGATGTTTTCGCGTTCATTAACAAAAGATAATTCTTGTAAAAGTGATTTTTCAAAAGTATTGATGCCTTGTTCTAAATTTAAATTCTCAGCAAATTCAAAATAATTATTTAAAACATTGATCAAATCCCGCATTAAAAGCAGATCACCTTTAATCATTTTATCAATTTTTGGGCGCTTCACTTTTAAAACCACTTTCTCCCCAGAAATTAAAGTTGCCGTATAAACTTGAGCAATAGACGCAGATGCTAAAGGAATTTTAGAGATATGTAAAAAATAATCTTTATAATTTTCGCCAAAATTTTCAGTTAAAACGTCGTCTAAATCTAAATCTTCTAAAACGACATTGTCCTGTAATTTTTGTAATTCAAAAATCAATTCTTTTGGAAGTAAATCTTCACGACCCGCGAAAGCCTGTCCGAATTTTACAAATGTGGGACCCATTTCTTCTAAAGCCATTCTAATCCGAACCGAAACTGATTTATTAAAAACTTCATCCGCAAAAATTTGTTCTTTATTTTGAACATTCATACGTGCCAAAACATCTTTGAAACCATACTTTGAAAGTACAGAGATCAAGGTAGCCGTTCGTTTTAATTTAAGTTGTTGATTTTGTAACAAGGTTTTACAAATTAGAAGGTAGATTTAAAACGTAAAAAAGTCATAATCTAAAATTAATTTTTATTCCCATTCAATCGTTGCGGGCGGTTTGCTAGAAATATCATAGGCAACTCTATTTATGCCGCGCACTTCATTGATGATTCTGCTGGAAATTAAATCTAAAAAATCGTAAGGCAATCTGCTCCAAGTAGCGGTCATAAAATCAGTAGTATTTGCAGAACGAACCACGGCGGTGTACTCATAAGTTCTTTCATCACCCATTACGCCGACAGATTTGACGGGAAGCAAAACCACAAAAGCTTGCGACACTTTTTCATAAAGATCATTTTTGTACAATTCTTCAATAAAAATATCATCTGCTTCCTGCAATATTTTTACTTTTTCGGCATCGACTTCCCCTAAGATTCTGATACCTAAACCAGGACCAGGAAAAGGATGTCGGTAAACTAAATGGTGTGGAATTCCGAGTTCCTCGCCTACTTTTCGAACTTCATCTTTAAATAATTCTCGTAATGGTTCAAGTAATTCAAAACCTATTTCCGCTGGAAGTCCGCCAACATTGTGATGGGATTTTATGACTGACGAAGGTCCTTTTACAGACTGACTTTCTATAACATCTGGATAAATTGTACCTTGTGCTAGAAATTTTGCGCCTTCTATTTTATGGGATTCTTCATCAAAGACAGCCACAAATTCATTACCTATAATCTTTCGCTTTTGTTCCGGATCTGAAACGTCTTTTAATTTCGTTAAAAATCGGTCAGCAGCATCAATTAGTTTTATATTTAAATTAAAATGTTCCCCATAATTTTTCATTACTTTTTTGTCCTCATCCTTGCGCAACAATCCGTTGTCCACGAATATACAAGTTAATTGATCACCTATTGCGCGGTGAATTAAAACGGCTGCAACGGAAGAATCAACGCCACCAGATAAACCTAAAATGACTTTTTGTGTGCCTACCTTTTCTTTAATTTCTAGAATCGTTTTCTCAATATAATTTGTTAAAAACCAGTTTTTTTCTGCTTTACAGATATTGAAAACAAAATTATTGAGCATTTTTGCACCCTCTTCCGTGTGCGTGACCTCCGGGTGGAACTGAATGCCATAGATGTTTTTTTCAGAATTGCTGATCGCGGCAATTACTCCAGATTTTGCATTAATTTCGAAATTTTCAGGAAGGATTTCTACTTCATCAAAATGGCTCATCCAGACAATCGAATTATTAGAAACGCCTTCAAATAATGGACAATTTTTAATAATCTCTAATTCTGCTTTTCCATATTCGCCTTTTGTACCACGCGAAACTTTCCCTCCAAGAAGATGCGTAATGAGTTGCATTCCATAACAAATCCCTAAAATTGGAATACCAGACTCGAGCAATTCTTTTGATATTAAATTGGCCGTTTCAGCATTGACAGAACTTGGTCCGCCAGAAAGTATTATTCCGACTGGTTTTTTAGCTAAAATCTCTTGTAAAGAAGTATTGAAAGGAATGATTTCTGAGTAGACTTCAATCTCACGGATTCTTCTCCCAATAAGTTGGTTGTATTGTGAGCCGAAATCTAAAATTAAAATACCTTTTTGCATGCTTTTAAATTGTTGAGTTGTTAAGTTGTAAAACCTCTGTTTTTGAAAAAATAGATTATAAAAATAAAAAATAATTTTAACTAGCCCCGATGGAAGCGACATCTTTTTTTCTTGTGAGCGAAGCGAGTACAAAAAAAGATATAGTGGACAGCGGGAAATAGCTTCTAAAAAAAATTACTAACATCATATATAAATGGTTTAAAATAAAAAAGACGCGAAATAATCACGTCTTTATTTTTTAAAATTTACCAATATCGTCGCGGTAATAAGCATAATCAAACTTAATTGAGAGCGCGTCTAAGTAAACTTTTTGACGAGCTTCATCAAAAGTATCGCCAGTCGCCACAAGACTTAAAACTCGACCGCCTGAGGTTACAATTCTTTTGGCTTCCTGTGCAGCTCCTGCAAATAAAAGGGTAGAATCTGAAACTTTTTCCGTTCCTCTTATTTCAAACCCAGTTTCATAATTCTGAGGATAACCGCCGGAACACATAACCAGACAAACTGCTTTTTTATCAGCAAATTTCAGTTCAATATTATCGCCATTTAAACAGGACTCTATGGTATCTACTAAATTATTTTCTAAAAGCGCCATTAAAACTTGTGTTTCAGGATCTCCAAGACGCATATTATATTCTAATAAATAGCAACCATTTTTAGTTACCATCAAACCGAAAAATATAAAGCCTCGAAAGTTTAAGTTTTTTTCCTGTAAACCCGCAATTGTGGGTTCAAGAATATTCTTTTCGAAATCACTTTGGTTTGCTTCTGTCCACTCAGGACTTGGTGCGGCGGAACCCATTCCACCCGTGTTTGCACCTGTTTCACCTTTTCCTGCTTTTTTATAATCTTTAGCAGGAATACATGGAAATAGTTTTTTACCATTTGAGAAAGCGATGATAGAAACTTCATAACCTTCTAAATATTCCTCGATAACCAGTTGAATTCCTGCATCACCATAAATTCTGTCGATCATAAATTTATGAATAGTCGCATTGGCTTCCAAAATATCTTCACAAATAACTACTCCTTTGCCACCAGCTAAACCGCTCGCTTTAATTACCAACGGGTAAGAATGCGTTTTCACATAATCCATGGCATCGCGGTAAGCATCGAAAACCTGTGCTTTTGCAGTTTTAATATTGAAAATCTGCATAAATTTTTTAGAATAAGCTTTGCTTCCTTCTAACTTTGCGCAACGGGCAGTTGCACCAAAAATTTGCAGACCATGCTTTCTGAAATCATCAACTATTCCGTCTACCAGAGGGGCTTCTGGACCAACAATCGTTAAATCTATATTTTCGTGCAGTGCTAAATTTCTTAATGAAACAATATCATTTTCAAAGTAATTTTGGCCAATATTATCTGTTGTTGCATTTCCTTTAGCAAAAAATATTTTAGTAATTCTTTTGTCCTGTTGTAATTTTACGCCAAGTGCAGATTCACGTGCGCCATTACCGACGATTAATATTTTCATAGATTAAGTTCTTTTTAATGTGACAAATTTAATATTTAATGACTGGTCTTCAAAATTATTTTTGATTTTATATTTAATGAAAAAAATGACGCATGCCTGTAAAAAGCATCGGCATTTTATTTTCATTAGCAGCCTTAATAGATTCTTCATCTTTTACAGAACCTCCAGGCTGAATTATCGCTGTAATTTCCTCTTTCGCACAAAAATCTACGACGTCCCGAAAAGGAAAGAATGCATCAGATGCTAAAACGAGATCGCCTGAAAATTTTTCTTTGGCTCGTGAGATTGCTTGTTCAGTAGCCCAAATCCGGTTAACCTGTCCCCCGCCAATTCCCAAAGCCTGCGTTCCATTTGAAACAACGATTGCATTTGATTTAACATATTTCACGATTCTTTGGCTGAAAAGCAATGCCGCTTTTTGCTTTTCGGTAGGTTGCATTTCTGTCACACAAGTTATATCTTCAGAAAACTGATTATCAGCAGATTGAACTAACATTCCACCATCGATTTTAACCCAAGTTTGCGCGTCAGAAACAGGATTTTTAATTTTAATAATTCTAAGATTTTTTTTCTTTTTTAATATTTCTAAAGCTTCATCGTCAAAATCTGTTGCGGCTACAATTTCTAAAAAAGTTTTATTCAATTCCTCCGCAGTTTCTAGATTTACTTTAAAATTCATTCCCACAATCCCCCCGAAGATTGACATTGGGTCACATTCAAATGCTTTCTTGTAAGTTTCTAAAGGCGAATTACCAGTAGCAACTCCGCAAGGTGTTGAATGTTTTACGGCACAACAAACCATTTCATCTTTAAACTCATTTACCACTTTCCAACATAAGTCTAAATCACGAAGATTATTAAAAGACAATTCTTTACCGCCCAAAATTTCAAAATCTTTCATTGCGCCATTTTCTACGGTTGAAACGTAATACGCCGCTTTCTGATGCGGATTTTCACCATATCTCAAATCTGAAACTTTTCTGTAAGACGCTTCTAAATACTCTGGGAATTCTTCACTCAAAAGCATTTTTGAAATTGCAGCATCATAAGCAGAAGTTAAATTAAAAACTTTTCCAGCCAATTTTTTTTTGGTTTCATAGGAAACTTCTCCAGTTTCCAATTCTTTTTGAACTAAAATATAATCTTTTACATCCGTTAAAACGACAACATCTTTAAAATTCTTTGCCCCAGAACGCAACATCGATGGACCGCCAATATCTATGAATTCAATTTTTTCCGCTAATGATTTTTCGCTTCCAGCATTTTCAAAAAACGGATAGAGATTAACAATTACCATATCAATTAATCCAATTTCATGCGCACGCAAAGTTTCTAGGTGTTGTTCATTATCGCGTAAAGCTAATAAACCGCCGTGAATTTTTGGGTGTAATGTTTTCACTCTTCCATCTAACATTTCAGGAAAATCTGTGATTTCATCTATCTGGATCGGATTTAAACCCGCTTCTTTTAAATGTTTGAAAGTTCCTCCAGTTGAAATGATTTCATAGTTTTCGCTCACTAAAAATTTCACAAATTCTACTAAATTACTTTTATCGGAGACGGAAATTAAAACTCTTTTCTTCATAATTAATTTTCTGAATTTATTATTTTTTGAATGGCTTTGGGAAAAATTTCATATTCTATTTTATGAACCTTTTCTGCTAAAGTTTCAGCAGTTTCCTCTACACCTAATTTGAAAGATTTCTGTGAAATAATTTTTCCAGCATCTACTTCCTGTGTAACAAAGTGAACCGTTGCACCGCTTTCTTCTTCTTTTTCAGCAATTACAGATTTATGCACGTGGTTTCCCCACATTCCTTTCCCGCCAAATTTTGGCAGCAATGAAGGATGAATATTAATAATCGGAATAGAAATTTTCTTAAAAAAACTTTCATTTAAAATCGAAAGAAAACCTGCTAAAACAATTAAATCAGTATTTTCTGGAATGGCATTAACTAAATTTTCCGTGAAATTGCTACCTCTTTCAATTAAAACAGTATTTAAATCTAAATTTTGTGCCCGTTTTAAACCAAAACAATCTTTATCGGAAATTACCAAATTGATTTTCGCATTTTCAATTTCACCTTTAGAAATACATTCTGAAATATTTTGAAGATTAGTACCCGATCCAGAAAGTAGAATGCAAATGTTTTTCATTAATTCAAAATAATTTTTTCAGTGTTTTCTATTATTTCACCAATTATATAAGTTTCAGGTAAAATTTCTAAAACTTGATTGGCGAAACTTTTCTCAATTACAACCACCATTCCCACTCCCATATTGAAAGTTCCAAACATTTCATATCGCGCAATATTTCCACGTTTTTCACACTCCAACATAATGCTTGGAACTTCTATTTTGTCAATATTTATTTTCGCACAAAGACCTTCAGGAATTATTCTTGGAATATTTTCAATAATTCCGCCACCTGTGATGTGTGCAATACCGCTGATATTAATTTTTTCTGAGAGTTTTTTAATGTCCTGATAATATAATTTTGTTGGAACTAAAAGCGTTTCAAAAAGTGGTTTTCCTTCAAATGTTTCATTAAAATCTGGGAAAATTTTTCGCACCAAAGAAAATCCGTTAGAATGAAACCCTGAACTTGGCAAACAAATAATAACATCGCCAGATTTAATTTTAGAACCATCAATAATATTTTCTTTCTCTACAATTCCCACACAAAAACCCGCCACATCATAATCGCCGTCTTTGTACATTCCTGGCATTTC
The DNA here is from genome assembly GCF_052976925.2 of Halpernia sp. GG3. Taxonomy (NCBI): domain Bacteria; kingdom Pseudomonadati; phylum Bacteroidota; class Flavobacteriia; order Flavobacteriales; family Weeksellaceae; genus Halpernia; species Halpernia sp. GG3. Next base: position 123,537 of record NZ_JBRIIR020000010.1, read on the forward strand.
CGCAGTTTCACCACCAATTAAAGCACATTCATTGTCTTTGCAAGCTTTCACCATTCCTAAGACAATTTCTGCAGCAATATCAGAATCTAATTTTCCACAGGCCAGATAATCTAAGAAAAATAGAGGTTTTGCACCGTGACATACAATATCATTGGCGCACATCGCGAAACAATCAATACCGATAGAATCGTAATTTTTTGTGTCTAAAGCAATTTTCAATTTGGTTCCTACTCCATCAGTTCCAGAAACTAAAACTGGATTTTTATAGTTTCCAATTTCATAGAAAGCACCAAAACTTCCCAAATTATTAAGAACATTTTTATTGTGCGTTTCTGCTACGGCAGATTTTATTTTATCTACGGTTTTGTAACCTTCTTCTTTATCGACGCCTGCAGATTTATAGGTATTGCTCATATTTTATGTAACTGTATTAAATAAAAAAGCCGACACTTTTAGGCGTCGGCTTTTTACTATTTATTGGTGCTTATTTTTGCTCCATTTTCATGGAAAAATTGATGTGTAAAAACAAGCAGTAAATTTTTCAAACTTTAAAGTATTTTCTTTCAGCAAAAATAAGATTAATTTGAAGAATCTGAAAACTAATTAGATTTAATTTTAAAAGTTATTTGATTTGAGATTTTATACTATTTATTTTTTGCTCAAATTCGGCTTTCATTTCAGGATTTATAATTCCTTTTCCTTCTTCAAAATTATCTTTAAATTTTGGTAAAATGAAGTTTTCTAAAACCGTTGTTCCGCTGAACGGTGCTCTTTTTAAAAATTCTTCTGTTACATTTTTACCGCCCCCAGGTCCTGGTGCAGCTGACATTAAAAACATTGGTTTTTCACCAAAATGTTTTCGGTCTTTAACTCTTGAAATCCAGTCAAAAATATTTTTAAATGCTGAAGTATATGTTGAATTATATTCTGCGAGAGACATTAAAATTAAGTCTGAACTATCAATTTTTTTAGCAAAATCTAAAGCCAATTGCGGAATTCCGGCAGCTTCACGTTCTGGTTTAAATATTGGCATTTCAAAATCATTTAGATCTAAAACTTCAACTTCATCATTCTCAAAATAAGTAGCTGCGAAATGTATTAATTTTTTATTAACTGATTGCTCGGAATTACTTCCTGCGAATGCGATTACTTTCATATATTTTTTTTTATTTTAAACAGACATTGGAACTTCACTCAACAAAATTTCAGAGTTTTCTGAAGCTTCTATTTCAAAATCATCTACTTGCCAGATGCCAAAAGCATCTTTTTCATTAAGCACTTGTGAGTTAATTTTTGCAGAGCCCGAAATTACAAAAATATATACACCATTTTGTGTATCGTTCAAATTATATTTTTTGCTGATCGACTTGTCAGTTTTCAATAAATTAAACCATGCATTTTGATGAATCCAGCTACCTGCATCATCTTTATTAGGTGAAACTATTTGCTGAAAATCATTTGGTTTAGCCGCATCAGAAATTCTAAATTGGTCATATCGGGGCTCAACATCTATTTTGTTAGGAACTGCCCAAATTTGTAATAAACTAACCGGATTTTCTTTACTGTCGTTAAATTCAGAATGTTGGATCCCACTTCCAGCGCTCATCACTTGAATTTCACCTTTCTGAATAGTCCCAGAATTTCCCATAGAATCTTTGTGCATTAATTCTCCCGAAAGCGGAATGGTAATTATTTCCATATTAGAATGTCCGTGTTGACCGAAACCCATTCCATTTTTTATAGAATCATCGTTCAAAACTCTTAATGCACCGAAATTCATTTTGGAAGGATCATAGAAATTAGCAAATGAAAAACTATGGTATGTTTTTAACCAACCATGGTCTTGTCCGCCTCTTGTTTCGGCTTTGTGAAATACTGTTTTCATATTTTAATACTGTAATTGTGAAGTATGTTTTTTAATGCAGCAAAAATATAATAAAAAATCCAACTTCTTATTGACTTAAGGTAAGAAATCATATAAAAATGATATATAATAATTTAAAATTAAATGATAGATTTTTTGGAACAGCGTTTAAAAGTAAAGCCAAGATTTTAAAAATCAACTTTTAGATAGGCAAAGTGAAAAGAAGCTATCTAAATTCTTTTTTTAGTTAAAATATTTTTCTAAAAATAAATTATAAAAATTTAATCGCAGCAAAAAGCCTGATTTAAAAGTTTTGTCATCAAATTTTTTAAGTAATTAAAAGAAAATATATTTTGCAAAGATCACATACAGAAATTAAAAACGTTCTTAAACTGGCGGATGGAATGAAGAGCACACAAAACCCGTTGTAAAATTAATGACAACGGGTTTTTATATTTTAATATTATTTTAGAAATGAATTTGTTTAATTTCTTCTTCTAATTCTTTCTTCGTCTCGTACTTATCATTTTGAATTAAGAACATTGTTACAGCAGAAGCAATCAACATGCAAATACCACCGACTACCACATAATCCATCGCCATGTTTCCGAAGAAACTTTTCACAATCGGACCACCAAAAATTCCATTTATTATTTGAGGAATTACGATAAAGAAATTAAAAATTCCCATATAAACTCCCATTTTACGAGTCGGAATTGCATCAATTAACATGGCATAAGGCATTGCTAAAATACTTGCCCAAGCGAAACCAAGTCCCACCATACTTATCCAAAGCATCGAGGAATCTTTTATGAAAAACATAGAAATCAAACCTAAACCACCGCAAAATAAAGCCAATGCATGGGTTTCTTTTTTACCAATTTTTTTTGCAATCGGTGTCAATAAAAAAGCAAATGGAATAGCAAATAAATTATATAAACCAAATAAATGGCCCGTTAAATCTCCTGCTTTATTAAATTCTATAGATTTCGTGTCTTCCGGTGAAAGTCCAAAAGTATGAGTTGCTAAAGCACTTGTGGTAAAAACCCACATGGTAAAAAGTGCAAACCATGAGAAAAATTGTACCACACCTAATTTTTTCATCAAAACTGGAATTTTTGCAAAATCTTTGAACATCTCAGAAAATTTAGATGGTTCGGCGACACTTTCATCTCCCGCAAATTCTGCAAACTCCTCGGGCGAATATTCTCTCGTGGTAAAAATAGTATAAAGAATCGAAATTAATAAAACAACGGCGCCAATGTAGAAAGCATAAATCACATTATTAGCAACAAATCCTTCTGGCGCAACATTTGAGATGCCTAATTTTGTAAGCCAGTTTGGCATTTCTGAACCGATAACGGCTCCAATTCCTATCAAAATTGTTTGAACTGAAAAACCAACTGTTCCTTGGTGTTTTGGCAACATATCCCCTACCAATGCGCGAAAAGGTTCCATCGCGATATTAATCGAAAAGTCCATCATTGCAAGAAAAATGACTGCTAAAAGTAAAACACTTGCACCCAACATTGCATTCACTGAAGCGGCATTTGGAAGAAAAACTAAGCCAACTGCACATAAAATGGCACCGATTAAAAAATAAGGTTTTCTTCGTCCAAGTGGACTCCAAGTATTATCGCCCATATGGCCTATAATTGGCTGAACAATCAAACCCGTAACTGGTGCAACGAGCCAAAACCAGGATAATTGATCGACATTTGCTCCTAAATTTGCAAGAATTCTACTGGCATTTCCGTTTTGAAGTCCGAACGCCATTTGAATTCCTAAAAAACCCATACTCATATTGATGATTTGTGGGATCGTGAGGTTTGGTTTTATTCTTTTCACCATTTTATATCAGAGAATTTTTTGTTTAAAGTTTGTTCTACTTTTTGTTTAAAGTTTGAAGCAAATTATCTTCAATTGGCGCTTTTAATTTTGTTACTTCACCAGAAAGTTCGTTAGGAACAGTCATAGAAAGCACGTATTGTTTCAATTTCCATTCGCCATTAATTTTTTCTAAAACGCCGGAACCGCGACAAATTTTCATTTGAGTGCTTAATAATTCATCAAACCAAGCGAGTTTTCCGTCGTTACTAAATGTGATATTTCTTTTTAGCGACGTGAAATTCCAGGCTTTACCTCTGTCAAAAAAAGGTTTTGCCCAAGCCATGAATTCTTTTTTATTCCAACGCTCGCTAGCATCCGTTCCAATAAAATACGACTCTGCATCATAATAATCAAAATACTTTTTGAAGTCTGCAGAACCTGCAGCTTTATTGAAACCATCTAACATTTCGTTAATATTTTTTGTTTCAGTTTCTTTATTAAATTTTGTGATTTGTGCAAATGATTTTAAACCAAAACTGGTGAATATTAAAATGAAAAATAACACTGCTTTTTTAGTCATTTAGAAAAGTTTTATTAAAAGTAATTAAAATTTTGTTTACTTTTTTAAATCAAGAATTAAAATTGATTTTGGTTCAATTTTTAGTTTTGAATTCGCCGACAATTCATATATTTTATCTGTGATTGGGTCCTTTCCTATCAAATAATTTTTAAGTGATTCTGCAAAACGATTTACATCTAAATCCTGCGCTTTCTCATTATTATTAATCACGACCATTACAGATTCTTTGTCATTATATCTAAAATAAGCGTAGACATTATGTTCGGGAACATAATGTTTGGTTTTCCCCGTGTGAATTACAGTTTCACCTTTTCGCCAGTTTAATAATTTTGAAGTGAAATCAAAATAATCTTTTTGAGAAGCGGTCTGCGTTTTTAAATCAAAAGCATTTTGTTTGTCGCCTTTCCAGCCACCGGGAAAATCTCGACGTATATCAGCGTCGCCCAATTTATCTTTATTTCCGCGCATTCCGATTTCTGAACCATAATAAATTTGTGGAATACCACGAATTGTTGAAATTAAACCCAAAGCCATTTTGTAATATCTGATATCACCGTTAAAAATTTCATTCCAACGCATCGTATCGTGGTTTTCAAAAAAAACGAGAATATTATTAATATTTGGATAAAGAAAATCATTTGAAAAAGAATCGTATAATTTTACCAATCCCTGGTCATAACTTTCTTTCGAATTAAACGCAGAAGGCATCGCAGTGAATAAACTGAAATCCATCACAGAAGGTAAGTTCGAGTTATAATTTTCTATTTCTGCGATTTTTGAATTTTTCTGCCAAAAAGCAATATTTGCCGGTGATTGCATCCAAGATTCTCCGACGATATTAAAATTCGGATATTCATTTGTAATGGCTTTTGCCCATTTTGCCATCGCCACTTTATCATTGTACGGATAAGTATCAACACGCATGCCGTCTAAATCTGCTGATTCTATCCACCAAATGGCGTTTTGTGTAAGGTAATTTAAAACAAAAGCGTTGTTTTGATTTAAATCCGGCATCGTTGTGTCAAACCAACCGTCGAGCGCTAATTTTTTATCAACTTCAGAAACGTTGGTGTCAAATTGGGAAGAAATTCGATAGTTTGAACGTTTAAATCCGTCTTTTCCGGTACCATCTTTAAATTCATGAATCCAATCTTTTGAAGGTAAATCCTGAATCAGCCAATGGGAAATTCCCCAATGATTGGTGACATAATCCTGCACCAACTTCATGTTTTTTGCTTTTAAATCAGCAGATAATTTTGAATAATCGTCATTCGTTCCGTAGCGACCATCGATTTTGTATAAATCGGTTTGGGCGTAACCGTGGTAAGTGGTTTGCTTTTCATTATCCTGATTAACGGGTGTTAACCAAACTGTGGTAACGCCTAATTTTTTTAAATAATCCAAGTGATTAATGACGCCTTGCAAATCGCCTCCGTGTCTTCCATTTGGCAAATCTCGGTTGGCTTTTTCCGTCAAATTTTCTTGTGAATCATTGGATTGATTGCCGTTAGAAAAACGATCGGGCATTATTAAATAAATAACGTCTGAGGAATTATAAGATTTTCGATCCGCCGAATTGGGTTTTCTATCTTTTAATTCATAGTTGTAAACTGCAACGTTTTTTTTGCCTTCAAGAATATTAATTTTAAAATTGGACGCTTTTATTTCTGCTGCATTTAAAGTTAAAAATAAATAGTTTGGATTTTCAACTTTTTCTAATTTTTCGATCTTTACACCGTCAGAAAGTTCGATGGTTTTTGTTGCAATGTCTTTCCCGTAAAGCAAAATCTGCACTTCTGGATTTTTCATGTCATGCCACCAAAAAGGTGGTTCTACTCTATCTAATACTTTTTGAGCAAAAGAAAATAAGGATATTAGAATGAGGAAAAATAAGATGAATTTTTTCATTAAATACTTTAATTTTTGTTAACTATTATTGATGAGATTTCAATCTATATTTTATTTTCGCCACATCGTGGCTGGGTTTTTTTTTAGAAAGCGAAAAATGTTATGAAAATATGTGCGTTTCTCTAGCCCGGATTGCAATGGAAATCCTTTTTTGATTTGTCATTTGACAACGCAGAAAAGATTGGAATGGAAAGCCGGAAATAGCTTCTAAAAAAACTTTGTCAAAGTAAAGATTTTACGCTTTAAAACGTTGACAAAGTAACATTTTTTACTTCACCGGTTTCACGGAAATGGCGTAACCACCGCTTCTTACCAAATGCATTGGCAATTTCGTTTTGCTGGTAATTATTTTTTTATAAATGTGATAAGATTGCGGATTGTTGATGTAATCTGCATCTTTGCCGTCTTCATAAACAGTTGCTTCGTATTTTCTATTTGGGTCTAAAAATGAAAAATCGATGGTGTAATCTCTCGCATTTTCATCCGTAATTCCGCCCACAAACCAATTATCAGTTCCTTTTGCTTTTCTTGCGGTGTGAATATAATCGCCAGGTTCAGCGGACAAAATTTTGGTGTCGTCCCAATCTAAAGCAACGTCTTTGATGAACTGAAAAGCATCCATGTGTTTTTCATAATTTTCTGGTAAATCTGCTGCCATTTGCAACGGCGAATACATCACAACGTATAAAGCCAATTGTTTTGCTAAAGTAGTTTTCACAAACCGTTTGTCCCCAGGAAAATAATAATTTAATTGCGTTTGGAAAATTCCCGGCGTATAATCCATCGGTCCGCCCATATATCTCGTGAATGGTAAAATAGTTTGGTGGTCTGGATTATTTCCACCAAATGCTTCAAACTCGGTTCCGCGAGCGGCCTCTTGTGCAATCCAATTGGGGTATGTTCTATTTAAACCTGTGGGACGAATCGATTCATGAGAATCGACCATAATGTGATGTTTGGCGGCTAAATCTACTATTCTTTGGTAATGGTCAATCATCCATTGAGAATAATGGTGCTCACCACGCGGAATAATATTTCCAACATATCCCGTTTTTACAGCGTCATAACCATATTTGTTCATTAAATCAAATGCTTTGGGCGCCCATCTTTCATAATTGGTTGCAGACCCAGAAGTTTCATGGTGCATAATTATTTTTATACCTTTTGAATGCGCATAATCATTTAACATAGGTAAATCAAAATCTGGATATGGCGTGACAAAATCAAAAACAAATTCTTTGCTGTGGCCAAACCAATCTTCCCAACCGGTGTTCCAACCTTCTACAAGTAAAGCATCAAAGCCATTTGCCGCAGCAAAATCAATGTAGTGTTTTACTTTTTCATTATTGGCGGCGTGTTTTCCATTTGGTGTTAATTTTGAAAAATCAGTTTCGCCAATGTGAACATTATCCGCCGTAGAATAGGCCCATTGAGATTTCCCAATGATCATTTCCCACCAAACACCCATAAATTTAGTCGTGTGAATCCAAGAAGTGTCTTTATATTTTGTAGGTTCATTTAGATTAAAAATCATTTTTGAGGCTAAAACTTCTTCCGCTTTTGGGGAAACAATAATTGTACGCCAAGGTGTAACTGAAGGCGTTTGAATATAACCTTTTGCACCTTGAGCATCCGGTGTCAAATGAATTTTAAAGCTAAAATTTTTGGCATCTAAGTCTAAATTGGCTGCCGAATAATTGATTAAAGCAGCTTCAGAAAGATTAATATAAAGTGGTTCTTTTCCTTCTTTTTTTAACATTAAAGGCATTTGAACCGCATTTTTAATTGGCGTTTGAGATGCATTTCCATCATAGCTTGCCGGCCAAAGTTTTGGAATTTCGGAAATATTTGAGGTCTGAGTTTGGTACTCTTCCGTATCATAATCACCGGCTAGCCACCAGGCTTTCATGTCTGACGGAAAATTTATCTCTGAATCTTCGTCTTTAATGACAAAATAGTTCAAATTTTTCTGTTGCGGAAATTCATATCTGAAACCAAGTCCGTCATTAAATAATCGGAATTTTATGATAATACTTCTTTCATTTGTAGGCTGGCTAAGTGTTACTGCCAATTCATTATAATTATTAATATAATTTTTTTTCTCACCTAAAACGGGTTGCCAAGTTTCATTTTTTGAATCTCTCTTCTCACTTGTTTCTACAAAACCATCATTAAGATTTTTTCCAGGATTATTTTTATTTTCTAATTCTGAGGCAAATTGAATGTTACCATCTTTTAATAGTGTAAGTCCTAATTTAGAATTTTCAACGACAGTTTTATTATTTAGTTTTAAATTATAATATGGAACACCATTTTTTAAATTAAAATCCATTTCAAATTTGCCGTCTGGAGATTTTAAAGATTGTGCGCTAAGCGATAGATTAATAATGAACAGTGCTATACTGCTTATTTTGAATATTTTCATAAGTTTTGTTTGTAATGCTTAAAAATAAAAAAACTGCTGCTAAAAAGCAACAGTTTTGAAAAATAATTTGATAAGAAAATTTACATTTTTGTTTTTGTCCAGGTTAGATTAACAAAATCTACTGAAATTTTATAATTTCCAGCTTCAGTAATAGGCATATTAGCACCGCCTGCTTCTAGGCTGCCGTTATTACCATCATCACCGAAGTTTGTACCCCAGTCATGATTTAATCTAAATTTGATTTCACCAACCAATAAAGGTAATGTTATTTCCCACTTAGCTGTAGTTTCATTCCAAACTAAATCTGTATCAGAATTCCAACCGTTTGGTGTTGCAGAACCGATAATTCCCCAAGAATAAGGCACCAAAATGTACGTATTATTATTTAAATTAACTGTAATTTTCTGTGTACCCGCGCTTGGCGCTTTTAAATTATCCCCACCGTTATAGGTTACATTACTGCCGCCCGTAGAACCGTAGCTATTATCCCAGTTTCTAGCAGGATTAATTTTAAATTCGGAGTTAGCCTCTTTGAAGCCAATGATACCGATATAAATACCATTGCTCGTTGCCGAGATTAAAGCATTTGCTGTTGGTGGATTCCACCCTTGGTAAGCACCCGGAGCATAGAGATAAGAAACCAATGCGTAAGGCGTAACTGTTAAAGTAATCACTGGAGAAAAAGTTGCAGGTGGCAAATTAGTTGGAGTTCCTTCTAAAGAAAAAATTGTTGATTTTATTCTGGTTTCAACATTAGTAGAAGTTCCATCTAAAGGAAGACCCAGACCTAACATGATTGCATTAAAATCCTGTACATTATAAGAAATACTTGTAGAAGATTTTGCTAGATCTACAGTTTTCGGATTTGCAAAATTTGTTCCTTTTACAGCGAACTGTAATTGATTATTAAAAGCTAAACTTGCCCCCATACTAGGGTTTGTCCAATTGTAAGTAATTGCAGTAGCTGTTGCGTTGTTTTTACTTAAAACAAGCGACGTTGCTGTACTTGTCAATGATCCCGGAGTATTAGTTGTCAACATAACCATGTCTTCGTTTTTAGTACAAGAGAACAGCAACAAACTGATCAACATACCAAAACTTAATTTTAAAAAATTTTTCATTTTATTTTTGGTTTAATTATTAATAACCCGGATTTTGAACCAAGTTTGGATTTGCAATAATATCTTTCGCAGGAATAGGAAATAAATTTCTGGTACTAGCAACTGCCTGACCATCTTTTACGCCACCTTTCCAAGGCCACAAGTAAGAACCTGTAGTAAATCTATCATATCGAATTAAATCTGTTCTTCTGGTAAATTCCCAACTCAATTCACGTGCTCTTTCATCTAAAATTAAATTCAAATCAATCGTTGAAACATCACCTGATGTATTTCCGTAAGCTCTGTCACGAAGTACATTAACATATCCAAGCGCAGTTCCCATATTACCGCCACCGCCACCGCGAAGTGTTGCTTCAGCATACATTAGATAAATATCTGCTAATCTGTAAATTGGAATATCTGCGTCTACAAAATTACCAGAAGTATCCGAACCAGCTGCGCCAGTGCTTGTTACATTTTTATACTTAATAAAAGCGTAACCGTCAGTGAAAGTTCCTAAATCATTAATAACTTTACTTTGACCGCTTGTGTAAAAATTACCTCTAGAATCTGCACCATTTGTAGGAAATTTATCCACAAATGCCTGAGTAGTTCTTAAACCACCCCAACCACCGTTCACACCAAAATCTGAAGAAGGCATGCTTCCACCTATTGACGCGTGTACCATATAAGTGGAACCACCATAAGTTTTTGTTCTAATACCGTCGTAATTTATAGAAAAAATCTGCTCGTTGTTATTTTTGTCATTATCTGCTTTAAATAAATCTGAGTAATTACTTTTTAATTTGTAACCTGCAGCAATTACTTTGTTACAATAAGTAAGACAGTCAGTATTTCTATCTGTTCCAATGTAAACTTTCGCATTTAAATATAATCTGGCTAATAGTGAGTAAGCTGCCGCTGCATCTGCACGTCCATAAACATTGCCTCTTGGTGCAGCCATCTCTGTAGAGGAAGCAATTAATTCTGACTCTACATATTTAAATAAATCCGCTCTAGAAATTCTCGCAGGTGGCGTTGTAGAACCTGGTAGATTATCTTCTGTCACGAAAGGCACATTACCAAAAAGATCAAGTGCATTATAATAAGATTGTGCTCTAATAAATCTTGCTTCACCCCGCATAATCTTTGCTTGCGTCAGGTTATCACCGGTAATATTGTTAGAAGCTAATTTTGCGTCGGAAGTATTTCTCAAAAATTCATTACAAAATGCAATTTCTGTAAAAATTCGATAATAAATTGCGCCAATAAATTCATTGGAAGAATCCCAAGTCATTTTGTGCATGGTTTGTAATGTACCATCATTCCACGCGATTACAGCTTCGTCGGTGGTCAGAACATTCATGGTATACATTTGTCTCATGTAGTTTGAAAAACCACCATCAATGCCGGCTACATCTGGATTTCCATCAGCGCCCGATTGGCCACCCACAGCCAAACCTCCATAAAGTTTAGCTAAAGCATTTGGATAATTTGCAAAATTTGCAAATACACTAGCAGAAGTTACATCTGTAATAGGAGTTCTTTCGAGGTCCTTTACACATGAACCTAAGCTTAGCAAAGTCATTGCCGATAAAGCGAGAACTATGCGACTGAATTTTATTTTACTTGATTTCATTTTAGAATATTTAAAATTGAAAGTTAAATCCGAGTGAATAAGTGTGTGGAAGTTGATAATAACCGTTATCAATTCCATTAAACACTTCAGGGTCTACGCCTGAGTATTTAGATATTACGAATACATTCTGTGCCATCGCATAAATCCTCATATTGCTTTTAGTAGACATGAAATTTTTAAAATTGTACCCAATATTAATATTATCTAATCTGAAGAAAGATGCATCTTCAATATAGATATCAGAGAAATATTGTGGTGAATTAAATTTATAAGTTGCTGCAGTACTGTAAACGTTTTGCAAATAAGAATTATTAGATGCAGATTGTATTGAACTGTTTGAAGCGGCATTATTATAAACATAATTACCTAAAACTGCCCGTCCGCTCATGCTGATATCCCAAGCTTTATAAGAAAACTTAGTATTGATACCTAAAATAGCTTTTGGTGTAGTAGATTTATCGTAGTATTTATCCTTTGAGTCAATAACTCCATCACCATTTCTGTCTATATAGATACCGTCTAACGGGTGACCGCTTGCGTCGTAAGCTTGTTGATAAACTAAAAATGAGAAAGGATTGTATCCCACAGCGTGTGCTTGGATAGTGTTTCCTACCCCACCGGCAATTCCTCCAGTAGCAATATTGAAACTCGCATCAGTTCTTTCTAATAGTTTTGTCACAATAGGATTGTAGTGTGTTGCATTAAAGCCAAGCTCCCAAGTTACGTTCTGATTTTTAACAGGCACGAAATTAATTGAACCTTCAATTCCTTTATTTCGAATATTTCCTACATTTAAATAGTTAAAGTTACTTAGATCACCTGCTGCAATAGGACTGTAGACTATTAAATCTTTTGTATCTTTTTGATAAATGTCAATAGTACCTGTAATTCTTTCCTTTAAAAAGCCAAAATCTAAACCTAAATTCTTAGTGGTTGTAGTTTCCCACTTAAGATTTGGATTATAAATCTCTGGTCTGTAAAAATTGTAGTAATTACCTCCAAATTGATATTGTGCGCCTGGTCCACTCAAATTATAACGTGCATATGCAGGATAGTCGCCATTAGGCAATTCTTGCTGACCTGTTAGTCCATATCCCCCGCGTAATTTTAAAGTACTTACTACTTTACTATCTTTTAAGAAATTTTCTTCGTTGATCTTCCATGCACCAGAAATACCGTAGAAATTACCATATAAATTATTCTTAGTTCCATTATAAAAGCGCGATGAACCATCTCGTCTTAATGATCCAGAAAGAATATATTTATCAGCTATTGTAAAAATACCTCGTCCATAAAAAGACACCAAAGTGTAACCTGTTTCAAAATTGGGATCTGTTATAGGCGCAGCATTACCTTTATATTGGGTCGCACCAGGAATTATAGTATGAAAATCTTGATAAGAGTAGCCCGCAGTTAAATCAATTTTGGTATCTATAACCGAAATGTTTTTAACATAATTAAAATAAGTTTCTAGCAATTTATTCTTTTTCTCTTCAGAATAAACACGAGAAGATCCCATATCATTAAATCCTTGTTTTAAATTCCCATCGACAGTTTTTCTACCGTCAGCTTTGGTATAATCATAACCTGCGTTCACATTAAAATGTAAATCTGGTAAGAAATGAAATTTATAATCCAACTGTATATTTCCTAAAGCCCGTTTTACGGAAGATACATCGTGAATTGCCTGTAAAGTAGAAAGTGGGTTTGCAGTACCATTTACGTTTAATTTTCCAGTTGCATCAAGCCACTCAAAATAACCGCCATATTTGGAATTACCAGAATAAATGGATTGCGTCGGATCAAAATAAGTAGCTGCGGCAATTACTCTTTCATCTGGAAATCTGTTATCTGTAAAAGTTCCTTTTAAACTTACATCTAATTTTAAATGGTTATCAAAAAAAACAGGATTTAAATTCAGACCAAGTGATGATCTTTTAAAACTATTAGTTTTTACAATTCCATTTTGTTCGTTGTATCCTAAAGATAATCTGTAAGGCAACCATTTAAGACCACCAGACAAAGCCAAGTTATTATCTGTCCCCCAAGCTTGTTGGTAAATTTGATTTTGCCAATTCGTATCTGATGCGCCTAATTTTCCTTTGTATTCTGCTGTTGCATAAGTATTTACAAAACTTCTAAAATCATCCGCACTAAGAACATTAACATTGCTCATTTTTTCTGAAACTGATGCAACTGTAGAAAAATTAATTTTTAATTTTCCAGAAGTTCCTTTCTTAGTAGTGATCAAGATTACGCCATTGGTCGCGCGGTTACCATAAATTGCTGTTGCAGATGCATCTTTTAAAATATCAAAAGTGGCGATATCATTCGGGTTAATTAACGATAATGGATCTGCAGCACCATTTATTATGTTAAAATCTTGCGGCACACCATCTATTACTATTAATGGCGAATTATTACCAGTTAATGAGGAAGTTCCTCTCACTCTAATCTGCGAGCCAGAACCCGGTGCTCCATTGTTTGTAGTGATTTGTACCCCCGGGGTCTTACCTTGTATTAACTGCGCAGGTGTGGTAGCACCACCATTAAAATCCTTTGCGGAAATTGAAGTTATAGATCCCGTAAGATCAGATTTTTTCTGTTTTCCGTATCCAATTAAAACTACTTCTTCAATTTTTTTTGTACCAATTGAGTCAGTAGTTTGAGCGCTTAATATTGATCCGAACAACAAAAATGCCGGTGCAATTTTTAAAACTGTGTTATAGTTTTTCACAAAAAATAAATTTAAGGATTAATAATCTTTTAATGCTATGTTAATATAGTCTTCAAATTTAATTAATATATGGCGATTATAAAATTATTTTAAATGCTATAAATTATCCTCAAAATTACTGAACTAATTATATATTTTTTCACTGTTTAAAGGCTATTCCGACATATATTAAATTTTTAGAAATTAAGATATTTAGTCTAAATTAACAAAAAATTAAACGATTGTTTAACATAAAAAGATTATTGTCTCACATTAAGACGGGCAATCAAAAAAATAACCGTAATTTTTCGCATTATCACTATATTTGCAGATAATTTTACTTCAAAATAATGTCTCAAAAAAGATTAATTACAGCAGCACTTCCTTACGCAAATGGACCAGTTCATATAGGTCATCTCGCAGGCGTCTATATTCCCGCAGATGTTTATGCAAGATTTGAACGCAGAATGGGAAGAGATGTCGCTTTTATCTGTGGATCTGATGAACACGGAATCCCAATAACTATTCGTGCGAAAAAGGAAGGAGTGACTCCACAAGATATTGTAGATCAGTTTCATACAATTATAAAAAAATCATTTTCAGACTTGGGAATTTCTTTTGATGAATATTCTAGAACAACTTCTGAAAAACACAAACAAGTTTCTCAGGACTTTTTTACCACGTTATATAATAAGGGAAAATTCAGCGAAGAAATTGCCGAGCAATATTTTGATGAAGAAGCCGAGGAATTTTTAGCAGACCGTTATATCGTTGGCACTTGTCCCAATTGTGGTAATGAAAATGCATACGGCGATCAATGCGAGAAATGCGGCACCACCCTTTCACCCTCAGAATTAATTAATCCACGCTCAATGTTGAGTGGAAATAATCCAATTTTAAAAGAAACCAAAAACTGGTATTTACCTTTAAATGATTATGAAGATTTTCTGAATAAATGGATAATCGAAGGTCATAAAAACGATTGGAAAACTAATGTTTACGGACAGGTGAAATCTTGGCTAAATGACGGTCTAAAACCTCGAGCAATGACCCGTGATTTAAATTGGGGCGTTCCTGTTCCCTTGCCGAATGCCGAGGGGAAAGTCCTTTACGTTTGGTTTGATGCACCAATTGGTTACATATCTTTCACGCAGGAATGGGCTGAGAAAACTGGTAAAAACTGGAAAGATTATTGGCAAAGTGATGATTCTGAATTGGTTCATTTCATCGGGAAAGACAATATTGTTTTTCACTGTATTATTTTCCCAGCAATGATGAAAGCGCATGGCGATTATAAAATGCCAACAAACGTTCCCGCTTTTGAGTTTTTAAATCTGGAAAATGATAAAATTTCCACTTCAAGAAACTGGGCAGTTTGGGCGCACGAATATGTGGAAGAATTTCCGGGTCAACAAGATGTTTTGCGTTACGCTTTACTTTCTTCTGCACCAGAAACAAAGGATAATAATTTTACCTGGAAAGATTTTCAGACCAAAAACAATTCTGAATTGGTTGGGATTTTTGGTAATTTTATTAACCGTGTCGCGGTTTTAATCAATAAATATTACGAAGGTGTAATTCCTGCGGGAAATGAAAATGCAATCGAATTAAATGAAATTTCTAAAGCCGCAAATGAAGTCGATCAATTTTTGACCAAATTTGAATTTAGAAATGCTTTATCTGCGATGATGAATTTAGCACGTTTTGGAAATCAATATTTACAGATTGAAGAACCTTGGAAAACCATAAAAAACGATCCTGAAAAAGCCGCAAATTCGTTATTCGTTGCAGCGCAAGTTGCAGCAGGTTTAGCCCAAATTTGTGAACCATTTTTGCCTTTCAGTTCAGAGAAATTATTAAAAATGTTTAATTCTGAAAAACTGACTTGGCAAGAAGTGGAAAGTCAAAAAGTACTTTTAAAAACGGGACATAAAATAAATGAAGCATCACTTTTATTTTCTAAAATTGAAGATGAAGCCATTGAATTTCAAATCCAGAAATTAGAAGCGACCAAACAAAGTAATAAGAAAACCAATTTAAAAGCGAACCCGATGAAAGATGAAATTCAATTTGATGATTTTACAAAAATAGACTTGAGAACGGCTACAATTTTAACGGCAGAAAAAGTAGAAAAGGCTGACAAATTACTAAAATTTTCTGTCGATACGGGCGTTGATGTTAGAACTGTAGTTTCTGGCGTTGCAGAAAGTTTTACACCTGAAGAATGCGTAGGAAAACAAGTAATGATCTTACTCAATTTAGCACCAAGAAAAATCCGTGGAATCGAATCTCAGGGAATGCTATTATTGACCACGAAAGAAGACGGAAAACTGGCTTTTGTTACTCCAGAAGTAAAAGTTGAAAACGGAATTGAAATTAGTTAATCAACGTTTCATAATAGAAGGAAAAAATCTATAATAAACAAAGGTCTTTTTTATTTTTTTATTAATTTTACCAAATCAAAAATATCTGAGACATTAATTTAATATAATTTTAATAATTATTGATAATTTTTATTTAATTGCAAAAATATACAAGGTGTCACACCAAAATGGTGATATTTTTAAAATGCTTCTAAATTAATAATTCGTAAACAAATATTTTTGTATTTACCAATTCAAAAAATGAATAGTCTCCGTATGAAAATTAAATTTCTTGTATTTATTTTATTTCTTTCCGGTGTGTTTTTAAACGCTCAAGATAATCGTTCCCAAATTCCCGATATATTCCAAAAATCGTATTTCGAAGTCAATTTCGGTTCAATAAATTACTCATTTTCACATGAACAGTTAGAATCTGGATATACAGCAAATTCGGTATCCATACCTCACTGGGCAGCTCGTTTAGTATTATTCGGCTATGATTTTAGTCCTTATTTATCAGCACAAATAACTTATATGCGCCCCGTTTCTTGGGTGAAATATAATTATAACTTTAGCAATTCCCCTATAAATTCTCCTCAGCAGATGAGTCGATTTGGGAGCGTAAGAATGAATATTGGTGGATTAACTTTAAAACCTAAATTACCTATTAATGACAAATTTTCGATATATGGCGAAGCAGGATTAGGGATAATTACACGACAAGGATTTAACGATACGTTTGGTAATCCTGTAGTAGCTGATGCAAACTTTGCAACTATTTTATTTGGTTTCGGATTAAAGTACCATTTAAATGACAAATGGGCATTACAATTTTCCTCTAACTACACTCCTAAAAACAGTAAGGTTAAACAACCTGCAACAAGTTTTATAGGGACTGGGTTTTCTTACAATTTTAGACCTTTTACAGAAGAAAAACTGCAAAAAGCAAAAAACACTGGATATATTTATCCCAAACAATGGATACAAATTGGGATTACTAATAATTTTTTGGGTTATGGGATCAATAATGCAGTCTCTAGCAAATATCTGCCAATTTTTTGGGGTGGTCATGCGGAAATAAAAAATGGTTTATCGATAATCTATCAGCGAAATATATTTCATAGTCCTAAAGTATTTGCTTTAGATTGGGGAATTAATGCTTCTGTCTGGGAAACAAATATCAATCATGATAAATTTTTTACACTTTCCATTTTTCCGGCATTTAGGTTGAATTTTTTACAAACTAAGAAGGTGGATGCTTATTTTTATTACTCGGTAATTGCACCAACTTACATTTCTAAAACAGTTTTAGACGATCACAAAATGGGCGGTAACTTTACATTTATGGATAATATGGGGACCGGCGTATTTTTTGGAGAAAACAAAAATTTAAATGCTGAATTAAAAATTGGACATTATTCTAACGGAAATATTTTTACAGATAATGAAGCAGTTAAGATTCCACTATCATTGAGTTTAGGCTACGTATTTTAAAGCCTAATTCACTGTTTTCTACATCCATAAAAATTTCCTTCATTATTTCTTAAAGTTCAAACAAACATGAAAAAAATAGAATCTCTTTTCGCAGAGTACGCAGAAAGTCATCAAAATCCAAAAAATAAAATTATCCACTGGATTTGTGTGCCTCTTATTTTCTTCAGTATTTTAGGTTTTATTTCTATAATTCCTTCACCTCACATTTTAATAGAATATTACGGATTTATAAGTATACTTACTTTATTTGCAATGACTTTGGTGAGTATTTTTTATTTCAGATTATCTTGGAAAATCGCAGTAATTATGATTTTTGTGATGTTTATTTTAGAGTATATAATTTTCCATATCAATACTTCTTTCAGATCAGATTCTTGGATAGTTTTCTTGATAATATTCGTTATTTCCTGGTTTGGTCAGTTCTATGGTCATAAAATAGAAGGCAAAAAACCAAGTTTTTTAAAAGATTTACAATTCCTCTTCATTGGACCCATCTGGCTTTTAAGTTTTATCTTAAAGAAGGGAAATATTAAATATTAAAAATCCGTCCCAAATAAACAGAACGAATTATTTTAAATCGATATTTCAGAAAAATTATGTTTTCGGAGATTCCGTTTCGGCGATGTCCATTTTAGCTTTTGACAATCGAGGCTGTAAAAGTTTTGCAACAACCGCCGTCCAACCCGTTTGGTGAGACGCACCTACTCCACGACCCGTATCTCCATGGAAATATTCGTAGAATAAAATATAATCTCGGAAATCTGGGTCTTCCTGAAATCTCGGATATTGACGATTAAAAACTCTTTTACCATCTTCCCCTTTTAAGAATATATTTTTTAAACGGTTTCCTAACGAAGTTGCAATCTCATCTAGATCAAAAAACTGAGCGCTTCCTGTAGGATATTCTACTTTAAAATCTGGACTGTAATAAAAGAAAAAACGTTGCAAACTTTCAATAATTAAAAAATTGACAGGAAACCAAATCGGACCACGCCAATTGCTGTTACCGCCGAACATAAAACTATCACTTTCCGCGGGCAAATATTTTACAGAAAAATCGGTGCCATCTAAATTTAAAGTAAATGGATTTTTTTCATATTCTTTAGATAAAGCGCGGACTCCAAATTCACTTAAAAATTCATTTTCATCCAACATTCTGGCTAATAATTTTTTAAGGCGATGGCCCCGCAACAAACTGAGTAAATGTTTAGAATCTTCTCCTTTTATTTCCCAATGAGAAACCAAAGCCGCCAACTCTGGTTTATTATCTAAAATCCACTGCATTCTTGCTTTAAATTTCGGAAGTTTTTGTAGCATTTCATCATCAATGACTTCCACTGCAAACATTGGAATTAGTCCAACAATAGTTCTCAGACGCAAAAATGAACAGCTACCATTTTGTTGCAAAGCGTCATAAAAGAACTGATCCTGCTCGTCCCAAAGGCCAAAACTATCATCTCCCATATTGTCGAGCGCGTTTGCAATACTTAAAAAATGCTCAAAAAAACGGGTCGCCATATCTTCATAAACTTTATTGTAAAGCGCCAATTCCATTGCTATTCTCATCATATTTAATGAAAACATCGCCATCCAACTTGTTCCATCTGCCTGCTCCAAAGTTTCACCATCCGGCAATTTTTGACTTCTGTCAAAAATGCCAATATTATCTAATCCTAAGAAACCACCTTCAAAAATATTATTGCCATTACTATCTTTTTTATTTACCCACCAGGTAAAATTCATTAATAATTTTTGGAATATTCCTTCCAAAAATTCGATATCCGGTTTATTATTTAAAACTTCATCTATTTTAAAAACCCGAAAAGCCGCCCAAGCGTGAACAGGAGGGTTCACATCACTAAAATTCCATTCATACGCGGGCAATTGTCCGTTCGGATGCATAAACCATTCAAGCGTCAATAATTTTAATTGCTGTTTGGCGAAATCAGGATCAATTAAAGCGAAACTGATCGTATGAAAGGCTAGGTCCCAAGTTGCAAACCAAGGATATTCCCATTTATCGGGCATTGAAATAATATCAAAACTATTAAAATTTTGCCATTCGTAATTCCTGATTTTTTTCCTACTTTCTGGTGGTTTCACTTCAGCAGGATCGCCTTTTAACCATTTATCGACATTATAATGGTAAAATTGTTTGCTCCATAAAAGTCCGGCAAAAGCCTGTCTCTGAACTAGTTTTTCGTCTTCACTTTCTATACCTTTTTGGATAACTTCATAGTATTTATCCGCTTCATCTTGCCTTGTAGAAAACAATTGATCAAAATCTTCAAATGGTTTTTCCAGATCTTCTTTACATAATCTGAATTCAAAAATTTTTGTTTCTAAAGCCGCAAAAGTTTCATCAATTAAGAAAGCCACTTTTGTTCCCGTATTATTAGGATTTATAACGGTTTCATCTTGTTTTAAAATAAAATCATTGATACCGTCTTTACAATATTGTGAAGTATTTGGCTGATGGTATATTTTTTTCTGGTTTGTTTCATTCTCGCAAAAAAGCGCTTTTGCAGACGAATTAGAATAAAGGTTTTTTAAAGTTAATTCTCTATGATCAATTTTTATTTGATTTTCTCTTGAAGAAGACAATTGCGGTTTGTAATCATCGTAGCCCCAATTCCAAGTATTTCTAAACCAAAGTGTTGGAAGTAAAATTAAAGGCGATTCAATATTGGCTTTATTGGTTACCGTTAATTTTATTAAAATATCATCTGGTGAATTTTTCGCATATTCAATAAAAATATCGAAATATTCATTTTGGTCAAAAATGCCGGTATCAATTAATTCATATTCTGGATTTTCTTTTCCTGCGGACGCATTTTTATTTATTAAATCTTCGTATGGAAATGCATTTTGGGGATATTTGTACAGCATTTTCATGTAAGAATGGGTCGGTGTACTATCTAAATAATAGTAATATTCCTTTACATCCTCACCGTGATTTCCCTGAGAATTAGAAAGTCCAAACAATCGTTCTTTAATGATTTGGTCTTTTTTATTCCAGAAACCAACTGAAAAAACAAGAAACTGGAAGTCGTCACAAATACCACAAATACCTTCTTCTGCCCATCTGTAAGTGGTCGATTCCGCAGAAAAATAATTTGTGTATTCCCATGCATCGCCACTTGCGCTGTAATCTTCACGTACCAAACCCCATTCTCTGTTGCTTACATAAGGACCGTATTTTTTCCAGGTAATATCGGGAAGTCGTTTTTGTTCTTCTGTCATAGGTTTAAAGGTTATGGATTATTGATTTTAGGTTGCAGTTCAATTGTAGATTTGGTGAAAAGACATCCTATTTAATTTTGAAAAGAGCGTCTTGAAAATTATCTGACATTGCGCCCCGGCTTGAGTGGAAATCCTTTTTGTGTAGCAAAGCGGAACAAAAAGATTGGGAACGGAAGACGGAAATGTGCGCCAAAATTAAATAATACATATTCGACAAAGTCAAAAAGGCGCCCGGAAAATTCTAACCATTTTCAGAAAAACTCTCGAAAGTCGTCATTCCACCGTCAATGAAAATACTTGCACCCGTAATATAATCCGAATTATCACTCGCTAAAAATACCGCTAAATTGCCAATATCCTGCGGCTGACCGATTCTGTTGTAAGGAATAAGCGATATCAATGAATTTAAGGCTTGCGGCGTACTCCATGCATCTTTATTAATATTTGTTTGAATGGCGCCCGGACAAATTGAATTGACACGGATTTTATCTGAGCCAAATTCCTGCGCCAAAGTCTGCATCAACATTCTGATTGCCCCCTTGCTACTCGCATAATTGGCGTGCCCTGACCATGGAATAATTTCGTGAACAGAACTGATGTGGATAATTTTCCCGCAAGCTACTGAACGTGAGGTATCAATACCGCGTTTTTTAAAAACTTTTATGGCTTCACGCGCGCAAAGAAATTGACCTGTCAAATTAATCCCGATCACCATATTCCACTGGTCTAAAGTCATTTCCTCGAATTTTGCATCTTTCTGAACGCCTGCATTATTAACTAAAATATCAACCGTTCCATATGCGTTAACAATATCATCAAACATTTTTACAACTTGCTCTTCTTTGGAAACATCACACATACAAAGCATTCCTTTTCCGCCGGCGTCCGTAATTTCTTTTAAAACATCTTGGGCTTGTGAAAGTGCGCCTTCAAAGGGATAATTAATGATTACGGTGGCGCCTGATTCTGCCATAGACTTCGCAATTCCTGCGCCGATGCCACTTGATGAACCCGTTATAAGCGCCACTTGATTGGCGAGAGATATTTCCATTTTTATAATATTTTACTCAAATGTAGCAAAGTGAACCAATATTGAAAAATTATTAAACTTAAAATTTTCTTAAAAATTAATGTTCAAAGTAAGTATTCAAATATTTCACACCCGCTTCAATTCTTACTGGCAAAGAATTTTCTTTTGGTACAATTGGACAGTTGTAATCGTACGGATTATACGCGCAAAAAGGTTGATATGACTGGTTAAAATCTAAAATGATTTTACCGCTTTTTGGAATTCTTAAATCTAAATATTTACCGCCACCATAAGTTTCGTGGCTGTTGGTTAAATCATGAAAAGGCATAAAAAGATAATCTTCTAAACCTGCTTTTTTCATTAAATCCTGGCTTTGATAAATTATTAAAGTATAATTTTTTTCTTCTAATTTAAAAATCGCTTTTCCGTAGGCTTTGTAGGTTTTTGTTTTGCCAGAACTGGTTGGAAATTCAAAACTTGGACTATTTGTTAATTTTGTAAAATCTGCTTTTATTCTGTATTTTAAATTAATGGGAAAAAATGGATGAACAGTAAATTTTTTAAAATTGTCGCCACGCAAAGGTGTTTCTTTCGGATTTTGATATTCTATATTTAAATCTTTTTGAAACTTCTGAATATTAGCAATTTTAGATTTTTTAGTTGGTGCGGCGCAAGTAATTATTAGTAATAAAATGAAAGAATAGAGAAAATTTTTCATGAGATTTTTATAAAATTTATATGTTGATATTATAAACATCAGTTTTGTTTCTTTCAATTTTTGGGACATAAAAACCACCACTTTCGGGAATAATTTCTGCAAAATCAAAAAAAGTACAGTCCTTTGGTAGACCGCTAAAAATTAAAGTAAAATAATAATTTTCTACCAAAGGAACTTCAACCCAATCAGGATTAAAACAAATATTATCTGCGAAAAGTAACTTACTTCTATGTGAAGATTGTGTATCTAAGAGATAAGTAGTCTGCCAAATTCTAATCAGCATGCCGAAAGCAAAATTATTTGTAAAACAACAATGCACAATAACCTGCTGCTCTACGGCAATTTCAGTTTGTAGATTTTTTAATAATTCTGGCTCGATAAAAGGTTTTACAATAGTAGACAAATTCTTTTTTTTTAATTCTTTAAATTGAATATAAAAATCTTAGGATTACAAAAACTAATTTTGAAATAATTTAGCGCAGATTTAGCAAATAGCGCAGATTTACACTTACAATTAAAATCTGCTAAATCAGCAAAATTTGCGAGAGTAATTTTTTCAATCATAATCTAATTCTAAAACCTCTTTGGAATAATTTCTGATTTTCTCAGTTAATTCTGCGTTTTCAGATAATTTCTGACCATAACTTGGAATAATTTCTAATAATTTTTCTTTCCATTCATTTTGAAGTTTCTCGGGGAAACATTCTTCTAAAATATGAATCATCGCATGAGCAGCCGTCGAAGCGCCCGGTGAAGCACCTAAAATGGTGGCAATTGTCTTATTTTCATTAATCACCACTTCAGTTCCGAATTCTAACTTCCCACCCGTTTTTTCATCTTTTTTAATAACCTGTACGCGTTGTCCGGCTAATATCAATTCCCAGTCTTTTTCATTTGCATTTTTTACGAACTGTCTTAAAGCAGCAATCCGTTGAGATTTTGTCATCGCAACTTGCTGAATTAGATATTTAGTTAAAGGTAAATTATGCCACCATGCGCCAAAAAGTGAGCGAATATTAGAGAAATTAATACTTTCCGGCAAATCTAAGTAACTACCTTCTTTTAAAAATTTGGTTGAAAAACCTGCAAATGGCCCAAAAAGTAAAGATTTTTTGCCGTCGATAATTCGTAAATCTAAATGCGGAACACTCATTGGCGGAGCATCTAAACCCGCCTGTGTGTAAACTTTCGTTTGATGTTGCGCTATTAATTCTTCATTGTGAGTCACGAGCCATTGTCCGGAAACTGGAAAACCACCATAACCAGAACTTTCTTTAATATCTGAACTCTCTAAAAGTGGTAATGCATAACCGCCGGCGCCGACAAACACAAATTTTGAAAACACTTTTGTGCTTTTACTGGTCATTCGGTTTTTGACTTTCATTTGCCAAGTGCCCTCTTTTTCTAAATTTAAATCTTTTACTTCATGATAAAGAAAAACATCTACCAACGAATCTTCGGCTAAAAAACGGCCCATTTTTCTTGTTAAACTTCCAAAATTAACATCGGTTCCCAAGTCCATTTTTGTAGCTGCTAAAACTTCATTTTCTTTTCTTTTAGACATAATTAAAGGAATCCATTCTTTTAATTGCTGATGTTCCATGGAAAATTTCATGCCTTTAAATAAATTGGAAGTAACCATTTTATCATGGCGTTTCTTTAAATATCCCGCATCTTTTTGTCCAAAAACTAAACTCATGTGCGCACAGGAATTAATGAAATCTTTGGGTTTATCAATATGTCCTTTAGAAATTAAATAAGACCAAAACTGTTTCGACACTTCAAACTGTTCTGCAATACTTTCTGCTTTAGAAATATCGATTGTTCCGTCTACATTTTCGGGTGTATAATTGAGTTCACAAAACGCAGAATGACCCGTTCCGGCGTTATTCCACGCAGCAGAACTTTCTTTTGCAAATCTTCCTAAACGTTCAAAAATCGCAATTTTTAAAGTGGGTTCAAACTCATGCAACAAGGTTCCCAAAGTTACACTCATAATTCCGCCACCGATTAAAATAACATCGTAATGGCTTTCAGGAATTCTATTGGTCAATTCGTTCATTAAATAAATTATGCCACGAATTTCGGAAAAAGTTTTGTTTTAGGGAATTAATTAGGAATTAAATTTATTTGCTGTGGGAAAATTTGTTGCTTATATTTGAAATTAAATGAAAATAAATCTTTTTAATAAAATAAATCTAAGAAATTTATTTCTTCAGTTTTTTGCTGTTTATTTTTTGGCGCTCTCCTTTAGAACTTTTGCATGTTTCCAAAATATAAAAATGACAGAAATCATTGTTGGTAGCAATAATGTAGATGAAATAATGAATAGTGTTAGAAGTGCAAATCTTAATGGAAATGACATCTCTTCTTTTTTATTAACGGGATTATTCAGTGGTTATTTGGCCGTTTTATTTGGAATTTTAATTTCTCTAATAATTAATTACCTTCAAAAACTCACAAGATTAAACTTGTTTTTAATAGCAATTATAAACTTATCACTTTTGTATTACCATAAAGATTTTAATAAACCCGGATATTATCTAGGTCTGAATTTTCTGAATGTAGATATGAAGTCTAATATTTTAACAACTGGATTATTCTTTTTTATAATTTCAACTTTAATTTTTTATTTAAGTTGGAAATTATCTTCGAATAAAGAAAATTTAGAGGTTATTTAATATTTTAATTCAACTTCAGCGTCAATTTTTTAAACAATTTCTCAGCGCTTTTTTCCTGATAAAGAACTTCATAGATCATATTGATGATCGGTAAATCCAAACCTTTTTCTTTGCCTGTTTTGTAGACAGAATCGGCAGCGTAATATCCTTCGGCGATCATATTCATAGATTGTATGGCAGATTTTACGGTGTAACCTTTACCAATTAAATTACCCAAACTTCGGTTTCTTGAAAATAAAGAATAAGCAGTCACCAATAAATCGCCGAGATAAGCGCTTTCATTAACATCACGCGGTTCTTCATAGATCGCTTCCAAAAATTTTTCCATTTCACGAATTGCGTTTGACACAAAAACAGCTGCAAAGTTATCACCATAACCCAATCCACTCGCCATTCCCGCACCGATGGCGTAAATATTTTTTAAAATAGCGCTGTATTCATTGCCTAAAATATCTTTGCTTGTATGAACATTGATAAAATCTGAAGCAAATAATTTCTTCAAAACTTCACCAACCTGATCTTCTGCAGTTGCGATGGTGAGATAAGACAAACGTTCCATCGCGACTTCTTCCGCATGACAAGGTCCTGCGATCACAGCTTGACACTTAAAACCAATGTTAAAAACATCCCGCAAATAATGTGCAACCACATCATTATGCTTCGGCACGATTCCTTTGATGGCAGAAACAAAAACTTTACAGGAATAATCGCAAGTCATTTTTTCTAAAGCATCCGAAAGGTAAATGGACGGCGTTGCCAGGACAATTACGTCAGAATTTGAAACTAACTCATTAATATCTGTTGTGATGGCTAAATTTTCTTTTTTAAAACTAACAGAAGTCAGATAAACCGGATTATGACCGCGAAGTTCGATAGCGCCTTTAACAAATTCATTTCGTACACACCAATGCACTTTTTCACTATTCTCAACCAGCATTTTCACAATTGCGGTCGCGAAACTGCCACTTCCAACCACACCAACCCGAGGTAAACCTTCTGAATATATTTTACAGGTGGATTTTTTTTCAGTGCTAGTTTTTGCCATAATTTTTATCTGAGGAGCACAAATATAAGAATTTAAGTGAATTTGTTTTAAATTTTGAACCCGCGTAAATTTTATGATTAAAATCCTGCACGAAATAACGTTTAGAAAATCTGATTTAAATTGTACAGAATAAAAGTATTTAAAAGATATTTCTGTGAATATTAACGTTTTAAAAATTAATTTTTTATTGAAAAAAATCCTAAAGTTTGTTAAATCTTAATTTTACTTGCAATAAATATTTACTTTTGCGATCTAAAAAAATCAAACTTCTTATTTTAATATGAAACAATTTTTAAAAAGAAAGAAAAATATAAATATACTTTTAGGCGTTTTTTTATTTTTAATTTTTTCGCAGAGCATTATAATTGCAAGATTTTATTCTGAAAGAAATGATAAAAATTATCAGGTTAATTTACTTCCGATAAGCACTCAAAAAGACAGTATTGATTATTCTAAAATGAAAACTGATCTTGGCCAAATTGATACATCTATCAGAAATTTACATCAATTTTTAATTTCAAAAAATGTAGAAGATAATGCAATCAGTTTCTTGGCAAAAGACAGTTTAGAAGATGCCGTTTATCTTTCCAACCAAAGCAATCACTACAGCAAATATTTAGTAAATCTTCAAAATAAATTACAAACAATTCCTTTGGGATTACCGACTGACGGCTATATTTCTTCTAATTTTGGGAAAAGAGTCAATCCGATTCCGACAAGAATTGTAATGTTGGCTTCAGTTTCAACTTCAAAAGCAATTCAAAAGGACAGTTTAGTGAATTCTGGAAAATCAAATGCTGACGCTGCAAAAAATACTGGGAATTCTTCGCCCGAAGCAGATCAAATGCAGTTTCATAAAGGTCTAGATATTGCGGTTGCTTATGGAACTAACGTAAGATGTGCTGCAGCTGGAAAAGTTATTTTTTCTGGAGTAAAAGGCGGTTACGGAAATTGCATAATTGTTTCTCATGGAAACGGTTTAGATACACTTTATGGACATCTTTCCGAACTTTTGGTTAAAGCAAACGACCTAGTAAAAGTAAATGATGTGATTGCAAAATCTGGAAATACAGGTCGCTCAACGGGACCGCATTTGCACTATGAAGTGCATAAAAATAATACGCCGGTCAACCCGAGATTATTTTTAAATTTATAAAATAAAAAATCCTGAAAGTCAATTTTCAGGATTTTTTATTAGATATTTTTTAAAGTTTAAACCATTTCCACAGTCACGCCTTCTTCCGTTTTCTCAATTTTTATCAAATTGTTTTTGGCTAAATTTTTAGAAGATTTATCCCATTTTTTACCCGAAAATTTAGATTGTTCTTTTAAATCATTCAAAGACATTTCTCCGTTATTTTTTGATAATAAACTTAAAAGCAATTCATCATCTTCTGATAATTCTACTTTTTCCAAAACTTTTTCCGGTCGCATTTGAGGGAAGAATAACACTTCTTGAATACTTTCATTATTCGTTAAAAACATGATCAAACGGTCCATTCCGATTCCCATTCCAGAAGTTGGCGGCATCCCGTATTCTAAGGCTCTCAGGAAATCTTCATCTATAAATTGTCCCGCTTCATCGTCTCCCTTTTCCGCTAATTTTAATTGTTCTTCGAAACGTTCTCTTTGGTCAATCGGGTCATTTAATTCTGAATACGCATTTGCAATTTCTTTCCCACAAACCATTAATTCGAAACGTTCGGTCAAACCTTCCTGTGTTCTGTGTTTCTTTGTTAAAGGGGACATTTCGATCGGATAATCGGTAATAAAAGTGGGCTGAATAAAGTTTGCTTCACATTTTTCCCCAAAAATCTCGTCGATTAATTTTCCTTTACCCATCGTTTCATTCACCTCAATTCCGATCGATTTTGCAAAATCGAAAAGTTCTTGTTCAGATTTTCCGGTAATATCAAAACCTGTGTATTTTATGATCGCTTCCGTCATAGAAACTCTCGCGTAAGGTGCTTTAAAATTAATTTCATGATCCCCAAATTTCGCGTCAGTCGTTCCATTTACGGCGATAGCGCAATGTTCAATCATTTTTTCGGTAAAATCCATCATCCAATAGTAGTCTTTATAGGCTACATAAATTTCCATAACGGTGAATTCCGGGTTATGCGTTCTGTCCATTCCTTCATTTCTGAAGTTTTTTGAAAATTCATAAACACCATCAAAACCGCCAACAATTAATCTTTTTAAATAGAGTTCATTTGCAATTCTCATATATAAAGGAATGTCCAAAGCATTGTGATGCGTCATAAAAGGTCTGGCCGCAGCACCACCTGCAATCGCTTGCAAAACAGGAGTTTCTACCTCAATATAACCTGCGTCATTGAAAAACTGACGCATTGCATTGTACATTTTGGTTCTTTTTAAAAATGTTTCTTTCACGTGCGGATTAACGATTAAATCTACGTAACGCTGTCTATAGCGTAGTTCCGCATCATTAAAAGCGTCGTAAGTTTTCCCATCTTCATCAGTTCTTGGTTGTGGAAGTGGTCTTAAAGTTTTGGTCAATAAAGTGAAATTCGTTACTTTAACTGTCATCTCACCGACTTGTGTGGTAAATAATTCGCCTTCAACTCCAATAATATCTCCGATATCCAAAAGGTGTTTGTAAACTTCATTATACAAAGATTTATCTTCACCCATACAAATCTCATCTCTATTAAAATAGACCTGAATTTTACCAGAAGAATCCTGTAGTTCAGCAAATGACGCTTTTCCCTGAATTCTTCTAGACATTAATCTTCCTGCAATTTTTACTTTTTTGCCTTCAGAAAAATCATCTTTTATTGATTTTGAACTCTCCGTTATTTTATACTCTTCTGCGGGAAAAGCATTAATTCCTAAAGCATTTAATTTGGATAATTTCTCTCTGCGAATAACTTCCTGTTCTGATAATTGCATCTTTTATAACTTTTTAAGTCTGCAAATTTACTGATTTTTTCACGATAATAGTATCTTGACAATTCTGAAACTTTGATTCAATTTAACACTACTATTTACTAAATTTAAGTTTTTAATAAAATAATTTACCTTTATTTTTAATCATTCCAAATTTATTAATTCTTAATTTTTTCGAACTATTATGTTTAAATTTACACCGTGAAAAAATGGATTCTTTATTTTATGGTTTTTACATATCTAACTTCTTTCTGTGAGGTAAGGCAAATTGTGAAATTGCCAAATTTAGTGAGTCACTACATCACGCATAAAATTGCAAATCCATCAATTACGATTTACGCTTTTTTTAAAATGCACTATTTAGATAAGCAAATTAAAGACAAGGATTATGTAGATGACATGAAATTACCTTTTAAAACGCATGATAATTTCACGTCATTTCTTACATTAAATATTCCGCCTGAAAAGGCCTCTATTAATACTCCATATCCACTAATTTACGTTGATTATTCTACTAATTTTTCTTATTCTGAAAAATTCTATCCTTCTATTTTTCCAAAAATTTGGGAACCTCCAAAAATATAATTAAACACTCTATGGTGTTATCTAATGTCAAATTGTAAAGTTTGACAATCCTTAAGTTGTACTCAAATTTCAGTGTTTTTAGAATTTTATATTCTGAAAACGCACACAAATCCTATTTAAATGCTTAATAAAATCATAGAATTTTCTATAAAGAATAAATTGATCGTCATCCTAATGACTTTTGGTTTAATAATCTATGGACTATTCGAACTTACAAAACTGCCAATTGATGCAGTTCCCGATATAACAGATAATCAGGTTCAGATTATTACAGTTTCCCCAAGTTTGGGTGCGCCAGATATTGAGCGTTTTATCACTTTTCCTTTAGAACAAATAAATTATAATATTCAGGGAATCAAGCAAATGCGAAGTTTTTCACGTTTTGGTTTATCCGTTATTACTATTGTATTTAATGATGATGTTGATTTAATGGTAGCTCGTCAACAAGTTGCAGAAAGACTGCAACAAATTTCAAAAGATATTCCTACTAATTTAGGTGTGCCGCAAATGGCCCCGATTTCCACCGGCCTCGGTGAAATTTATCAATATGTTGTCCGGCCGAAAAAAGGGTATGAACACCGCTACGATCCAATGGAATTACGAACTATTCAAGACTGGAGCGTACGCCGGCAATTGCTTGGAACACCTGGCGTCGCTGATGTTGCCAGTTTTGGTGGCAATTTAAAGCAGTATGAAGTTGCGATAAATCCGTCCATTTTAAAATCGATGGGTGTTACAATAACCGAAGTTTTTAGCGCACTTCAAAAAAATAACCAAAATACGGGCGGCGCATATATTGAAAAAGGACCGAGCGTTTTATTTATCAGAACGGAAGGTTTAATGAATAAAATCCCTGACATTGAAAACACTGTTGTCAAAAATTTACCGGATGGAACGCCCATTCTAATTAAAAATATCGGTAAAGTTCACTATGGAAAAGCCATTCGTTATGGTGCGATGACTTACAATGGTAAAGATGAGGTTGCCGGTGCCGTTGTGATGATGATGAAAGGGGCGAATTCAAATGAAGTCATAAAAGAAGTTAAAAGTAGAATTACAAAAATTCAAAAAACACTTCCGGAAGGTGTAAAAATAGAACCATTTTTAGACCGGACAAAAATGGTAAATAATTCAATCGGCACGGTAAGCAAAAACTTAATGGAGGGTGCATTAATTGTAATTTTCGTTTTGGTTTTATTTTTAGGAAATTTCAGAGCAGGACTTTTAGTCGCCTCGGTAATTCCTTTAGCAATGCTTTTTGCTATAATCATGATGAATATTTTCGGGGTTTCCGGAAACTTAATGAGTTTAGGGGCACTGGATTTTGGTTTAATTGTCGACGGCGCCGTGATAATCGTTGAAGCAATTCTGCACCGTTTTAAACATTTAAATAAATTAAATGACCAGAAAATTTCTCAGGACATGATGAATCGCGAGGTTTACACATCGTCAAGTACAATGATGAACTCTGCAGTTTTTGGCCAAATCATTATTTTAATTGTGTATTTACCAATTTTAACCTTACAAGGTATTGAAGGAAAAATGTTTAAACCAATGGCGCAAACCGTAATTTTTGCACTTTTAGGCGCGTTTATCCTCTCTCTAACTTATATTCCTATGATGAGTTCTATTTTCTTATCTAAAAAAATAAGTCACAAGAAAAACTTTTCAGATAAAATGATGGAAAAGTTAGAGTCTTTCTACCACCGTTCTTTAAACATGGTTTTAAAAATTAGAAATCTAGTGTTCTTTGGCATTATTGGTCTTTTCTTCATTTCTTTATTTGTAATGTCAAGATTAGGCGGCGAGTTTATTCCGAAACTTCCAGAAGGTGATTTTGCCGTTGATACAAGGGTTTTACCTGGAAGTAATCTCAAAACTTCTACCGAGGCACTTTTACATTCACAACGTGTTTTATTAAAAAAATTCCCGGAAATCGAAAAAATTGTGGGGAAAACTGGAAGCAGTGAAATTCCCACCGATCCAATGCCGATTGACGCCAGTGATATGATGATAATTCTGAAACCACGCGCAGAATGGACTTCTGCAAAAACCTACGATGAACTTGCGGAAAA
Organism: Halpernia sp. GG3; assembly: GCF_052976925.2. Lineage (NCBI taxonomy): Bacteria > Pseudomonadati > Bacteroidota > Flavobacteriia > Flavobacteriales > Weeksellaceae > Halpernia > Halpernia sp. GG3. Next base: position 155,743 of record NZ_JBRIIR020000010.1, read on the forward strand.
AATGTCTGCGGAATTGAAGAAAAATATCATTGGCGTCACCTACTCTTTTCAATATCCTGTCGCCATGCGTTTTAATGAATTAATGACTGGTGCAAGACAAGACGTAGTTTGTAAAATTTACGGAGAAAATCTTGACACTTTAAAAGTATATGCTGAAAAATTAGGTGCGATTTCAAAGACCATAAATGGGGCTCAAAACATCTATGTGGAGCCGATTTCCGGAATGCCACAGATTGTTATTTCTTATAAACGGGAAGTACTTTCACAGCACGGACTTAATGTAGAAGACGTGAACAATATCGTGAATACTGCGTTTGCGGGACAAGCAACAGGTTCTGTTTTTGAAGGCGAAAAGAAATTTGATCTGGTCGTTCGTTTAGATGGCGAGCAACGCAAAAATGTAGAAGACGTCAATAATTTGCTAATTTCTACACCATCTGGAATTGAAATACCACTAAGTTCTGTCGCCAATGTTGAACTTAAAGAAAGTGTAAATCAGATTCAGCGGGAAAATGCGCAGCGCCGAATAATTGTCGGTTTCAATGTCAGAAATCGCGATATTCAGTCGACGGTGGAAGATTTACAAAAAGTGGTCGATAAAAGTTTTAAACTTCCACCGGGTTATTCCATTACTTATGGAGGAACTTTTGAAAATCTTCAGCAGGCAAAATCCCGCTTAATGATTGCCGTTCCAGTCAGTTTATTACTGATTTTATTAATGCTTTATTTCGCTTTTAATTCTGTAAAATATGGGCTGTTGATTTTTTCTGCAATTCCACTTTCGGCAATTGGCGGTATACTTTCCCTATGGATTCGAGGGATGAATTTTAGTATTTCTGCCGGTGTTGGGTTTATTGCACTTTTCGGCGTTGCAGTTTTAAATGGAATTGTATTAATCGCTGAATTTAACCGTCAAAAATTAATTCATTCAGATTTAAAAGATGTTGTAAGAATTGGTGGAAAAACCAGATTACGTCCAGTATTAATGACGGCATTTGTTGCTTCACTCGGATTTTTACCAATGGCACTAAGTACTGGGGAAGGTGCAGAAGTGCAAAGACCTTTAGCTACGGTTGTTATAGGCGGATTACTTTTAGCTACGTTTCTAACACTTTATTTTTTACCGTTAATTTACATTTGGTTTGAAGAACATTTTCCTGATGGACGACAAAAAATTAAGGAAATAACTAATGAAGAAGATGGTTATAACGAATAAAATAAAAAGTGTTTTTGGGACAATAACTTCCGTCTTCCGCTTTCAAAACGAAAAATAAGTTTCGATGATTCAAATAAAAATTAAATAAATGAAACATTTTATAAAAATAACAATATACTTTTCAGTATTGATAGGAATTCAACTGAAAGCACAAACCCAGATCTCGCTAGAATCTGCTTATGAAAAAGCCTTTCAAAACAATCTGAATTTAAAGAACGGTCAACTTCAGATTGATTACCAGGATAAAATTAAAAATTCTTATGCCGTGGTTGATCCATTGAATATTGCCGGTGAAATGGGACAAATTAATTCAGCCTACAACGACAATAAATTTTCAGTTAATCAAACGTTGAGATTACCAGGTTTTTACAGCAGCCACAAACAGGTATTAATAGAAGAATGGAAAAATTCGATGCTAAGTTTAGACGTTCAAAAATGGCAACTAAAAAAGCAAATCGCTTTAGTTTACAATGAATTGAATTATCAAAACGAAAAAGAAAAACTTCTTTTGAGAACAGATTCTATATATATCAATTACTACCAGCGCGCAGAACTTCGTTTAAAGAAAGGCGAAAGTAATATTCTTGAAAAAACAACTGCTGAAAATTACAGAAGTCAAGCCGAAATTCAATTAGAAAATCTTAAGAAAGACAGACAGGTTTCATTGTATCAATTTAATTATTTGCTTAATGATAAAATTCTATTCAGCAATGAAAGCTCAAATTTTTATAATTTAAATATTCAAAATCAAGATCTCAATTATGAGGGGAATCCTATCGTTTTAAAACAATTGGCACAGCAAAAAAATATTGAATTAGCAAAATTGAAAGCTGAGAAATCCAAACTTTTACCAACTGTGAATTTCACTTATTTTAATTCCAGCTTTTATGGGAATGGTCCTGATAATAAGTTTTATGACAGATCAACCCGTTTTAATTCCGGAATGATCGGTTTGGGAATTCCACTTTTTAACGGGGCTCAAAAATCTGTTATTGAGGGGCAAAAAATTAATCAACTCATTGCAGAAAACAATTACGAAATAGGTTCTCGATCACTCAAAAATCAATATGTTATGTTATTTGGTGAATCTGAAAAGCTTAAAAGTGAAACGGATTACTACAAAACCAAAGGTTTGAAAAATGCAGAAATAATTATGAAAACTGCGAACAGACTTTATTTTGAAGGTGAAATTAATTATCTGGAATGGTCAATTCTCATTAATCAAAGTTTAGACGTTCAAAATAAATTGATTGACAGTCAAAAAATGCTGAACGAGAAAATAATTCAGTTAAATATTCTTACCCAACAATAATTTAAAATTAATTAAAATGAAAAAATATACAGTTGCACATCGTTTATTACATTGGATTTTATCTTTGGGAATGTTGGTCACATTTATCACAGGATTTCTTAGAATGAATTGGATGAGTAAACAAGCAGTTTCTACTGCCGTTACAAAGAATCTAACCATCTCAAACTTAAATTTAGATAAATTAGGTTTTGGCGTAATCTTTCACTCGCTGCTAGAGCCAATGTTCAAATGGCATGTTTATTTTGCCTACGTTATCACTTTTGCATTTATAGCAAGAATAATCTATATGATTGTAAAGGGAATAAAATTTCCAAACCCATTTTCTAAAATTAATACAAATAAAGAGAAATTTCAAGGTTTTGTCTATCTCGCATTTTATATGTTGATTGGATTGCAAATAATAACGGGCGCAATTTTAAAATTTGATTTAGGTTCAGAATCTCTAATTAATTTATCAGAAACAGTGCATAAATTTGCTGTGTATTGGACTCCAATATTTATACTCTTGCACTTTGCAGGAATCGCAATTGCAGAAAATACTAACAAAAAAGGAATTACCTCTAAAATGATCGGCGGAGATTCTTAATAATCAACTTTTAATAATGAAAAAATTACTTTTAATATTTACAAGTCTTTTAATTTTGTCCTGTTCTAAAGAAGAAAAGGCAAAAGAAACTAAGACTTCAGTCAATGGCAACCAAATTACTTTAACAGATTTACAAATTAAAAATTCCAAAATTGAAACAAAAAATTTAGATAAACTTGATATCGCTCATAAAATTGTTCTCACAGGTCAAATCGACGTTCCACCACAAGGAATGGCGAGTGTATCTGCACCGAGCGGCGGTTACGTGAGAGTTTCTCGATTTATGCCTGGGAATTATGTACAAAAAGGACAAACTTTAGCAACATTAGAAAATCCGGAATTAGTTCAACTGCAGCAGGATTATCTTTTAGCAAAATCTAATCTTAAATATGCAAACCAAGATTATTCCCGACAAAAAGATTTAAATGAAAGCAAAGCAAGTTCTGATAAAGTCACTCAAAAAGCATTTAACGAAGCTCAAAATCAAAATATTATAATGAAGGGAACTGCCCAAAAATTAGCTGCTTTAGGAATAAATCCCAATTCTTTAAATGCCAATAATATTCGACGTGCTTTTGCCGTCATATCCCCTATTTCAGGTTATGTTTCCACTGTAAATATTAACATTGGACAATATGTTTCGCCAACCGATAAAATGATTGAAATCGTTAATACTGGCGATCTGCATTTGGCTTTAAAAGTATTTGAAAAAGATTTGGGTAAAATTGCTGTGGGACAAAAAGTATTCGCATACACCAATCAAAATACGAAAAAAAAATACGAAGCACGCGTTTTTATTATCGGTAAAGATTTTAATGCAGATCGAAGCGTTTTGGTTCATTGTCATTTTGTGGATAACAGTTTATCTTTGTTACCTGGAACTTTTATGAATGCCGAAATGGAGGCAGATTCTGAAAAAGGTTTGGTAATTCCTGAGGAAGCAATCGTTACCTGGGAAGAAAAACAGTATATTTTTGAAGAAATAAAACCGAAAACTTACAAAATGTTTCCTGTGACTATCGGAAATTCGGAAAATGGTTTTTCTGAACTTTTAAACTTCAAAAATGGTGACGAGAAAAAGAAATTTGTCACCAAAGGTGCCTATCATCTCCTGATGTCACTTAAAAATGTGGAAGAATAAAAAAAAAGGTCCTTCAAATTGAAGGACCTTTTTTTTAAATAACAAAGTTGTTGAAATTTATTTAGCCATTTTTGTACTGTCTGCTTTCATCGGCATTGCTGCTGCAGAAGAATCCATTGGCTGCGCCATTTTAGTAGAATCTGACATCATTGCTGTGCTGTCTGGTTCTGCCATCATAGTGTTGCTTTCTTTTGCATCAGTCTTCTTTGAACATGCTGTAAGCGTTAGTGCGCCGATAAAAGCCGCTACGAATAATTTTTTCATAATAATTAATTTTTAAATTCTTTCAAATGTAATGTTAATTTTTGCCAAAGCACAATATTTTTTATATTTTATTCAGTTATTTCGAAAATCTTTTATAAATTTGTGCCACAATTAATCTGATAAAATTAGAATTAATAATGAAAAATTTAAACAAAAATTGGTGGTGGCATTTCAACTCTTCGCGGGTCTGAAATACATTTATTTTGTTTAATTTTAAAAAAAATAAATTAAGATTTTATAAGACTTTAGCGATATGTTAAGGTCTTTTTTTATGTCTTAAAATCAAATAAATTTAAAATTAGTTATGAAATCGCCACTTGTAATTGTAGTTTAAAAATACAAATTAAGATAGGCGATAGCATATGTCCAAAAAAAATAATAAATATTACCGTATGAAGTTTTCTCAGAAAATTAATTATAAAACTACCGTAAAAACTACCTTAAGCGACCTTTTCACACCTGTGGGAATTTACTTGAGATTACGTGATCAATTTCGCGACACCGTTCTTTTAGAAAGCGCTGGAAATCAAAATACGCAGAATAATTTTTCTTTTATTGCCGTGAATGCAATCGGTGGAATTGAAATAAAAAACTTCAATGAAGCGGAAGTTAAATTCCCTTTAGAACCTTCTTTTAAGCTGAATTTAAAAGAGGAAAAATTAATAGAGGTTTTACAAAATTTTTGTGAATGTTTCAATGGTGAAAATCCCGATCACGATTTGGGAAAATCGGCGCAAGGTTTATTTGGCTACACAAGTTATGACGCCATTCCATTCTTTGATAAAATAAAATTTAAAGAACAGTCGGAAGAAAATAAAATTCCCCTATTACGATACCGGTTTTATCAGTTTATTATTGCCATTAATCACTTTAACGATGAAATGTTTTTGATCGAAAATAAAATTAAAGGTTTAAAATCTGAAATTTCAAAAATTGAAAATTTAATTAATCAAAAAAACGCCCCTATTTTTCCTTTTGAAAAAGTAGGCGATGAAAAATCTAATCTTACAGACGAGCAATACCTGGAAAATGTGGAAAAAGGCAAAAAACATTGTTTTCGTGGTGATGTTTTTCAATTGGTTTTAAGCAGAAGATTTGAACAAAAATTTCAAGGTGATGATTTTAATGTGTATCGCACTTTACGAAATATTAATCCGTCACCTTATCTTTTTTACTTTGATTACGGCGATTATAAAATATTTGGTTCTTCACCAGAAAGTCAACTCATTATTAAAGACGGAACAGCAATTATTCACCCAATTGCGGGCACTTTTAAACGAACAGGCGTTTTAGAAGAAGATCTAGCCGCCGCAGAATTGTTAAAAAAAGACCCGAAAGAAAACGCAGAACATACGATGTTAGTAGATTTAGCACGAAATGATTTAAGCATTATCGGCAAAAATACAACGGTTACAAAATTAAAAGAAATTCAGTTTTTCTCGCACGTCATTCATATGGTTTCAGAAGTGACAGCAGAAGTTTTACCTAATCAAAATCCTTTCGAAATGATCGCAACTACTTTCCCACAGGGAACTTTAAGTGGCGCGCCAAAATTCAAAGCGATGGAATTAATTGATGATTATGAAAAAACCTCTCGCGGTTATTACGGCGGCTGTTTAGGTTTCGTCGGTTTTGATGGCAGTTGCAACCAAGCTATTATGATCCGAACTTTCCTTAGTAAGAACAACACTTTGTTTTACCAAGCCGGCGCAGGAATTGTCGCAAAATCTTCCGCTGAAAATGAACTTCAAGAAGTAAATAACAAATTAGGCGCTTTGAAAAAAGCAATTATAAAAGCAGAATCAATTTAAAAATTAAATATAATAAGTACAATGTAAAATGTGTTTTTTACTTTGTACATTATACTTTATACAATATTACAAATATGAAAATCTTAGTCTTAGATAATTACGACAGTTTTACTTACAATTTGGTTCAAATGATTGAAGAAATCGTGGGAGAGAAAATTGATATTTTTCGAAATGATGAAATCACTTTGGAGGAAGTCAAAAAATATGATAAAATTATATTGTCGCCTGGTCCCGGAATTCCCGAAGAATCTGGTATTTTATTAGATTTAATTAAAACTTATGCGCCTACAAAATCTATTTTCGGCGTTTGTATGGGCTTGCAAGCAATTGGCGAAGTCTTTGGTGGAAAATTAATTAACCTTTCAGAAATATACCATGGGGTTGCAACTGAAGTTAAAATTTTAAACAAAAACACTCAGATTTTTAAAAATTTTCCTGAAACTTTTGAAGCGGGACGGTATCATTCCTGGGCAATTTCTACCGAAAATTTTCCTGATGAATTAGAAATAACGGCAATTGATAAAGACGGAATGATAATGGCTTTGCAGCATAAAACTTACGATATTCAGGCAGTTCAATTTCATCCCGAAAGTATTTTAACGCCAAAAGGAAGAGAAATTTTAGAAAATTTTCTAAAGAATTAAGATTTAAAATAATGAAAGAGATATTACAATATTTATTTAATCACAATACGCTCACAAAAGTAGAAGCGAAAGCAATCTTAACAGAAATTGCACAAAATAAATTTAATGATAGTGAAGTGACTGCTTTTGTGACAGTTTTCCTTATGCGAAGTATTACTTTGGAAGAACTGGAAGGCTTTTGCGAGGCTTTAATGCAACTTGCTGTAAAGGTAGATTTAGGCGAAAATTTAGCAGATATTGTCGGGACCGGCGGTGACGGAAAAAATACCTTTAATATTTCTACATTGGCAAGTTTTATAGTTGCTGGTGCTGGACAGAAAGTGGCAAAACACGGTAATTATGGCGTTTCAACAGTTTCGGGTTCGTCTAATGTTCTTGAAGAATTAGGCTATAAATTTAAAGATAATGAAGCAGATTTAAAACAAGATTTAGAAAAAGCGAATCTTTGCTTTTTGCACGCACCACTCTTCCACCCCGCTTTAAAAACTGTTGCACCGTTAAGAAAAGGACTTGGTTTGAGAACTTTTTTTAATATTCTGGGACCACTCGTAAATCCGACACAACCAGAATTTTCAGTAATTGGTGTTTATAATTTAGAAATCGCCAGGTTGTACCAATATTTACTTCAAAAACAAAACAGAAATTTTAGTTTGGTGCATGCTTTGGACGGTTACGACGAGATTTCTTTAACTGCAGACACAAAAATTATTACTAAAAATGGTGATGAAATATTTGCACCGGAAGATCTGGGATTTAAAAAAATAGATGCTGATCAAATTCAAGGTGGTGATTCCAAAACAGAAAGTGCAAAAATCTTTAAAACTATTTTAGAAGGAAAGGGAAGTTTTGAACAGAATGCCGTAGTAACATCGAACGCAGCAATAGTTTTAGAATGCACACAGCAATTTGGTGATTATGAAAGTTGTCTCGATTTAGCAAAAGAAAGTCTGGAAAGTGGAAAAGCACTCAATTGTTTAACGGCTTTAATTAATTAAAAATGAATATTTTAGATAAAATAATTGAACATAAAAAAGAAGAAGTTCGGAAAGCAAAATCTGAAGTTTCTCTAAGTGAATTAATGGATTCCGAATATTTTGGAAAAACAGGAAAATCCTTGAAAGAAACTTTAAAAGAAAAAACCGGAATTATTGCAGAATTTAAAAGACAATCGCCTTCTAAAGGTATTATAAATGATCAATCTGATGTTTTGGAAGTCGTAAGTAATTATGAAAAATTTGGAGCAAGCGCAGTTTCAATTTTAACTGATTATCATTTTTTCGGGGGAAGTTTAGCAGATATTTCGAAAGTTAGAAAATCCACCGATATTCCGATTTTACGCAAAGATTTTATGGTGGATGAGTATCAGTTTTATGAAGCAAAATCTATTGGTTCAGACGTTATTCTGTTAATTGCAGCGAATCTTTCAGTTTCTCAAGTACAAGAATTTACAGCGCTTTCGCATCAGATGGGTTTAGAAGTTTTACTGGAAATACATGATGAAGCAGAATTAAAACATATCAATAATGATATCGATTTTGTTGGCATTAATAACCGAAATTTAAAAGATTTTAAAGTGGATTTGCAACATTCTATTAATCTTAAAAATCAATTACCAAAAGATATTTTGAAGATTGCAGAAAGCGGAATTTACAGTGTTGAAGATTTTAAGTTTTTAAAAGAAAAAAAATTCGATGGCTTTTTGATGGGTGAATACTTTATGAAAACTGAAAATCCGGGAGCAACTTTTGAAGAATTTACTAACCACTTTAACTTTACAACATGAAATTAATTGGACTTTTAGGCGGTATTAGTTGGGTTTCTACAGCAGATTATTATAGATTAATCAACCAAGGTATTAACGATGAATTAGGAGAACTTAATTTTTCTGAATGCTTGATTTATTCTTTTAATTATGAAGAAATCAAAAAAAGCACAGACATTAATGATTGGGGAAAAATTTTTGATATGCTTTTTGATGCTGCTCAGAAATTAAAAAATTCTGGTGTAAAAGCGCTCGTATTATGCGCAAATACTATGCATTATGTTGCAGATCAACTAGAGAAAGAAATCGGTCTGCCCATCATAAACATTGCAACAGAAACCGCGAAGGAAATTAAAAAAAATGAATTAAAAAAAATAGGATTACTTGGAACTAAGTTTACAATGGAGCTGGATTTTTTCAAGTCTAAACTTACAGAAAAAGATATTGAAACAATAATTCCTAATGATAAAGATAGAGAATTTATTCATCAATCGATTTATGCTGAACTGGGAAAAGGTATAATCAATCATAATACTAAGGAAAAATATCTTGAAATAATTGACAGACTGATAAGCAATGGAGCGGAAGGAATAATTTTAGGTTGCACCGAAATTCCTTTAATTATCAATCAAAGTGATGTGAAGGTTCCCATTTTTGATACCGCTTTAATTCATTCGAAAGCAATTGTTGAATTTCAATTAAATAAAGAATTTTAAACTAAAATTGAAATGAACATAAAAGTTTGCGGTTTAACCAAAATTAATCAAATTGAAGAATTAATTTCTTTGAAAATTGATTTTTTGGGACTTATTTTTTATGAAAAGTCACCGCGTTTTACTTTAAATAATTTGACTTTAGACGATATTAAATCTATCAAATCAAATTCTAAAGTGGGCGTGTTTGTGAATGAAGAAATTGAAAAAATAGTTGAAATTTCTGAGAAAGCAGATTTAAATTATATTCAACTTCATGGCGATGAAAATGAAGATTTTATTGCTGAATTAAGAGAAAAATTAGATGATAAAATAGAAATTATTAAAGTCATACGAATTGGAAATCAAGATAAGGTAGAATTACAAAATATAATTGATCAGCAATCCTCATTTATCAATTATCTTTTGTTTGACACAGATTCAAGCGCCTTTGGTGGAACAGGAATAACTTTTGATTGGCAACTATTAAATGATATAAAAATTCCGAAACCGTATTTTTTAAGCGGTGGAATTACTGCAGAAAATGTAGAAAATATTAAAATATTAAACCAAAAACCTTTCGCTTTAGACATCAATTCAAAATTTGAAATGGAACCTGGAAATAAAGACTTAGAGAAAATTAAAAAATTTAAAAAAAATATAGAATTAAATAAAATAATAATATAAAATGGAAGCAATTAAATATCAAAACCCTGACAAAGACGGCTATTACGGTCAATTTGGTGGCGCTTTCGTGCCAGAAATGTTGTACCCAAATGTGGAAGAATTACAAAATCAATACTTAGAAATTATTGAGTCTGAAGAATTCCAAAAAGAATTTAGATATCTTTTGAAAGATTACGTGGGACGCGCCACACCACTTTATTTAGCGAAAAATTTAAGCGAAAAATATAACACCCAAATTTATCTAAAACGGGAAGATTTAAATCACACCGGCGCACATAAAATTAACAATGCGCTTGGTCAGGTTTTACTCGCAAAAAAATTGGGTAAAAAAAGAATTATTGCAGAAACCGGTGCGGGTCAACATGGTGTTGCAACGGCAACCGCCTGCGCTTTGCTCGGTTTGGAATGCATCGTTTACATGGGCGAAGTTGATATTGCGCGTCAAGCACCAAATGTCGGAAGAATGAAACTTCTGGGCGCGACAATAATTCCGGCAACTTCGGGGAGTAAAACCTTAAAAGATGCCGTGAATGAAGCACTTCGCGACTGGATTAACAATGCCACGACCACGCATTACATCATCGGAAGTGTGGTTGGTCCGCACCCGTTTCCAGATTTAGTGGCTAGATTACAAAGTGTAATTTCCGAAGAAATAAAATGGCAGTTGAAGGAAAAAATCGGTCGGGAAAATCCGGATTATGTCATTGCTTGCGTCGGTGGCGGAAGTAATGCAGCAGGTGCGTTCTATCATTTTTCAGAAGAAAAAGATGTGAAATTAATTGCAGCAGAAGCAGGTGGTTTCGGTCTGGAATCTGGCAAATCCGCGGCAACAACTTTCCTGGGAACTTTGGGTATTTTGCATGGTAGTAAAAGTATCGTAATGCAAACAAATGATGGGCAAGTTATCGAGCCCCACTCTATTTCGGCAGGTTTAGATTACCCAGGAATTGGACCTTATCACGCTAATTTATTCACTCAAAATCGGGCAGAATATTTTAGTATTACAGATGATGAAGCATTAAAATCTGCGTTTGATCTGTGCAAAATCGAAGGCATTATTCCAGCCTTGGAAACAGCGCACGCTTTATCGGTTTTTGATAAGAAAAAATTTAAGGAAGATGACATCGTAGTCGTGTGTTTGAGCGGTCGTGGAGATAAAGATCTGGACACTTATTTACAGTATATTTAGAATTGTTTGGGCGCCTTTTTCCGCCCTCCGTTCCCAATCTTTTTATTGTCATTGCGAGAAGAGTGAAGCAATCCGTTGAACCTTTTTGCAATCGCAATAAAAACAAAAAGTATTTCCACTCAGGTCGGGGCGCGGTTTACGCAGTTTTCACTTTTTAGTTTAATTAATAAAATTACTTTTAAAACAAATTTTGCAATGTCAAAAAAATTAAATATATACTTCACGGCGGGAATTCCTAAGTTGGATGACACCACAGAAATCATGAAAATAATCCAGGATTCTGGTGCCCAAATGATGGAAATCGGGATGCCTTATTCAGATCCGGTCGCAGATGGACCAGTTATTCAAAAAGCGCATGAATTGGCCTTAAAAAATGGAATGTCCATTAAAAAATTATTTGAGCAATTGAAATCAGTGAAAGAAGAGATTAAAATTCCAGTAATTTTAATGGGCTACATTAATCCTGTTTTAAGTTTTGGTTTTGAAGCGTTTTGTAAAAATTGCTCAGAGGCAGGCGTAACTGGTTTAATTATTCCAGATTTACCACCAGTAGAATTTGAAAGAAATTATCAGAAAATTTTAGAAAAATACAATCTTAATTTTACTTTTTTGGTGACGCCAGAAACTTCAGATAAAAGAATAAAATATTTAGATGGATTAAGTTCAGGATTTCTTTATGCCGTAAGTTCTTCTTCCACAACTGGAAATGATAATAAAGCGGTCAACAACGAAGATTATTTACAAAAACTTTCAGAAATAGATTTTAAAAATCCTGTTTTTATCGGTTTTGGTATTAAAGATAAAAAAGATTTTGATGCAGTAACAGAGAAATCTGAAGGTGGAATTATCGGAACCGCATTCGTAAATGTTTTGCTTCATGAAGAAGACTGGAAAGAAAAATCTGCAGCTTTTATTCATAGCATACTAAATTAATTTTCTTAATTTTACTTTTTTAAATTAGTAAAGAAGGTGATTAGTAATAGAAAGTTAGAAAAATGACAGCAATACAAAATAGAGTTTTACAATTTGAAGATTTAGGTTTAACGGATTATCAAACGGCGTTTGATTATCAGGAAAATTTAATGAAATCTATCATTGAGCAAAAACTTAAAAACCGCGACAGAACAGACGGTTTATTTGAAGAAACTCAAAATTATTTATTATTTGTAGAGCATCCGCACGTTTACACTTTAGGAAAATCTGGCGACGAACATAATATGCTCGCCAATTCAGAAAAATTAAAAGAAATCGACGCCACTTTCGTTAAAACCAATCGTGGAGGCGATATTACTTACCACGGTTTCGGGCAATTGGTTGGCTACCCAATTATAGATTTAGATAATTTTAAATCTGACATTCACCTTTACATGCGAAATTTGGAAGAAGTCATTATTCGAACAATTGCAGAATACGGATTAAAAGGTGAACGTTCTGAAGGTGAAACTGGTGTATGGCTGGATGTTGGAAAACCTTACGCAAGGAAAATTTGTGCTTTAGGTGTAAAAACATCTAAATGGGTCACGATGCACGGTTTTGCCTTAAATGTCAATACAAATCTCGCTTATTTCGATTATATAATTGCCTGCGGAATTAAAGACAAAGGCGTTACTTCTTTAAAAGCAGAGCGGGAAAATGAATTTTCTGCAACCGAAATTATAGAATTAAAAAATAAAATTAAAACACATTTTGAAGAGGTTTTTGAAGCAGAAATTAATTAATTTTTCTACTTAAAACTTTTTTTTAGTTAATTTTAAAAGGCTTTTCTACCTTTATAAACAACTTGCGATTGCAAAATATCCTTTATCCCGGAAATAAATTCTTTAAAATGAGAAGTTTGCATATGTTTATTATGAAATTCTTTATTTTCCCAAACTTCATTTAGAAAGAAAAAAGCATCTCTTTCTTGATCTTCAATCATTTCAAATCTGATGCAACCCTCTTCTTTTACAGTTTCAGCGACCATATTTTCCATTAATTTTAGGGCTTTTTGCGCATCTTTAACTTTAAACTCAAAGGTAGCAACGACATGGACGTGTAACATAAATTTCAATTTTATTTAAATCTTTATATTATAAATATAATAAAAATATTATTGAAAAATTCATTATTTTATAATGAATAAAATTTTTTATCTTTGTGGAAATCATAATAAATAAAATGGCGGAATACAAATTATTACTCCCATCGATGGGCGAAGGCGTGATGGAAGCAACGATCATCGATTGGCTTTTCTCAGAAGGCGATATGGTAAATGAAGATGATTCTGTAGTAGAAATTGCAACCGATAAAGTAGATTCTGATGTTCCGACGCCAGTTTCGGGGAAAATTATAAAATTATTAAAGCAGAAAGATGACGTTGCGAAAGTTGGTGAAGCTATTGCGATTTTAGAAACTGCAGGTGGCGATAATTCAACGGATGAAAGTAGCCCAGTCGAAAATATTAAAATAGATGAGAATTCTGAGGTTGTAAAAGGTTTGGAAGATTCAATAAACAGTTCAAGATCTGAAACTGGAAATAGCCCATCAAGTACCGAAAATGCAGGTTTTCTTTCTCCTTTGGTAAAATCTATTGTCCAGCAGGAAAATATTTCAAACCAAGAGCTTGAAAGTATTAAAGGAACTGGTTTAGAGGGCAGAATTACTAAAGAAGATATTTTAGCATTCGTCTCAAGCAGAGGAGATGTAAAAGCTCAAAATAATACTTCGGAAAAAACTCAAGTCGTTTCCACACCCGCAATTCCTCCAGCGGTTCAAAACGTTCCTATTAAATTAAACGCAGGTGACGAAGTGATTCAAATGGATCGCGTGCGAAAAATTATTGCAGATGCGATGGTTAACAGCAAAAAAACATCACCACACGTGACTTCATTTATTGAAAGTGATGTGACAAATGTGGTAAGATGGCGCAATAAGCATAAAGATCTTTTAATGAAAAGAGAAGGTGAAAAACTGACATTTATGCCAATTTTCGTTCATGCAATCGTAAAAGCGATTCAGGATTTTCCAATGATCAATGTATCCGTAGACGGAGATAAAATAATCAAGAAAAAGAATATTAATATTGGAATGGCCACTGCTCTTCCTGATGGCAATTTGATCGTTCCCGTAATTAAAAACGCCGATCAACTCTCTCTTTTAGGTTTGACAAAAGCAATTAACGATTTGGCTTTTAGAGCGAGAAATAAAAAATTAAGACCAGAAGATACGCAAGGTGCTACTTATACTATTTCAAATGTGGGTGGTTTTGGAAATTTAATGGGAACACCAATCATCGCACAGCCTCAGGTTGCAATTTTAGCAGTTGGTGCGATTGTGAAAAAACCAGCAGTTTTGGAAACCAAGGACGGCGATGTTATTGCAATTAGAAACCTAATGTTTATGTCGCATTCTTACGACCATCGCGTGGTAGACGGATCTTTGGGCGGAATGTTTTTAAAACATGTGCACGATTATTTAGAGAATTGGGATTTAGATACAGAAATTTAAAACTTTTAAACCTTTGACATTCTCAAAGGTTTTTTTTAATATTATTTTTTGATCTTCTTTAGGCAGTAATTTCCGCGTTGCGCTTTTAATATTTATTTAAAAAAAAGAATTTTTGTTCAAACCTAATGACGACGTTTCATAATTCAAATAATAAATTAATATTTACTATCAAGCCGGGCTGCAATTTTGGACATTTAATTAAAGCAATCTTCATGATAATAAGATTAATAAACATTCAAAATTTTAAAGTGTTTATTATTGATTTCACTTTCAATCTTTTATATTTGTTTAAAATTATTCCCAATGAAAAAATATTTCCTTTTCTTAATTGTTTTTACCCAGATATTAACCGCTCAAAAAACAGATTATACAACTGTAAAAGAAGTTGAAGTTAGGCAAAAAGGTGTAGTAGTTTCGGCTCACCCGTTGGCGAGCGAAGTTGGCGCGCAAATTTTAAAAAAAGGTGGGAATGCTTTTGATGCTGTAATTGCCACACAATTGGCTTTAGCGGTAGTTTATCCGCATGCGGGAAATATTGGCGGCGGCGGTTTTTTAGTTGGCTTTAAAAATGGCGAAAAATTTACTTTAGATTATCGGGAAACGGCGCCCTCTAAAGCAAATGCAGATATGTATTTGGATGCAAAAGGAAACGCCAACACAGATTTATCTCAAAACGGCAGATTAGCAAGTGGCGTTCCAGGTTCAGTTTCTGGGTTTTTTGCGACTTTAAAATATGCAAAATTACCGATGAAAGATTTAATTCAACCAGCAATAGATTTAGCAGAAAAAGGTTTCGCCATCACATCTAAAGAAGCAAATGAACTGAACGAAACCAAAGCAGATTTCCAGAAACATAATAAAATGCCAACAGTTTTTATAAAAACTGAAACTTGGAAAGCAGGTGATTTATTAATTCAGAAAGAATTAGCAAAAACATTAATCAGAATAAGAGATCTGGGCGAAAAAGGTTTCTATGAAGGCGAAACAGCCAAAGAAATAGTTGCTGAAATGAAACGCGGAAATGGAATTATTACTTTAGAAGATCTGAAAAATTATAAAACAATCACTCGGAAACCAATGGTTTTTGATTATAAAGGAAATGAAATCGTAGCGATGGGTTTACCGTCAAGTGGCGGCATTCTTTTGCAACAAATGTTTAAAATGAGTTCTTATGCCAATATTGAAAAATTTCAGCAAAATTCCGTACAAGCCGTGCAGCCAATGGTAGAAGCAGAAAGACGTGCATTTGCGGACAGAGCAGAATATATGGGCGATCCGGAGTTTATAAAAGATCAAACGGCAATGTTAGTTTCAGATGACTATTTAAAAAATCGCTGGAAGAGTTATAATCCAGAGAAAGCAACCCCAAGTTCAGAAGTTGGAACGATCATTTCCCAACCAAAAGAATCTACGGAAACGACGCATATTTCAATTTTAGACAAAGACGGAAATGCAGTTTCTGTCACAACAACTTTAAATGGTTTATACGGAAGTAAAGTCGTGGTTTCTGGCGCAGGATTTTTCTTAAATAACGAGATGGACGATTTCTCTGTGAAACCGGGCGTTCCGAATATGTACGGCGCCGTCGGCGGCAAAGCAAATTCCATTCAACCGGGAAAAAGAATGCTTAGTTCTATGACGCCAACATTGGTTTTAAAAAACGGAAAAGTTTTGATGGTTGTTGGTACGCCGGGCGGAACAACAATTCCAACGTCAGTTTACCAATCTATTGTTGATGTAGTAGATTTTAAAATGAATGCTAATCTTTCGATAAATTCACCAAAATTCCATAATCAGTGGTTGCCGGACGTCGTTTTTGTGGAAGAAAATTTTCCGGAAAGCACGATTAATTCTTTAGAAAAAATGAATTATAAAGTTGAAAAAAGAGGACAAATTGGAAGAACTGAAATGATCTTGGTCAATAAAGACCGTACAATTTCTGGCGTTGCAGATGGTCGTGGCGATGATTCTGTGGGCGTTGAATAGAATATATTAAAATGGTAAAAAATAGCTTAAATAAAAGTTTTATAAAGGAAAAAGTCCTATCATACAAACCAGATTTCGATTTAGAAATTTTAGAAATTGGTTTAGATAAATTTCAAGTATCTGAATGTAAGAGCGGAGATTTTATTTTCAAATCGGGCGAAATATGTAAACGGATTTTTATGGTCGAAAATTCGATTACACGTTGTTATTTTGTTGATAAAGAAGGAGAAGAAAAAACAATCTGGCTAGAACCAGAAAAAACAGTTGTTACAGACTATGAGAGTTTTGGGACGCAAATAATTAGTAAATGTGATATTTGTTGCTATGAAGATTCAACTGTATATTCCATCGATAAAGAAAGTTTAATGGTACTTTACGCGCAATATCATGATTGGGCAATATTCGGACTTCTGGTAATGGAAGAGCATTATGTCAATTTATTAAAAATGAAGAATTTAATTAGCTTTAACAGTGCCACCGAAAATTACGATTTTATAGAAAGTAATTTTCCAGGATATTTAGATATCGTACCGCTGAAACATCTTGCTTCCTGGCTAAATATTTCGGCTGTTCACTTGTCTAGAATCCGTAAAGAAAGAATAAAAATTGATGTAAATTAACAAATGTTAAGTTGTATTAACTATAGTTGTAATAGATTTGCGGAAGATTAACACACATGATGAGAAAAGAGAATTTTCTCTTAAACTTGCCTCAGTTGCTTTTATTCTATTTTATGTAAAATAATTAGAATAAGGTAAAGAGGCAAGTTTTAATTTTTCTAAAATAAGATTATTTTCCAAATAATTTTTAAAACATAAAACGACAGTTACTTCCCAGAAAAATACGCACTCAAAATTTTAAACCGACTTTCAAAAATAAATTTTACTTTATTTACAACCAAACTACCCACTAATAAATCACCAAATGCACCCAAAGGCATTTTAAAATTAAGAAGATCGCGCATTAAAGTTTCATTCTCAGAAATTTTCTCAAAATGATGTTCGTGGTGCCACATTGCATAAGGACCAAAACGCTGCTCATCCACAAAAAATTCTTTATCCTTTAGCTGCGTGATTTCCGTCACCCAATTGGATTTTACGAAAGGTAAAATACCAATTTTATAAGTAATAATTTGTCCCGGATAGGTTTTATCGGGCGGATTGTTAGTAATATTAAAGTTCATTTCAGCGGGCGTTATTTTATCTAAATTCTTTGGTGTAGAGAAAAAATCCCATGCTGTGTCTAAACTTATCGGTAAAACTTGCTCAGAAGTTAAAGTATAAATTCCTGATTGTTTTTTAATATTTAATTTCATTTGTAATTATTATTTTTAGTGCCAAATACCAACGGAAAGCATTTTAAGAGACTTGAAAATTTAATTAATTACGAATTCGTAATTTTCAATTTCGTTTTTGTTCCATCTTTTCTTTAAATATTCGAAGACTAGTAGAATTCCATATAATAAACCAAAGCAGTAAAAGCTATCTTCCAAAGGCATTGTTCCTACTCTATAACCTAAAATTTCTGTGCTGTTATAATAAACAACCGGGCTTTCTGAATAAGCGCCCGTCAAAGCATTATTAACAAAGAAAAAAGGAATATAAATAATGATAAAGCTTAAGTAAAACCGCCGCGCATATTTAAACTTAAAAATAATTTGGAGCAACATTAAAATCGCGAAAAGGCCAAAACTACAAAAAGTGTAAATTTTATCACTGTTAAAAATTGATATGCCAAATGAAAACCCAAATAATATAACAGTAATAATTTGTGTTACTTTTTCAGATAACTCAGGTTTTGGAAAAAAATATAAAAGTGAATAATGGATGAATAAACTTGAATATGGAATTAAAAGAAAGAAAAGCCATTCTTCTAAAGGCAACTTAAAAATATTTATTCCAAGCAAGTATTGCGGAGTGAATCCCCAAACATTTTGATAAGTAAAGTAAATATCCCATGCGATAAAAAATAAACCAACTGTAATAATTGCTGTGAAAAATGCTTTCCAATATTGAATAAAATGAAGCATTTTCCTTTCAAAACTGAATGTAAATGGAATTAGAAAAGAAACAATATCCAGAAGAATATAATAATACTGCATATCTACATTCTAAAATATTTTAACGGAACATAGAGCATCCCGAAACATTCACCTTTTTGTTTCCCTAAATGTTTATGGTGAATTTTGTGCGCCTTTCTAAGACCTTTTAAATAATAGCTGTTAGTTTTGTCAAACCATTTAAAACGACGGTGGATTAGAACATCATGAATTAAAAAATAGGCCATTCCATAAAGTAAAATTCCTAAGCCGATAAAGAACAGATAGTTAATTCCATTCCGTGTACCGAGATAAAATAAAATAATACTGGGAACTGCACCAACTACGAAGAATGCGTCATTTTTTTCAAAAACATGTGGATATCCAGGTTGGTGATGATCTTCATGCAGATACCATCCAAAGCCATGCATAACGTATTTATGAGTGAGCCATGTCGCACATTCCATCAATAAGAATACGCCAATGGTTATTAAAATATATATTAGAATTTGCATTAATTAAATTTTTAAAAATTTTTTAATTTGAGATACCAAAATTACGTCATTTGACTCTTGGTAGTGTTCCAAAATAAATTTTTTATCCTCATTCAGGTTTTTATTGTATCCTAAAAAATGAGGCATTTCGATTTGAGTAGTGTATCTTAGAAATCTAATTTCTAAATTATCAGGCGATTTTAAAATCGCTGAATCTAAATATTTTTTTCCCTTATTAAAATATGATAGCTTAGAAAAAGGATTACCAGCGTGTTTTGCCATGAATAAATTTCCAATTCCAACATACGCTTCATAAACTGGAAGGCTGCTGACTTTTAAATCTTCTGTGGCTTTGAAAATAAGTTGTTTTGTTATTACTTCAGAATTTTCTGCTTTAAGCATCAAAGCAACGTAATCCATTCTATTTTGAGCGTTCATAATAAATATAAAAAAAATTAGTAAAAAACCAAAAATTTTTCTCACAATAAGTTTAAATTCTTTGTCAGTAAAAGTTCGAACATTAGATAAGCTTTTCGTGCATTGCTGACGCGTATTCTTTTGGTTAATAATACTTTAGGTTCTGTATTTTTTATTTTTCTGAATAAATTAATATAGTACCTATAAGCCATAAAAACCGCTAATTTACTTGAAATTGGTAACATTTTAATTCCAATTAAAGCTTGTTCAAAATCATAAGCAATATCTTTTTCAATGGTATTTTTATCTTCAAGACTAAAATTATTAAAATCTACACCCGGGAAATACATACGGTTCAAAATCAGAAAATCTGCCTGAATGTCCCTTAAAAAATTTATTTTTTGAAATGCGGCACCCAAACTTTTTGCAAATGGCTCTAGTTTTTTAAATTCCTTATTATCACCATTCACGAAAACTTTCAGACACATCAGACCTACAACTTCTGCACTTCCATAGATATACGCATCATATTCGGCTCTATCTTGATAATTTATTTCACCCAGATCTTTGTACATAGAATCGATAAATGCATCTATTAAACTTTGATCAATTTTATATTTCTTTACTGTCTGCGTAAATGAATGCAAAATTGGATTTAGAGAAATTCCTTTATTCATAGCATCTTCATACTGTTTCATAAAATCATCCATCAACTCACGTTTCGGAAAATCATGGAAAGTATCTACTATTTCATCCGCAAATCTTACAAAACCATAGATATTGTAAATTGCTTGTCGAATATCTTCCGGAAAAAGTAAAATTGCTCGAGAAAATGAACTGCTGTAAGATTTTGTAACTAATTTGCTACAACTGAAACTTACCTGATCATGCAAATTTTGTGTCATTCTTTATTTTTATTATGGCTTCTATTTTGGCCTTTAGTCTCCATCCAATTTTTAAATCGGCATTAACTTATTCCGGAACGCGATTTTCGCAAATCCCTATAATTCTATCAAAATTAATATATCATTTGTCTTAATCATCTTGAATTACTTCTCCAATTTTTCCAAAATATAATCGGTCACTACTTTCCCTGAAATCAAAGCCGGCGGAACACCTGGTCCTGGTACAGTCAATTGGCCTGTATAAAAAAGATTTTTTAATTTTTTGTTATCAATCTGTGGTCGTAATATTGAAGTCTGAAGCAATGTGTTTGCCAAACCGTACGCATTACCGCGACAAGAGTTATATCTGTCTTTAAAATCCTGCACGCCAAAACTTCTTTTAAACAAAACATGTGGTTTTAAATCTTCACCCGTGTTTTCCTTAATTCTATCCAAAATCAGATTAAAATAGTAATCGTGAATTTCCTCTGATTCTTCTAAATCTACTGCAACAGGAATTAAAAAAAATCCCACTTCCTTGCCTTCAGGTGCTAGATCCAAATCTGTCATACTGGAAAAATTTGCATAAAACAGAGGCTTAACAGGTAGTTTCGGTTCGTCATAAATATCTTCTGCGTGCTTCTCAAAATCTGTATCAAAAAATAAATTATGATGTTGTAAATTTTTAATTTTCTTATTAAAAGCCACGTAATATAAAAATGAAGATGGTGCGAAAACCTTTTTTTGCCAATAATCTGAAGAATAATTTCTCGCATTTTCCGGTAATAAAGTTTCTGTGTGGGCATAGTCTGCACCTGAAATTACAACATCCGCCAAATAATCCGAGCTTTCAGTTATGATTTTTTTTACTTGACCATTTTCTGTTTCTATCGCTGTAACTTTTTCATTCAAATTAAATTTAACACCCAATTCAACAGCTAAATTATACATTCCTTTTGCAACAGCATTAAAACCACCTTTTGGATACCAAGTTCCCATTCCAAAATCTGCGTGGTTCATGAAATTATAAAATGCCGGTGTAGCGCTTGGTTTAGCACCTAAAAATAAGACCGGAAATTCTAAAATACTTTGAAGTTTTGGATTTTTAATATTTTTTCTGACCGTTTGCTTTATATTTTTTATAAAAAGAGGAAGCCTTACCGCAGTCTCTAAACTCACCAATTCTAAAAGCGATTTTCCTGGATTGTAAACTAGATCCTGCATCGCAATTGCGTAATTTTTTTTTGCATCTGCCATAAATTGTCGCAAATGCTTTCCACTCCCCGGTTCTACTTCTTCAAATTTCTGAATAATTTTTTCAGGTTCGTCAGAAATATCTATGAAATCATTTTTGCCAAAATAAACTCTATAACCTGGCGACAGTTTTTGCAATTCATAATAATCTGATACTTTTCTATCAAAATCTGCAAAGAACCTTTCGAAAATATCGGGCATCCAGTACCAGCTTGGACCCATATCAAACTTAAAATTTTCCTTTTCCCAAAGCGATGCACGACCGCCTATTTGCTCATTTTGCTCTAAAACTACCACTTCATAGCCGGCCTTTGCCATATAGCAAGCAGAAGCAAGTGAAGAAAATCCAGAACCAATAATGACAGCCTTTTTCATAATGAAATTAAGTTAGCACAAAAATATACTATTTTTAATAAATTGGAAAATATTTTTACTACTTTTGTATAACAATTAAATATATATAAAATGGATAACTCCTTATTAGATAAAAAAACAATCCTTAAAAAATACTTAGATTTTGTACTAAGACATAATCATCCGCCCACAAATGTCTATTCATTCTGTGAAGATAATCAAATCGCAGAGAATGAATTTTATATTTTCTTTGCTAATTTCGAAGAAATTGAGAAATATTATTTAGTTTACTTTTTTGAAGAAAGTCTTTTTCTTTTAGCTGACGATAGTAATTTTTCAGAAATGAACAGTAAAACTAAGTTGCTAAGTCTTTATTACACTTATTTTGAACAACTTACTTTAAACAGAAGTTTAGTAAAATATATCCTGAAAAGTAAAAACAGAATGGAAGGTCTGAAAAAACTATCCAAATTACGTTCCATGTTTTTAATTTTTGTAAGAACTCTAGATGTTGCATCCATGAATATTGATCTGGAAAATACGGGACTTCAAAAAATAGAGAGATACAAAAACAAAGGTGTTGAAGAATTATTTTGGAACAATTTTTTGCTTACACTTAAATTTTGGATGGACGATACCAGTTCTTCATTTGAAAAAACAGATATTTTTATAGAAAAATCTGTTGAAGCCAGTTTCGAATTTGTAAATACCAAACCATTAGAAAAACTTCTGGATTTTGGAAAATTTATTTGGAAAGAAAAAGTCGCACAAAATTATTAACGGTAGATGAAAACATTAGATAGAATACCAACTTCAAAGATTCAGCGGGCATCAAAGTTAATTACAACGGGCGCAAAAGTTGGCGTTAATTACCTGAAATATTACGGTGATAAGTTTAGTACAACTGAAGAAGAAGCTAAAAAAACTTTAGATAAAAATAACGCAGAAGATATCTATGACGGTTTAAAGGAATTGAAGGGAAGCGCTCTAAAAGTAGCGCAAATGCTTAGCATGGAGAAAAATATTCTACCAGAAGTTTATAGTGAGAAATTTTCATTAAGTCAATTTTCAGTTCCACCGTTGTCTGCTCCTTTAGTTGCAAAAACTTTTAGAAGATATTTTGGTAAAAATCCAGGCGATATTTTTGATAAATTCAGTTTAGATTCTGTTAATGCCGCAAGTATCGGCCAAGTTCATAAAGCTGAAAAAGACGGTAAAAAGCTAGCCGTAAAAATTCAATATCCAGGAGTTTCACAAAGTATTTCTAGCGATTTATCGATGATAAAACCGATTGCTATAAGAATGTTTAATATTAATGCTAAAGATTCTGAACAATATTTTAAAGAAGTAGAAAATAAATTGCTGGAGGAAACGGACTATATTTTAGAATTACAACAAAGCCAAGAAGTAGCTGAAAAATGTAAAAATATTGATAATCTATTGTTCCCAAAATACTATCCAGAATATTCTACAGAGCGTATTATTACGATGGATTGGATGGATGGAGTTCCAATTTCAGCATTTTCTGCAAAAAATAAAGATCCAGAAGTTGCGAATAAAGTAGGGCAAACATTTTGGGATTTTTACATGTATCAAATGCATTATTTACGCAAAGTGCACGCAGATCCGCACCCAGGAAATTTTTTAGTGAACGATAAAAATGAATTGATTGCAATCGATTTTGGTTGTATGAAAGAAGTTCCTGAAGATTTCTACATACCTTATTTTGAGTTAGCTACAAAAGAAAACCTTGAAAATCCGGAGTTCTTTGAGAAAAAATTATTTGAATTAGAAATTATTCGTTCGGATGATACACCAGAAGAAAGACAATTTTTTAAAGCGATTTTCAAAGAATTACTAGTACTTTTTACCAAGCCCCTCCAATGTGAAATTTTTGATTTTTCTGATGATCGATTTTTCAAGGATATAGCAGATCTAGGTCAAAAATTTGCAAAAAATACCCAGATTAAAAATATGAATGCCAATCGTGGATCAAAACATTTTATATACATCAACAGAACTTTTTTTGGTCTATATAGCCTCATGCATGCAATTGGAGCAAAAAATGTAAAAATTAATAATTACCTGTCAATCAAAAACTAAAAATATATAAAATGAGTATCAATTTAATTATCGATCTTCTTTCTGAAGTGAAAGAGTTCGAAAAAGAAGCCCACAAAAGCAATTGCACTGTTGAAGACTTTCGTCATTTTCTAAATGAGAGAGCTTATCAACAAGAAAATCCTTTACGTCTATCTGATAAATTCAGTCTAAATCTTAATAATTTAGAAAATGAAATTGCCAAGCAAGTTATACTTTTAGGTCGCTATGCAAAGCAGTTGATCAGAAAAGGTTTAGAGAATCATCCAGATTTGGTTAATGAAGATTTTACTTATTTATACCGTTTGATGGATTATGATTCATTAACAAAAACGCAATTGATCGAGAAAAATGGTCACGAAAAACAAAGCGGTATAGAAATTATTAAGCGACTTACAAAACATAAATTGGTTTCTGAGATGCCAGATGAAAATGACAAAAGAAGCGTGCGCGTTTCTGTCACTGAAAAAGGCGTGAAAGTTTTTAAAGAATCGATGAAAGATATTACTACAGTTTCAAAAATCATGTGTGGTAATCTGGATTTGACAGAAAAAGAAGAACTTTTAGAAAGTTTAAAAAAGCTGAATACTTTTCATAATACCATCTACACTAGTAAAAAGAATGAACCTTTAAGTGAATTGGCAGTAATGGTATGACAGATAAGATAAATATTTTTTGGCTTCGACGGGACTTGCGTTTAGATGATAATCATGGTTTACATGAGTCCTTGAAGTCAGATTTAAAAGTTTTGCCGATTTTTATATTTGATGAAGAAATTCTTTCAAAATTACCCTCGAAAAAAGATGCCCGTGTTGAGTTTATACATCAGCAGTTAGAGATTTTAAATGAAAAATTAGCTGAAAATAATAGCGGTATTCAATATTATCACGGTGATGTTTCCGCTGTATTTGACGAATTAGTTTCAAAGTTTAATATTGGGAAAATTTTTGCTAATGAAGATTATGAACCTCAAGCTATTGAAAGAGATCAAAAAATTGAGAGCTTTTTAATATCAAAAAATATTGATTTTGAACTTTTTAAAGATCAGGTCATTTTTGAGAAAGACGAGGTTTTAAAAGCGGACAAAACACCTTACACAATTTACACGCCTTACTCTAGAGTTTGGCTGGAGAATTTTAGGAAAGATGCGGTTAAAAATTATCCCTCAGAAAAACTTCTGGATAATTTACTGTCTTTTACACCTAAAAACTTTACTCTAGAGCAAATAGGATTTGAAAAAACTGCAATTGATTTTCCTTCGAAAAAAATTGATACAGATTTGGTTAAAAATTATGATGAAAATCGTAACGATCCATTTGCAGATGAGACGTCACGCTTAAGTATTCATCTTAGATTTGGTACAAAAAGCATTCGTAAAATCGTTGATGAGGTAAAAGACTTAAATGAAGTTTTTTTAAAAGAACTGATTTGGCGAGAATTTTTTATGCAAATTTTATATCATTTTCCTAAAGTAGTAACGCATAATTTTAAACCAAAATATGATGGTATAAAATGGCGCGAAAGTAAAGATGATCTGAAAAAATGGTGTGAAGGTAAAACTGGTTTTCCGATTGTAGATGCGGGCATGAGACAGCTTAATGAAACTGGATTTATGCACAACCGAGTACGGATGATTACAGCAAGTTTTTTAGTAAAAGATTTACTGATTGATTGGCGCGTGGGCGAAGCTTATTTCGCCGAAAAACTGTTGGATTATGAATTATCTTCTAACAATGGAAACTGGCAATGGGCAGCAGGAACAGGTTGTGATGCTGCACCTTATTTTAGAATTTTTAATCCAACTTCACAGCAAGAGAAATTTGATAAAGATTTTAAATACGTGAAAAAATGGGTTCCTGAATTTGGCACTAATTATTATCCAACGCCAATGGTAGATCATAAAACAGCCCGTGAAGAAACTTTAAAAGCTTACAAAACGGCGTTAGAAACAAATTAAATTTAAACTAAAATACGCAAGCTTCCTGGATTTACGATTACTTTAACTGGCGATTTTATTTCCATATATTCTCCGTCTAAGTGCCAGATTTTCGTATTAACTGAAAATTCAATTTCTGCGATTGAAATATATTTTATATACTCTCCTTCCTTTAATTTCCCGGTAAACATTTGATAAGCGAATTGTGCTGCATAATGGATCGGAAATTTTTTTATTAAAGCTACTTCAATAAAACCGTCGGAATAATCAGATCTTGGGGATATAAAAGCATTATTACCGAACTGACGAGTGTTTGCAAGATTTATCATTAAATATTTTCCATCAAACTGTGCTAGATTTCCTTTAAATTTTATTTCCACAGGTTGATATCTGAAAAAAGTTTTTAGAGTAACTTTTATATAGTTTACAAATCCGCGGCTTGTTTTTTCAAATCTTTTCACGACTTCTCCGTCGAAACCTGTCCCAGAAACATTTATTGAAAGATGATCATTAACGCTAAATGTATCAATTGCCCTAAAATTCCGAGTTTCAATTTTATTCAAAAGCCCGTTTAAATTTTTCTTAAAATCAACTTCTTTCGAAAATCCATTACCCGAACCAGCGGGAAAGCCACCTAGAATTTTATTGGTATTTAATATTTTTTTAGCAACGCCCGAAAGTGTTCCATCCCCACCAATTGCAATAAAAACATCTATTGAATTAAAGTGATCGTCTATGAATTTTTCAGTGCCTTCTACTGAATCTGAAATATAAACCAACGGATTTTCAATTTTAGATTTCAAAGCCTTTAAAAAAGTTTCGTGATTTTTTTTTGCCGAAAAAGGGTTGATAATAAACGCAACGTTTTGCATAATGCAAGATATAAAAACAAATAAAAAAGAGAACCAAAAATTGATTCTCTTTACTTAGTAGCGGGGACACGACTCGAACGTGCGACCTCCGGGTTATGAGCCCGACGAGCTACCTACTGCTCTACCCCGCGTTATTGTGGTGCAAATATACAACAATAAATAAACGCTCCAAATTAATTTTAAAAATTCTTATAATTATTAAGAATTTAGTAAATTTACATATGGCAAAAATTCTAAAAATATACCCAGATAATCCTCAGGAAAACTTGTTGGATGAAGTGGTAACTATTTTAAAATCAGGCGGTTTAATTATTTATCCGTCGGACACTATTTATGCTTTAGGTTGTGATATTTTTAACCTAAAAGCGATGGAAAAATTAGCACAATTAAAATCCGTAAAACTAGAAAAAGCACAGTTTTCTGTAATTTGCAATGACTTAAGCCACATTTCAAACTACACAAAAACCTTAGATACGCCTGTTTTTCGTTTTTTAAAAAATCATTTGCCAGGTCCATTTACTTTTATTTTAGAAGCTAATAGAAATTTACCCCTCGCTTACAAAGGCAAAAAAACAATTGGAATCAGAGTTCCAAATCATTCCATTCCAAGAATGATTGTGGAAAAACTAGGACATCCCATTGCATCTACTTCCATCCGTGATGATGACGAAGTTTTAGAATATTCTACAGATCCAGAATTGATTGCCGAAAAATATGATAAATTTGTAGACTTGGTTATAGATTCCGGTTATGGGGATAATGTGGCCTCCACAATCATCGATTTAACAAGTGGCGAACCCGAAATTATCCGTCAGGGAAAAGGAATTATTTAGAATGATTAGGCGCCATTTTTCTGAATTCCGTTCCCGCTTTTTTTCCGCTTCACTTAGTTCAGCCGTAAAAAGAGCTTCACTCAAGTCGGGGTGCAGTTTTCTGCCAGTAACAAGATTTTCAATCAAAATAAAAAATATTGATTTTAATAAAATCGATCATGTTTAACAATTCAGCAATTTTATAATTTCTTAGTAAATGAAAATATTAAGCTCTCCAGCCAAATTAATGAAATTTAACACTTTAAAAACCGATTTAAGAAGTACAACACCAAAATTCATCGAAGAAGCAGAATTAATACAAAAGAATCTTAAACCAAAAACCCCAAAATTCTTAATTGAATTAATGGATATTTCCCAAAAATTAGCTGACGAAAACTGGCAGAGAAATCAAGTTTGGAATTCAAAGCCTTCTATTAAAGAAAGTTCACAAGCAATTTACTCCTTTAATGGTGAAGTTTATAAAGGTTTAGACGTAGAAAATTTAGATAAAAAAGCTGTCGACTACTTACAGAAAAACTTTCGAATGATTTCTGGTTTATACGGCCTGTTGCGTCCTTCGGATAAAATCATGCCTTACAGATTAGAAATGGGGCGCGCATTTAAATTTGAAAAAAATAAAAATTTATATGATTTTTGGCAAAAAAAGATTACTGAAGAATTAAAATCTGAGCTGAAAAAAGATGAGATTTTATTGAATGTTGCGAGTCATGAATATTTTAAAGCAGTTGATCAAAAAGAACTAGAAAATCACATTATTAATGTTGAATTTAAAGAAATTCGCAACGGTAAACCGAAAACAATCGTGGTGTATACAAAACATGCAAGGGGATTATTAGCGCGCTTTTGTGCAGAAACTAACGCTGAAACTTTGAATGATGTCAAAGCATTTAACGTGGTTAATTATCTTCTAGATGAATCGCTTTCTACCCCCAAAAATTTAGTTTTCACCAGATAATTTTAAATGACAATAGAAGATTTAAAAAATGCTTTCGCCCTAAAGCTCTCAAAAATATATTCTGCTTCTGAAGTTTTAGAATTATTTTCCATTTTTGCTCAGGAAAAATTAAACTTTTCAAAGATTGAACTTCGAAATAACTCGGCGGCAAAGCTTTCCAATGAACAAGAAATCTTTTTTTTAAAGGTTTTAAAACAATTAGAAAATAATATTCCTTATCAATATATCTTGGGTGAAACTGAGTTTTTTGGACTAAAATTTAAAGTATCTTCTGCAGTTTTAATTCCGCGTCCTGAAACGGAAGAATTGCTAGAACTAGCGATTTCAAAGATTAAAAAAGCAAGAAGTGATAATCGAAATGAAAATTTAAAAATTTTAGAGATTGGTACTGGTAGCGGAATTATTCCAATAGTTTTAAAAAAAAACTTTCCAAATGCTGAAATTTCAGCTATTGAAATCTCTGCAGAAGCTTTAGAAATTGCAAAATTGAATGCGGAATATCATAAGGCAAATATCAATTTTATCTTTGGGGATTATTTGACTGCGGTTTTAGAAGGAGAATATGACGTCATTATCTCAAATCCGCCTTATATCGGACTTAATGAAGAAAATGAAATAGAAGATTCTGTAAAAAATGTGGAGCCAAAAATAGCGCTCTTTGCCCCGACGTTAGACCCTTTAATATTTTACAAAAAAATTTCAAACGACAGCGAAAAATATTTAGGTGAGCACGGTCAGATTTTCTTAGAGATCAATCAGAAACTCGGGGTGGAAACATTAGAATTATTTAAAAGTTTTAAATATTCAGAATTGTTGAAAGACATGTCGGAAAATGATCGGTTTATTTTTGCTTCAAAATAAATCAAAACACTTAAATAAAGTTGTTTTTAGAAAGAAGATAGACAATATTTGATAAATCTAATAGCTGAAACTTTTACCTAAAACCTAATTTCCTATCTTTGTTGCCTTTTTAAAATATAAGATGGTAAATAATTCAGTGTTAAAAGGTGTTTTTTTGGTGGCTTTAGGTGCTACAAGTTATGGAATGCTCGCTACTTTTGTGAAAATGGCATACGGCGAAGGTTATACAACTGCAGAAATAACGTTTTCACAATTTAGTTTTGGGATCATTGGAATGCTACTTATTAACCTTTTTTTAAAAAAGAAAAACGGGAATACGGCAGAAAAAGCCTCAAAGAAGAATATTTCGCAATTAATGTTGGCAGGAAGCTCTACTGGGCTGACCAGTATTTTTTATTATCTGGCGGTAAAATTTGACATTCCGGTTTCGATTGCAATTGTTTTACTGATGCAAACGGTTTGGATGGGCGTTTTGCTAGAAATGATTTTAGAAAAAAAATTACCCTCCAATTTAAAAATCATTTCTGTAATCATCGTTTTAATCGGTACTACCCTTGCGACTAATTTGTTGAATACTTCTGCACACCTTAATCCTTTAGGGATATTTTTCGGTTTATTAGCGGCAGCTTCCTTCACAACAACAATGTTTACAGCAAACAGTATCGCAACAAATATTTCAGCTGCTCAGCGAAGTTTATACATGCTTTTCGGCGGCGGAATTTTAGTTTTAGTTTTTACTTTTATCACTCAAATTATTCCCTCACAATCTGAAAGTTTTAATCACATGATGGGGATTTTTTCTACGCCTAAAGATTTTAATTTAATGATTTTTGCAAAATGGGCCATTATTCTTTCATTATTTGGAACAGTAATTCCGCCACTATTGTTAAATGCAGGATTCCCTTTAACTGGAATTGGTTTGGGAAGTATCGTTTCTTCTTTAGAACTACCGGTTTCAGTTCTGATGGCATTTTTCTTACTTCATGAGCACGTCGCTTTATCACAATGGATCGGGATAATTTTGATAATTACTGCAATTGTTGTTATGAATTTAAAAAAAAGAAAAAAGGTTGTTTTTGAAGGATGAGAAGTCAAAAAATTAATTCTCGATCTTAATTTGATATTTATCTAAAAGACCTGCAATACCTGATGACGAAAACTGGGCACCTTTTAGTCGGTTGTTTTCTGGGTCAATGGAATAATTGTAGGCTGTCCGAAAATCTGCTTTTTCCAGGTTAGTGTTCTGAAAAATAGATTGAGATAAATCGCAATCGCTAAAACTGGCGCTACTTAAATTCGCTTCTGAAAAATCAATTTCACGCAACTGACATTCCTTAAAAATTATTTTACGAAGTATAAGTTGGAAAAAAGAAGAATGGTTTAACTGGCAATTTTGAAATGAAAACGCCAGTCCGAAATTATTGCAACGCTCAAACTGCAGACCAAGCATTTTGCAGTTTTTAAAGCGAATGTCCACAAAAGCAGTATCATTTAATTTTGCTAAACTCAAATTACAATCCACGAAATCGGAATCTAAAAATTTGAAACCGCTAAAATTAAACTCGCCAAAATTGCAGTTTTTGAAAGTGCAGTTTTCATATTCCCCCTTTTCTAAGTGATTTTTGGTACAATCTATTTTGTCGTAAGTTTGATCTTGGAAATAGGATCCTGCCATATTTTTCTGTTTGATAGTCAAGAAATTTTCTTAAATATTAGTTTCTTAACGAACTTTTCTTGCATAATTTATTTAAAAAAATAAAAGAAATGAATTTTCTAGCCCCGATGGAAGCGGCAAAAAAGATATAGCGGACAGCGGGACAAGGTTTCGAAATATTAAAAATCGTGTTGCTCTTAAAAATTCTAAAGAATTTTCTTCTGAACAAAAACCACATACGCCATATAAAGAAGCGGTAAAGCCATTATTAATAAATATAAACTGTTTTGTACCGCTTGTGCTGGTTGCAATAGAATGGCGTAAACCAAACCCATTGCGGCGCCACCAAGGTGTGCTGCGTGGCCAATATTGTCATTAGCGCGTGGATTTAACATCGAGTAAACGGAATAGGCGAAATAGGCAAAACCGAATAGAAAACCCGGAATAGCGATGGGAATGAAAAAAAAGTAAATGCCAATGTGGGGATCCATACCAATTGCAGCAAATAAAATACCGGAAACTCCCCCGCTAGCGCCGATCGCCGAATACCAGGATTGATTTTTATATAGATAGAGGGAAAAAGCATTCCCTAAAATAACTGATCCAAAATATATGATTAGAAAGCCTACAGGCCCAAAAACCTGAATAACTATTGGTCCGAAGAAATAAATCGTCAACATATTGAAGATCAAATGCATGGGATCTGCATGCAGAAAACCTCCAGAAACCAGACGTATATATTCTTTATTTCTTAAAATGGAACCCACATTAAATTTGTATTTCTCAAAAATATGTGGATTTTGCCAGCCGTAATAACTGAAAATAGCGGTGGCGGCAATGATTATAATTAAAATGGGTGTCATATTATTTTTTTATTCTTCAAAAAGATTTCCAATGGTTCCTTCTTCGGGAAATTCTTCGTCTTTCACGTCGTGGTCTATAAAACTGACGTGACCTTCGGTATATTCTACTTCGTCAAAACCAGGATTAAATTCTTCAGTTGGCGCTGGAATCTGTAAGTTAATAATTTTTATTTTGTCTTTGGTTAATTGATTTCCCAAGGCTTTTATGCCTTTTACAGAAATAAATTCATCGATATTAATTGTTTCGTTTTCTTTTTCTCGGCCTTTCTCTTTAGCAAATATCAATTCTGCCGTGGCGTTGGAATCTGTAATAATGATCTCTAAAAATGATTTTGGATGTTCTGAAGGAAAAAAACTTTGAACATTTAAGGTATTTTCTAATAAAAATCGTTTTAGAAAATAGATATTTTTTTCGCCATCGTAATAAATGCAGGAAAGCGCTTGCTCAGGTTTCCATTTTTCTAAAATTAAATAGTCATCATCAAAACGGTTTTGCAAATCAAAAGAAATCAGTTTTGCTTCACCTTGTGCGTTGACCAATAAAATTTTATCATCGCCCTTAAAAGTTCCAAGTAAATTTCCACGTGCATCAGCATTTAAGCGACGAACAGTATCATCAAACCAGATTTTTCGCGGTGCTAAAGTGGAATGACCTTCTTCTTTTAAATCTACTTTTTTAACAGCATATTTAGTGACTAAATTTCCTTTGGAATTCCTTCCTTTTATGGCGAGTTCAGAAAAATCAATATCAATTTTATTTTTACGAACGCGGGCATTTGGTTTTAATAATATAGAAACCAACTCTGCTTCCCCATTTGGATTAGCAGAAAAATAGAGATTTTCTGAATCTTTGATTTCGGACGCCAAAAAATATTCTGTATTCCGAGTGATAGAAGTAACAGCAAAGCGTTTCATATAATAAGGTCCGACTTTCCCTTCTCTGTAAATCATATTATAAATCGTTCGACTATCGTTCTTTTTAAATATATCTACGTGCAATAAATCTTTACCCACAAAAGTTTTGGCTTCCACTTTTACAACTTGCATCACGCCGTCTTTCCGGAAAATAATAATATCATCAATATCGGAACAATCAAATAAATACTGGTCTTTTTTCAAGGAAGTTCCTATGAAACCTTCTTCAAAATTAGCATAAAACTTTTCATTAGCAACAGCAACTTTTGAAGCATCAATAGTTTCAAATAGTCGCAATTCTGTTTTACGTTCTCGATTTTTACCATATTTTTTCTGGATATTTTCATAATAAGCAATGGCATACGCTGTTAAATTAGCCAAATGGTGTTTTACCTCTTCCATTTTACCTTCTAAGCCAACAATATTTTCTACCGCTTTATCCTGATCATAACGAGAAATTCGCATGAAAGGAAGTTCTGTAAGTTTAATAATATCCTCAGTGGTAATTTCGCGCAAAAGATTTTTGGTAAAAGGCTTTAAGGCTTTATCAACCGCCGCATAAACCTCTTCTTTAGAAGCTCTATTTTTAATCTCCTGATACACTTCGTTTTCAATAAAGATCTTTTCTAGACTTGCAAAATGCCATTTTTCCTGTAGCTCAAACAATTCTATTTCCAGCTCGCGCTGCAACAAATCCCGCGTAAATTCTGTATTTCTACGCAGAATTTCTGAAACGGTGAGAAACATTGGTTTGTTGCCGACAATTACACAAGCATTTGGCGAGATAGAAATTTCGCAATCTGTAAAAGCGTAAAGTGCGTCAATCGTTTTGTCTGGCGACACGTCACTATTTAAATAGACATTGATTTCAACAACATCTGAAGTATTATCTTCAATTTTTTTAATTTTTATTTTACCCTTTTCATTCGCTTTAATAACAGTGTCAATTAAATCCCCCGTATTTCTGCCAAACGGTAATTCAGTAATGCAAAGTGTGTGCTTGTCTTTTTGTATGATTCTAGCTCTGGTACGAAGTTTAGAGCCCCGTTCTCCATCATTGTAATTAGCTACATCTAATAAACCTCCCGTTAAAAAATCCGGAAATAATTCAAAGTCTTTACCTTTAAGATGGGCAATGGAAGCAGCAATTAGTTCATTGAAATTGTGCGGCATAATCTTGGTGGAAAGGCCTACACCGATTCCCTCCACTCCCTGCGCTAGTAGCAAAGGAAACTTTACAGGTAAATCTACGGGCTCATTATTTCTACCATCATAAGATTTAGACCAAATTGTAGTTTTAGGATTAAAAACCACCTCCAAAGCAAAAGGCGTTAATCGTGCTTCAATATATCTTGCAGCTGCAGCAGAATCGCCTGTATAAATATTTCCCCAGTTTCCTTGTGTATCAATTAGTATGTCTTTTTGCCCAATTTGTACCATCGCATCCGTTATAGACGCGTCTCCATGCGGATGGTATTTCATAGTATTACCAACAATATTCGCCACTTTATTGTAACGACCGTCTTCCAACTCGCGCATAGAATGCATAATTCTACGTTGCACAGGTTTAAAACCATCGAAAATTGAAGGAATTGCGCGGTCTAAAATTACATAAGAAGCGTAATCTAAAAACCAATCCTGATAAAGGCCAGAAACTTTCTTTAAACTATCTTCTTCGTGTGAATTATCTTCTATCATTATGTAATTTCTGAATTTGCTTTTTCAAGATTATATTTGACTATTTTATTTAACGAAAATTTTAGATTATTTAATTCCTTTTTGGTGAGATATGAAACATCGTATTTTAAAGTTATAAAATTTTTCTTCTTACTATTTATTGTTAGGTATAATCTTTTAAGAATTATAAGATTTATAATTTCAAAACTAACTACCTTATATTTTGGAAATTCATCACTTACCTTTTTAGTAAAAAAGGGAAATACATTTCTGCTTTTAAAGTTAATTGCTTCGCCATCACTGTCATATTCAAAAATTTGATTACCTCTTGTAATAAAAATTAAAAGGATTGAAAAGGGAATAATTAGTAATAAGTACTGTTCATTTCGTAGCATGTTAAACTTAAAAATTTCTAATGAAAAAGCAAGGATTCCAGTAAATGCGGTTAAGTTAATTACCGTTAGATAAAAATTATATAGTGGTGCTTTTAGTCTATTACTTAATCTCATATCGCAAATTTATGATTCTACTGTTTGTAATTTTGGTTTTGCATCGAGC
Source organism: Halpernia sp. GG3 (assembly GCF_052976925.2). Classification (NCBI taxonomy): domain Bacteria; kingdom Pseudomonadati; phylum Bacteroidota; class Flavobacteriia; order Flavobacteriales; family Weeksellaceae; genus Halpernia; species Halpernia sp. GG3. The sequence goes on from NZ_JBRIIR020000010.1 coordinate 191,184, forward strand.
AAATTTTCCTCTACAACCAAATTTTCAAGAATAAAAACCTGCCGGTCTGGTGTATTTTTGCCCATATAAAATTCTAAAAGATTTTCTATGCTGATGTCTTTTCCTAAAACTACTGGTTCCAATCGAATATCTTTACCTATAAAATGTTTAAACTCGTCCGGTGAAATCTCTCCTAAACCTTTAAAACGGGTTATTTCAGGATTTTTCCCAAGGTCATTTAGCGCTTTTATTCTTTCCTCTTCGGAGTAACAATATCTGGTTTCTTTTTTATTTCGGACTCTAAAAAGTGGGGTTTGAAGAATGTAAAGATGTCCGTTTTTAATTAAATCTGGAAAAAATTGTAAGAAAAAAGTAATCAATAAAAGCCGAATATGCATACCATCAACATCGGCATCAGTTGCGATAACCACTTGGTTGTAGCGTAAATCTTCTAAACTATTTTCAATATTAAGCGCGGCTTGTAATAAATTAAATTCTTCATTTTCATAAACGACTTTTTTGGTCATTCCGTAGCAGTTTAGAGGTTTCCCCTTCAAACTAAAGACGGCTTGGGTTTCTACATCGCGCGACTTGGTGATCGAACCAGACGCAGAATCTCCTTCAGTAATAAAAATGGTGCTTTCAGATTTTCTTAAAGCTTTTTGATCGCTATAATGTTGGCGGCAATCTCGCAGTTTTTTATTGTGAAGTGATACTTTTTTTGCTCTTTCTCTGGCTAATTTTTGAATACCCGAAAGTTCTTTTCTTTCACGTTCCGAAACGATTATTTTCCTCTGTATAGCGTCTGCAACATCTGGATTTTTATGTAAAAAATTATCCAGTTTAGACTTCATAAAGTCAATTACAAAAGTCCGGACCGTTTGTTTGCCGGGCTCCATTTCATTGGAACCAAGTTTAGTTTTCGTTTGAGACTCAAAAACTGGCTCAACCACTTTTACTGCAACCGCCGCAATGATTGATTTTCTAATATCTGCTGCTTCAAAGTTTTTATTAAAAAACTCACGTATTGTTTTTACATAAGCTTCCCGAAAAGCATTTAAATGCGTTCCACCTTGCGTGGTGTTTTGACCATTAACAAAGGAAAAATAGGTTTCAGATTGTGATTTATCAGAATGTGTGATGGCAATCTCAATATCTTCGTCTTTCAAATGAATGATAGGATAAAGGGTTTCTTCTTCCAATTCTTCTGTCAGCAAATCTTTTAGACCATTTTCGCTGTAAAAAACCTCACCATTAAAGTATAATTTTAATCCCGGATTGAGATAAGAATAATTTTTGAGCATTTTCTCAATATATTCTTTCCGGTACTTAAAGTGCGTGAAAATAGTGCCGTCTGGAACAAAACTTATGTCAGTCCCATTTTTCTCCGTCGTTTCTGTGACATTAGAATCTTCCGTAATTAAGCCTTTTGAAAATATGGCAGTTTTAATTTGTCCTTCACGAATTGATCTTACCCGGAAAAAATCTGAAAGAGCGTTTACCGCTTTCGTTCCTACTCCATTTAAACCTACGGATTTTTTGAAGGCTTTGGAATCGTACTTACCACCGGTGTTCATTTTAGAAACGGCATCCACTACTTTTCCTAAAGGAATTCCCCTTCCATAATCGCGAATACTAATTCTGCCCTCATCTAATTTTATTTCAATTTTTTTACCGGATTTCATCACGAATTCATCGATAGAATTATCAATGATTTCCTTGATTAAAATATAAATACCGTCGTCTGCTGAAGAACCATCGCCTAATTTCCCGATGTACATTCCTGGTCTTAGACGAATGTGCTCCTGCCATTCTAATGACCGTATGTTATCTTCGGTATATTGCGCTTCTATATTTTCGCTCATTAATATTTAAAGAAAATTTAATTTAAAATTCCAAAATTCAGATTGTTACAAAAATAGGAAATCCATTTTAATTTATAAAAATTTATTTTGATATAAATTGTAGTAAGAATATTTTTAAAAATTACTTTCATTGAAGAGACATTTAAAAACTATTTTATTATTTTCCGTTCTTTTGTCTTGAAACAAGAGAACCAAAAGTTCAAGCCTGAAAACTCACCAAAAAATTTTAGTTTAATATTTAATAAAAAATCGAACTTAAAAAAATCCGATTAATTATAAATATATTTTGCTTTTAAAACCTAAGTTGCGCCCCGGCTTGAGTGGAAATCCTTTTTATTTTTTCTTAAAAAAATAAAAAGATTGGGAACGGAAGACGGAAATTGGCGCCCAAATAATTCTAAACGTTAAATCTAAAATGCATGACATCCCCGTCCTGAACGATGTATTCTTTACCTTCTACACCCATTTTCCCGGCTTCTTTGATTTTTGCCTCCGAGCCGTATTTTAAATAATCTTCATATTTAATAACTTCCGCGCGGATGAAACCTTTCTCAAAATCGGTGTGAATGACGCCGGCTGCTTGTGGCGCGGTAAATCCTTTTTGAATGGTCCAGGCACGAACTTCTTTTACACCTGCAGTGAAATAAGTTTGCAATTTTAATAAATGATAGGCTTGACGAATGAGTCTGTTTACACCCGGTTCTTTTAATCCGAGTTCTTCCAAAAACATTTGGCGTTCTTCGAAAGTGTCTAATTCATTGATGTCGGCCTCAATTTGTGCGGCTAAAACAATTGTTTCGGCGCCTTCGTTTGCAGCCATTTCTTCGATTTTTGTAATCCACGGATTTCCATTTTTAATAGAATCTTCGTCCACATTGCAAACGTAAAGTATAGGTATATTAGTTAAAAGCTGAACTTCACTCATTATTTTTTGACCAAAATCATCTGTCTGAAATTCTCTGGCGTTGTTTCCCTGCTCTACAAAATCTGTTAGTTTTACCAATGTTTCGTACGTTAAAACATCTTCTTTTTTACCAGATTTAATATGTTTTTTGGCTTTATCAACGGCTTTATTAAGAGCTTCACCATCTTTCAACTGTAATTCTATATCGATAATATCTTTGTCGCGCAAAGGATCTACAGAGCCTTCCACGTGAATAATATTATCATTTTCAAAGCATCTTAAAACGTGAATTATGGCTTCACATTCTCTAATTGTTGCCAAAAATTGATTTCCCAATCCTTCACCTTTACTGGCGCCTTTTACCAAACCTGCAATATCTACAATTTCTACAACTGCAGGTAAAACCCGCTCCGGATTAACAAGTTTTTCAAGTTCAAATAATCTTTGATCTGGCACAGAAACCGTTCCTACATTAGGTTCGATGGTGCAAAAAGGATAGTTTGCAGATTGCGCTTTTGCATTGCTTAGGCAATTAAATAAAGTTGATTTGCCTACATTGGGTAAGCCGACGATGCCACATTTCATAAGTTTAGATTTGAGATTTGAAGATTTGAGATTTAAATATTAATCTCAATCATAAAATTAAGTTTGCAAAGATAGTGATTTTATGCTTTTAATGATGCTAATTAATTTACAACTGAAGCTTCATACGGACTTTCATTTCCTAATTTTCCGACTGATTTTACTGCAATAGCCAAAAGATTTTTTCCCAATTTTGTTTGTTCTAATCTTTTAGATAAAATATCTGGTGTTAAAATTTCAACCGACCAATTGTCACCGTATTTTGTGTACAAAAGCCATTCCCTAACATTATCTAGATCTTCAGAAGTCCATTTAACTAAAATATTATTTTCATTTTTTAGAAGAGAAATTCCCGGTTTTTTAAGAGAAATAGTTTTTAACCACGGCGTTTCGGGTACCAAGGCTTTTTCACGATAAGGAATATTTTTTAAAGCATGTGTCATCGCAGAACTTTTTAATAAACCAGCAATGCTATAATGAATTTCGCCTTTGCTCGTTGGCAAAATTGTTCTGATAGAATTTATTTGACTTACAATCTCTTCCGGACGATTCGCCGCTTTAATTTCAACTGTATTTAAACCTGGCCATAAGTGGCGTTTTTGTGTATTTTCTGAACTCCACCAATTTAAAAGTGAATTAAAATTTTGTTTAGGAGAATCAATTGGCCAATATAATTGTGGTGAAAAATAATCAATCCAACCTTGGTTTAACCATAATTTTGCATCGGCGTAAAGCTCATCGTATTGTGAAGAACCTGCAACATCGGAAGGAAAACCTGGTTTCCAAATCCCAAATGGGCTGATTCCAAATTTCACATCATTTTTTTCCGCTTTAATTTCGTTATATATTCTTTTAACAAATTTATTAACATTTGCGCGTCGCCAATCTGCACGGGATAATGATCCACCCATTTTTAAATAATTGGTCCAAGATTTTGTGTCGGGGAAATCTCTACCTCCATTATATTCTCTATAAGGATAAAAATAATCGTCAAAGTGAATTCCATCTAAATCGTATCTTTTTACCAAATCTTTCACTACTTCTGACACGTGATTTTGGGTGTTTTCACTAGATGGATCCATCCAGTAAGTGCCGTTTCTCAATTTTACAACATCTTCCGACATAGTATTAACAATAGATTCAGAAGTAATTTTACCACCTGTTGTATGGTAAGCGCGAAATGGATTGAGCCAAACATGAAGTTCTAAACCTCTTTTGTGTGCCTCCGTAATCCAAAATTCCAAAGGATCATAATAAGGATTTGGCGCTTTGCCCGTTTCGCCTGTTAAAAAATAAGACCACGGTTCTAGTTTACTATCGTAGAGTGCATCGGCAGAAGGACGGGCCTGAAAAATAACGGCATTAAAATTATTTTCTTTTAATAGATCCAGAAGTTTAATGGCTTCTGCTTTTTGTTCTTCTGTTGAAAGATTATTACGGGATGGCCAGTTTATATTTGCGACCGTCGCAATCCAAGCGGCTCGAAATTCTCGGGGAACTTCCGGTAAGATTAAAGCAACTGCTTTTGCAGGTGCAGGTAATAATACTGGAGGCTTCGTTTCTATTTTTATAATCTTTATTGCGGGTTTTACAACTGGTTTTTTTGTAGCACAAGAAAATATAAATAAGAAAAAACTAAAAAATAAGAATCTGAAAAAGTTTTTCGACATAAGGCAAAAATAGAAATTTAACTTGATGTGAGCAGGGCAAATTTTGCAATAATCTTTTAAATTTTATATCCCTCTTTGTACAAGAAATTTTAGAACTTAAATTTAAATGTTCAATAAAGATTTTTAATTACAATATTTCGAGACAAAAATGATCTAAGAAATCTTCAGGAAAAACAACGGATTGAAAATTAAATTATTTCAAAATTCTGCACTTCATTTAGTTTGGGGTATTTTTTATCCGATTTAAAAAACAATCCCGTGCAGTCTATTTCTTCCCAACCTTTTTTTTCACCAACATCACCAACTTCAACTATAATTGGAGTAAAAATGATTTCCTCTCCACCAGAATAATCTTCACGAAACTGAACAGCAACATCTAAAATACAGGGGAAATCAGTATTTAATTTTACATTTCGGTAAACAATATCGTAATGAGTTTCTCTATTTTCCGGAATTTTAAAGTAAGCCTCATAATTTTTTGCGGAACCTTTTAAATTAATAATTCCGACAATTGATAAGTATAATGCCTTAGTATAAAATCTTCGGGTGTTCGCACGTAAATAATCTTTCTGAAAATGACCCCCTTCAAACAAAATGGTCGGTATTCCTGCTTTCATTAAATTATCGCCCACAGATTCCGGGTAAAATTCATCAGAATATCTTCCTATTTGATTTGGCAACTTCCCGGTTAACTGATCAAAAATAAAAGCAATCACTGCCATACTTTTTTTTCTGTTCTCGGTAATTTCACGATTCAAATTTTCTGAAGGCGAAAGGAATGAAAGCGTTGCAGGACTTACACCGTCTGTTGTAAAAATAGTTCTTTGATCGTGTAAGTTTAAAGCATAATCATAGTTTCCTTTACTAATTAAATCTTTCAGGATCTTTATTTCTAAACTGGATTCCTGATTATAATCTCTATTTAGATCGATGTCTACAGAATTTCTTCGTATCCATTTTTCACTTCCATCAGGATTTAGCATAAAAATAAAATCCAAAGTAATTTCATTTTCTAAATCAGATTGTAAAGTAGAATTTTTCTCTAAAGAATAAATAAAATCAAGCATTGCAAGTGTAGCAGTAGATTCATTCCCGTGCATCTGGGACCAAGCAACAATTTTCAAAGTTCCATTACCCATTGAAAATTTAAAAATAGGATTATCTAAAGTTGACTTACCAATTTGGGTAATTGCATCCGCATAGTTTTCTTGTAGATAAATAAATAATTTCTGAGGAGAAATATACCGCTGTGGGAAATTAGGATTTTTAAGGTAATTGAAGCCTTCTGCCATTTTTATAAATTTTACAATGTTCAAAAATAATCAATTTCTTGTCTAATTAAAATTATAACATTTGTAAATTATTTAAACACAATGAAATGTCACTTTGACTGTTGGTAATTTTGTGGAATAAATTATTTATAATTTAATTATATAATCACCTAAAAATGAAACGTTTATTTTATTTATATAAAGTTATAATTCATGTTTACTTTAATAGTATTCAAAAGGTTTTATACCCGATTGTAGATATAAATAATAAACAAAAAATACTTCAAAATAAATAATCCAATCGTATAAATTACAATTGTAAACTTTATTATAAATTAAATTGGAAGTATATTTGTGGTAATATTTATATATGACCCCTGAACTTACTTTCCTTATAGGATTTTTAATATTTATAGGATTATTATTGGCTTTTGACTTAGGTTTACTAAGTAAAAAAAGTGATGTAATATCCTTGAAACAGGCTGGAATAACAAGCTTTATCGTTGTTTCTCTGGCTATGATCTTTTATTTTTTTATCTTGACTTACGGCCAGCTCATTCACGGCATTGACAGTTTGGATAAATTGCAAATGATCATTCAAAAGCACCACCATCCTATCCAAATTATTCCCAATGATCTTCCACACAGTTTAGATCTGTACAATCAGAATTTAGGATTAGAATTTCTCACAGGTTATGTTGTAGAATATGCGCTATCTATTGATAATATATTTGTGATCATGCTTATTTTTACATCTTTTAATGTAAAACAGGACAATTACCACCGTGTTTTATTTTGGGGGATTTTAGGCGCCATTGTAATGAGGTTTGGCTTTATTTTTCTAGGTTCGGCACTGATAAACAAGTTTGAATGGATTCTATACATTTTTGGTGCTTTTCTGGTATTTACCGGTGCAAAAATGTTCTTAGATAGAAATAAGGAAGAAACTATTGATACAGAACACCATCCCGTAGTTAAATTTGCCAATAAATATTTTAAAGTTCACAACCATTTTGTAGGTCATAAGTTTTGGGTTTTAATTGATGGTGTGTGGAAAATAACTCCGCTTTTATTGGTCTTGGTAATCGTAGAATTTACAGATTTAATATTTGCAGTGGATAGTATTCCCGCAATTTTTTCAGTCACAAAAGATCCATATATCGTTTTCTTTTCTAATATTTTTGCAATTATTGGCCTAAGGTCCATGTTTTTTCTACTCGCAAGCGTCATAGATAAACTCAGATATCTAAAACTTGGTCTTGCCTTACTATTGACTTTCATTGGATTAAAGATGATACTTCACTCTCAAATGGATGAATGGGGATTTAAAACGACTCATTCTTTGTTAATTATACTTTTAATTTTAGGCACAAGCATCGGAGCATCGCTCGCTTTTCCGCTTAAAGTTAAGGATCGAAAACTAAAATATGATGCAGATCGTGGGGAAGACGGCAGACATTAATTTGACATGTTTAACGATTTTCTAATAAAATTCACCTTCTTTAGTTTAGTTCAATTCAGTAATTCTCGTCGAATACTAAGTCATAATAATTAAATTTGAATGGAATAACATCAAATTTATATCTGTAACTTATTATATATCAATTATTTAAAATTTATTATACAAATGTAATTTTAATTATTGACAAATGTAATTTACACTTGACGTTTATAATATTACATTTGTAATATAAAACCAACTGTGTGATTATGAATTTAAATGAGCGAATAGGACAAATTTTAGCAGAGAGCGAATTTACATCTTCAGAGTTTGCAGATGAAATCGATGTGCAACGTTCGAGTATTTCACATATCACTTCTGGCAGAAATAAACCATCTTTAGAATTTATAACCAAGATAAAATACCGTTTCCCGGAGATTAGTTGGGATTGGTTGATCAACGGTGAAGGTGAAATGAAGCCTACTCCTCAAAAATCTCAGTTAGATGAAAATGAAATTAGAAAAACAGAAAATAAAACGGTAGCTCCACCAGATTTGTTCAGTTTGATAGACGATGATCAATTTGGAATTACTGAGAGTGAAGATAAAATTGAAAATGGACGTTCGCGAGAATCTTTTAAACCAATCACAGAATCCTTAACAGAGAAAATAAGCGATTCTCAGCGATTAGAAAAACCAGACAGCAAAATACTACTTCAAAATGTTGACAATCAGGAAATTAAAATTAAAAAGATCGTGATGTTCTATTCTAATGGAAAATTTGAAAGTTTTGAACCATAGATTATGATTTTAGTTTATGATTTTAAAATATCTCACCTATTTAAAATTTATTGATTACGTAGAAAATAAATAAAATTAAACAGCTTAAAAAAGGGTAAATTGCATTCTAATTAATTAAAAAGTATGAAATGCTATAAAATCCTACCTGTTGTTTTTTTAAGTTTTTTATTATCCTCTTGTATAGTTTCCACCGCTGCTAAAATTATTACAACTACTGCAAAACTTGGTTACTCTGCTGTGAAAGGTACGGTAAAGGGAGTTAGTTGGGCGGTGCAAAAAGCAGACGGAAAAATAAATGAAGACCGAATAGACGGCGTGTGGAAAGTAGTAGCTGTTTACAACGGAACTTATGAACAGTTTTCACAAGATTCTAATCCGGAAAACAACTACAAAAATGACTGCACGAATGGTTTTGAAGTACTTGAATTTAAATCAAACAGAGAGAAATTTAGACCCGTTCACTGTCAATCCAATGATGAGTATCTGGTAAAATATAAATATGATTTTGGCAAAAATCCATTAACAAAAAATAAAGAAAATTACTTAAAATACAATTCTAATAACTACATCTCAATTATTGATGTTACAAATAAAACGATGGTTTTGGAAGGTAATTTAATGCAGAAATATGCATTCTCTGGTAGTAAATTATACCTCTTTGAAAAAGTAAAATAAGCTTATACGTTTTTTGATCATTTTTTAAGTTCTTTTTATTTTTTTTTGCTCAGCCGCAAATTGCAGGTTCTCAATATTGAAATTTTGATTTGAAAGTAAACTAAACATCCTGACAATTTAAAATTACAAAATCCTTAGTAAATTACTTTTTTTATTATATTTGATAAGTTTTTTTAACAAAAATTAACGAATATCTTCAACTAAAATCTAATTTGAATGAAGAAAATCTATCTCCTTTTGCTATTTATCTCTATTCATAATTTTTATTCTCAGAACCAACGTCCCGATACATTAAATTATCTGCGTAACGGTATTTTTGAAAATACCTCCAGAAAAATTATGACCACCAGTAAAGCAAAATCTGCTTTTCTGAAAGAAAGGTTACAGAAAGTTTTGCTTGAAAAAAGTAACATGCTTAAAGCGGTGCAAACAGCTGTAGAAACGTGCACAAATGGCGGTTTCGAGCAAACTGAAAATGTAGGCGGGGCCAATTATATTAAAAATTTTCTTTACAATATTGGTGATCCGCCGGGTCCTACACAGTGTAAATCTATTTCAAATAAAGCTGATACTTATATCCCGCAGTATAATCCCACTGCTACCAGTGTAATGGCGACATCTGTACCAGCAAATATTTTTGATCAGTATATGGGAGATATCAAAGCGTTTGATCAGTATGCTTTAAAAATTAATTATCCCAATTCCGGTACTTATGGATCAATAGTACAGGGAAAAAGATTTAAAACAAATAACGAAAATTTCTTACAATTTAATTATAAAGCAGTTTTACAGTCCGTTTATGATAACAGCCATACAGACAATCAGGCCTTCTTTAAAGCCAGAATTATGGATAAAAGTGGAAAAGTGGTCAATGAATTTTGTCTTATAGGGGATGAGAAAAACTGCATTTTTACTAAAGTACCCGATGGAAGTAGCGGCTATGTAACTTTATATACTACCAATTGGCAATCTGGAATTTTGAATATTTCTTCAATACCAAATAACGAGGAGTTTACTGTAGAATTATGGCTTCGCGCTGTGGTTTAGGCGGCCATTTTGGTTACGCTTATGTGGACGATATTTGCTTTTTACATTCTAATAAAAATTTTGTAGGTTCCGTTAACATTGATCCATTATTTGCAGTTTGTCCTAAGTTACCTTTAAATGTATCTGGCTCATACATTACTCCAAATTCTGGCGGGGTGGCTGCAACATTAAAGACTTTAACTTTAAAACTTCTTGATGCTAATGGAACGGTGGTTTTTACGACTAGTACTCCAGCCTCCACAGATCCGATCACAAAGAAATTTAATTTCACGCTCTTAGCGGCTAACTTTCCAAATATTTCTCAAAGTAATTACAATGTTAGTTTTAATTGAAAACTCTACGGTACAGCTGATCGCAAAAGGAAAAGGAAATTTAGAATATTCAATAGATGGTATCAGATGGCAAACCTTAAATACTTTTTACAATGTGGCTGTGGGTAATCACACGGCATATGTAAGAAGTGGTCTGCAACCTTGCGCTGTGGCAAGTGAGAACTTTACACTTTTTAGGATCGTGAATGTATTCTCACCAGATGGTGACGGAGTGAATGACACCTGGAAAATTGACGGTATAGAAAATTACCCGGAAACTAAAATTAAGGTAATGGACCGCTACGGGATGACTGTTTTAGATACTACCGTGAAAGGAGCATTTTCCTGGAATGGTGAGCACCTGAAAAGAAAACTGGCCACCGGAAGTTATTGGTATCAGATCATCATTGCGGACGGACGGATCATGACGGGCTATGTGGCTATTAAAAACAGAAATTAGGATCATTCCTGTTTAATAATATTTACGAAGCTAAATAATATCAACTTAAAAAAACCTTATCTTTGTAGACGGAATTTTAAAAACAGAACGGTATTCTTCCAGATAATTGCATTGCATTGATCTAATTTGTACCTTATCACCCAATAAAATAATAAATAAAATATATGGCGGATTCTTTCACAAAAAAAGAAGGCATTAAGAAGAAAATTCAGAAGCAAAAAGAAAAAGAAATGCGCCGCGAGGGACGCAAGGAAAGTAATGACAAAGGGAAATCTCTGGATGACATGATCATGTATGTGGACGCATATGGGCAACTTACAAGTACGCCACCAGACAAGAACGTGAAAGTGGATTTTGACCTGGATACCATCCAGCTGGGCGCCGCGAAAATAGAACCGGAGGAAACTGTAAAAACAGGCACTGTCACTTTTCTAAGCGAGAAGGGCTATGGTTTTATAACTGAAGAAAAAAGCAAGGAGAATATATTCTTTCATGAGAATAATTGCTCCGAACAGATCAAGAAAGGCAACAGGGTTTCCTTTGAAGTAGAAAAGTCTCCCAAAGGGTTTTCTGCCATTGATATAAAAGTGGTAAAATAATAAAACTTAAAGGCTTCGCAAGAAGCCTTTAAGTTTTATTATTTTACTATATGTTACATTTAAGTAATTTAATAAAAAAAGTGATAGTAAAGTAACTTTTAATCTAAAAAATATCAATTTAAAACAGAAATTTTACATTTTACAATCATAAATAGTCTAATAAAGATATTTACAAAATTTCTTTATAATTCATTACTAAAAATGATATCTGTCATTAAATTATTTTTAAAGAAATATTCTTACAATTTGTATAAAACGGTCGCATCATCGTCTACAAAAATTTTCGGTACAGGTTCGTACCAAATTTTTTTTGTCCATTGGTGGAATTACAAACTCGCCATATCTGTTTAAAACAACCAATTTGTAAAATCACAATCAACCATTCATATTCCCAATCTTCTGAACGAATACCATTATTTGCAACTATAATAATGAAGAATTGTGCATCTTCAACATATTCTTCTATGCTTTTTATGTTATTTCTTATTATAATTCCATTTGTATCAACAATTGCAAGTAGTTCGCTACCATCATTGTGACCGTGCAGTACTTTGGGTATCGGACATTACGTATATTCAAACCAAGGAAGGGTTTTTGTATCTCACAACGGTTATTGATTTGTATGATCGAAAAATAATTGGTTGGAGTTTGAGTGATGTGATGAGTGCGGAAGAAACGAGTTTATCCGCTTGGAAAATGGCTATAAAAAACAGGAAAATTAGTGAAAGATTAATTTTCCATTCCGACAGAGGCGTTCAATATGCAAGGAAGAAATTCGCCAATACCATTGAGTTTTATGGGGTAACCAGAAAAGTATGTTGAGGAAAGGAAATTGCTGGGATAATTCTGTGGCAGAGAGTTTTTTCAAGTCCTTAAAGACAGAATTGATTTACGGCAATAAACTCATCACAAAAGAGCAAATGGAACTGGAAATTTTTGAATATATTGAAATTTGATACAACAAGAAAAGAAGACACAGCACATTAAATTACAAAACAATAGAAGAATTTAACAATCAAAACAAAATTTATAAAAATGTCGCTTAACTGCAACTGGAAATTTTATTTGCATATCCACTTTCCTAAAGTATACCATTTGTCTATGAGGCTAAAATCTGATCTTAGAAATAAAACTATTATTTATATTTGCAGCAAAATTGCCTGTTTTACAGGAAAGATTTAATTAAATAAATGACAAAAATGGATCAAGAAAAAGTTGGCTTTATCGGCTTAGGAAATATGGGCCACCCGATGGCAAAAAACTTAGAAAAAGCAGGTCATCAGCTTTCAGTCTATAACAGAACTTCTGAAAAAGCAGCCGATTTCACAGAGAAGTCTATCGTTTGCAAAACTATTGCAGAATTATTAAAAAACAGCGGGGTTATTTTTACCATGCTTACGAATGATGACAGTGTAAAAGAGGTGTATGGAGAAATACTGAAACATGACATTGAAGGTAAATTGTTTGTTGACATGAGTACCATTTCACCGCATCTAAGTAATGAAACGGCTCAAAAAATCAGAGGTAAAGGGGGCCATTTCATTGATGCACCTGTATCGGGCAGCACAAAACCCGCAGCCGACGGTACTTTGATTATATTGGCGGGCGGCGCAACCCAAGATGTGACCAGAGCTACCCCGTTTCTAGACAAAATGGGTAAACAAATAAAACATTTGGGCGGTAATGGAAAAGGTATTGCCGCAAAGTTATCGGTCAATTATTTTATAGCCGCACTCTTTCAAGGTTTAGCAGAAACCATGCTGCTCTCTACTCATTTGGGTATTGAGCGCCAAGATATGCTGGAAATTATCAACGAAAGTGCAAGTGGCAGCGGTGCAACAAAAGCAAAAACGCCGCTTCTAATTAATGATGATTTTTCACCGGCGTTTGCTTTAGACTTGATGCTAAAAGACATCCTACTCGCGGTGGAAGCTGGTGCCAATAGTCCTTTGGCAAAAGTTTTGGCAGAAACCTACCAATCTGCGAACGATAGTGGGTATGGCAAAAATGATGTAATTGGAATTATCAATTATTTAAAGAAATAAAAGGACGGCAAAGGGTTTAAAACTTTATTCCTGCAGCTTGGCATGTGGAAGACTAACTAATTTGTCACAATACTATAAAAGCGCACCACTCTTATTTAAACAAAGAAATTTAAAATCTTTTTTCGGCCCCGGACGATAATCTTTTTCAGCTTGTAGTTTTTTGTACTTAAATTTGAAACGCTGATCGCAGTCAACAACGAAATAAAAGATAAAGCGCCCAGGGCGCCGCCAAAACCTTCAAAGAAGTGGCTTTTGTAACTGTAAATGATGGTAAAAAGGATACCTGCGAGCGCCAAGCGGAAATAACTGCCAAACGCTTTCGGGGACACCATCCCGATAAAGGAAGCACCCAAAAATACAACAGGAATATTTTTTGTGAGATAGGGATTAAGTATTTCCGGAAAGAAGTAAAAAAACAAAGCAACCAGCGTTGAGAGTAGAGCCGATGATCGAATCGGCCCTATTTTATACGTTTCACTCACGTAAAAAGTAAGCGTTGTACCAAAAATTGCAAAGGCAATAAGAAATATTAAAGTACTCATAGTAACCAATTAATAAGGGAGACAATCACCAAACTACCAAACGCAATGCTGCCAAATTTCCCACCGATGCCAACAAAAATATTTTTTGACAACATAAAAAATAAACCCGCTAAAATCCCCGTCACCATTACAAAACCAATCGAGGGTACAATAGCGTGGCTCGACATCCCAATAAATCCGCCACAGTATAATGCAGCGGGTAACTTGCTCAGATAATCTGATCTCCTATCAATGGTAGGTAAAACAGAAGCGGTAATACCAACGATGCCAACAGATATGACACTACCTAAATCTGTGGACGTATTTAAAAGATAACATATCACAGCGCCTATGGGAACCCAAATCACCACGGATATGTTTTCGTAAACGTATTCTTCATGGTGTAAATCCAAATATTTATAACCTAAAATCAGGATTACTGTGACAAAAGCTACAGAAAATAGCATCACGTAATTATTGGCTTCGTATTGCTCCCGCACAATCATCAACAGAAATATGACCTGAACCAGTAAAACAGTTGATGTCATTAAAAAGCGGGCAGCCTTATGTTTCTTCATAGTAGTATTAATCTTCGCAGCGACCTTTTAGTCTTATGTGCGCAGTGATTTTTCAGCTGGCAAAATTACTAATAGCGGAAGAACTTTAAAGCAAAAAACGATTACAAAATAAAATACTAATGATAGACGGTACATCAATAGGCTAAAAAAAATGAGTTTGGATTCTTCCTTTAAAAACGCAGCGCTAGTAGAGGCCGTATTTTATTTATTTTACTAATTCTCTTTAAAAAAAGAATTCATGTTTATAATTTAACCACACCCTTTGTCTTTTACTGGTGCCGTCCGCTATTTTAACAGTGCGCATTTTTAAAGCCGCTACATGTTATAAATTAGCAGCATGAAATACATTTATATTTTATTCCTGTTAGTAAGCGTTGAAGTAGGCGCACAGGTTTCTGCTAAAGTAATTCGCATTAAAGACGGCGATACGGTTGTGGTTTTACTAGCCGGAAATATTCAAAAAACACTTCGGTTAGCAGAGGTGGATTGTCCGGAAAAGAGTCAGGCTTTTGGTAAAAACGCCAAACAATTTACGTCCGAGCAGGTATTTGGAAAACAAATTAATTTTATTACCACCGATACTGACCGCTATGGCAGAACGATCGCTAAAATTTATTACAACCAAAAATACCTTTCCGCAGAAATTATAAAAGCGGGTTTTGGCTGGTGGTATTACAAGTATTCAAATGACAAAAGTTTAGGTAAACTACAGAAGCAGGCACAATCACAAAAAATCGGTTTATGGCAAGATGCTGCTGCAATGCCGCCCTGGGATTATAGACGCGAAAAAAAAAAACGGTCGTTTTAATTAATTAAAACGACCGCTTAATTCAAGCTGTGTCTATTTACCAAATAATGATCCGGTCTTTTAAGGGTACATACATTTTTTCATCTGCTTTTACGTCAAAGGCCTCGTAAAAAGGCGTGCTATTCATTAACGGTCCATTTACACGCCAAAACGGCGGTGAATGCGGATTGTTATTAATCCACAAGCGCAGGTATTCATCCTTCATTTTTACCCGCCATATTTTAGCAACAGAGATATAAAATCTCTGATCCGGCGTTAATCCATCGATCTTTGTAGAATCCTGACCTTCTTTGGTCATTTTAAAAGCATCATAAGCCACCGCAATTCCAGCGATATCAGCTGTATTCTCCCCTATCGTCATAGCGCCATTCACTGGCACCCCGTCTAAAACCTTGAAAGTGCTGTACAAATCAATAACTTGCTGTACTCTTGCTTTAAATTTTTTAAAATCGTCTTTGGTCCACCAGTTTTTTACGTTACCTTCTTTGTCATATTGTGCACCTTGATCGTCAAAAGTATGGGTTATCTCATGGCCTATCACCATCCCAATACCTCCATAGTTTAACGCATCATCGGCCTCATTATCAAAATAAGGTGATTGTAAGATGCCCGCGGGGAAAACAATTTCGTTCGCAGAAGGGTTATTGTAAGCTGTAACCGTAGATGGCGTAGTAAACCATGCCGACTTGTCAACTGGCTTGCCTAATTTTGCTATTTCATTTTGATAAGCGGCCGAAGACGCAGAAATTATGTTTGCAAAATAGGTATCTCTCGAAACATTCACTTTGCTGTAATCTTTCCATTTATCGGGATATCCTATTTTCTTTGTAATGGCAAAAAGTTTTTCTTTCGCTTTTACTTTTGTGCTGTCACTCATCCATTCCAGTTTATCTATCCTTGCCGCATAAGCCTTTTGCACATTATTCACCAAAACCAACATTCTTTTCTTCGCAGACTCCGGAAAATATTTTTTGACATACAATTGTCCCAATGCTTCACCTAAATAACTGTCAACAGCGCTTGCCATAATCTCACCACGTGTTTTTTGTACTGCCTGACCAGAAATCACTTTGTTAAAATTAAAATCGGCGTCCACAAAAGGTTGACTCAATTTATTGGCATAGCTTTCTATTGTTTTTGCTTTTAAATAAAGTTTCCAGTTTTGGATGGGAATAGTCTTCAAAAGTGTATTAAGTTCCTCATAATAGGCTGGCTGTCCAACATCTATAGAGTCTGTTTGAGCACCCAAAGTATTAAGAAATGATTTCCAACCGATGTTGGGTTCTTTTTTATCCAGATCTGCCACAGCTCTCATATTATAATTGGCATGCACATCCCGAAGCTCAACTTTTGTTTTATGTGACGCGGCAATTTGCTTATCAATATCGTATACTAAATCCGCAGTTTTTTTGCCCGCTTCTGCACCACTGCCTGTTAGTTGAAATAAAGTAGCAATATATGATTTGTAGGCATTTTGTATTGCCAAAGTTGACGCATCTGATTTGAAATAATAATCTCTATCAGGCAAACTGATTCCAGTTTGGTACGCGTGTGCAATATTCAGGCTGCTGTTTTTGTCATCAGGCCCCACGCCAAAGGCCATGATAGAACCATTACCCACTTTAGTTTCATCCGCTACATATTTCATCAAAGAAGGCACGTCAATAATGGCGTCAATAAGGGAAAGAACAGGTTTAATTGGTTCATAGCCAATTTTATCAATGGTTTTCATATCCATTCCAGAGGCATAAAAATCGCCTACCTTTTGCTCAATGCTGCCCATTGGGTGTTTGCTTTGCGACACACTGTCTAATATTCCCTGCAAACGCATTCTTTGGGGATAATTCATAAACATATAGGCACCAACTCCTGATTGACTTGCCGGTATAGGTGTAGAATCGTACCATTTCTTATTGACATACATAAAAAAGTTATCACCCGGTTTTATAGAAGGGTCCAAACCAGTAATTTCAGGACCCTTCTTTTGTTGGGCTGTGCATAAAGAAAGGGTAAACAGCGCCACGAAAAGCGTTAATATATTTTTCATATTTTAAATACTAAGTGTTAAGGATTTTTTTTGCAATAAAAAATAAAAGAATTCAGTCTCAAATAGGGGTGTTTTTATCAAAATTTAGAACCCACTTTAAACTGATGAAATAATATTATATTTTTTGAAGGAGCGCCGCAGATTTCATTTGAAATCTGCGGCGCTCCTTCCCTTTTTTAAAGCGTATCAAAAGAAATTAAAGCTGTCAATTGTAATTTTCTTATTTTTTCGCTGGCACACTGATTGCAGGGCGGGTAGCACTTTCAGCAACTCTCCAGCCAGTTTCATACATCCACTTCGTCATCTTGGTCAATTTCACATAATCAATTTTATCCGGGCTATCAAAAGGCGTATGGTAATCAGCATGCAATAAGGTTGTGAAAAACATAACAGGTACATTGGCTTGCGCATAAGGAAGGTGATCGCTTCGGAAATACCAGTTCTCTGGATGACTGGTTGCATCCCAAGAAGTATCAATTTTGAAGTTGGCGATGCTTTTATTGGCGGCCAAAGTGATGGCTACCAAATCATCAGAATTGCGGTGATCAGTAATTGCTAAAAGTCCCGCAGAATCTGGCGCATTTCGCCCAATCATATCTCCATTTAAAACCGCTGCAATAGAAGACAATGCAACCGTTGGATGGCTAACAAAATAGCGCGAACCTAATAAGCCTCTTTCTTCAGAACCATGAAAAACGAATAATGCCGAACGTTTCGCAGGTTGTTTGCTCCAAGCTCTTCCAATGGCAAGCATTGCAACAACAACACTTCCATTATCGTCTGCACCATTCCAGATTGTATCGCCGTTTACAGCAGGACCTACGCCATCATGGTCAATATGACCACTAAATAAAACATATTCTTTTTTCAGCTTAGCGTCGGTTCCGTCTATTTTTGCCACGACATTCACAGAAGGATAGTCAAAATTATCAAGCTTTAAATCCGTTTTTAAATAAGCCCCTGGTTTAGAAAATGTATCCGCTAAATTTTTACTTGCCAATATAACAGGCACTGTATCTTTGGTAGTTGCTTCACGGCCTGCGATCCCATAATATCCATCTTCGAAATGAAATCCGGTAAAAGAGATGAGTGATTCTACTTTATCATCAGCAATGAAAATGATAGCAGAAACGCCATGTTTAAGAAGTTCTTTACCTTGCTGATTCATTGCAGAAGCCGTGTAGCGAAACTGCCAGAGACTCACCCAATCTTGAATCATCGGTGTAGGTGGCATAATTTTCATCGCTACAATCTTACCTTTGAGATCGGCATTGCTGTCCGGCATTTTGTCTAACCAAACAACGGCGCCTTCTACAGAAGCCTCTACTTGATTAGTTGGCCAAATCTCTTTCCAAAGATCAAGTGCCTTACCATTTAAAAGAACCGTACTTCTATCGGCCGTTCGGCTGCGTTTCATATTAAAAAACTGGAAAAAAGTACCGTCTTCGCCGGCAGGTTTTAGTCCAGCTTCTCGTGCTTTTTGTGCGGTCCAAACTGCCGCCCGCATTTCATCAATTTCTCCTGCTCTTCTTCCACGGAAGGCATCACCCGCCAATTCATATAAATTACTTTTTAGATCGGTCTGCTTAATTTTATCTAATTGAGGTGCAGTACTTTGCGTAAAAAACGAATTGGAAATAAATAACAAGGGAATAACGAGTAATTGTTTGGCTTTCATAAGATTTAATGTTTAAAGTTTAAGAGGTTACATTAATTATAATCGTTCATAAAATCGCTGTTTATAATTAAGCAACTAATTTAGAAAATAAAAACCAAAGAAAATAACAGGATTTTTTATTTTGAGTTAAAAACCCCAAAATGAGTAAGAATTTCTTAAATTATTTTGAAAATAGAATCCTTGGAAATTTAAAAATTAGAACGCGAAAAAAGAAAATATTAACATATTAGAAGCAGCAATTTTCCAAACAAAAAGTAACGAATTATTTATTTACAAGATTCAGCATTTACAAACGAATGATCATTAATTATATATTTATTCTTTATCTTGCAGTCTTTACATTTAATTTTCTGTATTATTAATTATGAATGCGATTCAACGTAATAATGTAAGCATTAAGGGGATTGGAAAGCGAGTTATGCTATTTGCGCATGGATTTGGATGCGATCAAAACATGTGGCGTTTTATAACTCCTGCATTCGAAGAAAATTATAAAGTTGTTTTATTCGATCACGTGGGCGCCGGGAATTCTGATCTATCGGCTTACTCTTCGAAAAAGTATTCTCAACTGGAAGGATATGCTGCGGATATTGTTGAGATTTGCGAAGAAATGGAACTGAAAGATGTTATTTTTGTAGGTCATTCAGTCGGTTCCATTATCGGAATGATTGCCTCATTACAAGCGCCCAATCTTTTTAAAT
Source organism: Halpernia sp. GG3 (assembly GCF_052976925.2). Lineage (NCBI taxonomy): Bacteria > Pseudomonadati > Bacteroidota > Flavobacteriia > Flavobacteriales > Weeksellaceae > Halpernia > Halpernia sp. GG3. The sequence goes on from NZ_JBRIIR020000010.1 coordinate 211,166, forward strand.
CATTAATTATGGTGAGCCCATCGGCCTCTTACATCAACGATGGTGATTATGTGGGCGGATTTACGCGGGAGCAGATTACAGAATTGATGGATTCTTTAGATAATAATCATTTAGGGTGGTCAATATCCATGGCACCTGTGATTATGGCAAATCCGGAACGAGGAGAACTTGCAGAAGAATTGTCAAACAGTTTTTGTCGCAGCAATCCCGATATTACAAAAGAGTTTGCACGAACAACTTTTTTTTCGGATAAGAGAGATCTTCTTCCTAAAGTTAGCATTCCTACCCTGATTTTACAGTGTTCGGAGGATGTGATCGCCCCAGAAGAGGTGGGCATTTATATGCATGAAAAAATTAAGGACAGTCAATTGGTATTGATGGAAGCAACCGGACATTGCCCCAATCTCAGCGCACCGGAGGAAACCATTGCAGCAATGAAAGCATTTCTATCATGATCTCCATTCCGAACCAAAATAATGATATCCAACAGCAGGAAGCAAATCAGTTTTTTGAAGAATCATATTCCGGTTTCCTAATCGCTGATGAAAAGAATAGAATTATTCGCGGTAATAGGCGCGTATCAGACTGGCTAGGAATATCACCTGACGAAATAAAAGGCAAGAAGTTTTCAGACCTACTCTCGATCGGAAGTAAAATCTACTTTGAAACCCATCTTTCACCCCTTCTAAAAATGCAGGGTTTCTTTGATGAGATTCTAATCGAACTGAGCGGGGCATCGGGTAAAAGAATCAAGATATTTGTCAATGCGAAAGAATCTGCTCCAAACGTATCGGAATCAAAATTTATTTACTATACGCTTTTAGAAGCTTCTGACCGGGTTCAATATGAACAGAATTTACAATATGCTAAAGGCATCGCAGAAAAAGATCTTGAAGCCGAACGAGAAAATGTACTTTTAAGAGAACAACTGATTGCCGTTTTGGGACACGACCTGCGAAATCCTCTCGGTGCGATAAGTATGACGGTAGATTTTTTAGAGCGTTCAATTAAAGATGATAAGCAAAAAAATCTGGTTGGAATTTTAAAGCGGAGTAGCCACCGCATGAATGAGCTTATCGGTAATGTGATGGATTTTGCTCGCACGCGAATGGGCGAAGGAATTGTGATCTCAGCGCGTGATGTGGAACTAAAACCCGTACTTGATCAAGTGGTAGAAGAACTTAAAGTTTTATTCCCAGACCGACAGATTGCTGTTGACTTTTCTCTGGAGGAACATGTAAATTGTGATGCGGACCGAATTGCACAACTCGCGTCGAATCTATTGGCAAACGCTTTAACGCATGGTAATCCACAATCTCCGGTTTATTTTACGGCAAGTAACAAATCTAACAAACTGGAATTGTCTGTTTCTAATGATGGGCAACCTATTCCCGAATCGCTGCGTGCAATTCTATTTACGCCTTTCAAACGGGAAGGCAAACGTCCGAGTAAAAACGGTCTGGGTTTGGGACTGTACATTGCTGATCAAATATCGAAGGCTCATGGAGCCACCCTTTCTTTTACTTCGAACGCAGTAGAAACACGGTTTACTTTTGTTCTGGAATATAAAAATCAAGATTAGTTCTTGGTTATTTCCCGATACAGAACTTTGAAAAAATATTTCCCAAAACTTCATCATTCGTAAATTCGCCAGAAATCTCACCAAGATTTTCCAAAGCATTTCGTAATTCGTATGCCAGAAGTTCCGTAGAAATTTTAGATTTTATCGCCTCTTTTACCGCATCAATGGCGAACAAGGAATTTTTTAAGGCTTCAAAATGCCGCTGATTGGTCACCACCACATTAGACTCAGATTCTTTAAGATCTTCAATATATTGCGCCAGTTGCACTTTTATTGCTTCCACACTTTCCACCTCTCGTGCAGAGATTCCAATGATCTTATTCTTCACATCCGGGGAAAGAGATTGTTTAATTTCCTCGTCAAAACGATTCTCAAAATAGCCACCCGCTAAATCTATTTTATTATGCAGCAAAATGATTTCTAAATCCTTACGCCCAAACTCTTTTATAAAATTAACCACTTCCTGCGGTGTCGAATCAAACTCATCATAGAGATAAAGAAGAATTTTTGCGGAGGCTATTTTTTCTTTCGCTTTTTGCACACCAATTCGTTCAATTTCATCGGTAGTTTCCCTCAAACCCGCCGTGTCAATAAACCGAAAAGCATTGCCTTTTATGTGTAGTACTTCTTCAATTGTGTCGCGCGTAGTACCCGCAATTGCGCTAACGATTGCCCGCTCCTCTTTCAGTAAAGAATTTAGTAAGGTTGATTTCCCCGCATTGGGTTTCCCGATAATGGCAACTTCTACTCCATTTTTCACGGCATTTCCAAAGCGAAAACTTTCGATTAAAGAATTTAGTTTTTTCTCAATTTTATCCAGCAAAAGATTCAGCGCCGTGCGGTCTGCAAACTCCACATCTTCTTCCCCGAAATCGAGTTCAAGTTCTACAAAAGACACAAAATTCAGAAGTTCGCCGCGCAACAAAGAGATCTCTTTAGAAATACCACCTTTTAATTGGTTTAAAGCCACTTTCCGTGCCGCTTCATTTTCAGACGCTATCAAGTCGGCGATGGATTCCGCTTGCGCCAGATCTATTCTGCCGTTCATAAAAGCGCGCATCGTAAACTCTCCGGCTTTTGCGAGTCGCGCGCCATTTTTTACTAAAACTTCCAGTATTTTTTTTGCAATATGTGGCGATCCGTGGAAAGAAATTTCTACCACATTTTCTGTCGTAAATGTCTTCGGCGCTAGAAAAACGGAAACCATCACTTCATCTATCAACTCTTGGTTGTCAGTTGTCGGTTGTTGGTTGTCAGATTTTGAATCTTGATTCTTGATTCTTGATTCTTGATTCTTGATTCTTGATTCATGGCTCTCTTGTATTAAATCTTGAATCTTGAATCTTGACTCTTGGCTCTCTTGTATTGAATCTTGAATCTTGAATCTTGACTCTTGAATCTTTTCAACCACAAATCCATAATGAACCGAATGCGATTTCGCCGTCAATAGATCACTTCCTTTAAAACATTTCTGCGCAATTTCCACCGCATCTTTCCCGGAAAGCCGGATTATTCCCAGCGCCCCTATTCCGTTTGCAGTAGCCAAAGCACAAATGGTATCTTGATTTAAATTGCCGTTCATGGCACAAAATTACGGAAATAATAAAGAAATTTAGGAGCAACACGGTTTTGCTTTTTCCGAAGACTTCACCCGCTGTTCACTCTATCTTTTTTGGCGCTCGCTTCGCTCGCGCCAAAAAAGGATGCCGTTTCCATCGGGGCTAGAAGTTGGTTTTTAGCTTTTTTCAAGTTTAATATGTAGTGCTGTCACCAAATTTATTTTTAAATCATTTTAAATAAAATATAAAACGTAACTTTTTAGAATCAAATATTTAAGATCCAGAAAAATAATTCAGATTTAAGAGAAAATATATAAATGAAAGCAATCCACATCACAAAATCCGGCGGACCGGAAGTTTTAAAATTACAGGAAACCCCAAAACCAAAACCCGAAAAAAACCAGGTTTTAATTAAAGTAAAAGCCGCAGGTGTCAATCGCAGCGATGTTATTACGCGGCAAAACACCAATACTTACGGCAAAAATTCTCCAGAAACTTTAATTCCCGGTTTAGAAGTTTCCGGCGAAATAACAGAACTCGGCGAAAATGTAACAGACAAAAATACCGGCGATAAGGTCTGCGCTTTACTTCCAGGTGGCGGTTATGCGGAATATGTCGCGGTAGAAAGTTCACATTGTCTTCCAATTCCTGAAGGGATTAGTTTATCCGACGCAGCCGCAATTCCCGAAACCGTTTTTACCGTTTGGTTTGATGTTTTTCATTTGGGGAAACTTCAGCCGGGAGAAAAATTATTAATTCACGGCGGTACAAGCGGCATCGGAACAATGGGCTTGCAAATGGCAAAAGCATGGGGTTGCGAAGTTTTCACCACAGCCGGAAATGAAGAAAAAATTGATTTCCTTCATAAAATGATTCCTGTAAAAGCCATTAATTATACAAATAAAAATTTCGAAGACGTTTGGAAAGACGAAAAAATAGATGTCATTTTAGATATGGTCGGCGGAGATTATACCCAAAAAAATCTCGAAATCCTCAATAAAAAAGGCCGCTTGGTTTACATCAACGGAATGCAGGGCGTTGATGTCAAAATAAATCTTCGTACAATTATGGCTAAAAATCTTATTTTAACCGGAAGTTTTTTAAAACCACAAACCGACGAATTAAAAACCCAGATCGCAAAAGACGTCGCAAAAAATGTCTGGCCCATGTTTGAATCCAAGACAATAAAACCAATTATTTACAAAACCTTTCCTCTCGCTGAAGCCGCCGAAGCGCACAAACTCATGGAAAGCAGCGAACATATTGGTAAGATTTTATTGACAATGGACTAATTCTTATTTAACAATGTGTTAATTTAAAGATTAAACTACTCAAGCCTGCAAAATGGAAACTCAAATAATTTTAGGTTTTAAATCTGCAAAAATTTTGCACTTTAAATTATCTGAAAATCGTTTGTTTCAAAATTTTAGATCAAATTAAATGTACCTCAACAAAAAATTTCTAAATTATTTCGCCTGAAGCAAACCTGAGTATTTACTTCGGTACTGATAAATAAAAACAATATTTAAAATCAACAAAAGAAGGGCGCCATAAATTTTGGACGGATCCAGAAAAAAGTGAAATAAAACCGCTTTCACAGAAATACTCATTAAAATTAAAGCCCTCAAAGCGCCAAATCTATCAAACAAAAAAGCAAGACCTGCTGCAACTTCTACCACGCCAACCAAATACATTGCTTTTGTGGAAAGTAAATTTTGGAAATATTCGTTGGCTGCGGGTGCCATTTCTGGAAAAGAAATATAATTAAAAAAATGATCCAATCCGAAGAACATCAAATAAATCGCAAAAGCAACACGTAGAAATAAAAATAGTTTTGGTTCATACTTTGAATTATTTAGTAACTCAAAAGTAATCGAAATAAATTATTAAACTTTAAGACCTAATAGATAATCTCAATGTATGTATTTGTAGTGGGTTATATTTTAGCATAAAAAAATATTCAAATTTCAATTAATAAATTAATATTATAAAATTTTGTTAAAATGTTCTATCTCATATTTTATGGCTTAAAACCTGCATAGAAAGATTAAAATAACATTATGAGTAATTTAAAAAATAAAAAGATCGCGATTTTATCTGCAGATGGTTTTGAACAATCTGAACTGGATAGTCCATTAAATAAATTAAGAGAAGAAGGCGCAACAGTAGAAATCATATCTTTAAAATCAGGAAGTATTAAAGGAATGACGGATCACAAATGGGATAAAGAAATAAAAGTAGATAAAACAGTAGATGAAGCCAATATTGCTGATTACGATGCTTTAATTTTACCCGGAGGTGTGATTAATCCTGATGCTTTAAGAAATAATGAAAGTGCCGTTAAATTTGTAAAAGAATTTTTCGCTGAGAATAAATTAGTGGCTTCAATTTGCCACGGTCCACAAACTCTCATTAATGCAGAAGTTGTAAAAGGAAAAAAAATAACTTCCTACCCTTCCATTAGAAAAGATTTAGAAAATGCCGGCGCACATTGGGTTGATGAACAAGTGGTGAAAGATGGTAATTTGATTACGAGTAGAAATCCACACGATCTGGATGCCTTCAATGCGAAAATTGTAGAATCATTAAGCGTCTAAGAAAATTAAATTTTTCATTAAAATACAACTTATGGTTGTGTTTTTTTTTGTCTTGCTAATTGCTTATTTTTGCAATTCATTAAATAAAAATTATGTTCAACAGTTTACAGGATAAATTAGATAAAGCGCTTCATAATATAAAAGGTCGCGGCAAGATCACAGAAATTAACGTTGCAGAAACGGTAAAAGAAATACGTCGTGCTTTGGTTGATGCCGATGTGAATTATAAAGTGGCAAAAGATCTGACCAAAAGAGTTCAGGATAAAGCGCTTGGAGAAAACGTTTTAACGAGTTTAAGCCCGGGACAATTGATGACTAAAATTGTTCATGATGAATTAGTTGATTTAATGGGCGGTTCTCAGGAAGGTATTAATCTTTCCGGTAAACCAAGTGTCATTTTAATTGCCGGATTACAAGGTTCTGGTAAAACAACGTTCTCTGGAAAACTCGCCAATTATTTAAAACAGAAAAAAGCAAAAAACCCTTTATTGGTAGCTTGTGATGTTTACCGTCCGGCGGCGATTGAGCAATTAAAAGTTTTAGGAAGCCAGGTTGGAATCACGGTTTACACGGAAGAAGATAATAAAAACCCCACCTCGATTGCCGAAAATGCAATTGCTTTTGCGAAAGAAAATAAGCACGATGTTGTAATTGTCGATACTGCAGGTCGTTTGGCGATTGATGAAGTGATGATGAATGAAATTAAAAACGTTCATCAAACCATCAAACCGACGGAAACGCTTTTCGTTGTGGATTCCATGACGGGACAAGATGCCGTGAATACCGCCAAAACCTTTAACGAAATTTTAAATTTTGACGGCGTTGTTTTAACGAAATTAGATGGTGATACGCGTGGTGGTGCTGCTCTGACGATTCGTTCAGTGGTAGAAAAACCGATAAAATTTATTTCTACGGGTGAGAAAATGGAAGCTTTGGATGTTTTCTACCCCGAAAGAATGGCAGATAGAATTTTGGGAATGGGTGATGTTGTCTCTTTGGTAGAGCGCGCTCAGGAACAATTTGATGAAGAAGAAGCGAAAAAACTTCATAAAAAAATCGCGAAAAATGAATTTGGTTTTGATGATTTCTTAAAACAAATCAACCAGATCAAAAAAATGGGAAATATGAAAGATTTGATGGGCATGCTTCCAGGCGTGGGAAAAGCCATTAAAGATGTGGATATTAATGATGATGCTTTTAAACATATTGAGGCCATTATTCACAGTATGACGCCAGATGAGCGCAGAACGCCGTCGCTAATTAACACGACAAGAAAACAAAGAATTGCAAAAGGTGCCGGAAGAAAAATTGAAGATGTAAATGCATTGATGAAACAATTCGAGCAGATGGGTAAAATGATGAAAATGATGCAAGGCCCACAAGGCAAACAAATGATGCAGATGATGAGTAAAGGAATGCCTAACATGGGCGGCGCTGGTGGGAATTTATTTGGTAAATAAATCTTCAATAATAGATCTAAAAAAATCCTGAGCTATTCGCTCAGGATTTTTATTTTTGATCATGTAAATTTTAATCTGAAATCTTTCTAATGTTTACTGAGGCAAAACTGCTTCCTAAAAGACCAAGTGCAATACCACCTTGATTTAACCCAAAATAGATAACATCATTTTTTGTTAAATTGTAAACACTGGTAATTGAGCTTTGGCTTATTGTCAAACTTAGTACAAGTGGAATAGTTATACCACTAAATAATCGTTGATCCAACAATGAAGTGGTAGCACCAACTGTTTTAAAAATACCAATACTTGGAGAACCACCTAGAAGAGATGCTTGCAAACCACTGCCATATCGAAATTCATAATATATAGCATATATCCCTGTAGAAGGTACCGTATATGCATCAGTAGTAGCACTAAAATTAGATCCGGAATTGATGGTAATGTCTGCCGGTGCAAAATCTATTTGATTATATCCCCCAAAACCTATAGTCAAAAGAGAAATTCCGCTTGTAGTTTCCGCCTTTGCTATGGTTGTATTCGAAGAACTTCCAGTCAGCAATCCAGTAAACTTTTCCACCACTTTACTTGTGGGGTTCAGCACTAAAAAATCATAATTTGCTGCGGTAGCAGTAGCAACAACAGTGCGCACAATCACATTTCCATTTATGTCTAAAGTTGCCTGCGGATTTGAATTATTTATTCCTACCTGGGCTGAAACTGTAAGACTAGAAAATAAAATTAGCATCGATAACGAGGTATAAAAATTTTTCATTATTAAGGTGTTTATAATTTATATGGCGAATATAGTCATAAATAATAGTGAAAAAAAACAAAAAAATAGATAAAAACTAAAAATAATAAAAAATTATTGATTAAAAATTATTCATTATTAAATAATATAATTTAGTAATATTTTTTACTTTTATGATATAAATCATACATTTAATGACATTCTATTGATTTTTTAATATTGACAATAATTTTTTATTTAAGTAATAATTACATATTTAATTTGATTATTATCACTAATATTATTAATTATTTAATCAAAATCCATAATATAAAAGTAATAATTAGTGAAATAAAGCAAAATAAAATCCTTAACTCAAAACTGAGAAAAGGATTTTTTTAAGATAATCTTGACGATTATTATTTCCCGAACGAATAAGCGTAACCCAATGTTACAGCGCCAAAAGTAGAACCACTTTTGGTTACTCCCATATAGCCTAAATTAATTTCGCTTAGGCCAAAATGATAAGCGGCTTTTGGTTGGTAATAAAATCCTCCATCACTGGTTCCATACCCAAACTGAAAGCCGTATCCTAAATCTGCACCTAAACTAAATTGAGGTGAAAACTTGTATTCTACAGTGCCCGCAAGTGGTATTAAACTAAGAGTAGGAATATTAAAACCCCCAATATTTTTACCAAAAAAAGCAGAGTAACCAGAAGTTATGCCCAGGTTAACATTTGCAGATACTGGAAACATGTAGGCTACATCTGCACCAGCGTAGAAATTAAAAATTGTATTTGCATCACCAGTAGGTAACCCAATATGAGCACCTACTTTAAAGTTTCCTGCAGACTGTGCATTCATTGCTCCGAAAAGTGCAAAAGCACTTGCTAATAATAGTTTTTTCATAATGTAAAGTTTTTAAATGTTAAATAAAATTACATATAAATTTAATATTGACAAAATTTTGTAAAAAACCTTATTAATTATTTTATAAAAATTATAAAAATATACTATTTAAATAAATTAAAATTTTAAATCTTCTCGATTTGAATAGGGAAATAATTGCTTTATTAATAAGAATGAAATAAAAATTCCGTCTCGGGATTTACGATACGGGATTTTGAGTATTTTAGAAAATCTTAGTTTCCGATACTTTTACTGTTTTGATTAAGTTGACGATTGAGCCTTCTGTCATCCGCTTTAGTCAAATGACCATGGTCGTCTTTTCTCATATTCTGCTTCTCTGTGTTAATTATACGAAGGTCTTTACGATCTGCGACAGCTTGTTGTTTAGACAAGTCACCTTCTTTTCTCTCTTCAGTGATTCTTTTTTCCTGATTATCTATTATACTATTAATTTTACCAACGCGACCGTGATTTTTAATATGAATATTTTGATGACCTGCACCTTTTTGCGTAAAAGATAAAATTGATACTAAAATCGCACCTGCTAAAAATAGCTTTTTCACCATACAAAATTTTAATTGGTTATGACTTTTAGAAGTGATAATAGAATCTAAGTTAAAAGGATTTATATTAAAAATTTACTTACACAAAATCGTAAAACAAAAGTTCTGCTAATCACGCTGCTTTTTATCTTCTTCAGCGTAGGCCACAATGATTTTTCTCACCACAGGATGCCGAACTACATCTTCTTCCGTTAAATGCACAAAACCAATTTCATCTACATTTTCTAAAATACGCATGGCCTCTTTTAAACCGGATTTTTGACGCATAGGCAAATCAACCTGTGTTGGATCTCCGGTGATGATAAATTTTGCGTTCATTCCCATTCTAGTAAGAAACATTTTCATTTGAGAATGAGTTGTATTTTGCGCTTCATCTAAAATCACGAAGGCTTCATCCAAAGTTCTACCGCGCATAAAAGCCAAGGGCGCAACTTCAATTACATTTTTTTCAATAAAACCTTCCAGTTTTTCATGTGGAATCATATCCCGCAAAGCATCATAAAGCGGTTGTAAATAAGGATCTAATTTTTCTTTTAAATCACCAGGTAAAAAACCTAGACTTTCACCGGCTTCCACTGCGGGTCTAGTTAAAATAATACGTTTCACTTCCTTGTCGCGCAAAGCTCGCACCGCTAGAGCAACACTTGTATAAGTTTTACCTGTTCCAGCCGGACCAATTGCGAAAACCATATCTTTTTTCTCACTTTCTTTCACGAGTTTTTTAAGATTTGTAGTTTTGGCTTTGATAATTTTTCCGTTAACACCTTTTACGATCACATCATTATCAAATACCAATTTTTTCTCGTCTTCGTTTTTAATGCGCAAAATACTTTCAACATCTTTTATATTAATAGTTCCGTATTTTTTAATAAAGGAAACAAGATCCTTTAATTTTACTTCAAAAATGTCAAGGGTTTCCTGGTCGCCTTTAGAAAAAATAAAATTGTCCCTACCTGTAATTTTTAAAGTGGGAAAACTGGATTTTATTAGATTAAAAAATTGATTATTTACGCCATAAAAAGACTTGATATCTATATCCGAAATTTCGTAATTCAGTTCAAACATTCAGTATTGGTTTGTAATATTAAAAATTTATTGCTGAATTAAATTTAGAATAAAAATTTGATACAGCGCAATTTTAAAGTAATCAATTCTCAGAAACTTTTTATTCTAAACTAAATAAATTAAATTTGCATTGCTCTCAAAATTTTATACGCTTAACCAGTTCTTTTTATGCCTTTAATTACTTTAACATCAGATTACGGTCTTGTAGATCATCGGGTTGCAGCGATAAAAGCTAAAATTTTGAGTATGAATCAGGAGGCTAAAATAGTGGATATCACGCACGAAATTACGGCCTATCACTTAACAGAAACCGCTTATATTGTTAGAAACGCCTATTCTCATTTTCCGCCAGGAACCATTCATATTATTTCTGTAGACAGTTTTTATTCTAAAGACCGGAAAGCGATCCTTTACAAAGCAGATGGTCATTATTTTATTGCCGCCGATAACGGATTATTATCTTTGATTTTCTTTGATCAAAAACCTGAGTCCGTTTTTGAGATCACTCTGAACAATCGTTTTGACGATCTTGTGAGATTTACCAGCACTGATATTTTCGCTCCGGCGGCAGTTCATCTGTTAAATGGTGGTTTGCCGGAAGTGATTGGTAGAAAATTAAAAAATCCTTTACAACTTACTTTCCCACGGGCAGTTTACAATGAATCGCAAAAAATTATAGTCGGCGAGATCATGTACATTGATAATTTTGGAAATGTAATTTCGAATATTTCAAGATCATTTTTCGAAAAAATAAATGCGACGCATCAAAACTATATTGTTAAATTTCGAAATCTTTCATTAAATAATATTTATGACAGTTACACGTCATTTATCCCCGAGTGGAAAAACGAAGTTCAATATCATGGTAAGTCCATTGCTCTTTTTAATGATGCGGATTTACTTGAAATCAGCATTTATAAAGGAAATAAATACAGTGGTGCAAAAACGCTTTTGGGAATTAATTTGGGTGAACATATTTACGTAGAATTTACCTGATTAATATGAGTAATTGAGTAATAAAAAACGTTTCTATTTGTAGTTTCTTTATATTTGTATATTATTAAAATATATGCTATATCTTCTTTTAAAAGCCTTTCACATTATATTTATGGTAAGTTATTTTGCTGGATTATTTTATTTGGTGAGGCTTTTCGTATATTATAAAGACACAGATTCTTTCCCCGAAGAAAAGAAATTAATTTTACGCGAACAGTATCTTTTTATGATGCGCCGTTTGTGGAATATTATTACTGTTCCAGCTTTTGTAATAATGACGGTTTGCGGCATTACTATGTTGATCGTAAATTCTTCGCTTCTACAAATGCCTTGGTTCCATTTAAAAATGACTTTTCTGGTAGGTTTATTTTTATACCATTATTGGGCCTGGAAAAGAGTCTTAGAAATTAAAAATTTAGCCGGAAAAGACCTATTAATTTCTAATTTAAATCTCCGTCAATTTAATGAAATAGCCACTTTTTTATTGTTTTTAATTGTTATAACCGCTATTTTAAAATCTACGGTTATTGATTATTGGTGGCAATTAATAGTTGGATTTCTCGTTTTAGTTTTGCTTATTGTAACAACTGTGAAAATTGTAAATAAAAAGGAAAAATCTTAAAATTATCACATTAACTTATTTAAATACATGATCGCAATTTTTAAAAAAGAATTATGGGCTTATTTTGGCAACTGGAGCGCTTGGTCAATTTTGGCAGCTTTCAGTTTAATAGGGACACTTTTTCTTTTTTTCTTTGATAATGATTTTAATTTATTTTCAATCGGGACGGCAAGTTTACAAAGTTATTTCGTGCTCGTTCCCTGGCTTTTAATGTTTATTATTCCTGCTTTGGCAATGAAAACTTTAGCCGAAGAAGAGCAGAATGGCACTTTGAGATGGCTTTTTTCTCAACCTTTGAAAACTTCTGATATCGTTTTAGGTAAATTTTTCTCGGTTTTTTTAGTGGGGATTTTATGTCTTTTGCCATCGCTTATTTATTTTTATACTGTTTACGTTTTAGGCGTTCCCGAAGGAAATATTGATTTGGGAATGACTTTCGGAAGTTATATTGGTTTAATTTTATTGATCGCCAGTTTTTCTGCCATCGGAATTTTTGCAAGTTCCTGGTCGAAAAACCAGATCATGGCGTATTTGACAGGCGTTTTCTTGTGTTTCATTCTCTATTTCGGAATCCAGCAATTAGCCTCGTATAAATTATTGGGTAGCGGCGATTATTTTCTTCAAAACTTAGGCTTTTACCAGCATTACATTGGCTTTTCACGTGGTTTGATTGACAGTAAAGATGTGGCATATTTTCTTTTGGTAATTGGTTTGAGTTTATATTTGTCTAAAGTTTTTGTTGAAAAGAAGAAATAGTTTTAACCCGAAAAGAGAATACTTTAAACATGAATAAAAAGAAAATTATCTATATTTTTTTAGCCTTTATTTTAATTTTAGGCGTTTTTGGTGTGTTTAAATTTCGTTGGGATTTAACTAAAGAAAAAAGATACACACTTTCAGATTCTACCATCAAGGTTTTGAATTCAGTAAAAAAACCAATGCAAGTTGATGTTTATTTAGATGGTGATTTCCCGGCTAGTTTTAAACAACTTCAAAATGAAACGAAATTTTTACTGGAAGAATTTCAAAAGGTAAACCCAAAAATTGATTTTAAATTTATTGATCCCATCAAGACAAAAATGTCTGAAGACACTTTAATGGCAATGGGAATGCAAGCTTCGCAACTTTCTGATACAAAAAACGGAAAAATAACGCAGGTAAAAATGTATCCTTATGCAACTTTAAAATACAATACTTACGGCACTTCCATTCCTTTAATTATTAGTCAGCAAGGTTTAGAATCTTCGGATCAACTTAATAAATCGATAGAAAATTTAGAATATAATTTCGCTTCCAACATTAAAATAATGACGGAAGAAAAGAAAAAAAATATCGGATTTTTAGTAAACCAAGCAGAATTAAATCCGGAACATTTTCAGGGATTTATAAAAATGGCGCTGGAAAATTATAATATCGGACCCATAATTCCGGAAAATAAAACAGAACTAACTTTAGCCGATGTTCCAAAATTAAATAAAATGAGCGCTTTGGTCATTGCAAAACCGCGCAAAGCATTTACCGATAATGAAAAAGTAATTCTGGATCAATACATCATGCACGGCGGGAAAACTTTGTGGATGATGGACGCCGTGAATGCGGAAATGGACACGCTTTACACCGCTAAAAAAATCATGGCTTATCCTTCAGATTTGAACATGACGGATTTCTTTTTTAATTATGGACTTAGAATTAATCAAGGTTTAGTAAAAGACCTAAAAAAGTCAGCGTTAATAAGAATTGTTTCCGGTCAGGTTGCTGGAAATCCTCAATACACGAGTTTTATCTGGCCTTATTTTCCTTTAGGAATTGCAGAAAATAATAATCCGATCACCAAAAATATAAATCCGGTGAAGTTTGAATTCCCCACTTCTATTGATACTTTGGGACGGAAAAATATAAAAATAAATGTGCTTTTTGAAAGCAGCGACAGAACTTTACTGAAATCTGTTCCCAATTATGTGTCATTAAATGAAATCGTAAAAGCCGATTCTTTAAGTCAGGACGAACAATTAACCACGCCAAAAATTTATGCGATTAGTTTAGAAGGAAAATTTAAATCTGCTTATGCAAACAGAATTGAAAAATCTTCTTATCCAAATTTTAAGGCTGAAAGTGCAGACAATAAAATGATCGTGATTGCCGATGGCGACGTGGGAAAAAACGAAGTTTGGAAAGGAAAACCTTTGCCTTTGGGCGAAGATATGCTTACCAAACAAACTTATGGAAACGCTCAATTTCTGCAAAATTCCTTAGATTTTCTTTTAGATGATTCTAATTTAATGACTTTACGCAACCGAAATATTGAAGCGCGACTTTTGGACAGAGAAAGAATTGACGATGAAAAATCGTATTGGCAATGGTTTAATCTGCTTTTACCTTTGGGAATTTTAGCACTTTTGGGCGGACTTTTTTATTGGTTGCGAAAAAGGAAATTTTCTTAGGCATTGCTAGGAACTTAGCAATCTGTTCTTAAATTTATGAATTAAATGATAATAAAAATTGAAGTAAAAAATAAAAGCAATATTTTAATTACAATAATTGGATTGATTGGATTAATTTTTTTGTGCTTAATTATTATAGTTATTTTACCATTAGTAGCAGCTCAAAAAACTTATTTTTTATCATTTATTAGTTACATATTTTCATTAATTCCGTTTTTAGCATTTTTTATTTTCCTTTTAAATTTATGGATGTGGAATACTTTTGGAAAAACAGTTTTATTTATTGAAAAAGAAAAAATTACGATAATTAGAAAATGTAAATTATTTTCAAAACCAACAATATATTTGGAAAGTAAAATCAATAAAATTTACAGTAAAAATTTTAAAATTGAAAAATCCAAATATTATACTAGAGTGAATTTTTCTCTAAATGGTTCTTTAAATTCGGTTATATTTGAAATCAATGGAAATGAAAATAGAATTATTGATTGGCTAACACGAACCAAAGCAGATGAGATTGTTGAAACTATAAATAAAATTTGGAATAAATAAAACAGTAAATTTGTCATTCCTAAGGAATCTTAGCAATCTTTTTTACAGTCTAGATTCCTACTGAATGACAAAATTGGAAAGAAAGATTTTCAAACATCTTTAATATAATCTTCATATTCAAAAAAGAGTTGTTCCATTTTTTCCATGTTGTCGAAAAAAAATTCAAAAATTTCGCGCCAGGAATTTTTATTAAATAAACTCACGCCACCTTTTTCTACCCAGATTTTACTAATTATTTTTCCGTTTTCTAGAGGAAAATTTTCATCAAAAATTAGTTCTGGCATTTCTTCAAGAAACAGATTTTCTAAACTTTGTATTTTTTCAAAATAAGCGTTCCGTAAAACTTCATCCTGCATTTCAATATTTAAAGAGACTTCTGCTTTTCTATTATCAGCATTAAATTTAAAGGAAAGATCTTTTATTTTTGTGTCATACAAAAGCCATTTCTTCGGGAAAGATTTCCCGAAAGCAGTCCAGAATTCTTTCTTTAAATTCGCGGCTTCTTCTTTTGAAAACATTACTTTAATTATTGGTCACGGGTTACAAATCCGCGACATCGGATTGAATAAAAATTAATAAAAATACGATAGTTATATTTTTCATATTAAAATCAAATTGTAGTTTATGTTGAACCCAATGATGATATTTTAAACCTTTTTTATTTTATTATAAAAAATTATCAAACAAATGCTTTAAACAATTTAACTATATCGGGAGAGTTTTTTGTTACTGTTCATAATTATCCATAATTTCATTAATTAGATAAGATTTTTTTATTCCCAAACAATTTCTTTGTTTTTAACTAAAATAAAGTTTTCAGTTAGCATAAAATTTATTTTAACACCATCTGCCAGTAATTCAAATTCGATTACTACAGAATCGTTTAAATCAAAAAGTTTTCTTGGATTATAAAATTGAATTTTTCGAAGGATATTAAATCCCGTTAAGATTTTGTCCTCTGCTTTATTGTAATCAATATTATTTTTGTCATATTGACCAATGATTTGTTCTTTGTCTATCGTCACAAACATCACATTTTTAATAATGATTTCAATTGTATGCTTATGGAAATTGAAAATATTTACATATAAACTGAAATAACCAGAATTACTTACTGTTACTTTATTTAAACAAATACCTAAATACTCATTATAGTTACTTTTCGATTCATTTGGCTCAAACCCTTCATATATTCTTTGGATTTCCTTTATAGACTCTTGTTTCTGCGGAATAATCTCCATTGCATTTTTCGTCTTCATAGTTCTTAAGCCTTGCATTATAAGCCTTGCAGATACAACACATAATAATGCAAATATTAAAAAAATGATAAGTAATAAGAAGAAAACCATATTTTAAAAACAAATTTAACCAGATTCCGTGGATTTACAATCTCTAACTATTTTTTATAAATAACTTTCTAAATTAAAAATCGCCCGCGTGAGGGCGAAGGTGGAACTCTTTTTTCTTTTGCAAAAAAGAAAAAAAGTGGGAACCGTAGACCGACAGCGTTTTTTCTTTGCCGGCGCGAAGCGGCGGTAAAGAAAAAACGGTGGCACGCCCAAATAATTATAATTCTAAATAACGCCCAATTCTTTCCCCACTTTGGTGAATCCTGCAATCGCTTTATCCAACTGTTCTTTGGTGTGCGCCGCAGAAAGTTGCACCCGGATTCTGGCTTTTCCTTTTGCCACAACCGGGAAGAAAAAACCGATCACATAAATGCCTTCATCCATTAATTTTTCCGCCATTTTCTGCGCCAAAGGTGCATCATAAAGCATCACAGGAACAATCGCCGCATTACCATCCGGAATATCAAAACCTTTGGCTTTCATTTCTTTCCGGAAATAATCGGAATTTTCCATGACTTTATCACGAAGCGATGTGTCATTGGAAATCATATCCAACACTTTTATAGTAGCGCCAACAATTCCTGGCGCCAAAGAATTTGAAAATAAATACGGGCGCGAACGTTGACGAAGCATATCAATAATTTCTTTTTTACCAGACGTAAAGCCACCCATTGCGCCGCCTAAAGCCTTGCCCAGCGTGGAAGTGATAATGTCAACTCTTCCCATCACGTTATTTGCTTCATGCGTACCACGACCGGTTTTTCCAATAAATCCTGTGGCGTGACAATCATCAACCATTACCAACGCACCATATTTATCTGCCAGATCACAAATTCCGGCTAAATTAGCGACAACGCCGTCCATTGAGAAAACGCCATCGGTCACAATAATTGTGAAACGGTGATTTTGTTTGGAAGCCTCAATAAGTTGTGCTTCCAAATCTTCCATATTATTATTCGCATACCGGTATCTTGCTGCTTTACAAAGTCTTACACCATCAATAATCGACGCGTGATTTAGCGCATCAGAAATTATACAATCTTGATCGGTAAACAATGGTTCGAAAACACCCCCATTTGCATCGAAACACGCCGCGTACAAAATGGTTTCTTCCATACCCAAAAATTCTGAAATTTTACTTTCTAGAGTTTTGTGAATATCTTGGGTTCCGCAAATAAATCTTACTGAGGATAAACCAAAACCGTGAGAATCCATCATTTCCTGTGAGGCTTTAACCACTTCTGAATTATCAGAAAGTCCGAGATAATTATTGGCGCAAAAGTTTAATAGTTCTTTACCATTTGCGGTAATTTCTGCAGATTGTGAGGAAGTGATGATGCGTTCTTTTTTATATAAACCTTCGGATTCAATTGTGTGAAGTTCTGACTGTAGGTTTTGAAGAAATTGTTGTGAAATCATTTAAGTAGATGTTAGATTTGAGATGTTAGACATTAGACTAAAATCTGTAAAATTATTGAGTCGCTAATTTACAAAAAATGAGGTTTATTCCTGAAGAAAAATCAGAATTAAAATGTAATAAAAACCTTGTCAAAATTACAAAAGAATTTAAAGAAACTTTATCTAAGTTACTTTCTTACTATTTTGAAACGTTGATAAAATGATGATAGAAATTTAAAGGATAAACTTTGACAAAGTGGAACATCAAACTTTCATTAAAAATTATTCTTTTATAAATTTGAAAGTTTGCCCTGAAATTTTTAAAATGTAAATCCCTTTAGATAAATCTGAAACATTTAAATTTGAACTTGGCGAATAACTTCCTGATTTTATTTTTCTGCCATCAACGGAATAAATTTCAAAATTATCAGGTGTTTTTAGACCAGAAATTTTTAGATTTTCTTTAACAGGATTTGGATAAATCTGAACTTTTGAAACAAGCGATATATCGTAATTCGATAAATTCGGATTTAAAGTAACCGTTGAATTTTTTTCAATCATTTGCAGATCATAATTGAATTCTACTTTTGCAACAGTAAAATTTAAAGCTTCTGTAAAATATTGGTTATTTGAGTCATTATCTAAAGCAAAATAAACAGTTTCTCCCAAAGTTCCAGTCACTTTTATTGGAAGTGGCATTTTAAAATAAGGAACCGAAGCATTGCTTTGTGTTTGCAAAATTTTAAAATTCAAATTTTTATTTACAGGTGATTGATTATATTGAATATCATATGTTGGATAGCCTTGTCCGTAAATCCATTCATTAAAAAATTCGGTAAAATCTTTGCCCGTTGATTGTAATAAAGAGTTTTTAAAATCAATCGTTTTCGCGTAATTATACGCTAAATTTGGTCTCGAATTATAATCTCTTAGAGCCTGATAAAATTGATTATCTCCTAAGATCCATTTCAACATTCTGAGAACATAACCGCCTTTTGCATATGATAATCGGCTATCAAAGATTACATTTATGTAGCCTAAATTAGCGTCAGAAACATAAACACTTCCGCTGGTGATAAAAGTGATAAAATCTTTTTGACCTTGCAAATAATTCTGAAATTCTACAGGCGTATTTAATAATTTTTCGCGCGCAACGTGCTCACCAAAAGTAGCGAAACCTTCGTTGATCCAAATGTCATTCCATGAACCGCAAGTCACTTTATCACCAAACCATTGGTGCGTCAACTCGTGCGCAATTAGCGTTTTACCCCAAGTTCCGCCACCAATGGAAGTCATTGTGGCGTGCTCCATTCCGCCGCCCCAACCAAATTCCATGTGTCCATATTTTTCATTTCTATATGGATAAGCGCCGAAATATTGCTCATAAACATCCATTATCTGTTTGGTCCAATTAATATTAGCCATTAAAGTTGCGTTCGCTGCCGTCGATGGATAAACATAATTAACAAAAGGAAACGAAGGCGATCCCATTGTATCATTAAATTTTGTATAGTTAGTTACGCCAAGTGCAATTAAATAAGCTGAAATTGGATATTTAGTTTGCCAAAAAGTCGTTTTATTTCCGCCAGAAATAGTTTCGGAAATTAAAGTTCCATTTGACGCCACATTATATTGTGCAGGAGCCGTCACAATCATTTGCACTTTCTCAATTTTATCATTCATGCTTTGTTTCGTGGGAAACCATTCTTGCGCGCCGTAAGGCTCGGAAAGTGTATACAAGACAGGAACGCCAGACTGTGTAGAAGTTGTAAAAGCCTCTGTTGATAAATCTGGAACGCCAGAATAAGTAATTGAAAGAGAATCTAAAACGCTTGCCGGAAGCGCAGATGCAAAATCAATTTTTAATTCTTTTGTGGGGAGTTGGCTGAAAGTAAGATTATTTCCGTGAAACTTAACTTCAGAAACCGTTAAAGTATTTGCTAAGTCAAAATAAATAGAAGACAAATTTTGATTGGGAATAAATTGTGAAGTTACCGTTCCTGAGACTTTCTGAACGGCGGGATCAACCTGTAATTCTAATTTTTGTGATTTTAGATCATAGTTTAAAGTATTGGGATTAATGTTGAAAGACAGCATTTTAGAAAAATTAGATCTCTCTGAATCTAACATAGATTTTCTTTCAGATTCATCACTTTTAGATTGCGCTTTCACTTGAAATCCGAAAACTAAAACGATAATTATATATATATTTTTCACCTGTTAAAATTAAAGTTTAAAGATAAAAAAACCTTCTGATTATTCAATCAAAAGGTTTAGTGATAATATTTTAAGTTATTTACAAATCTAAAGTTGGAGTAAGAAGCTGCTCCATTTTCTGCTTCACTTGCGCTACCGAACCCGCATAGTTATTAACTAAAAGGGAAAAAGTCAACGTTCTGCCGCTTTTAGTTTTTATAAACCCAGCCAATGCTTTTACTTTATTTAATGTTCCTGTTTTTGCAAAGATCTGTCCGTTGGCATCACTGTTTAAAAACATATGTCGCAAGGTTCCAGATTGACCCGCTATAGGTAAAGAATCAAAATAATCTTTAAAATAATCTTCTTTCATACGGCTCGCCAAAAATTTTGCCTGTGCAATTGGCATCACTGTATTACTGTGAGATAAGCCACTTCCGTCAATATAATTAAACCCATTTAAATCAAATCCAATTGCTTTTAAATGATCAATTACAGCTTCTTTTCCAGCGGTGACGGTTTGATCACCATATTTTTGGAAACCTACCATTCTCATTATTGCTTCCGCCAAACCATTATCACTATGTTGATTGGTATAATGAATTATTTCTTCTAAAGTCGGAGATTCATAAGTATAAAGAACTTTTCTATTTTCTGATTTAGCCTGCGTTTTTATATTTATAACTGCGCCAGAAACCTGAACTCTATTTTTAATTAATGTAGTTTTTAAAAGCGTCGCTAAATAGGAAGGTGCTTCAGGCAAAGCAGTTTTTAAATAATTTTTGCCGTCAAAAATATTTGCAAAAACCATTTTGTGTGCGTACGGCGACACATAAAAATATCTTTCAGTAGTGGAAAAAGGACTTTTTGCAGGAACGATTAACTTTTCATCTGCTGGATTAATGTCTGCAGTTGTTCCAACAGGTAAATAATAATTACCATCTTCCACCCAAACAATATTTTCCGGTAAAACAGGGCTTTTATTTTCTTTAAAGATCGCTGTTTGAATGATAATATCACCTTTTATTTTCTTAATACCTACACCTGCAATTGCACGAACGTAATCTGAAACAATGTCTGTGAAAGATGCTGCTCCCGCTTTTCTAGTTCCTAATGAGGGGTCACCACTCCCAATAATATAAAGATTTCCCGTGAATGTTCCATCTGCATCAATATTCCCTTTATATTCAAGTTGTGTTTTCCATTTGAATTTTTCACCAATCAATTCAAAAGCGGTATCAGTCGTCAATAATTTCGTGGTAGAAGCTGGGACTAAAGCGGAAGTTTCATTATAAGAAGTGACTATTTTCTGCGTGACAGGATCGTAAACTACAAAACCCCAATTGGCATTTCTTAGCACAGGATCAGATATCATTTTCGTGATTTCACTATCTACTTCTTCCTTGGCTGAAAAAGCTTTTGCTACATTAATATCTTTAGCATCTGAAGAATTATCATAAGATTGAGAATACTTATTAGAAGCAAAAGTTCCTTGTGAGAAAGCAAAAACAGATAAAGAAAAAGCAGAAATTAGTAGAGATTTTTTTAATCTAAACATATAATTTTTTATTTTTAAACCTTTGTAAAAAGGAATTAAAGTATCTTAAGTAGTTAGAATCTAATTTTAGAAACGAGTAAAATTAAATAATATTGCTGGAGTAAGCATCTCCTAAACTTATAAATTCAAGGTAATAAGTGTTAAATTCTGTTAAAAATCCACAAAAATTGCTTTTTTAATGGAATGATAGCCAGTGATTTCATCAAATTCTTCAACAGATTTCAAAACCAGAGATTTGAATTTCTCATAATTTTTGCCTTTAGGAAGTTTCAATAAAATTTGATATTGGTAAAGATTTTTGATTTTTGAAATTGGTGATTTTTCCGGACCAAGAACACATTCTGGTGGCAAATATTTTCGCAGAACTGAACCTAAAAATTGTGATGCACGATCCGTTTTATCTTCTCGTCTGTGTTTCAATTCTATCATCAATAATTTCACAAAAGGCGGATAAAGAAATTTTTTTCTTTCCTCTAAAAAATATTTATAATTTTCCGTTGTGCTGTTTTCCTGAATTAATTTAAAAACCGGATGCGCCGGATTATAAGTTTGTATTAAAATTTTTCCTTGGCCGGAAACTCTTCCAGCTCTGCCTGAAACCTGAGTAATTAATTGATAGGCACGTTCTTCAGCTCGGAAATCCTGAACGTAAAGTAGAGCATCTGCTTTTGGAATCGCGACCAATTCAATATTGTCAAAATCTAAACCTTTAGAGATCATTTGCGTCCCAAGAATTATTTCTGCGTCGCCCGAATCAATTTTTTCGTAGAGTTTTTCGTAAGCAAATTTCTTGCGCATAGAATCCACATCCATCCTATCCACTTCATTTTCTGGAAATAATTTTTTCAGTTCTTCCTCAATTTGTTCAATTCCGACGCCACGCTCATTGATGTTTTCCGAATTGCATTTCGGACAAACGATTGGTTTTGTGGCTTTTTGCCCGCAATAATGGCATTTCATTTCCTTAGAATATTTATGATACGTCATCACCACATCACAATTGCTGCAATAATGAACATAGCCGCAAGTCTCACATTCTACCACATGTGCATAACCACGACGGTTGTGAAGGATAATATTTTGTTTTTTTTCTTTTAAATTTTCTGAAATTTCTTCAATTAGTTTAAAAGAAAAATGACCTTTTGTTTGTTGAAGTTTTTGGGCTTCTTCAAAATTTATCAATTCAACCTTTGGTAAAGCGACATTTCCAAACCGTTCAGCTAAAAAAACATAAGCCAGTTTTTCTTTTTTTGCAGCATAATAACTTTCCACCGAGGGCGTTGCAGAACCAAGAATTACATTTGCACTATAAAATTTAGCTAAAATTTGCGCGGCATCTTTTGCATTAAAATAAGGGGAAACTTCGCGCGGTCTGTACGCAAAATCATGTTCTTCATCAACGATAATTAAACCTAAATTTTGGAAAGGTAAAAAAAGTGCATTTCGCGTTCCGATCAATACTTTAATCTCATTATTGCGAATTTTTCGCCATACTTCTACCCTTTCAAAATCCGTTAATTTGGTATAATAAAAACCTAAACTTTTACCATATTTTTTTTCTAATCTTTGGATAATCTGTTTGGTCAAAGAAATTTCCGGTAAGAGAAAAAGTACATTTTTTCCAGTCTGAATACAATCTTCAATTTTATCTAAATACAAATGTGTTTTACCTGACCCAGTTACGCCATGAAGCAAAACATTTTTATCATTTTCAAAAGCAACATCAATCTCAGATTTTGCAATTTTTTGCAGATCCGTCAATTCCTCTAATTCTTCAGTTTTGCCTTCGTAAGATTTCAATCTGTCTTTTTGAAGTAAATATTCTTCAATTATTCCTTTATCTGTTAGGGCTTTTAATTGCGAATATCCAAAATTTCCGTTCTCAAAAACAAATGATTTTTTTACCGGAAGTTTTTCATTTTCCTGTTGTTTGTCTAAAATTAAAAGAAAAAGATCGCGCTGTTTTGGTGCCTTATTTAAACTTTGTAAAACCGCAGGCAACGAATTATCCTTTAAAACATCGTCTTTAATTTTTAAATAAGAAACCTCTTTTGCTCTGTAAGTTTCAGAAATTTTCTCATCAACTTCAATATATTGTAGATCAATGAGCGAATTGATGGTTTTTACAATTAGTTTCTTAGGAATAAAGGCTTCTATTTCAGCTAAATTTATTATCTGACGAACTTCTAAAGATTGAATCAGATAAATTTCATTCACATCAAGATCTTCAAAATTAATTTCTGCATTAGGTTTTAATTTTAAATAAGTTTCACTTTCTAGCTTTAACGAAGAAGGAAAGGCAAAGCGGTAAATTTCACCAATATTTGAGAGATAATAATCGGAAAGCCACTGCCAAAATTCTAATTGCTCTTTCGGTAGAATCGATTTTTCATCGAGAAGATTAATAATTTCTTTGGCAATAAAATTTTCTGGTTCATTATCGTGAAGCTCAAAAACAATTCCGGTGTAGATTTTTTTTCCACCAAAAGGCACTAAAACGCGCATTCCCAAATGTATCTCATCCACAAAATTTTCCGGAATTTTATAAGTAAAAGTTCCTTTTAAATTTAAGGGCAATATGATTTGGGCGAAATAGATTTTGTTTGTTGGCTTTTTTTTGTTTCTCGAATCTTGATCCTATTTAGAATTTCTTCGACGTTTTAATTCTTTAGAAATCAAGCCTAATTCACGACCAGTTTGTCCGGCAACGGAAGTATTTTCCTGCGCTCGTCTCGTTAAATAAGGAACTACATCTTTCACTGGACCGTAAGGCAAATATTTTGAAACGTTATAATTTTTCTCACCTAAAACATAAGTAATATTATCACTCATGCCATACAACTGACCGAAATATAAATGCGGATTATTATTTTCTAAATCTTTCTCTTTCATTTTATCCATCACCAATTCTGTTGATTTCTCGTTGTGGGTGCCGAAAAAAGCAGAAACTCTGTCTAAATGATTTAGCACAAAACCTATGGCGGCATTGTAATTAATATCCGTGGCTTCTTTGCTCGGCTGGATTGGATCTTCATAATTATTTTCTGCAGCGTGCGCTCTTTCCTTTTCCATATAAGCACCGCGAACAAATTTATATCCCAAATAGAAATTATTTTCTTCAGCTCTTTTAAGATCTTTTTCTAAATATTCCAATCTTTTTGTGCGGTACATTTGAATCGTATTCCAGATAATTGCTTTTTGCTGATTATACTTTTTCATCATCTCAAAAAGAAGTTCATCTGCCGCATGCTGCATCCAGGTTTCTTCCGCATCTGCCATTAGCAGAACATTTTTCTCAAAAGCCATTTTGCAAACCGTATCAAAACGATGAATTACTTTTTGCCATTCATCCTTTTCACTGCTCGTTAACTCTTTTCCGCTGCCTATTTCCGCATAAAGATCAATTCTACCAAAAGCGGTTGGTTTAAAAACTACAAATGGAATAGCAGGATTTCCTTCGGCAAATTTTATATTCTCTTTAATTTCTGCAAACGCTGTTTCAAACGCTGATTCTTCTTCTTTACCTTCGATAGAATAGTCAAAAATACTTCCAACTCCATGTTTAAACATTTTGTTGACAACCTTCGTGCTTTCTTCACGAGTTTCACCGCCGCAAAACTGTGCGAATAAAGTATATTTTACGACATCACCAGCAAATGGGACATTATTGTGGACAGAAAAATTTAAAATTGATGTTCCAATTTTTGTTAAGGCTGGTTGCTCAATTAACTTAAACATCCAATATGCTTTTTTTAATTCAGCATCAGATTTATCGGCAAAAGCAATTTTTGTATCGTTAAAAACAGACATAAAGAAGAATTTTTTATGTCTCAAATTTACTACTATTATTACTTTTCTAAATAATCTTTTCAGAAAAATAAAGACTTTCTTTAATATGCTTAAATTTGCAAAAAACTATTTATGATTTCTTTTCTAGATGATGATTTTTCAAGTTTAAATCTTTACTTATCTGATCTCAATCCGAGTCAACTTTTAATTTTAGTAGATGAAAATACCCACGAATTTTGCCTTCCGAGACTTCTAGCCAATTTAGAAACGGAAATTCCCTTTGAAATTATTGAAATTGAAGCTGGGGAAGATTTAAAAACTATTGAAACTGCAATACATTTATGGGAAATTCTCGCAGAATTTAAAACAGATAGAAATGCCCTAATGTTAAATTTGGGTGGCGGCGTTATCACAGACTTGGGAGGTTTTGTATCTTCTACTTTTAAAAGAGGAATAAAATTTATCAATATTCCAACGACGCTTTTAGGTATGTGCGATGCTTCAATTGGTGGAAAAACTGGAATTGATCATGCTTTCCTGAAAAATATTATTGGCACTTTTTCCCATCCTGAAGAAATCTTCGTTTATCCCGATTTTTTAAAAACCTTACCCTTTGAGCAATTAAGAAGCGGTTTGGCAGAAATGCTGAAACACGGTTTAATTGCGGATGAAAACCATTGGCAAGATCTGATTTCAGTCAAAGATATTTCTGCAGAAAATGTAGCAGCGTACATAAAAAAGTCGATGAAAATAAAAGAGCAGGTAGTAGAAGAAGATTTTAAAGAACAAAATATTCGGAAGACGTTAAATTTCGGACATACTTTCGGGCATGCTTTTGAGAGTTTATTTTTACAAAATGAAAAAGCAATTCCTCACGGCGAAGCAGTTGTAATGGGAATGATCTGCGAAACTTATCTTTCTTATTTGGGAAATTTTATATCAGAAAATGTTTTAAATAAAATCGTTACTGCGCTGCAATTCTATTTTCCTTATCAAAATATCAGTAAATTTTCTGATATGCAAATTTTTTCACTCATGCAGAATGACAAAAAAAATAATGCAGGTGAAATAAAATTCTCGCTATTAGAAGAACTAGGGAAAGGTAATTTTGACGTGATTATGTCTGAAAGTAATATCTTAAAATCACTACAATTCTATCGTAATCTTGATAAATAATTATTCCCATTTAATTTTAATAATTTAGAATATCTCTAAATACCATTATTTTTTTTATCTTAAAAAATTGATTTACAATCATTTATATTTTCGAATAAGTTAATTAAACGTTTGTTTTAATTTGTGGCTTATTTTACTAAATATTTATGGCAAAGTATTTGAAAGTAATCAGGAATCACGCCTCAAAATTAGAAAATGAGGTTAAATAAGATTAGAAAAATTAAAAATTCAAGATTATGAAAAAGTTAGTTTTAGCAGCAGCAGTTGCTGTAAGTTCGTTGACGTTTGCTCAACAATTCGGTATCAAAGGTGGAATGAATGTGTCGTCTTTATCAAAGGATTCATCACTAAGTGATCAAAGTTCTAAAATTGGTTTCAATGCAGGCGTTTTTGTGAATGCTCCCCTTGGATCGCAATTTAGCATTCAGCCGGAATTGATTTACACACAATATGGTTCCAAATCAAATTACAATCAAAATGTATTAACAACAAATGGTGTCGAAAGTCAGAGATTTTCTTCAGCTACACATTTAGATTATATTGCATTGCCAGTTATGTTTCAGTATAATGCAACACCAAATTTCTATCTAGAAGCAGGACCAGAATTTGGTTTAAATGTAAGCGCGAAAGATAAAGTGAAAAATGAAACTACTAATAATACAGTGGGAGAATCTAATAATTATAGCGATAATATCAATAAATTTAATTTAGGAATTGGTTTAGGCGCAGGATATTATTTTACACCGATGTTCGGTTTAACTGCAAGATATGTTGCAGGTGTAACCGACATTGCGAAAAATAGACCAAGTGGGTCAAGTTCTGTTAGAAACAATGTATTTCAAGTTGGATTGGCTTACAAATTCGGAAAATAATCTGAGTTAATTAATTCAACAAATTAAAATCATTATTAAGCCGGGCATTTTTTGCTCGGCTTTTTTCGTTTAAAAATTTTATTTTACAGTGTCAATAATATAAATAATTTTTAATCTTCGCTTGCGCGAGCGTCTCGCTCGTAAAAGAAAAAGCAAAATTTTTAAATTATTATTTCTTAAATTTTTCTAGAAATACTAATAGACTCATTTATTTTTACATTTGTTTGTGATTTAAAAAAATGCAAGAGCATGACGCTCGCACCAGCGAGTGGATTCTTTTAAAAGAAAAAAAATCCGTCTTTTTAGCCCCGATTGCAATGGAAATCCTTTTATTTTTTTTCAAAAAAAATAAAAGATTGTAACGAAAAGCGGGAACAATCTTCAAAATATAAAATAAACGTCTTGCTCATAAAAAGAAAAAAAGCCCAATGAAAGTAAATTCACAGGGCTTTTCAATAACAATTAAAAAAAACTATTGATGTTTCACAGAGAAACCGTCATCTTCTAATTCGTGTGGTGTGTATTCTGCGTGCATTTCTTGTTCGTAATCAACTTTTTTACCTTTAGTCGCTCTTCGGATCAAACCATCAAAAATGGAATAAACGACTGGAACAATAACTAAAGTTAAGAACAGAGAGGAAATTAAACCACCAATAATTACCCAGGCTAAACCACTATTCAGTTCCGCAGCTGCGCCACTCGCTAGAGCGATTGGAAACATCCCAAAAACCATCGCAATTGTAGTCATTAAAATTGGACGCAGTCTCGCGTGATTTGCCTGTATCAATGCGTTATAAGTAGATTCACCTTCTTCTTTCCGGTGGTTGGTAAAATCTACGATCATAATGGCATTTTTTGCGACCAGACCAATCAGCATGATCATCCCTAAAATAGTAAAAACATTAATTGAATTATTGGTTAAAGCCAAAGCAATCAAAACGCCTATTAAAGCCAGAGGAATGGAAAACAAAACCACAAACGGATACACAAAACTGTTGTAAAGTGCTACCATTACTAAGTAAACTAAAAGAATAGCAGCGCCTAAAGCAAGTCCCAAAGTGCCAAAACCTTCAGTTTGATTTTCTTTATCGCCAGACCAAATCCAGTTTACGCCGGCAGGTTTTTTTAATGTTTCAAATTTTACAGCCCATTCATCTGCCACAGTTCCTGCTGCTCTACCAATCGATTGTCCTTCGATTGTTACAGACGGTGATTTATCTCTTCTTTCTAAGAAACTTGGTCCGGAACCTTCCGTCACGGTCGCAAACTGCTCTAGACGAATTTGCTGACCTGTCTTATTAACAAATATTAAATTTTTAACATCATTAATTGTGGAACGCCCTTTTTGGTTGTACTGAATATTAATATCATATTCATTATCTCCCGCGCGGTACTTTCCATCTGTATTTCCGCTAA
Organism: Halpernia sp. GG3; assembly: GCF_052976925.2. NCBI lineage: Bacteria > Pseudomonadati > Bacteroidota > Flavobacteriia > Flavobacteriales > Weeksellaceae > Halpernia > Halpernia sp. GG3. Next base: position 239,998 of record NZ_JBRIIR020000010.1, read on the forward strand.
AGGCAGTTTGCATGGTTAATCCTACGGTTTGTAAATTTAGACCTAACAAGGACATTTTATCGCGATCAACCTGCACATTAATTTCCGGACTTCCGCCTTCGATGCTCAATTTTACTTCGGCTGCACCTGGAATTGTTCGCAATTGTGCTTCCGCTTGTTTGGCATATTCTAAAGCACTTTTTAGATCTGCACCAGTAATGACTAGAGCCAAAGGTGCACGTTCTGCGCCTAAAAGACCAATAGGCACGGTTTTTACTTTTGCACCAATCAAAACATTTTCTAATTGTCTTTTTAATTTTGCTGCCGCGATAAATGAATTATCTGAACGCTCAGATTTATCGACCAAAATCACATCTATTTCAGATTTATAAGAAGTGGCTTGCGCACCGCCAAAACCATCACTGGTTTGTCCAACTGTTGTAATTACCCGTCTTACCTCTCTTTGAGAAGTTAAATATTTTTCCGCTTTTTGAGTCATAAAATTAGATTGCTCAATAGACGCATCTTTTGGCAATTCTATTTGAACTAAAAATTCGCCTTTATCAATTTTTGCAAAAAATTCGCCACCAATAAAGCCGCCGCCGAATAAGCCGAAAATTGAACCAAAAAATAAAACAACCACCAATAACATTGCTGTTATTTTATTTTTCCTGCTTTTTAAACACCATTTCAATAAACCTGAAACCCAATTCGTGAAAGCATCCAATCTCTTTTCAAAGGCTAAAATAAAACGCTGAAAAACATTTTTTCCAGTTAAGACTTCTAACTTTCCAAATCTGGAAGACAACCACGGAACAATTGTAAATGATGATAAAAGTGACAATAAAGTGGCGATAACAACCGTGACACAAAACTGTGAAATAATATTAGAAACTAAACCTGTGCTTAAAGCAATTGGTAAAAACACCACCACAATTACAAGCGTAATCGCCATTACCGTAAATCCAATTTCAGAAGTTCCATCATACGCTGCGCGGACTTTATTTTTACCCATTTCCATATGCCGGTAAATATTTTCTAAAACTACAATTGCATCATCTACCAAAATACCTACAACCAGGGAAAGTCCCAATAAACTCATTAAATTTAAAGTATATCCCAAAAGATAAATCCCAATAAATGTGGCAATTAAAGATGCTGGAATGGAAACCATTACAATAAATGCATTCCGAATACTGTGTAAAAATAACAACATCACGAATGCTACTAAAGCAACTGCAATTAATAAATCGTGCGTCACATTATCTGCAGCAGTCAATGTAAACTGCGTTGAATCATTTACAATATCAATTTTTACATTTTCCTTCTTATAGTCTGCTTCAATTTTTTTAATTGCGGCGCGGGTCAATTCACTCACCGCAACTGCATTGGCATCGGTTTGCTTAACGACTTGCAAAATGATCGCTGCTTTTTGGTCGACTCTTGCAATTTTTTCTACCTCTTTTTGTCCATCTTCTACAAATGCAATATCGTCCAAACGAACTTGAGCGCCATCTTTTGTCTGCAAAACCAAATTATTTAATTCCTCAATATTCCTGTACTTCCCAGAAAGTCTGATTATCGTAGAATTATCTCTGGTTTTTACATTTCCAGTTGGAAAATCGAGATTTGAACTTAAAATCGCTTGCTGAACTTCTGGTATAGATAATCCGTAACCTTCTATTTTTGCAGGATCCAGATTAACTTTAATTTCGCGTTCCTGTCCACCAATTAATTTTACCTGCGCGACACCTTTTATTCGAGATAAAACGGGCTCAATTTTTTTGTCTAAAAGATTATAAAAATCTTTTTGGTTGAGTGTAGAAGTTGCACCAGCCGTAATAATTGGCAAATCGCTTAAGGAGAATTTTAATAAAGAAGGTGGTTTTGCATCTTTTGGTAAATCTGCAGCAATCGCATTTATTTTCCGTTGTGCATCATTAATGGCATAATTTGTATCTGCACCTGCGTTAAGCGTCACCGTAACAAGAGAAAGACTTTCAAAGGATTTCGACTCTACTTTTTTTACGTTTTCCAAAGAAGAAATAGCATCTTCAATTTTTTTTGTCACTGAATTTTCAACTTCACTTGGCGAAGCACCCGGGTAAACCGTAGAAATAGTTACCGTGTTTATATCAAATTTTGGGATCAATTCATACCCTAAACTCTTATAACTGAAGATTCCACCAATTGTCAGAATTGTGAAAAGCACAATAATTAAAGTTGGCCTTTTTATGGATAGTTCTGCTAATTTCATATGTATATGATAATTTTTTTGAGATCAAATGTTATCGTCTTTTGATCAGTATTTATGTACCAATTTTGCTACGGCGATTTCAAATCTATTTAAATATTGGAATTGTTTCCAGAATTAAATAAATTCTAGATTTTAAACTTATTTTAGTTGACAATTTTAATTTTAGCGCCGTTCACAAGATTAATTTGTCCTGTTGTCACTACTTTTTGGTCTGGTTTTAAACCTTCTATAATTTCAATTTGGTTACCAAAGATTCTTCCAGTTGTTACTTTAGTTAAGGTAACTGAGTTATCTCTATTAATCACAAAAACCTGTCCGCTACTCACACCATCAACAAACGCCTCTTTTGGTGCAACTAACATCGCATGAGAAACACCTTTATCTTTAGAAGAAAAAATAGCAGTTCCGTACATTCCCGCGCGCAGTTTATTTTGGGAATTGTTAGCAATCTGAATTTCCACCGGAAAACTTAAGGATGCATCTGCCAAAGGCGCAATAAAGGAAATTTTTCCTTGAAAAGTTTCTTCCGGAAAAACACTGGCTTTTACATCAATAGTTTCACCTAATTTTAAATTGGCAACTTGCGATTCATTAACAGTCACTTTTAATTTTAAACTTGACACATTTACGATATCAAACATTTTGGTTCCTGGGGAAACAACGCTTCCTGGTTCAATAAAACGTTTATTAACCACGCCGTTTATCGTTGCTTTTACATTGGTGTCGCCAACTCGGATGTTAGATTGTTCCAATTGGGCTTTTGAATTTTTTAGTTGAAGACGAGAATTGTCCACTTGTTGTTTCGTAACACCGCCAGTTTTAAAGGCATTTTCATAACGTTGATTATCAACAATCGCATTCTGATAAGTCGCTCGTGCGGTAGAATTATCCACTTCCAATTGGTCTTTTTTAATGGTTGCCAAAATTTGCCCAATTCGCACATTACTTCCTTCATCTACCAAAACACGTACTATTCTGCCGCTAATTTCAGAGGGGAAAGTCAACTCTTGGAAAGGTGCAAAAGTTCCGTTTGAAGAATAATCTGTCCCTATATTTTCAAATTTTACGAGAGCCGCATTTACTACAATATCAGTGTTTTTTTCTGCAACAATCGCAGTTTGCTCTTTATTTTTATCCTTGTTTTTCTTTAAAGTATAAGCGCCAGCAATGATGAGTAGAATCGCGATAACGCTGTAAATAATTGGTCTTGCTTTTTTCATTTTTAAAAATATTTCTATTTAATTTTTTTATTTAATATAATGTTTCAAATCACCTTGGGATTTATAATACTGTATTTCCGCTATTTTATAATCTAAAATAGCATTCGTGTAATTATTTTTTGCCTGTACCAAGGCGTTTTCTGCATCCAATAAATCAGTCAATGTCGCCAATCCGTATTGATAATTACTTTTAGAATTACTTAAAACTGATTCAGCTAAAGTCACATTCGCTTTTTGATTGTCAATTGCTGATAAACTATTATTAATCTGAGATTTTGCATTTTGATAATCGAGATCTAAAGCCAATTTTCTATCAGCGATATCGGCGTCATTTTTTTCAATGTCAATTTGTGCTTGCCCTACTTTTGCTTTTGTTGCAAAGCCATTAAAAATCGGAATTTTTACACCTAAACTTATCGTAGAATAATCTGACCAATTCACGCCATTTGACTTTCCGTTAGTTAGCGGAAATTTATTTCCCTGTCCTTGCCAGTTATAACCCGCGTTTATAGATGCCGTCGGATAATATTCTGCTTCATCAGCTTTCTTTTGAAATTCTAATAATTCTTTCGTTTTATTTAAAATTTTGATTTCAGTCCTGTTATCTATAGAAACAGTGTCATCCAAAAGATGTGGCGTCACATCCATATCAGCAGGAACCACAGAAATAGGAGTATTAATCGCCATTCCCATATAGAATTTTAAAGCATTTTCGGCCTGATTAACTGCATTCTTACTTTGACTAATTACCGTACTTATATTCGTTAAATTGACATTCGTACGATCTAAATCAATTTTTTTAGCTAATCCAGTATCAAATAAACTTTTAATTATATTTCTAGCTTTTTCAGTGCTTTGATAACTACTTTCTAATGTTGCAAGTTTTTCCTTCACAGTAAAAACCTGAAAATAAGCATTCGAAACACGCTCAATAATTTGTTCATCTGTCAAAGCCGCATTAAGTTGGTAAAATTCTTTGGTTGATTTTGCCGCTTTTAATCCTACGAAAACCTGTTGATTAAACAAAGCTTGTGTTAAATTTGCACCTCCAACTGCAATCCATTTCTGTCCAAAAGGTACCAAAATAGTGGTTCCTGGTGCACCAAAAATTTCTCCGGGCAGAGCACTTTTCTGCAAAATAGGATTATAAGTTAAATTTGCTTGCCCTGTAATTGTTGGAAGTGCGCCTGCTTTAGCTGCCATGATTTGATAATCTGAATTCTTAACACTTAATGCTGCTTTTTTTGCATCTGATTTATTTTGCAGGGCAAATTCTATCGCCTCTTTTAATGTAATGCTTTGCTGTGCAGCAACTTTTGAAAAAGTTGAGGCTAAAATTACTGCGCAAATCATTATTTTCATCCATCTGGTCATTCTCTATCGTTTTAATTTTCTTTTATAATTTAATTTTCATTCCCCGACTCTCGTTGGGTATTAATTTTCTCTAAAATTTTTCTACCTTTTTCGGTGGTGATTGAATAAAGAGTATCAAGTCATCACCTGTCAAACACAGATATTGGACTTCTTTGACATTGCTCATTTTCAAATAAAACTGAATTCTCAAAAGACAACATAATTTGTAAGAAAAAGCGGATGTACAAACTCTCGTTAAAATTTTCTCTGTAAAGTCCTTCTGTTCGGCCTTTCACAATATTTTTAAATAAAATATCTGAAATTTTCTCATTCATATTAAGAATGTGCTGATCGAATAGTGCGGGATAATATTTTAATAATTGACGCACAAAAACACTCTGATTGGTACTGGAAAATTTCTCAAAGTCTTTCTCTCGAATTAGAATTTTTCAATATAAATTCGATGTTTTCCTGCAGCAATATTTTTCATCGTCTCATACATCTTCTTCCAATTTGAAATCTAATATTGCTGTTAAAAGCGTTTCCTTATTCACATATTCTTCGTACAATGTTCTTTTTGAAATCGAAACATGCTTCGCCACATCATCCATTGTAACAGCTTTTGCACCATTTTCAAAAAATAAATTTGAAACTTTTTCTAAAAAAATTGTTTTTTCACTATAATGTAGATTGAAATTTGCACAGTTAAAAAGACTCTAAAAACAAAAATAGTTTTCAGGTTTTTATAAACATAATAAAATTCATATTTTCAAAAATTTAGTAAGGTTTTTGAAGTTTAAAAATACTGTTTAGCTTCGGTTAATAATTTACTTGTATGCAATTTTTCACGCTTCACTTTAACCAAAATATAAAAGAAAAACTTTTCAAAGTTCTTAGTTCATTTTTTAAAAAAGAGTTCGAAATTGTAGCAAAAATTAAGAGATTTCAAGATGTAAAATCTGAAATGCAGAAGGATTCTGAACAATTACGTAACTTGAAACACTAAACTTATGTCTCGGGAAAAATCCGAAAATGAACTTAATGAATTATTAAAAAATAACTTAAAATAGACCCGATTTTAGAGTTTCGTCCAAAATTAAATTGACAAATTTTATATGTTGCTTATGATAAATTAATTGCTGCGAAAAATCTGAAGAAATTAATTTATTCTAAAATTAAAAAATTAAACGAAATGCCACATAAAAATAAAATTTAACAATTTTTTGAAAATGAAAATATTACAGATTTGATTATAAAGGCTATTCTATTGTTTATTTGGTAAAAAAAGTAAAAAACAAAATAGTTATTTTCGGTTTTTTAATATTGGAAAAAAATTTAAAAATCTAATTCAGGAAAAATTCGAACTTATTAAACGTACTAAATAAAGACAAAGTTTCTTCATTTATAGCGATCCGAGTCTGCATCGAATGGATCTCTAAATGTGATTCTTCAATTGAATTTTTAATATAAAAATTCAGTTTTTGTTCGCCCTTTTTATTGATCAAAGATTTAAAGAAATCAACATCTTTTTCTCTTAAATCTTCCACATTTAGCACGACGCTCATACTTTTCGCAAATCGTTGAAGCGCATCTCTCAAATACTTCACACGTCGGTGATCTTTAACAAAAACGCAACCATCGAGCCAATAAAGAATATTTAAATTTAATAAATTCAAAACACTCACATCTACTTTCCGAAGATGTAAATCATTCGCGGTCGCCCAAACGAAAACTTTGACTTCCAGTATAGTCTTCCACATTTAAAAATGCAATTTTCTCACCACTTCTAGGGCTGTCTTTTACTTCATATTCTGTAATTAGACCTGCTACAGTAAACTCTTGTGAGCGATCGTTTATTTTTTTACGCTCATTCCATTCTATTTTATTGTCCACAAATAAACTAGGATTTAAATCAGCAAAAACCTGATTTTTATAAACTTCAACTTCATCTAAATTCAGGAAATTAAAGGCACCTTTTGGCTCTACTTTTTTCAAAATTTCTTCAATAATTTCGTCTTCGCTTTCCGGAGTTTCAATTAAATCCACAACTTCCGTCTCATCATTTTCATCTGAAATATCGGTTGGTAAAATCACGCTTTCAAGTTCAATTTCTTCTTTTTTTGTTTCTAAAATTTCTTTTCGTGAAAGTGCACCTTGAATAAATTTAAACTGATATTGAAATTCATCCAGCGGATGCGCAGAAAGATAAAACCCGATAATTTCCTTTTCTTTATTCAGTTTGTGCATATTTTGCCATTCTGGTGCAGGATTTATTTTGGGTTTTTCAATTTTTACTTCATCTGCAAAATCAGCAAAAAGTGAATGTTCTATTTCATTTTTACCATCTTGAAAACTTTGACCGTATTTCAGTAAAATTTCTACATTGGTTCTTCCAGAATTATCGGTATCAAAATATTGCGCACGGTGATAATTATCAACTTCATCAAAACCACCCCCAAAAACTAAACTTTCCGCCACTCTTTTATTCATTTGAGCGGAAGGAATTCTTTCAAAAAAATCATAAATATTTTTAAATTCGCCATTCTTTCTTTCCTTGACAATAGCTTCACTCGGCCCTTCCCCAATCCCTTTGATAGCGCCTAAACCAAAGCGAATTTGCCCTTTTTCATTTACTGCAAAATGGTAAGAAGATTCATTCACATCGGGACCCAAAACATCAACCCCAATATTTTTACAATCTTCCATGAAAAGTGTAATTTGCTTGGTGTTATTGATATTATTACTCATAACACTTGCCATATATTCTGCCGGAAAATTAGCTTTTAAATAGGCCGTGTGATACGCAATTAAAGCGTAACAAGTCGAGTGAGATTTGTTGAAAGCATATTCTGCAAAGGCTTCCCAGTCTTTCCAGATTTTATCTAATTTTACACGATCCAGATTATTTTTTTCGCCACCTTCAATGAATTTTGGGTACATTTTATCTAAAACCGACTTCAGCTTTTTACCCATCGCTTTCCGCAACGTATCTGCTTCACCTTTGGTAAAATTGGCCAATTTTTGAGACAATAACATTACTTGTTCCTGATAAACGGTGATACCGTAAGTTTCCTCTAAATATTCTTCCGTTTCTGGCAAGTCATATTCTACTTTTTCTAAACCATTTTTTCTATTAATAAAATTTGGAATATATTTAATTGGTCCCGGTCTATAAAGTGCGTTCATTGCGATTAAATCGGCAAATTTATCGGGCTTTAATTCCCGCATATACTTCTGCATTCCCAAACTTTCGTATTGAAAAATACCAACCGTTTTTCCTTCTTTAAATAATTGAAAAGTCTTTGGATCTTCTAATGACAAAGTATCTAAATCAATTTCGATATTGTGTTTTTGTTTAATTAAAGCAATGGCGTATTTTAAAATCGTCAAGGTTCGCAATCCTAAAAAGTCCATTTTAAGTAAACCTGCTTCTTCCGCCACAGAATTGTCAAACTGAGAAACTAAAATATCCGCATCTTTTGACGCAATCGTGATCGGAACTAAATTTGAAATATCTTCTGGCGTAATAATGACGCCACATGCGTGAATTCCAGTATTTCGGATACAACCTTCCATTTTTCTGGCGGCATCTAAAACGGCAAATCTGCTGTCAGAAGAATTTTCTAAAATAGTTTTCATTTCCGCGGCTAAAACGCGGTCTTCGGGTCGTAATTTTTCGGGTTTTGCTAAGGCTTTTGCGATGTTCATTCCGGGCGTTGACGGAATTAATTTTGCAATATTATTGGTTTCAGAAATTGAAACATCCATCACTCTTCCCGCATCTTTTATGGCCGATTTTCCACCTAAAACCGAGTAGGTAATAATTTGTGCGACTTGATTTTTTCCATATTTTTCAACCACCCATTTTATAATTTTATCCCGACCTTCATCGTCAAAATCAATATCAATATCGGGCATTGAGATCCTTTCCGGATTCAAAAAACGCTCAAAAAGTAAATCGTATTTTATGGGATCAACATTGGTAATTCCCGTGCAATAAGCAACAACAGAACCTGCGGCAGAACCACGACCCGGACCAACCCAAACGCCCATTTGACGAGCCACTTCACAGAAATCCTGTACAATTAAAAAATAACCAGGATAACCAGTATTTGCCACAACCGACAATTCAAAATCGATTCTTTCTTTTATTTTTTCAGTAATTTCGCCATATCTTTTTTTCGCACCTTCATAAGTGAGATGCGTTAAATACGCCATTTCACCACGTTTTCCTGCGTCTGCTAAATCTTCTTTATCTAAAAACTGTTCCGGAATTTCAAACTTTGGCAATAAAACATCGCGCTTTAAAGTGTAAGGCGTAAATTTTTCTAATAATTCTGAATAGGCTTCGAATGCATCCGGGAAATCCTGAAAATCTTTTTTTAAATCCTCTGAATCTTTAATGTAATAATTGTCACTTTTTAAACCACGTCTTTTACCAAAACCATTGCCAACTTCAGTCGTCAGTTTTTCGCCATCTTTGATACAGTATAAAATATCCTGAATTTTAGAATCTTCTTTTTCAGTATAAAAAGTTTCATTTTGGGCTAAAATTTTAACCTGATGATCATCCGCAAATTGCAGCAAAATTTGATTTAAATAATCTTCTTCCGGCAAATGGTGGTTTTGAAGTTGAATATAAAAATCCTCACCAAATTCATTTTTCCACCATTTAAAAAGTTCTTCGCCTTTTTGTTCCCCAAAATTTAAAATCGTATCAGGAATATCTCCATTTAAACTGGAAGTCACCGCGATCAAATCTTCTTTGTATTCAGAGATCATTTGACGGCTAATTCTAGGCACGCCAAAATAAAATCCATTCACAAAACCCATACTTGAAAGTTTTGTTAAGTTTTTATAACCGTTAAAGTTCTTCGCTAAAAGCACCACATTTGTCCGCCGATCGGGATCATCTTTGGTAAATTGCTTTTGTTCTGGTCGGTCTGAAATATAAAATTCACAACCTAAAATCGGAATTAATTTTTTAGCAGAATTTTCTGCATTTTCTTCGTTTAATTTATCTTCTAAACTTTTATTTGCTATTTCTACGAACTTCCGCAACAAATTTGACAGCATCGAATTCGCCAGATGAACCAAACCAACAGCGAAAACTATTTTTTGTTGCTTTTCAGATATTGAATCCTGAAATACTGAAAAGATTGCAAAGACGAATAAATGCTGTGATTATGGAAATTAAAATAATCGCCAATTTCAATTTCATCTGTATCTCCAAAATCAACTTTATTTTTACGATTTTTATTAGCAGAAACCTGTCGGCGAATAACAATATCAAAAGGCTTAATCGGCGAAGAATGTTTGTTGTGAAATTTTTTAAAAACTTCATCGCTTACTTTTAAATCATCTGCAGAAATAATATTTAAACGCATCATTTCAAAGAAGATCTGCGCTGTTGCGTTCACGTCTGCCGCGGCATTGTGCGCTTCATCAAACTTTTCTTTAAATAAGATCTGAAACAATTCCGTCAGTTTCGGCGACTTCCATTTACCGTTTCTACCACTTCCTAATTTGCAATAATCTGTTCCTAAAATCATGGTATCCACAGACGCCACTTTTTCTAAAGGATTTTCTAAATTTTTTCGTAGAAATTCTGCACCAACAATATTGTAATCGAATATAATATTATGTCCAATGCCAATTTTTGATTTTTTTAAAACTTCCGAAAATTCGACCAAGACCTCAATCAAATCTCTTCCTTCTTCCTGTGCCATTTTTGTAGAAATCCCATGGATTCTACTGGCGTTAAAAGGAATGTCAAAGTCTTCAGGTTTAATAAGATAATCTTGGTTTTCTAGCAAGGTTCCATCATCATCGTGCAGTTGCCACGCAATCTGCACCATTCGCGGCCAATTGTCTGAATCTGTGAGCGGTGCGTTGAAATTTTTAGGTAAACCGGTGGTTTCGGTATCAAAAATTAAATACATTTCTAGAAAGAATTTTTGTAAAATTAGGTTAAAATTAGCAGAAAAAAAAGTTGGAATTTAATTTGAATTTCGGGGAAAAACAAATTATCTCTTATAATTTTAAAATAATAATTATCGCATATTTAATAGATTTTGCAGGTTTAAAAAGCGTCAAACGATTAAATTCAATTTTTTATTTCTAGTTTGATAGATTACAAAAAAATAATTTTTTGAGAAAAAAGATTTAATTTAGTATTAAAATACAAACCATGAAAAAAATAATTTTTCTTCTAGTCTTCGGATCATCACTATTTAATAATTCCATTTTTTCTCAAAATAAAAGTGACAATTCTAAAACAGAAAAATCTGAGGAAGGAACTTGTCCGGCGCCGAAGGCAATTGAATATAAAGCGTTGTGTGCTGATATTGGAACGAAGGCAAAAACTCCAGCAAGTGAAGCAGAGTTTTATGAATATAACTACGAGAGAAGACTTTGGCAGATGTCTTGTGCATCTCCTACAAAAGATACTGAAGATATAGCGAAAGAAAAAATTAATAAAATGTGGAACAAATATAAAAAGCAATTTAAATGTGACTCGATGACTTGGAATGTTCCAAATGGAAACATTCTAAAATTTAGTATTGCCCAAAACACTGTCCGATGTTGTTGAAACACATTTACATCTCACAAGTTATGGTCTAGACATCAACTTTGTTTTGACCCTACTATGGATGATCAAAATATTCTTCTACATTGTGTTCAACTCAGGAAGTTATGACATTTGATCATAATCTAAATAGTCACAGTATCTAGTGAGTGTATATAAGAAGGGTCTCAGCTCCCTCTCATTGATATGGGATGCAAAGCCATAGTCATTAATTTAAAAAAATTCTTCTTAATTTTATTTCTCGTTAAATTTTTAAAATAAAGTTTTAAGTATTACAAATGTTTTTGAATTCCTTTAAAATTTTTATCTTCTTTTCTTTTCGCTATCAAATTTCACGAAAGAAAACTAATTTCTAAAGACAGGGTTTTTGTCTCAAAAACCTTTCAGATCACATTGATGATCGCAAAAGCCACTGCAGATATTTATCGCGGAAAACAAACCGAATCACAAAATATGTTGCATTCTACATTCCACACAATTTGGCCATGAAGCCATTCCAATTCCAGCAACTGCCTATCAGTTAAAAAAAGACGATTGGGTAAGTCCATATTACCGCGATGAAGCGATACTTTTTCCGAATGCGATTCACACCTTATCAATTAAAATACTTCAGCTATTATCGGCTGGAGCCGAGAGAGCCAATTTTCTGGTGGGCGTTCTTACTATTCCCACCCGTCAAGTTTCCGAGAAGAAAATTTACCTAAAATAATTCACCAAAGTCTCTACCACAGGAATGCAGGCAATTCCTACGACGGCGTTGTCACAGGTTTAAAATATTGACACAAAGGATTCAATTTACAACAGCTTGAATGAAAACTCCAGCCCGTCAACTTGCAAGTTTGAGGATGATGATTCTGTGACGAAAGGTGAAGATTTCGTGAAGCACCTTTCAGTTTGCAGGCTTTACATCAACTCCGATCATGTCTTCAGTTCAGGATAATGAATAGGGAATTTCCGTCGAAAAAAGAAGAAGCCAGAAAACTCTGATGACGTACGATTTTGCCGCAGGTTTTGTAGGTTTACAACAGAATGAAATTTAACGGAACTGATTTTGTGGAAATTCTACCCAAATAAAACAGGCTATCGATTTCGTACATTCCTAGACAAAAACCTTCCTGTCGGTTTGTGCCAGAACTGTTTTAATAGGCCATCACACATCCGGTGTTCGTCGGGAATTTTACCGTGATGAAGCCGATCTTGAAAAACACCGAAGCGAAGATCCGGGAATGATCTTAAAAAATTATTTACTTAATGAAGGTTTTGACGAAAATCAATTACAGAAAATTGAAGCAGAAGCGAGAAAAACAGTAGAAAAAGATTTCGAAAAAGCAGTTGCTGCGGAAGATCCAAAAGCAGAATCAGTTGAAGATTTCGTGTTTGTTCCTACACCAATAACGGAAGAAACTGGAAAGAGAGTTCCCACCGATACAAAAGAGAAAATTGTAATGGTTGATGCGGCCATTCACGCCATTCAGGAAATTATGTACAAACATCCCGAAGCCTTGCTTTACGGACAAGATGTGGGCGAAAGGATTGGCGGGGTTTTCCGTGAAACCGTAACTTTAGGGAAGAAATTTGGAAATAAACGCGTTTTCAATACTGCGATTCAGGAAGCTTATATTATCGGTTCTACGGTCGGAATGAGCGCCGTTGGTTTAAAGCCAATTGTTGAAGTTCAGTTTGCCGATTATCTTTATCCCGGACTTAATCAACTTGTTACCGAGATTTCAAAATCCTGTTATTTAAGTCAAGGTAAATTTCCGGTGAGTAATATTATTCGGGTTCCAACGGGCGCTTACGGCGGCGGCGGACCTTACCACAGCGGATGTGTTGAAAGTATTTTGTGTAGTATTAAAGGAATTAAAATTGCTTTTCCCTCAAATGCAGCAGATTTTAAAGGACTTTTAAAAGCGGCTTATTACGATCCAAATCCTGTAATCATGCTTGAACATAAAGGTTTGTACTGGTCAAAAGTTCCTGGAACTGAAGAGGCAAAAACCATCGAACCTGCTGAAGATTACATTCTACCCTTTGGAAAAGCAAATAAAATTTTAGAAGCAGAAAATTCTGAAATTCAAAGCTAAACAAAGTATGGTGATAATTACTCTACTGGGATGCGCGTTTATTTTTGGTGCAAGAAGCAGGCGGCTAAAAATCACAGCAGCAATGCTCAAGAAAACTCCTGGAAATTTATAGATTTAAGAACGTTAATTCCTTTGGATGAAAATCTGGTTTTTGAAAGTGTAAAAAAGCATGGAAAATGTTTGGTTTTAACAGAAGAACCGCTTCAAAATTCTTTCGCAGAAGCCTTTGCATCAAGAATTTCTAAAGAATGTTTTAAATATTTGGATGGTCCCGTTGAGACTTTAGGTTCCTTAAATTTACCAGCAGTTCCGATTAATTTAATTTTAGAAAATGAAATGCTTCCCAGATGCTCTGAAGAGAGTGTCTCAAGAGGTTTTCCGCGATACAATGTTCTTACTAACTGTTTTTTTCTTGCAGAGTTTCAAGGATGACCGACGAGATTTAATTCTAAAATCAAAGACTCTTTTTATCATATCGATCTCCATTTCAGTTTAATTCTATATCTCATTATCTTTCCACATTATTTTGCTTCTGGTTCAAAAATCTACTCAATCGGCAAAATCTACAAGGAAATTTTTTCAATAATATCTAAAAAAAATCTATCCCCACCGAAAACCAGCCATCACAATTTGTAATTGTAAAGCTCCAATCAGCCCGACACCTTCAGCCAAATACTCTTCGCCATCAAAAACAATAAATCGCTCACAATAACAGCGAGTGCAAAAGCCGACAGAAAGAGGAGCAGTCGTTCAAAATCGACAGGATCCAGATCGCGCACGCCCAAAAGAAAGATAAAATTATTAACAAAGGATAGAAGGAAAAGCCTATTTGTAGATAAGAATTCATGAGTCATCCATTACCGCATAAATCCGCTTTATTTTTCAAAGCCAACTGATTCCCACTCAAACTTTTCAATACACATTTCCGGCAATCACACACACACCCAATGAAATCCGGCAAAAACATCGTTAACTCCAGTGAAGTCATCGCTGGTTTTAGCGCATTCCAGCAAACCAATTCAAGACAAAAGCAGCTCCAAGTCCAGAACCTGCTAAAACTATCAAAGTCAATGTTAATGACCAACCAGAATGATTTGCCCTTTCTTCTTCCGGCTCATCCGGAGCGATTGATTTGTCGCCTTTTATTGAAAATATCAAACTACAACCGAACAAAATTATTAAAACAACTGCCACCAAAATATCGAGCATATTGATGTAACTTTGCCGGCGCTGTCAGTCAGCTATTAATATTTTAACGTCGAAAACCAATCATAATCACTCCAAAGCCAAACACATCAACACGGAAATCATTTTTCCGCAACTCACGAATGCGAAAATACTGGCGACCGTGTATTTAGGCCACCAAATAAAATTGCCATACCAAAAACCAAAACAGAATTTCCTAAAATTGAACCAATTAACGCCGATTTTACGACCGTATCTAAACCTGCTCTTAAAGCAAAAATACACACAAAAAGTTCTGGTAAATTTCCTAACGCAGATTGCAAAACGCCTGTTGCGGCAGGCCCCATTCTACTTCCTAATTGTTCTGTTGCTTTCCCTACAATCATCGCTACTAAAACCAAAGCCACTGCAGAAAGTGCAAAAAGTACTACTGAATTTATTTTAAAATACGTCGCAAATCCTGTCATCGCGGCAACTGCAATTGCACCAGCAATCAAGAAAATATCTTTTTTATTCATAGTTTTACTCTGTTTCAAATTTAAGATTTTTTATAAAATAATTATTAAAGCATGTTTTTTGGGCAGCTATATCCGTCTTCCGTTCCCGCTTTTTTGTTCGCCGTTCCGCCTCACAAAAAGAGCTTCACTCAAGCCGGGCTGCAAAAGATTCGCCGTTATTTAGACTTAAGAAAAATATAACATAAAAATTGGTTTTAAAAAGTGCAAATCCTTATTTTTGTATCAAACTGCGAAAGAAAAAATGTCTCAAGAAATAAAAGAAAAAATAGAAATTTTACGGAAAGAACTTCACCAGTATAACGATGCCTATTATCAAAATGATGAATCTTTAATTTCTGATTTTGATTTTGATTTAAAATTACAGGAATTAATAACATTAGAAGCTGAAAATCCTGAATTTTTTGATGCAAATTCCCCTTCTTTGCGCGTTGGTGGCGGAATTACCAAAAATTTTCCCACCATTCCGCATCAATTTAGAATGTATTCTTTGGACAATTCGTATGATTTTGAGGATCTTGAAGATTGGGAAAAACGTATTGAAAAAACCTTCGGAAAAGATGAGGTAGAATTTGTGGCTGAGTTAAAATATGACGGAGCTTCAATTTCAATTCTTTATGAAAATGGAAAATTAATTCAAGGAATTACGCGTGGTGACGGTTTTCAAGGCGATGAAATCAGCAATAATGTACGAACCATTTCAAATATTCCTTTGACTTTAAATGGCGATTTCCCCAAACGATTCTTTATGCGTGGTGAAATTTATTTAACCCGAAAAAACTTTGACAACATTAATAAAAAACGCGAAGAAGAAGGTTTAGATCTTTTTATGAATCCGCGAAATACCGCAAGTGGAAGTTTAAAAATGCAGGATTCAGCGGAAGTAAGAAAACGTAAATTATCTGCAGTTTTGTATCAGTTTATTTCCGACGAAATTCCGGCAGAAACGCATTGGGAATTATTACAAAAAGCAAAAACTTGGGGATTTAATATTTCCAGTCAGGCAAAAATCTGCAAAAATTTAGAAGAAGTCAAAGATTTTATAAATTATTGGGACAAAAACCGACACGATTTACCTTTCGAAATTGACGGAATTGTTTTGAAAATAAATAACATTAAACAACAGCAAACTTTAGGTTATACCGCAAAATCACCGCGTTGGGCGATGGCCTATAAATTTAAAGCAGAAAAAGTTGAAACAAAATTGGAAAGCGTGGTTTATCAGGTTGGAAGAACCGGCGCCATTACACCGGTTGCTAATTTAAAACCTATTCTTTTGGCTGGAACAACTGTTAAAAGAGCGACTTTACACAATGAAGATCAAATAAAAAAACTCGATTTGCATGAAGATGATTTTGTTTTTGTGGAAAAAGGCGGTGAAATTATTCCGAAAATTGTGGGTATTAATTTGGAAAAAAGACTGCCAAATTCTAAAGCAATTGAATATATCACAAATTGCCCGGAGTGTGGAACAGAACTCGTGAGATTAGAAGATCAAGCGAATCATTTTTGCCCGAATGAATTGCATTGTCCGCCGCAAGTTGTGGGAAGAATGATTCATTATGTTTCCAGAAAAGCCCTTGACATTGAAAATTTGGGGAGTGAAACGATTGAGCAATTATACCGGGGAAAATTAGTAGAAAATCCTGCTGATTTTTATGTTTTAACAAAAGAACAATTACTTCCTTTGGAAAGAATGGCAGAAAAATCGGCGCAAAATATTATTGACAGTATTGAGAAATCGAAAGAAATTCCGTTCGAAAAAGTGCTTTTTGGAATCGGCATAAAACACGTCGGCGAAACGGTGGCAAAGAAATTGGTGAAGAATTTTTCAACGATTAAAGAATTGAGGAATGCGAGTTTAGAGGAATTGGTGCAAGTTGAAGATATTGGAATTAAAATTGCCGAAAGTATTCATGAATTCTTTCAAAATCCTGAAAATATTTTGATGGTTGAACGTTTAAAAGAATACGGTGTAAAACTAGAAAAAGATGAGAATTTTAACCAAACTATATCCGATGTTTTAGAAGGAAAAACTTTTCTTTTTACGGGTAAATTATCACTTTTCACAAGAGAAGCGGCGGAAGAAATGGTAGAGAAAAATGCGGGAAAAAATATTTCTGCGGTTTCAAAAAATTTGGATTATCTGGTGGTTGGCGAAAAAGCCGGAAGCAAATTAAAAAAAGCGCAGGATCTGGGAACTATTACGATTTTGGATGAACAGGAATTTTTGGATTTAATAAATTAATTTGAAACTGTAATAGACAAAAGTCTTCGACAGGCTCAGACTGACACTTAACAATTGACGCGTTTAGTGTTAGATTTGTCAGTCTGAGCCTGTCGAAGACCATTAAATTAAAAATAAATTTTAGATTAAATAACAGAATGCAAAAACAATGAATTCCAAGTTAGTAGAAAAAAAATTAGAACTAAAAAATATCGCTATAACCGCGATGCGCAAACTTGTTTTGGATGTTTTTCTGCATCAAAAAAAAGCGGTTTCTTTGGCTGATTTAGAAGAAATTTTAAACAATTCTGACCGAAGTACTTTGTACCGCACTTTAAAAACTTTTGAAAAAAAAGGACTTATTCATGGGATCCAGGAAAATAATACAACACAATATTTACTTTGCAATGATGCTTGTGACGCAGAAAATCACTACGATTTTCACCTGCATTTTTACTGTAAAAATTGTGAAAAAACCACATGCTTGGAAGATGTTAATTTCGATCAGTTAAAATTTCCAAAAGGTTATAAAATTCAGGATCTGAAATTTGTGGCAAACGGCATTTGCAAAGAATGCACGCCAAAAATGCAATAGTGTTGCACTTGGTTTTGCATTAGTTTTGTGAAAAATTACTAAATGTCACAATCTTGCTGTAGCACGGAAGAAACTTCACATAACCACGACGATCACGATCATTCCCACGGAAATGTAAGCGAGAGTTATTTCGAATTATTTCTACCCGCGATTATTTCATTTGCACTTTTAGCAATTGGTTTGAGTTTAGATTATTTCATCAAACCTAATTGGTTTCAAGGTTGGATAAGAGTTGCACTTTACACTTTTACCTATTTACCTGTTGGGTTTCCAGTTTTAAAAGAAGCCTTTGAAAGTATTAAAAAAGGACAGTTTTTTTCAGAATTTTTCCTGATGTCAATTGCTGCGATCGGCGCTTTTGCAATCGGGCAATATCCGGAAGGCGTTGCGGTAATGCTGTTTTACAGTGTGGGTGAAAATTTCCAAATCCTCGCCGTTCGCAGAGCAAAAGGAAATATCAAATCTTTACTAGATCAAAGACCAGATGAAGTCACGGTTTTGGAAAATAATGTTCCTAAAACCATTAAAGCGGAAAAAGTAGAAATCGGTCATTTCGTTCAGCTAAAACCCGGTGAAAAACTAGCTTTAGATGGCGAATTAATTTCAGAAAGAGCAAGTTTCAACACCGCGGCTTTAACCGGCGAAAGTAAACCCAATTCTAAGAAAAAAGGCGATGCTGTTTTTGCCGGGATGATCAATTTAAATTCTGTTTCAGATGTTGTCATTACTAAAAAATACAATGATAGTAAACTTTCGAGGATTTTAGAATTGGTTCAAAATGCGTCTGCGCAAAAAGCACCAACGGAACTTTTTATTAAGAAATTTGCAAAAATTTATACGCCAATCGTGGTCTATCTTGCGATCGCAATTACTTTCCTGCCCTACTTTTTTGTTGATAATTATGAATTTAGAGATTGGCTTTATCGCGCGTTGGTTTTTCTCGTTATTTCCTGTCCGTGCGCTTTGGTTATTAGTATTCCGCTAGGTTATTTTGGGGGAATTGGCGCAGCGAGTAGAAACGGGATCTTATTTAAAGGGGGAAATTTTTTAGATGCTTTAGCCAAAATTAAAAATGTGGTGATAGATAAAACCGGAACGATGACGGAAGGTGTTTTCAAAGTTCAGGATATAAAAATTGAAAGGGATTTTAATGAAAAAGATATTTTACAAAAATTAAATTTAGTAGAAAGTAAATCCACACATCCGATTGCGAAGGCAATTCACGAGTATGTAGCCGAAATAAATCACTCTCAAAATATTTCTGATATTGAAGAAATTGCAGGTTTTGGTTTGAAAGCCAATTTTGATGGCAAAGAATTTTTAGCAGGGAATTTTAAATTATTAGAAAAATTCAATATTAAATACGATAAAACGCTAGAAAATATTCCAGAAAGCTTAGTTGCAATGGCTTTTGATAATCAGTTTGTTGGTTATATTACGATTGCTGATGAAATTAAAAAAGAAGCAAAATCTGCCGTTGACGCTCTTAAAAAATTAGGCATAAAAGTGACCATGTTAAGCGGCGATAAAACCGCAGTTGTAGAAAAAGTGGCGAAAACATTAGGAATTCAAAATTATTTTGGAAGTCTTTTGCCCGAAGATAAAGTGGTAGAATTAAATAAAATTAAAGCACTGAATGAAACCGTTGCTTTTGTGGGTGATGGCTTAAATGACGCGCCCGTTGTTGCGCTTTCTGACGTCGGAATCGCGATGGGCGGTTTGGGAAGTGACGCAACTATTGAAACGGCAGATGTGGTGATTCAAGATGATAATCCTGCGAAAATTGTGATGGCAATTAAGATCGGAAAAGCCACAAAGAAAATCGTTTGGCAAAACATTACATTGGCTTTTGGCGTGAAAGCGATGGTTTTAATACTTGGTGCAGGCGGTTTGGCAACGATGTGGGAGGCGGTTTTCGCTGATGTAGGTGTTGCGCTTTTAGCGATTTTAAATGCGGTGAGGATTCAGAAAATGAAGTTTTAAAATTATTAAAAAATCTCTTTTCACTCTTAATACTATTTTTTAAATAATTTAAAGTGTGATTACTTTCCTAAAAAAAATCCACGTTAACTGCATTTTCTTTCCAGATAATGTTTTAAATCCAGACACTTTTGGCGCAAAAATCGCGGCAATTATTACGCTAATCAAACCTCTGTAGGGATTCTTCAAATCTTTAAAAATAGAGTAAAAGATAAAATAAACAATGGAAAAAATAAATAAATAAACTAAAAAACTTAAAACTCTAACCGTTAATTTTTTTATCATTTTTTTATTTTTTATCCAATACATTACTCTTAACAATTTATTTCGCCTTTATTACTAAAAACGTAATGCCTTACTATCAAAGATACAATAAATTTTACATGATTTTATCTCATTTAATTCATTTGGTAAGTTAATAAGACATTTATGTGTTAGAAAAATAAGACATTCGGAAATTATAATAAGATTTACAGATTTTCGTATCTAATTATATTTAAAATTTTAGCGCTGTACCTTATTAAATGCTACTAAAGTGATATTTGCGAAAATCGCGCCCCGACTTGAGTGGAAATCCTTTTTATGTAGCAAAGCGGAACAAAAAGATTGGGAACGGAAGGCGGAAAAAGGCGCCCAAAATTTTTATATGTCATTTTAGAAACGAGAATATTTTTTACTTTTTAACAATCATTTTAAATTTCTTATTTTAGGACTTTTAAAATTGATATGAAGAAACAGATAATTTTAGCAGCGGTTTTTCTAAACTCCGCATTTACATTCGCGCAACAATACGGTGGAATGTGGATTCCGACCGAAGTGAATGAAAAGGAAATGAAATCTTTGGGTATGAAAATTACAGCAAAAGATATCTGGAGTACCCAAAAACCGAGTATTAAAGATGCCGTAGTTCAGTTTAACGGAGGCTGCACCGCTGAAATTATTTCCGGGCAAGGTTTACTTTTGACTAACCATCATTGTGGTTTTGGACAAATTCAGGAACATTCTACGGTAGAAAATGATCTACTTACAAACGGTTTCTGGGCAAAAAACATGAAAGGTGAATTGTCTAATCCAGGCGTGACTGTTGATTTTATCACCGACATTAAAGAAGTGACCAATCAGGTTTTAGCAAACACTCAAAATTTAGGGGAGAAAGAAACTGCGACAATGATTAAAGCCAACATTGCGGCAACGACTGCCGGTTTTAAAATCAATTCCTACCAAAAAGTCATCGTGAAACCAATGTATGACGGTAATAAATATTATGCTTTCGTTACTGAAACTTTTAAAGACATTAGATTAGTTGGCGCACCGCCGCAAAGCATCGGTAAATTTGGTTCTGATACAGACAATTGGGTTTGGCCAAGACACACTGGAGATTTTTCTATGTTCAGGATTTACGCGGATAAAAATAATAATCCAGCAGAATATTCCGCAGATAATGTGCCATATAAACCAAAATATTTTTTACCTATTTCTTTAAAAGATAAGAAAGAAAATGATTTCACTTTTGTGTTTGGATTTCCAGGGAGAACAACAGAATATTTACCTTCAATCGCGATTGAAAAATTAATTACAGACATTGATCCGGCAAAAATTAAGGTAAGAGAAATTGCGCTTAAAACTTTAAATGATAAAATGCGCACCGATGATGCGACGAGATTAAAATACGCCGCAAAATACGCTTCTGTTGCTAATTATTGGAAAAAATGGATTGGCGAAGTTGAAGGTTTAAAAAAATCAAATGCAGTTCAGAAAAAGCAAGATTATGAAACGCTCTTAGCACAGAAAAATCCAGAAATTAAAACGACGATATCGAAGTTTAATACTTTGTATAATTTACAAGCGCTATACGCTTTAAACAACGCCTATTACGGTGAAGTTGTAAGAAATGCGGAGACTTTAAGGCTAGCCAATTATTATATTAATTATGTCGATAGCAAAGAAAATGGTAAAATAACACCAGAAAGTGAAGCGCGTTTTGCAGAAACAATGACCAACTTTTACAAAGATTATGAAGGCGCTTTAGATGCGAAAGTGACGGCAGAATTATTGGCTTTGTACCAACAAAAAACACCCAAAGAATTTTTACCCGCGACCTTTAATCAGTATTCTGATGTTAATAAAAACTATTCAACTGTAGAAAACTGGTCTAAAAACTCACTTATTTCTGGCCGTGGAAATTTAAATGGAAAAACTGCGGATAAAGATATTTCCGCTTTAATTGCAAATCCAAAATTTATTGAAACCATTAAAAATGACCCTTTTTATAATTTGGCAAAAGAGATAAAAGACGCTTATATGACGAAAGTTGATGGTAAATTTAATGAATATCAAACCGAAATAAATTTGCTTCAAAAAACTTATATGGCACAATTGATGGCAACGGATAAAGATCGAAAATTTTTCCCGGATGCCAATTCTACTCTTCGTGTAACTTACGGTCAGGTGAAAGGTTCAAATCCGCGAGATGCAGTTCACTACGGCTATCAAACGCATCTTACGGGCGTGATAGAAAAATATGTTCCTGGTGATTATGAGTTTGATATACCAAAAAAACTGATCGGTCTTTTTGATTCTAAAGATTACGGTATTTATAAAGATGCAACCGGTGATGTTCCGGTTAATTTTACTGCAACAAATCACACAACTGGTGGAAATTCCGGTAGTCCGACTTTAGATGCAAATGGAAATCTTATTGGTTTAAACTTCGACAGACAATGGGAAGGAACCATGAGCGACATTAATTACGACCCGCGTTTTAGCCGAAACATTATGGTAGACACCAAATATATTTTATTTATTATCGACAAATATGCAGATGCAAAATGGCTGATAAATGAGATGAAACTGGTAAAATAAAATGTAAATAAAATATATTAAACCGTGACCAGATCTAAAACCTTGACATGGTTTTTTTATCACTACTTCTCACTAATGATCGCAATTACAATCTGCTCTTCTATGTCGTTTAAACTCGCTATCCCAGAAGGGATAAATTTTTAAACCAATAAAAAAATCACCAGAATTTAGTTTTTTATGCTTAAAAATTAAAGGAAAAAAGTTTGAACTTCCTAAAATTAAAGGTCCAATTCTTAGATAGCCGCCAAACTGTAATTTTTGATACTCATATAAAGAAACGGAACCGCCATAACCTAAATAATTTTTTTGAACCGTATAGGAAACATTGACAATGTTGCTTCTTTTTAAAGAATTTTCAAATATAGGTGTTCTTTGAATCAAGTCTAAATTTAGATATTGATTTTCTCTGATATTTTTACTTAAATTAAAGTGAATACTTGTAGGCAAACCGATTGAAAAATCCGTTCCCTGAAAAGAAGCTTTTTCGTCGCCGTAAACTTGTTTGCTTAACAATCCAAGGTATTGCTGCGGACTGACAAATGTTACATTATCAAGTTCAGGGTTATTAAAAACTGTAAAATTATTACCTTTAAAAATATCTTTTCGTCCCTGGAAATTAATTTTGCCCAAATCCAAGACAGAGAAACTGGCTTTCAGATTATAATCGTCCAGATTATCATTTTCATCTACCATTGAAATGCCAAGATCCAACCCAAAACCTTTTCCATTCTGTTTTAATTCGTATTTTTTTGAATCAAAATTGTAGTTTGTAACAAAATTTGTTTCAACATTAAAATTATCAGCAGTGATTGTTTGTTTTTGAAATTCGTTGTCATTTTCAATTTTTTTTTTTAGAATTATTTTGTCAGAGCTTTTAACATTTGCTGCATCATAACCCATTTCATACTTAAGATTAGCACCAAAAATCCACTTTTGTTCAGCATATGGAAAGATTTCCGTCGAGGCATTAAATCCAATTTCACCCCAATTCATCACAATAACGTCAAAAGATTTAAAATTATAAAGATCCGGATCCTGAAAGCCTTGATTTCCAAATCTGAAATAATTATCAAAATGAAATGCTGATCCTTGTGTTCTTTGACGTGAATAAATTCCCAGTTGAAATTGTTTTCCTTTAATATTTGTTTTCAAACTGAATGAAGGCCCAAGCAGTTCTGAATTAAAGTAAAAATTCCCAAAATCTTTGTTGTAAAAATCTAAAACGCCAGATGTATTTCCGCCCGTAATATTTTGCTTAATATTTGCAGTTTGGATATTAGAATTTCTTAAACTTAAAAAACTTTCGTCGGAAATATAAGCGTAATCATTTTCAAAATTTATACTTTCTGAAAATAGATTAACATCCCACGGATTAGAATTTAAAAAAGGCTGTGTCGGTGAAAAAGCTGCCGAATTTATCCCACTAAATTTATCATTGCTAAATGCTGGATTTTCCTGTCCGAAAGCCAAAGTTGAGAGAAAAAGCGAAATGAAAAGACAACTATTTTTTAATGACAAAGTTTACTGTTTTAATCATAACAAAAATAGCAGAAAAATATTTGATTTTGAAAAAATAATTAAAATTAATATTTGACTTTTTCAGATAACAAGAAGGCTGTAAATTCTATAAGTGTCACCTATTACAAAAGACAGAAATTGAAAATTTAATTCTTTTAATAACCAAAAATCTGTTCCAAACTTAATTCCTTAAATTCACCTAAATTTTTCACCGCTTCCATATCCAGATTTTCTTTTTTACCGATAATTGCTGTATTAAATTGCAAAGGTTTTATATTAAAATTATAAAAATCGGTCAGATCTTTCAGGCTTAAATTTTCTGTTTCGTGGTACACTTTTTCACGTAAATCATAATCAACGCCTAATTTCTGTAAACGTAAAGCATTAAAGAAAATAGTAGTGCGTGTCAATCTTCCAGCTTCAATTTTTTTCAATGCAGAATTTTTAGAATTAATAAACTGAAAATCAACTTGCGGTAATTCTTTCATTAATTCATCCATCGCATCCACCGCGGTTTTAAGTTTATCCGGCTGCGTTCCGATGTAAGTTGAAATATAATCTGGATGAGAAACTTCTGCATTTGCGGCGTAAGAAACGTAAGCAGAATAAGCGAGACTTTTACTTTCCCGTAATTCCTGAAAAATAATGGACGATAACCCGCTGCCAAAATATTCATTAAAAACATTTATTTTACCAAAATTCTCGATATTTACGGAATTTCCTTTTGCGACTTTACTCATTTCAAGTTGTACCATTTCATAAGAAGCAAAATAAACTTTGCCCGAAGTTTCCGGTTCTGGAAATAATTTGGCAACTGGAATTGGAAATAATTCTGGTTTTATAAAAGGTTCAGCAACACTTTTAAAAGTGTAAAAATCTTTGCCATAAAAGAAGATTTGATACGGAAAACTGAAGATTTTTTTAATTTTATCGGTTAATTCATTTACCTCAATATTTTTCAGGCGTTCTTCTGAAATTAAATCCCGTGTTCTGGAAGTTTTTCCAAATTTGGAGTAATTTACTAAGGCAGAAAAAATCCTGGTTTTATCTTTTTTAGAGGCTTCTCTGCTCTCTAAAATAGTGTTTACAAATTTCAGATAGACATCTTGTTCGGGTGTTGCGGTACTCATCCAATGGTGTAAAAGCGCCATTCCTTTCGAAATATTTTCTTCTAAACCAACCAATGAAATTCTTAATTCATTTTGCGAAGTTTTAAAATCATTAGAAATGCCCAGTTTGTAAAATTCCTGATTCAGTTCATCAGCCGTAAATTTTGGCGTCCCAAGATATTGTAAAACCTGCGTTGCTAAACCTAATTCTTTATCATTATCACTTCCAAAAGGAAAAATATAATGAACTTGTGCCAAATCATTTTCTTTGTTTTTCACAAAACTGATTTTCTTTTCACGTAGAAAAGTGCTCTCAATTTCTTTTTTATAATCAATGAAATGTGGTTTTATTGAAACTGGTTCTTGCTCTAAAATTTGTTGTAAAAAATCAGATTTCACATCGCGGTTAATTTTTATCGGTGTAATTCCTGGATTATCAACGCGAATTAAATCTTCATTCTCACCTTTTTCTTTGTAAACGACAACGTAATTTTCTTTGAAAAAATCATTCGCAAAAGTCACAATTTCTTTTTTTGTAATGCTTTCGTACTCGGACATTTCCTCTAACTCCTGCTGCCAAGTTCTGCCTTTAATGTAAGTATCATAAAGATTGCTCGCTAAACCATCTGCAGTTTCTAATGCTTTCAAGCGTTGTAATTTAAAATCATTAAAAACGGCTTCCAACAACCAATCGGGAAAATTTCCTTTTTTAATTAAATCAATTTGTTCCAAAAGCATCGCAATTCCGTCGTCCAAACTTTGCTCTTCCTTCGGCACTATCACCGCGGAAAAATAACCGTAGTTTTTGAAACCTGTAGAAAAAGCCTGCGCGTAAAGTGCTTTTTGCGCTTGGTTGATATTTAAATCTAAAAGTCCGGCTTCACCACTGTTACTCAAAATATTAGCACAAATATCTGCTAACTGAGATTCCCGCGTTCCGTAGCTTTCCGTTCGCCATGCAATTTGCGCACGGGCAATTGTTGGTGATTTTACGATTTTTTTGGAAATTTTGGTTAAAGGTTTTTCGATAATTTTTTCCTTTAAAGGTAATTTCTTTGATTTTAAAGTCCCAAAATATTGGTCAACTAATTTAATGGTTTCATAAAATTCAAAATCCCCAACCAAAACCATGGCGTAATTATTCGGCACATAAAAATCGTCAAAATATTGATGAATGACTTTCATTGAAGGATTTTTCAAATGTTCCGCTTTTCCCAAAGTCGTTTGCTGGCCATTGGGATGCGTGGGGAAAAGTAATTCCATCAACGCATAATTTGAAATTCTGCCGTCATTATCTTGCGCACGATTAAATTCTTCGTAAACAGATTCCAGTTCCGTATGAAACAATCTTAAAGTCAGTTCAGAAAAACGCTCTTTTTCAATTTCAAGCCATTTTTCAAGTTCGTTATTTGGAATATTATTTTTATAAACCGTTTCGTCAAGCCAAGTGTGTGCATTTGTTCCTGTTGCGCCAAGGGAAGAAATCGCTTTATCATATTCATTTGCGATGGCTAATTCACTTGCTTTTTGGGAAACTTCATCTATTTTTTTATAAAGTTCCTTCTTTTTTTCCGGATTATTTTCTGCTTTGTGTGCTTCGAATAAATCAGAAAGTTGATCTAAATATTTTTTTTCTTCTGCCCAATTTAAGGTTCCAAGTTTTGAAGTTCCTTTAAACATCATGTGTTCAAGATAATGCGCCAAACCGGTATTATCTTTCGGATCGTTATTACTTCCCGTTTTTACAGGAATATAAGTTTGAATTTTTGGAGCATCAAAATTTTGTGCGAGAAAAACTTGAAGGCCATTTTTTAAAGTATAAATTCTTATTTTATTTGGATCGTTTTCAAAAGTTTTATAAGTAAAATTATTTTTATCTGTAAGAGAAATTTCTGGAAATTGGTCAGTTGTCATTAAAGTAAATTAAAAATATAAGGGAATTTTAAAAGTAAATTCCGCATTGCAAAAATACGGAATTTAGTAGGACTTAAAATTTACTTTAAAAAAAGAAAACAGGAATTACTTTTTCGCTATCTCAATTTTTTTCTGAAATTCATTTGGCATATTATAAATGGAATCATCTCTTTTTTTTCCTTTTAATGCAGCGTAAAGAGAATCTTTTTTCGGTTTAGCATTTGGCATTAGAAATTGATTCGTCGATTTGTTATTATCTAATAATTTAGTAATTGTAAAATCCTTCGAAAGAGGAAAATTAAGTTTCGTTCCAACTGAATCAATTTTAATTACTGGACTTTTTTCAATTTTACTTATTTGAGCAAATGAGATCAAGGAAACAAATAAATAAACTACAAAGATTCTAATTTTAAACATTGAAATAATTTTTAATAAAGTTAAAAAAAATCTGATAATTAATATACTTACAACTTTCAAATTCAAAACCTTATTTTTGCAAAAATATTCACCATGCAAAATTATCTAGAATTCACTTTTAAAATTAAACCACTTCAGCCTTGGAACGAAATTCTGATGGCGGAATTGATCGAAATTGGTTTTGATAGTTTTACCGAAGAATACGACGGAATTTTGGCTTATGTTCAGAAAGATTTATTTAATGAGAACGAATTAAAAAGTCTCAATTTATTAAATAATCCCGAAATTGAAATTAATTACACTTCCTCAGAAATGCCAAATATCAATTGGAATGAAGAATGGGAAAAGAATTTTTCTCCGATCAATATTGAAGATAAAGTGTCGATAAGAGCAGAATTTCACGAGAATCAAAATTTACCGATTGAAATTATCATTCAGCCGAAAATGTCTTTTGGAACCGGACATCATGCGACGACTTATTTAATGATCCAGCAAATGCTAGATATGGATCTTTCAGGAAAAAAAGTTTTGGATATGGGTTGCGGAACTTCTGTTTTAGCAATTTTTGCAAAAATGCGTGGCGCGGCAGATACTTTGGCAATCGATATTGATGAATGGTCAGTGGAAAATTCTGGCGAAAATGCGGCGCGAAATAAGGTCGAATTTAAAATCGAATTAGGAACTGCAGATAATTTAGGAAAAGAAAAATTTGATGTTATTTTGGCAAATATTAACCGCAATATTTTAATTTCTGATATTCCGGTTTACGTTAAAAATCTAAATGAAAACGGACAATTGTTGCTTTCCGGTTTGTGTTTCTTTGATGTTGATGATATTTTGGAAGTTTGTAATGCTGAAAATTTAAAGTTAACTAAGAAAATTCAGCGGGAAGAATGGGTAAGTTTGTTATTGGAAAAATAATTTCTGATTTGCAATAAGTTGCGCCCCGACTTGAGTGGAACTCTTTTTCTACAGCAGCAAAGCGAAGGTAGAAAAAAGTGGGAACGGAAGGCGGAAACAGGCGCCCAAATTCTACAAAATCTGCAGCTTCAATTCTATACTTTTGCCAAAGAATTTTTTCGAAATTTTTTCGAAGTTTTTGGTAATGTCTGAAAGGTAAAAATCATAGGTAGGCTCTGGATTTTTCTCATTTAAAAGATGTTTTTTTTCTAATAAATGACGCACTTGATTGGCCACGATATTTGGTGAATCTATCACTCTCACTCGGTTTCCGTAATATTGCCGAATTTCATCAATCAATAACGGATAATGCGTGCAACCCAAAATGAGGGTCTCAATATTTTTTAATTTCTGATTGCTCAGATAATGGTAAATAATGGAATGTGTGATGGCGTTATTCTTCAAACCCTCTTCTATCGCGGGAACGAGAAGCGGCGTTGCCAGTTCATCTACCTTAATAAATTT
The DNA here is from genome assembly GCF_052976925.2 of Halpernia sp. GG3. Classification (NCBI taxonomy): domain Bacteria; kingdom Pseudomonadati; phylum Bacteroidota; class Flavobacteriia; order Flavobacteriales; family Weeksellaceae; genus Halpernia; species Halpernia sp. GG3. Next base: position 269,227 of record NZ_JBRIIR020000010.1, read on the forward strand.
ATTGTGTTTACGAATACTTTTGTGATAAAGGCCCGAATTGATGGTTGCTTTAGTCGCAATTACGCCAACATTTGTGTGAATTTCAAAAGCCACTTTTTCTGCCACGGGATTGATCACATCAAATACCAAAGCCTGACTTTGAACGATTTCTAAAACTTCTTTCAGCGCATTTGCCGTGGCAGAATTACACGCAATCACGATTGCTTTGCAGTTTTTATTTAGTAAAAATTGAGCGATTTTGACAGAATAGCCAATGATCGCATCTTTGGATTTATCGCCGTAGGGCAAATGTTTCGTATCGCCGAAATAAATGAGATTTTCGTGCGGCATTAAACGTTTTATCTCTTTGGCAACGGTTAAACCGCCGACGCCGGAATCAAAAATACCGATGGGTTGCGAGGCGGAAAGATGAGTGAAATCGGGTTTTGTTGTTTTCAAAAGTTTGATATTCTTAAGACAAATTTAATGATTTTTTGGAAACTTTTTTGTGGATATTTTTTAACACAAATAGCACAAATATTTTTAAATTCAAAAACACAAATGACATTAATCTGAAATGTTGGTTCTTAAATCTTGAATCTAAACAATAAATAAATCACTCGCGATTCCGTCGGAGAGAAACCAATGTTTTTCTGGGATTTTTAAAAAGTCTTTATCTAAAACAAGAAAGCCGTCCTCGAGTTTTTGATTGATAGAAATTTCTGCTTTTTGAAATGATTCTTCCGATATTTTTTGTCTTAATTTCGGATAATTTACGCCCCAAATTGTTCGTAAACCTATCATCACCATTTCATTATACTGTTCTTTTTCACTTAAAATTTCCACTTCAAGTGGTAATTTATTTGCTGAAATTTCCTGCGTGTATTTTGTATTATTTGCCACATTCCAACTTCTTTTCGTTCTTCCGTCATAAGAATGTGCAGATGGACCAATACCGAGATATTCCCGATATTGCCAATAAGCGGAATTGTGTTTAGAATGAAAACCCGGTTTTGCAAAGTTTGAAATTTCGTAATGTTCAAATCCATTTTCTTTTAAAAACCCAGACATAAAATAAAATTCTTCATTTTGCTCGGACTCATTTGGTTTGGAAATTTTATTGCTTAAAACCCATTGATGAAGTGCAGTTTTCGGTTCAACCGTTAAAGCATAAGAGGAAATATGTGGCACTTGCAGATCAATAGTTTTTTGCAAATTTTGTTTCCAGATTTCCATATTGGAAGTCGGTGAACCATAAATTAAATCAATGCTTAAATTTTCAAAACCAAAATCCTGGGCGCGTTTTATGGAACTTTCTGCTTCCACAGAATTGTGCGCGCGGTTCATCATTTTTAAATCTGGTTCATAGAAAGATTGCGTCCCAATTGAAAGTCGGTTAAACTCCGTTTTTGAAAGTTCTTTTAAAAAACTTGGACTTAGATCATCCGGATTTGCTTCTAAGGTAATTTCGATATTTTCATCAAAAGTATGGTGTTTTAAAACCTCATCTATTAGAAATTTTAAATCATCTACTTTTAATAAAGACGGCGTTCCGCCACCAAAATAAAGAGATTTTAAGGTTTTATTTTCGAGTTCATTTTGGCGCAAGTCTATTTCTTTTGCCATGGCAGAAATCATCTCGTCTTTTAAATTTAAAGACGTGGAAAAATAGAAATTGCAATAACTGCATTTTTGTTTGCAGAAAGGAATGTGGATGTAGATCAATGGTTTACGATTTCGGTTGTCGGTTGTCAGCAAAAGTAACTGAATTTTGCCTATATCAAAAGTCAAGTAAAAAAAATATAAAATTATTGTGTTCTTACAAAATATTACGCAGCCCGACTTGAGTGGAAATCCTTTTGTGAGGAGGAACGACGAACAAAAGATTGGGAACGGAAGGCGGATAAAGCTGCCCAAAAAATTATCTATATCGATAACCTCTTGGATTGATAAAATTATCAAAATTGTAACCAATGCTCAACATGAAGCTGCTTCCACCATAAGTTTGAATGTCTGATAAACCCATATTGTAAGACGCGCCAAATGTAAATTTATTAACTTTTGCTTTAACGATTGGCGATAAACTCAATTGCTGACTTCCGACATTGTCACTTGCTGTTCGAAAACTCACGCCTGCGGCAAACATATTGGTATCGTTGTAAACTTTTGCTAAAATATTGTAATCAATTAATTTAGAAGAATTGGTATTTAAATTCATTAAAATAGAAGGTTCTAAAGAAATACCTTCCGTTAAAACGTAATCGTAACCAAGATTTAAAATATATTTTGTAGGCGAAGGTTCAATACCGTTTATGACAGGAATATCGTTCGACAAAGGAATATCCAAAACAGAAGCCCCACCAAAAAAGTTCTTATATGTGGCTTGCATACCTAAGTTTGCGTACGCAATAAAGATATTGTTGTTGCCTCCATAAAGTAAAGGATCGTTTGGATCTTGTGGATTCAGTGCGCCATAATCAAAACTCATATTGTAAAGATTAACGTTTGTGCCAAAAGAAAATTGGTCTTTTCTGTCACCATCATCGCTCAATGGAATAAAATAGGAAGCGCCAACGGAAATTCCATTGGAAGAAATTGGACCATTTTGATCCCGGAAAAAAGACATTCCAGCCCCAACTCTGTCAAAAACATTAGCGTGAATACCTATTGACTGCACATTGGGTGATTCTGAAAGTTTAGAAAATTGTTTTTGATAATTTCCATTAATTACCACATCGTCCGTTTCTCCATAATGTGCAGGATTGATCAAAAACTGACCATCCAGCAAATATTGCTGGTAAATAGGCAAAGTTTCTTGCGCCAAAGAAAAACCAAAAACCTGAATTACAAAAAATATATAAAATTTTTTCACTACTTTTTAAAATCTATAACGTCAAATTTAAGTAAAAAATATAAAAACTAATTGTTTTCTAAATAATTTCGCCATTTTTCTATAGCTTCCTTCATATCCTGCGGCATCGGGCTTTCAAAGTACATTTCTTCTTTAGTTACAGGGTGTACAAACCCTAAACTGTGCGCGTGCAAAGCATGTCTTGGTAGAATTTCAAAGACATTTTGAACAAACTTTTTATATTTCGGTAAATTGACACCTTTCAAAATATGATGTCCTTCATATCTTTCGTCATTAAATAAAGTATGTCCTAAATGTTTAAAATGTGCTCTAATCTGGTGCGTTCTACCAGTTTCAAGTTTGCATTCTACCCAAGTCATATATTTAAAACGTTCTAAAACTTTGTAATGTGTTACGGCATGTTTTCCCTGGCTTCCATCTATGTAAGTGTACATTTGCATACGATTTTTTGGATGTCTGCCAATATTCCCTGTGATTGTACCTTCTTCTTCCGCTAAATTTCCCCAGACAAAAGCCCAATAAAGTCGTTTCGTTTTCCGGTCATAAAATTGTTTGGCGAGATAACTTAGGGCGTATTCATTTTTAGCAATTACGAGCAAACCAGAAGTATCTTTGTCAATTCGATGCACTAATCCCACTCGATCTAAATCTGATTTAAAATTTTTATCTTTTTGAAAATGGAAGGCTAAAGCATTGATTAAGGTATTGTCCCAATTACCGTGTCCCGGATGCACAACCATTCCTGCAGCTTTATTAACAACTAAAACATCATTATCTTCAAAGATAATATCTAAAGGAATGTCTTGCGGAATAATGACATTTTCCCGAGGTGGATGCGCCAAAAGAACGGAAATTTCATCACCGGGTTTTACGCGATAATTTTGTTTAACAACGGTGCCATTCACTAAAACATTTCCAGCACGGCAAGCTTGCGATACTTTATTCCGAGTGGAATTTTGACGGAAAATTAAAAGATATTTATCAATTCTTAATAGCGATTGGTTTCCGTCTACTTTTATATTAAAATGCTCATAAAGACCGCTATTTTCTTCGTCATTTTCATTATTGTCCTGAAAATCTTCGGCGGTATATTGGTCCTGATTCATCATATTTATCAAAATAAAAAGCTTTAACAAAAATTAAAGCTTTCAAATTATTTATTCAACTACTACTTTTTTCGCTTTCGGCTTTACGGGTATTTGTTTTTGAACGTCTTTTGGATTTGCTGGAACAATCGTTTTTTCAGGTTTTGGTTTGGCAGTAACTTGTGTTTTGGGTTTTACTTGCTGCTGCGGTTCTTCTGGAATTTTTAGAGGTTCCTTATAAATTGGTGGCTGAAAATCTCTGATAGTTGGTCTTGCAGTATCAATCTTTACCCTATACATTGAGTTAAGTTGATTAATTTTTCCGACCATTTCAGCCGGCGTCTTCTTACTGGACCATAAATCAATCTGCATTCCCTGATCGCGGATCGAATTACTTTCCGGATCTTGGTAATAAATAATATCAGATTCATCTTTTCCGCCATCTTCATGTTCTATTAACCCGATCTCAAATAGATTTTGAGCAACTAAAATTTTTGCCTGTTGAACAGTTAGCCCTACTAAATTTGGAATACTAATATTTCTCTTCGGTCCTGCACCAATTATTAAATCTATTGTTGAAAATTTAGGAATTAGCGTTCCAGGCTTTAATAGTGCACCATTAAATTGCATTCTAATCACAGCATCTCTTTGTATGCTCGGTTCGTATATAGTATCACCAATCTTCAGGCCCACTTGTTCTAATTGTCTAAAAGCCAAACCTTTATAACGATCTAAAACGTCTGGAACTGAAACTGCAGCCCAAAAGCGCGGATTTATCGCTAATCTTACAATCCTGCCATCTTTCACGTGAGAACCTGAAGAAGGATATATTTTTAAAACTTGAAATGGTCGGTATTTTGGGTTGTATTCCAAACTGTCTACCTCGTATTCTAAACCAGTTTCATCTAAAATTTTGATAGCGTCCTGTACAGATCTATTAACAAGTGTAGGTATAATAATTTCTTTACCGTGATTGGTGTGAAATTCTAACCACCGAAATGTAAGCCAAACAAGTCCGGTAAAGATACCCAAAGCAAGAAGTAAATTTACCAATACCTTCCAGTGGAAAAGTGATTTCAGCATAGTTTTTATTTGTTAAAATAATAACGCAAATATATAAAAATTCTTTTTCGCATTAATGAACGTGTAGAATTTTAATTCTGAAAATAGATTTGAAAATACTTAAATTGCCAAAAAACATTTCTCTAAATTTGCCTTTTGAAATTTTCTCCTATGATAAAGAAAAATATTGCCGTAGTTATGGGCGGTTATTCTGATGAATATGTAGTTTCCCTGAAAAGCGGTCAACTCATTTACGACTCCCTTAATAAAGATCTTTACAATGTTTACAATGTTCAGATTTTAAAGGAAGGCTGGTTTTTTATTGATGACCATGGTGATAGATTAAAAATTAATAAAAATGATTTTAGTGTAGATTTACTAAGTGGCTATCAAGTAAAATTTGACGTTTGTTTTAATATTATCCATGGAACTCCTGGTGAAAACGGTATTCTTCAAGCTTACTGGGACGCAGTCAATCAAAAATATACTGGTTGTGAATTTTACCAAAGTGCATTAACTTTTAATAAAAAAGATACCCTTGCGGTTCTTTCAAAGTATAACATTCCTTCCGCTAAAAGTATATATCTTAGAAAAGGAGAAACTGTAACTGAAGATGAAGTAGTTGAAAAATTAGGTTTACCAGTTTTTGTGAAACCCAATCAATCTGGTTCTTCATTAGGAATTTCAAAAGTAAAAGACATTAAAAATTTGCAAAAAGCAATCGATTTTGCCTTTTCTGAAGATGATGAAATTTTGATAGAAAGTTTTTTAGACGGTATGGAAGTTTCCGTTGGAGTTCTCAATTATAAAGGTGAAACAATCGTTTTAGGAATTACAGAAATTGTCTCAGAGAATGAATTTTTTGACTACGAAGCCAAATATGAAGGAGCTTCTCAGGAAATTACTCCCGCAAGAATTAACGAAGCCACTCGAATAAAAGTGGAAAACATCGCCATCAAAGCCTATAATTCTTTAGGAATGAGCGGCTTTTCGCGCTCAGAATTTATTATCATGAACGGAATTCCTTATATGTTGGAAATGAATACTAATCCCGGATTTTCACCAGCAAGTATTTTGCCGCAACAGGCAAAAATTTACGGAATTTCCTTGGAAGATCTATGTGGACATGAAGTTGAAAAAGCTTTAGCAAAATAAAAAATTAATTTAAAATTATAACTGATGAAAATTGCAGTTTTTCCGGGTTCATTTGATCCTATCACTCTCGGTCATTTCGACATTGTAGAAAGAGCAGTGCCACTTTTTGACAAAATTATCATCGCAATTGGTCAAAATTCACAGAAAAAATATATGTTTTCTCTCGAGCAAAGAATGGATTTTATTAAGAAGACGTTCAAAGATTTTGCAAACGTAGAAGTTGATCATTTTGAAGGTTTGACCATTGATTATTGTAGAAGTAAAGATGTTAATTTTATTCTTCGTGGACTGAGAAATCCGGCAGATTTTGAATTTGAAAAAGCAATTGCTCAAACCAACAGAACTTTAACGCAGGACAATAAAATTGAAACTATATTTCTTTTAACTTCCGCCGGTAAATCCTTTATCAGCAGCAGTATTGTACGGGAAATAATTTCATTTAAAGGAAATTATGAACTTTTAGTCCCGATTTCAGTTCGGGTATAATTTGCTTTTAAATTTTATTATTTCGTATTACTTATTAACAGATGCACGAACAGCTAAATTTTATCATTGAGATTTTGGGAACTATTTCCTTTGCAATGTCGGGTGCTTTTGCTGCTATGCAGAAACGATTTGATCCTTTTGGCGTACTCATTATTTCGTTTGTAACCTCGGTTGGTGGTGGAACTGTCCGCGATATTTTAATTGGCGTGCCTGTTTTTTGGATGCACGATATATTTATTTGCGCTGTTATCTTCATTTCGTGTATGGTCGCCATGTTTATTAAATCTTTGGAAAAAAAATTTCGCGTCACTTTGTTTTTGTTTGATAGCATCGGATTAGGACTTTTTACGATTATTGGCGTACAAAAAGGACTTTCAGCACATTTACATCCAATTATATGTTTGACTTTAGGAACAATAACCGGCTGTTTTGGCGGGATCATCAGAGATATTTTACTGAATAGAATTCCATTAATTTTTAGAAAAGAAATTTACGCGACAGCTTGTATAGTTGGTGGCGCTGTATTTCTAGTTGCAGTAAAATATTTGTCATTTTCTTATGCTTTCGTCCAAATTTTTACTATCCTTACAATTGTGATCGTCAGAACTTTAGCTGTAAAATTTCAATGGGAAATACCAAAATTTTATTGGTCTGATAGGAATAATTCTGAAATGTAAATAAAAAAAATCCCAAAAATTAATTTTGAGATTTCAATATTCTAAAATAAAATCTTTTAAAATTTTCCCCTGTTTCTCATATTCGGATTATGAATATGTTTTTGCATCGTTGGCAATTTCATTTGATCTTTCAACATCTTTATTTGATCCGTCATCATTCCAGCGCTATCTAGTTTTTTTGCTTCTTCCAAAAGTCTTGCTCCTTCCTGTCTTCTGCCCTTTTGCAAAGCTCCGGCAGCAATATTTAACGTCGCCATAGCTCGGTCATGTTTCATATTTAAACCAAAATCCAACGCTTTTTTCATTAAAGGCTCTACTTTTTGTGGTTGATCCTGCGCTAAAGTCAAACCCTGTAAATAATGATAATATCCATATTGAGATTTATGTAGTTGTTTATCATAATCTTTAATACTTTCAAGCCAATCCGCTGCTTTGTCCATTTTTTGCTTTCTTAGCTGATAAAACGCCAGCAAAATAAATTCATTTTTAAAAAATAAAAATATTGGAATTCCAGACAAAATAACAACGACAATTCCCCAACCAATGTTTCTGTTAAACATTAGGAAAATTCCGGCGGCAATCATTACGGCGGCAATTAAAAACTTTATATACTTGTTCATTAAATTATTTTAGAGATGCAAAGATAGAATTCGAAATTTATATTTCAAAGTTTCAAGAACTTTGTTTTTTTATTCTGCGTTGATTAGTTTTTTTTCCTTTCCCAAGTTTGAAAACAAAAATCAAATTCATTATTTTCATCCGCTTCGTAGCAGATTTCTTCAGTTTTCAAAAATTCTTTTCCTTTAATTTTAGGAAAAAAAACGTCTGCTTTTAAAGCTGTTTTTACTAAGGTGACTTTTAAAACATCTGCAAATTCTAAAGTTTGTCCGTAAATGCTTCCGCCACCTATCACGAAAATATCGTCATCAATTTTTTTAGCAAATTTTATTGCTTCTTTAATACTTCCAACAATTAAAATACCTTCTTCAAACCAATCTTCTTTATTGCTAATTACAATATTAGTACGGTTTGGCAACGCTTTACCAATACTTTCAAAAGTTTTGCGACCCATTATTATTGGGTGATCTGTTGTGAGTTCTTTAAAATGTTTTAAATCTTTAGGAAGATGCCATAGCAATTGGTTTTTATAGCCAATTTCATTATTCTCGCCCATCGCCACAATTAAGGTAACCATTCAATTATTTTTTTTGACAAATTTAATACATAATTTGTATATTTGAATCTCAAATTTAACATTATAAAAAATTGATATATGAAAAACAGAGGTTGTATGAGCGCCGGAACTATCGGAATCGTTCTTTTAGTAATCGCGGCAATCGCCTTCTTTTGGGGTAAAAGTGGCTACAATAATTTTGTCACTAAAGAGCAAAACGTAAATACAAAATGGTCGAATGTAGAAACCGTTTATCAAAAAAGAGCCAATTTAATCCCAGCGTTGGAAAATACAGTAAAATCATATGCTAATTTTGAAAAAACAACTTTGACACAAGTAATTGAAGCAAGATCTAAAGCGACGGCTGTAAACATCGACCCGTCAAATATGACTGAAGCAGATATGGCAAAATTTCAGGCGGCGCAAGGTGCATTAACCGGATCTTTAAGCAGATTAATGGCTGTTGTAGAAAGTTATCCAAATTTAAAAGCGGATCAACAATATTTAAATTTCCAAAGAGAATATACAGCTATTGAGAACAGTGTCAGAACCGAAACGGTCTATTTTAACGATGCAGCTCAAGATTATAACACATCAATTAAAACTTTCCCAAATAACATTCTGGCTAATTTCACCAACTTTAAAGAGAAACCTTACTTTAAAGCTGATGCAGGCGCTTCAAAAGCTCCAGAAGTTTTTAAATAAAAAATGGAATTTTTATCTAGTAAAGACATGACTTCGTTGGTGGAAGCGATTAAAACTGCAGAACACGAATCTACGGGAGAAATCCGTGTACATATTGATTCTACGACAGAGAGTAAAAATGCCAAAGTAGCCTACGAAATTTTTAAATCATTAAACATGGAAAATACGGTGCACAGAAACGCCGTATTATTTCATGTTAATTTTGAACAAAAATACCTTACGATTATTGGGGATACCGGTATTCACAGAGTTGTGAAGCAAAGTTTTTGGGATCATCTTCATGATGATATTACTACAGAATTTTCTAAAAATAATTTTTCCGGAGGTCTTAAAAGCGCCATTCTTAAAACCGGTATTGAACTGAAAAAATATTTTCCTGTAATTGGGAAAAATGAAAATGAATTATCTGATGAGATCACCTTCTCTTAAACGTTTCTTAACTTTTTTGCTGATAGGTTTTAACCTTTCAATTTCAGCTCAAAACATCCCAAAAAAACCAGCGATTTTATATCCTGTTTACGACCAAACGGGTATTTTAACTGCGCAGGAAAAGGAAACTTTAAACCAAAAATTAATAAAATTTTCTGATTCCACTTCTACGGAAATTGAAGTCATAATCATTCCTACAACTGGCGGGCAGGATGTGAATTTTCTGGCGACCATGTACGGTGAACAATGGAAAATAGGTCAGAAGGGAATTGATAATGGTATTGTTTTTTTAATTGCAACTAACGATCACACAATGTCTATACAGCAAGGTCGTGCTGTAGAAACTTTTCTTACAGCTTCAGTTGCAGGGCAAATCATGGATTATTTGGTAACACCTGCTTTTAAAAAACAACAATATTTTACAGGAATTGACCGCGGAACTAATGCCATAATGGAAGCAGTTCAAGGAAAATTTAAACCTATAAAAAAACCGCAAAAAGAAAAAGGACTGAGTTATTTTCAAATAATGCTGATTGTTTTTGTTATTATTTTCTTATTTAATTTTTTTAAAAATCGAGGCGGCGGAAATAATAATGATGATGATGACGTTGGGCTTTCCCGAAAAGGAAGAAATAATTATTCTGGCGGATTTTTCCCTTTTCCAATTGGGGGTGGAGGTTTCGGTGGCGGATTTGGTGGTGGTTCCGAAAGTGGCGGAGGATTTGGTGGCTTCGGTGGCGGAGGAAGTTTTGGCGGCGGTGGCGCAAGTGGCGGCTGGTAAACCTTTATCTAAAAATTTAATATGAAAATTTAATATGAAAAAAATAAAATTTTAACACACGCTTACCTTTACCCGCTTGTTTGCATTACGATTTTACGAAAAATGTGATTTTAAAAACATAACAAAAGACTTTGAAAAGTTGACAGAAATAAAGTTACGTCTTTTAATTAATTTTGAGTGCTCAACTGGAAAACTATTAGCAATGCCAGCAATATTGAGATAAAATAAATAAATTAATCCAAAAAAATTTACTTTTTAATATATATCCTGCGAAAGAAACGCAAATTCGATTGACACTATCCCCATTCCAAAAAAGAAAAGTATATTAACAAAGAAATGGTGAAAATTAGAAGTAGACTTCCAAAAGAAATTTAGCAAATAGCCATTGAAGAAAATGTAAAGGATAGTAATGAAAACCAACGGAGTATTATTAAACACACTTATACTTTTGGGAATAATACTTACAGCGATTTCAGAGAAGTGCAGTTTATAAATAAAAAAGAATGGATAAAACTACACAAAAAAATTTACTGTAATGCTGTCAACTAATTTTTAAAATTCAAATTCAAAAAGGTGATTCATTGCGGACCACCTTTTTTTAAAAACCAATAAATAAAAAGCAAAACTCGTCTTAAAATATTTAAATTTTTTAGTTGATGTTTCGTTTTAATAAGACTCTCATTTAACTTTTATAAAATTTAATCATTAATAATAAAATGTTATGAATTTAATTAAATATTCCTTTACTAGAAATTAGGTACAGCTTTAGTCATTGTACGAGTCCAGATTGTATCGGATGGCATACCGGTTTGATTTGTCATCGATCCACAGTAGTATTATCACTCATTAAACCAGCTGCAGACCACGTAACGTTGTTACCTTGAGCGCCGGTTAATTGTTTCGTTGAAAGTTCTTAACTATTTTATTTAAGTACGAAACCAAAAGAAGAATCAGGATTTTCCGTACCGATTCCTGCTTGACTGTAAAAATTGCTTGCAAAAAGCAGTGTAGAAGCGATTAAAAAAATAATTTGTAATTGTTTTCATAGTTTTTATTATTTTAGTTTCTTTCTAATGAAGAAGATTACAAAATTGATAACTGAGTAACCCAGTTAATCAGGATAAATAACGTAATATTAAATGAATAGTTATTGACACTCTCAAATCAAAAATGATAACTATTTGAGATTTTATCAAAGAAGATAATCAGTAATGAGGAAGTAGTTTAAGTAGATTTTATTATCACCGGATTTTTGAATAATTCACAAAAAACAAAACATTTATTACTCAACAAAGGTAAACTATTTTATATATATTAACTTTTTAATAAAATAATTAAAATTATATTAAAAAAAAATAATATTTGTTATTATAATAAAAATTTTAAATTAATATTTATAATTAAAAATCAATGTGATGGTCAGAAATTTTTTTTAGTCTGAATAGCCGGTGCACAAAAGAGTTACTAACTAATTACTATTTAAATAAAATAATTTTCTAAAGTATATAGATAGAATAAAAAAGGTGGCTCATTATGAACCACCTTTTTACTACAAAATTCTAATTTAATTAATTTAAATCAAAACGTCCAAGATTCATTACTTTAGTCCAGGCTGCTACAAAATCATTCACAAATTTTTCTTCAGAATCGCTGCAAGCATAAACTTCTGCAGTTGCACGCAACTCTGAATTAGAACCAAAAATTAAATCTACCCTGCTTCCGTTCCATTTAAATTCACCACTCTTTCTGTTTTTTCCTTCAAATACTGTCTGATCATGAGATGTTGCCTTCCATGTTGTTTTCATATCCAGTAAATTTAAGAAAAAATCATTGTTGAGAGTTTCTGGACTATTTGTAAAAACTCCATTCTGCGAGTGATCAAAATTAGTATTTAAAACACGCATTCCACCCAACAGAACTGCCATTTCCGGCACTGTTAAAGTTAACAAATTAGCTTTATCAATTAATAATTCTTCTGCCGAAACGGTGTATCTGGCTTTTAGAAAATTTCTGAAACCATCTGCAAGCGGTTCCATTACCTCGAAAGATTCCACATCCGTTTGCTCCTGTGAAGCGTCAGTTCTGCCTGGCGTAAACGGAACTTTGATATGATATCCCGCATTTGTAATAGCTTTTTCAACGCCAGCATTTCCTGCAAGAATAATTAAATCAGCCATAGAAATTTTCCTATTTTCAGATTGCAAATTATTAAAATCATTTTTTAATGTTTCTAATTTTATTAAAATTTCAGCCAATTGTGTTGGATTATTAACTGCCCAATTCTTTTGTGGTTCAAGTCTAATTCTGGCGCCATTTGCACCACCACGTTTGTCCGAACCCCTAAAAGTAGAAGCCGATGCCCAAGCGGTGGAAACTAATTGAGAAACGCTCAATCCAGTTTCTAAAATTTTGTGTTTTAAAATTTCTTCGTCTTCATTGGTAATTAATTCGTGATCAACTGCTGGAACTGGATCTTGCCATATTAATTCTTCCATTGGTACGTCTGAACCTAAATAACGTTCAATAGGTCCCATATCACGGTGCGTTAATTTAAACCATGCTCTTGAAAAAGCATCTGCAAATTCCACAGGGTTTTCATAAAAATGTCTTGAAACTTTTTCATAAGCAGGATCAACTCTCAATGCAATATCAGTAGTCAACATAAATGGCGCATGACTTTTTGCAGGATTATGTGCATCTGGAACAGTTCCTGCACCGCCATTATTTATCGGTTTCCATTGGTGTGCACCCGCTGGACTTTTTGTTAATTCCCATTCAAAACCAAATAAATTTTCAAAATAATTATTACTCCATTCTGTCGGTGTCGTTGTCCAAGCACCTTCCAATCCACTAGAAATAGTGTCCTCACCGAAACCTTTTCCAAAAGAATTTTTCCAACCTAAACCTTGCATTTCAATACTTGCCGCTTCTGGTGCTTCACCAACATGTTCGGTTGAAGCCGCACCATGTGTTTTACCAAAAGTATGTCCACCTGCAATTAAAGCAACTGTTTCATAATCATTCATTGCCATACGTCCAAAAGTATCACGAATATCTTTTGCCGACAATAATGGGTCAGGATTTCCGTCTGGACCTTCTGGATTAACGTAAATTAAACCCATTTGAACAGCCGCCAAAGGATTTTCTAAATCACGAGAATGAATTTTTCCATCGGCATCATCATCAGAAACTAAAACGCCATGGTTTTCTACAACACCTTCAGAACCGTTTTTGTAACGAACATCGCCACCTAACCATTCTTTTTCTGAACCCCAATAAGTTTCTAAATCTGGTTCCCAAACATCTTCGCGACCGCCACCAAAACCGAATGGTTTTAATCCCATAGATTCTAAAGCGCAGTTTCCCGTAAGAATAATTAAATCTGCCCAAGATATTTTTTTTCCATATTTTTGTTTTATCGGCCAAAGTAACAAACGGGCTTTATCTAAATTGCCATTATCTGGCCAACTATTTAAAGGAGCAAAACGCTGCATTCCTGAACCTGATCCACCTCTACCATCACCAGTTCTATAAGTTCCTGCGCTGTGCCACGCCATTCTTATAAAAAATGGACCGTAATGTCCGTAATCTGCAGGCCACCAATCTTGTGAATCTGTCATCAAAGTAAATAAATCATTTTTTACGGCTTGTAAATCAAGACTTAAAAATTCTTCAGCATAATTAAAATCCTTTTCCATTGGATTAGTTAGGTCAGAATTTTGACGTAGGATATTTACTTTTAATTGGTTTGGCCACCAATCTCTATTTGTTGTTCCTCCGCCCGCAGTTTGCTTAATAGCTTCATGATTAAATGGACATTTGCCTTGGGAGGAATTATTTTCTTGTTGCATAATAGGTTAGATTTTATTTAAATTTATAAAAGCGAAGTTATTAAAATAATTCTATCAAAATTTAAGTTTTAATAGATAAAAACTATAAGTTAGGTTTGGATCATATTTTTTTAAAATTAATTTCACTACTTTAAAATAGTGGTGTACATTTGAAATTATAAGAATACATAAAATATGATAATCAAAAAATTACTTTTTTTAATAATACCAATATTTACATTTTCACAGAATTCTAATCTCGAAAATAAATTGATAACAGATATGTGTTCAGAATTTAGTAATACTGAAAGTTTGTCAGATTCTGCAAGGGTTGAAAATACATATTCAAAATATCTTTATCCCTATTTAAAAAAAATAGTCACTTCTAAAGTCGACTCAGTTGGAACCTCAATTTATTTTAGATTTCAACGAGAATGTGAGAGTTTCCGAAAATTTTTAGACCGAGTAGATCCGCTTAAAAACTACAAAGAATTGAGCGAAATACCTAAAAGCACATTAACAGAATCTGAAAGAAAAGAATTCCAGAAAATCAAAAATTTTTATTATTTTGAAGGAAATGATAATAAAACAAAAGTTCTTTTAGAAAAGGGATTTTGGACAGATAACTTTCCTGACGATACTTATTCTAAAAATATTTTCCGTTGGAAAAACAATAGTAAATTTGAACTAGAATTTATTGAAAGCACCAACATAAATAGAAAAGGTTTTAGCAGAGAGGGTGATAAATATTTTTATAATATTATCAGCAAAGAAAATAATTATTATTTAATAGCTGCCCAAATCCCCAAACAAAACCAAATTTTATTATTTAAATTATTCATAAATTAATAAAAAATAATAAGTTTTATGGTTGAATTTTATTAAACCCAATCTTCTTTCCTAATTCTGTACAAAATATTAGTTCTGGTTTCTTCCCCAAAATAAGCAACTTCAATTTCACCCAGACTTTTTGCACCTAATTTTTCCATCGCTTTTTGAGAACGAAAATTTTCATTGCCTACATGAAAATTGACGAAATCTACTAACTGAAAAATATAATCGAGCATTAATTTTTTAACCTGAGAATTATAATTTTTACCCCAAAAAGCTTTTCCATAAAACGTATAACCGACGAAAATACTGTTTTCGTTTTCTTTAAAATCATAAAAACGAGTACTTCCAATAATTTTGTGAGAAACTGCGTCAATGATTTTAAAAGCACCTTTACTTTCTAATGCGCCAGTAAAAAAGTTTTCAAAAACTTCTCTTTTGTAGCGGTTTTTATTAGGATGTTGGTTCCAAACTTCTTTATCTGAAGCCTGTGAAAATAAATCTTCGAAGTCTCCCTCTTTTAAAGGTTTTAAAATTACATTTTCATTACCTAATTCTTGTTGAATGGAAAAATTCATAAATTAAATTACAATATTAATTAATAACGAATTTACTAAAAAGTAAAGTACTTTTTAAAAATAAGCACAAAAAAACTGGGACAAATCCCAGCTTATAATGATTTTGAAAGTTCTAATTTAACATTTGTTAAAAACTTAGTTCAACAAAATACCTTGGTTTAGTGAAACCAATTTTGCAGATGCAACGGAGGGCATTGTATAAACTTCGGCTTTTGCACGTGTACTAACGATTTTTTTTAAGTAATCTAAGGATGCAGCCTCATTAATATTTACGTCATTTAACTCATATATATGAATTGCGTCGTGGTTGGCAAAAATTTCTTTGGCGATTCGCAATTGTTCTTCGTTTTTAATTTCAACGCTGGTAATTAATGAATCGGTTTCGTTTGGAATAAATTTCGGCGTTCTGCCTCCAAATAATCTTTCCCAGATATTTTTCTCATGCTCAGTTTCTTTGTTTAGATAAATGATATAATCTTCATTTGCGAAACCAAGGTTTTCTAAATCTGCTGCTAAATTTTTTGCGTCTTTTTGTGTAGGAAACAATCCTATAATAATTGTATTCATTTTCTTAATATTTTATTCGCTTTTAATACCGCAAAATTAATACCAAATATTATAAATACAATAAAAATTTAGACACAATTAACAAATATGTGATAAAAATCAGATATTATATTATTAATCTCTCAATCAAAGTTAAAGCAAACAAACGTTTAAACGATTATAACGATCATTTTGGTCAAAGCAGGTTTATTTCAACGCCAATTTTTCTTCTATTACTTCTATGGCAGATTTCACGTCACGCATTTTCTCCATCGATTCATTATCAATTTCTATATCGAAAACCTCCTCCACATCAAGAATTACGTCAACTAAATTTGCTGAATTAATATTTAAATCATTTATGAAATTGGTATTTTCAGTCAAATTATTGAGTGTTTCCTCATTTTTGACATAAGGTTTCACAATTTGTTTTAACTTTTCGATTGCTTCTCGCCTGTCCATAATTTTTATAAAAGTTTATTTTAATATTTTTTAAAGATAACACATCCATTTACATCTCCAAAACCAAAACTCACTTTTGCAACGATACTTAAAGGAACAGAAACTAATGCTGTTGGAATTGATTTTTTTGAAATTAAATTTTCAATTTCTGGATTTAAATCCTCACAATTAATATTTGGAGCTACAAATTGATGGTACAATTGTAAAATAGTTGCTACAGCCTCTACGCTTCCAGAACCAGAAAGACAGTGGCCCACAAGACTTTTTAAAGAATTAATATAAGGAAAATCGTCACCTTTTCTCTCTAATGCTCTGCTTAAATTTTCTATTTCCAGCGCGTCTTTTGAAGTGGCTGTTAAATGTCCGTTGATGTAATCTATTTCTTTACTGTTAATTCCTGAATCAAAAATAGCATCTTTTACACATTTCTGAACTGCCTTAGAATTTGGCGCTGTCATACTTCCGTCACCTCTTTGTCCGCCAGAATTGACGTTTCCACCGAGAATTTCACAATATATTTTTGCATTTCTTTCCAATGCGGATTCTAGATCTTCCACCACAAAAGCACCCGCACCACTTCCTGGCACAAAGCCAGAAGCTGTTTCGCTCATTGGTCTTGAAGCCGCTTCCGGATTTTCATTTGATTTAAAATTACAAACTTTTATAGCATCAAATCCTGCCCAAATATAAGGACCAGAATCGCTAGTACTTCCGGCTAAAATTCGTTTTGCTTTACCAGATTTTATTCTATCATATGCCATCAAAACACTTTCTGTTCCCGTGGTACAAGCCGAAGAATTGGTCGAAACTTGATTTCCCAAGCCCAATTTTCCACCTAAATAAGCAGAAATTCCGCTATTCATAGTTTGTGAAACAGCAGTACTCCCTAATTTTCTCGTTTGCAGATCATCAATTTTATAGATACTTTCGCGAAACTTTTCAATTCCAGAAGTTCCCGTGCCAAAAATTGTTCCGCTGTCCCAATCCGGATTTTCGATTCCGGAAGGTTCTAAACCTGCATCCTTCCAGGCGTCTAAACCGGCAACGACGCCATAGAGTATTCCGGTAGAATTGAAATTTCGCAGTTCTAAAGCTGTGAAATAATCAAGTTTTTTTTCTTCTGAGATTTCTGGCGTACCAGAAACTTGACAAGAAAAATTTAATTCTGCTAATTTTTGGTCAAATTTAATTCCGGATTTCCCCTTCCTTATAGCCTCCAAAAAAGTATCAATCGTAATTGCATTTGGTGCGACAACGCCTAATCCGGTAATAACAACTCTTCTTTCCATAATTTTATTCTGTTACAAAGCCGGAAATCACACCTTGACATACAATTTCATCTTCTTGATTTTTCATTAAAACCTTACATTTCAATTTATTAAACCTGAAATATATTTTTTCTGACCTCACAGTAACTTTTTCATTGGGGTAAACTGGTTTTAAAAATTCAATTTGCGTTGAAGTTAAAGCCACTAAACTTTTTTCCGTTACATTTTCAATTAAATAAATGCCCAAACAAACTAAACCTATTTGAGCCATACATTCAGTTAAAATTACACCGGGCGTTATCGGATTATTTTTGAAATGACCTTTGTAAAAATCTAGATTTTCATTAAATGTAAAATTGCCTTCTACTCCATTTTCGTTAATAGAAATAATTTCATCTACAAACAAAAATGGCTGAGAATAAGGTAATTTCTTTAATATTTCTTCGGATTTCATTTAAAAATTTATTACAAGTGAAGATGCGAAAAAAATATCTCAGTCCAACGATTTTTTGATTTAAAATTAAAATTCTATACAAGTAATAGATATTTACTAAAACTAAAAATCTTCAATAGCATAGAATTTGTTAAACACGCACTTAATAAAATATTAAATAAATGAAACTTTTAGAAAAATACACTTCCAAAAATTTAAAATTAGAAAACAAAGTTGTAATGGCGCCATTGACGAGAAGTCGCGCAGACAATTCCGAACATCTTGCTAATGATTTGATGCAAACTTATTATTCACAAAGAGCAACTGCAGGTTTAATAATAACTGAAGGCGTAAATGTGAGCAAAGAATCTGTCGGATACATCAATGTTCCCGGAATATACACTGAAAAACAAACAGAATCTTGGAAAAAAGTAACCACTTCGGTTCACGCACTTGGTGGGAAAATTTTTGCACAATTGTGGCACGTTGGAAGAATTTCTCATCCTGATTTCCATGACGGAAAACTTCCTTTGGCGCCGTCCGCTGTAAATCCTAATTCTCAGGCTTATACTTACAATGGTTTTAAAGATACAGTTGCACCAAAATCAATGACTTTAGAAGACATCAAAAGAACAACTGAAGATTTTGTAAAAGCAGCGGAAAATGCGATCCAAGCCGGTTTTGACGGTGTTGAAATTCATGCAGCAAACGGCTACTTATTTCACCAGTTTTTCGCCCTAACTTCTAATAAAAGAGAAGACAAATATGGCGGTTCTATTGAAAACAGAGGTAGAATTTTATTTGAAGTTTTAGATGCAGTTGCTAAAAAAATACCGATCGAGAAAGTGGGTTTGCGCCTTGCGCCAGATCTTGACGGGCTTTTTGGAATGGTAAAAGACGATGAAACCCAAGAAATGTTTGAATATTTGGTAAATAAAGTTAATGACTACGATTTGGCATATCTTCACTTTAGTGGTTTTACCGAAAAAGGTGATCATCCACAAAAATCAATATTTGAAATCGCAAAACATTACCGTGCAATTTATAAAGGCACTTTTATAATCAATGGTGGATTTTTAAAAGAATCTGCGGAAAGAGCGCTTGAAGAAAATATTGCTGATTTAATTTCTTTCGGTGTTCCATTTATAGGAAATCCAGATCTGGTTCAACGTTTTGACGTTGATGCACCTTTGAACCAAGCAGACAGCGACACTTTTTACGTGCCAGGTGCAAAAGGATACACCGATTATCCCGCTTTAAAATCATAAAAAAAATTTAAATATTTAAAGAAAATCAGTCCAATTTGGGCTGATTTTTTTAGTTTAAATGTTCACCGCCATCAACAGAAATAATATTTCCGGTAATCCATTTTGCTTCATCTCTGCATAAAAGCGAAACTACATTGGCGACATCTTCCGGCGTTGTTAATCTTTTATTTGGATTTCTTTCGATGGAATTTTTAATTAAATCTTCACTTCTGGGAATCATTTTTAAAGAACGCGTTTCTGTCACGCCGGCTTGAATGCAATTGCATTTAATGCCAAAAGGTGCAAATTCTAATGCAATACTTCTTGAAATGGCTTCTAAACTTGCTTTTGCCGCGGAAACGGCGGCGTAATTTTTCCAGGGTTTTGAACTTCCTTCGCTCGTAAAAGCGATTATTCTGCTGTCGGCGGCAAATAATTTTTCCTGAAATAAAAGTTGCGTCCAATCATATAAACTAACCGCCATTGCCTGAAAAGTGATCATAAAATCATCAGAACTTAAAACCGAATTGTCTTCTGAAACCATTGCTTTTAAATTACCTTTTGCAATGCTGTGAACGAGACATCTAATTTTAGAGTCACTCAAGACTTCTTTTAATTCGACAACAATTTTTTGTTGACTTTCTAAATTTAAAGCATCTAGATTAAAATTTAAAAAAGAAGTAGTTGAAGATTTAATTTTATCAAATTCGGTGGAAATTTCTGACATTTCTGCCCGAGAATTGCGGTGAACAATACAGATATTAAAACCATCAAGCGCTAATTTTTTAGCGGAAGCCAGGCCTAAACCGGAACTGCCACCGAGAATTAACGCCCATTCTTTTTTTAAATTTTCTACCATTCTAATAAAACGCGTTGTGCAGAAAATCCCGGTCCGAAACTGAGCATCAAACCTCTTTCACCTTTCTGCGGATTTTGCTTCATAATATCTTCCAACACATACAAAACGGTCGCACTGGACATATTGCCGTACTTTCTTAAAATTTCTTTCGTCGTATCAATATTTTTTCCTAATTCTGAGAATAATTCTTCCACCATTTGCACTATTTTTTTACCACCCGGATGAAAAATTAAATAATTCACATCATCAATTTTTAAATTTTGTTTGGCTAAAAAAGGATGCACAATACCTGGAAAATGAGCGGCAATTGTATCTGGAACCTCAATATCCAAAACCATTTTTAAACCAGAATTAGTGAGTTGAAAACCCATCATGTGCTCATTATTATAAAAATGATACATTTCTTCGGCAATAATTTTTGGCCCTAAATCTTCTTCGTAGGAACTTAAAAGCGCGCAACTTGCACCATCACCAAAAATTGCCGCACTTACAATATTTGCCATTGAAAAATCTTCCAACTGAAAAGTCGCCGTCGGCGCTTCAACAGCAATAATAGCAGCTCTTTTATTCGGATTGGCTTCCAGGAACTTTTTTGCATAAATAATTCCGGAAACACCTGCCGCACAACCCATTTCTGTCACAGGTAAACGCACAATATCTTGGCGAAGATTTAATTTATTTATTAAATACGCATCCAAAGAAGGAATCATAATCCCCGTGCAACTTACGGTAATGATGTAATCTAAACTTTGCGCCTCCCAATTGGTTTTTGCGAGTGCATTTGTTAAAACCTGTTCGCCTAGAATGATGACTTCTCTTGCATAAATATTATTTTTATCTTCAAAAGAAGTCGCTGTAAAAACTTCCACAGGATCCATTATAGAATAACGCTGATCAACTGCAGCACCTTCGAAAATTTTCTTTACTTTTCTCTGAAATCGATCATCTTGGGAAACTAACCATTGGTCTAAAAATGGCAAAACTTCTTTAGTTTTTCGAGAATATTTTGGCAGTTGTTTGGCAACTGAAACTATTTTTACACTCATATATCATTGCTAGGTACGAAGCAATTCGTAACTGTTTTTTAATTAATCTTTGTAATTATCCACTGAAAACGAAAGGCCCATTTCCAAGTAATACTGTACTTTTTAAAACCTAATTCTTTACTAAATTTTTCTAAATCTGGCCTTTTAAAACCTCTTAAAATAGAAATTAAACCATCGTTGGCAGTCATTTTCTCTAGTCTAAAAATAAAAATTATCGCTTGAAATAAACGATATGCCAATTTGCTTCGCTGCAAATCATTAACCACAATTCCTTTTTTGACGATATTAAATATGACGCGCATCAAATTTAAAATCTCGTCGTCTTTAAAGTGATGTAAAGTAAGCGTAATTAGGGCAATATCTATATTATATTTTGAAAAATCGTATAGAAATATATCTTCTGCTAGATAAGAAATATTATCGAAATCTTTTGAGCAATTTTCAGCATGTCTTATGGACGCTGCGTTTGCATCTATTCCGATTAAATTGAATTTTAAATTTTTACTTTTTGCATAGTCCGCAAGCATTCGAAGCATGTCACCATTTCCACACCCAAAATCCATAATAGTTACGGTTTTATCTGTTGGGAAATTTTCAAGTAATTTTTTAACACCATCCAAAGTCACGGCGTTTCCACCTAAAACGTGGTTAATTTTTGCGATGTCGTCCAAAGCGGTAATTAAACCTTCATTATCCATAGAAAAATCATCCATAGATTCCTCTAAATCAGTTCTATACGTTATATCTAATGCCATTATTGAGTGATCACGATTTCTTTGCCGTGCGTTTTTTTAATTATTAAAGGAAGCATAAAAGGAAAATACGTGATTAATTTAGTTAAAGTTTCCGACAGCGACGAATTTTCAAATATTTTTCCGAGAAATCTTCCGTAACGTAATCTTTTTTTAAAATTTAAATTCCAGTTTTTTGCATAATTTCTTTCCATTTCATCTCGAGAAATATTTTCTGCAAGATAATCTTGAACTTGATCTGACGCCAATTTTGCGCTGTGAATAGCCATTGCCATGCCATTACCGCAAAGTGGATGAATTAATCCAGCGGTGTCACCCAACATTAAAATATGGTTTTCAACATTTCTTTTCTTCTCAAAAGAAACCTGACTGATCGTTAATGGTTTATCAAAAATCTGAACTGAATTTTTTAAAATACCTTTTAAATGTGGATTTCTCGAAACTACTTCTTGCTGAAATTCTTCAATGTTTTTATGTTCTTTAAAAGACTTAAAATTAGTTAAATAACAGATGTTAATTTCGTTATTTTCCACTTTCGAAACGCCGCAATAACCACCTTTAAAATTATGCAAACCCACAACATCATCCGGAAAATTTCCAGAATAGTGAGATTTTACTGCTAACCACGGCGATTTATTTTGAGAAAAATCCCGCTTCATTTGTACATCTAAATTTGATCTTTTGCCAAAAGCGCCGACAACAATTTTTGATTTCAGCACCTTTCCTGAAGCTAATTTAACTTCAAAAATACCGTCTTTAAAATCAACTTCATTAACCAGATCTTCTAAAACAGTGCAATTTTGAGAGATCGCTTTTAAATAAAGCGCTTCATCTAAAATGTAACGGCTCACACCAAAACCACCGAGCGGCAATTTTGTTTCGATCTCTTTTCCGGATTCTGAAGAAAATTTTAGAGTTTTAATGTGCGTTGGTTTTAGTGCTTCAATGTCAACATTCAACCATTTAAAATAAGGCGAAACTTCGTTGGAAATATATTCACCGCAAACTTTGTGTTTTGGGTACGAATTTTTTTCTATAACGACCACAGAAAAACCCAACTTTGACAAATGAATTGCAGAAGTTAATCCTGCTAAACCACCGCCGATTATTAGGATTTGCGGGTTTTGGGTTGGATTAGTCAATTTTTTGCCAATTTTGTTTTGCCATTAAAGAATCCATTTTTTCGTAAAAATTAACAAGACCCAATGTCCCTCTTTCGTTGTAATCATTGATAATTTTAACTTCTCCATTATCATAAAAAATTTTTGTGTTTTTGGTAGGCGAATCAAATGCTGTTGAAAGATATTTATCTTTTAGATTTGTGAAATTTATTTCATTAAAATACTTTGAAAGTTTCGGAAAATTAGAAAAATTATTGCTAGAATAATTGCCTTTAAATCTTTCATAATAATTAGATAATAAAACTGTTGAATCTTTTTTTAAAGTTAATTTATAGGTAATCCCTGGTGCATATCCACTAATTTGTGTAAATATTATTTTTTCTATTTTATGATTTTGATGTGGTTTTACAAATTCAGTCAGTTGATTGTTTTTTATCATCAAAGTATCATTTTTTAGCATATCACTTCTATCGTCAAAGCGCGTTTTAAAGTTTAATAATTTAATCAAATTTTGACCTTTAAAATTTATGATTTTTGCTGAAAGAATAGCATAAACTCTTTTTTTACCTGGATTCAAAAATTGATATCCATTTTTATTGCTTAATAATATCAAACAATTTTTGGAATCTTCACTAAAATAAGGTTTAATTATTACATCAGTATTATCGCTTTTTGCAATATCTAAATTTAAAAGATAATCTTGTTTCCCATCATTATTAAAATCGGCTTCATAAAGTGGTTTGAAATTTTCTTTATTTACAATTTTTCTGAATGATTTAATTGAATCAATAAAATTTTCACCGTAAGAAAAATCTGTTCTTAATTGCATTGATTTGTAACCTTCCTTAGAATGAATTAATTCTAAAATTTCCTTTTCATTAAGCGTTTTTTTCTCACAAGAATTTAATAGAAAAAGACCGAAAAATAAGAGTATATATTTTAACATTTAAAAATCTAAAAAATAAAGATACAAATAAAAAACCTCGCATTTCTGTAAGGTTTGGTTTAATATTTATATTCGTTCATTCTTTATCTCATCCACAATCTCAGGATTCAGCAAAGTAGATGTATCGCCGAAACTACTAAAATCACCTTCCGCAATTTTGCGTAAAATTCTACGCATAATTTTTCCCGAACGTGTTTTTGGCAAAGCAGAAACAAACTGAATTTTGTCCAATTTTGCAATCGGTCCCATTGTGTCGGCAATTACGTTGTTTATTTCTTTCTTTAAATTTTCTCTATCTCTGCTCTCGCCAGTGTCTTTTAAAATCACAAAACCATAAAGTGCGCTGCCTTTTATATCATGCGGATAACCTACAATCGCTGATTCTGCTACGGCAGGATGAAGATTGATACTATCTTCAATTGGCGCAGTTCCCAGATTATGTCCCGAAACAATAATGACATCATCTACCCTACCGGTAATTCTGTAATAACCAACTTCATCGCGTAAAGCACCATCACCAGTGAAATATTTCCCCGGAAAAGCCGTAAAGTAAGTTTCTTTATACCGTTGGTGATTTCCCCAAATAGTTCGTGCAATTCCCGGCCAAGGAAAACGAATACATAAATTACCATCGACTTGGTTTCCAGTAATTTCATTGCGTTTTTCATCCATTAAAACCGGTTGAATTCCAGGAAGTGGCAAAGTCGCGTAAGTTGGTTTTGTCGGAGTAATAAACGGAAGCGGCGAAATCATAATTCCACCAGTTTCAGTTTGCCACCAAGTATCTACAATTGGACATTTTTTCTTGCCAACATGGTCGTTATACCAATGCCAGGCTTCATCGTTGATCGGTTCACCAACGGAACCAATCACTTTTAAACTTGATAAATCATGTTTTTCTACCCAATCGGCAGATTCTTTCGCTAAGGAACGAATGGCAGTTGGCGCCGTGTAAAATTGTGTGATTTTATGTTTTTCAATCACTTCCCAAAAGCGGTCTGGCTCTGGATAAGTGGGAACGCCCTCAAAAATAACCGTGGTTGCACCATTTGCAAGCGGTCCGTAAAGAATGTAAGAATGACCTGTCACCCAACCTAAATCTGCGGTGCACCAAAAAATATCATTTTCCTGATAATCAAAAACATTTTTAAAAGTGTAAGCCGTAAAAACCATGTAACCGGCGGTTGTGTGAAGCATTCCTTTTGGTTTTCCGGTAGAGCCCGAAGTGTATAAAATAAAGAGCGGATCTTCTGAATCCATAATTACTGTAACAAAATCTGTAGAGGCTTTTTCGTAAAGCGGTTGCAACCAGAAATCTCTTCCTTCTTTCATTTTTACTTCACCACCAGTTCTTTTTACTACTAAAACCTTTTCTACCGTCGGACATTTCTCTACAGCATCATCAATTATTCCTTTTAATTCAATGGATTTCATTCCGCGAAAACTTCCGTCGGAACAAATAATTACTTTTGCTTCACAGTCATTTACACGAGATTCCACCGCTGCGGCAGAAAAGCCTGCAAAAATAACAGAATGGACGGCGCCCAATCTTGCACAAGCCAACATAGAAACCGCTAATTCAGGAATCATGGGCAAATAAATACAAACTCTGTCGCCTTTTTCGACGCCCAAATCTCGCAATACATTCGCCATTTTACAGACACGCGTATGCAAATCACTATAAGAAATATGTTCCGCTGCATCTTTGGGATTATTCGGTTCAAAAATAATCGCCGTTTTTTCGCCGCGTTCATTTAAATGTCGATCCAGACAATTTTTTGTGATATTAAGTTTGGCATTTTTAAACCATTCGATTTTGGCATTTTCCATGTCATATTTTACAACCTTTTTCCAGCGTTGGTACCAAACGAAATTTTCGTCGGCGATTTTATCCCAGAATTTCTTGGGATTTTTTATTGATTTTTTATATTGTTCAAAATAGTCTGGAAGATTTTTAATATGATAATTGTTCATGGATATGCCTGCTTTATTTGAAGTTTTTAATTAGGATTAAAGATCCCGTTCCTATTTTTTAAAGTTAATAAAATTTCTTCAGGTTTAGATTTCTGGTTTTCAATTTTAATTTATTTAAAAATGAAAGAATTTTTATCTGACATTTCAACGCAAAAGAGATTAAAACACTTTAATTTAAATTATAAATAGTAATTAATTGCATTTTATTTGTAATTATAAGGATTATTTATCTTAAATTTACTGCTTTAAAAGATAAAATTAAATGAAAATAGAAATTTCCTCAGATAAACATTTGAAATATGCAGAGGAAATCCGATTAGAAATGGAGGATTCTGCATTAAAAAGAGGAACAGGAATAGCAAAGCGTTCCCTGGAATATATTAGCGCGAAAATTTTAGAATCAAAAGCCGTCGTGGCAATTGATGAAGATGAAACCTGGATTGGCTTCTGTTATATAGAAACCTGGTCACATGAGAAGTTTGTGGCCAATTCAGGTTTAATTGTTTCTGTAAATTATAGAAATAAAGGAATTGCCACTTTAATCAAAAAGAAAATTTTTGAATTATCCCGAGAATGGTACCCCAATGCAAAGATTTTTGGATTAACTACTGGTTTGCCGGTTATGAAAATCAATGCGGAAATGGGATATAAACCAGTAATCTATTCAGAATTAACGCAGGACGAAGATTTCTGGAACGGTTGCAAAAATTGCGTTAACTATGAAATATTAATGAGCAAAGAACGGAAAAACTGTCTTTGTACCGCAATGTTATATGTTCCAAAAATTGAAGAAAATAAATTTAGTAAAGAGAAAAATGACGAAGAAAAAAGTAGTTTTAGCATTTAGCGGCGGTCTGGACACATCGTATTGTGCAAAATATCTAAGTGAAAATTTGGATTGTGAAGTTCATGCTGTAACTGTAAATACGGGTGGATTTACAAAGGAAGATGCAACTGAATTAAAGTTAAAAGCAGAAAAATTAGGCGTTTTTTCTTATAAATTTATCGATGCAGTTGACAACTATTATAACGATTGCGTGAAATATTTAATTTTCGGAAATGTTCTTAAAAACAACACGTATCCACTTTCTGTAAGTGCTGAAAGAACTGTTCAGGCACAAAATATCGCGAAATTCGCCCTCGAAATCGGCACAAATGCGATTGCTCACGGAAGCACGGGCGCAGGAAATGATCAGGTTCGTTTTGATTTAATTTTTCAGGTGATGTGTCCGAACATCGAAATTATCACACCAATTCGGGATTTGTCTCTATCTAGAGAAGAAGAAATTTTATTTTTAAAAAATCACGGTTTTGAAATGGATTTTGAGAAAGCAAAATATTCCATTAACAAAGGACTTTGGGGAACTTCCGTCGGTGGCAAAGAAACTTTAACTTCAAAAAATAATCTACCGGAAAACGCTTTTCCTTCTCAGGTTGAAAAAACGGAACCTTCAGATTTAGAAATTGAATTTAAAAACGGTGAAATTATCTCAATAAATGGCGAACAATTTTCTAATCCGGTTTTAGCCATTCAGAAAATTGAAAAAATCGCTTCTGTTTACGGAATTGGTCGCGACATTCACGTTGGTGACACGATTGTTGGCATAAAAGGACGTGTTGGTTTTGAAGCCGCAGCCGCAACAATAATTATTAAATCCCATCATTTATTAGAAAAACATACGCTCTCGAAATACCAGCAAACCATAAAATCCCAATTGGCAGATTGGTACGGAAACTGGCTACACGAAGCACTTTTCTTGGATCCGGTGATGAGAAATATTGAAACTTTTCTAGAAAATTCGCAAAAAACTGTCAATGGAAAAGTTTTTTTAACACTTCATCCATACCGTTTTGTTTTAAATGGAATAGAATCTAAAAATGATTTAATGTCAGCGAAATTTGGAAGTTATGGCGAAGCAAATCTTGCCTGGACTGGCCAAGACGTGAAAGGATTTACAAAAGTTTTGAGTAACTCATTGTCTATTTATCATCTAATCAATAAGTCATGATAAAATCTGTTGGGATAATTGGTTCAAATGGTTACACAGGAAGTGAACTGGTAAGAATTTTAAGTTTTCATCCAAAAGTAAAACTTCAATTTTTATACAGCCGTTCAAATTATGGCGTGAAAATTTCTGAAATTTATCCGGATCTGGTTTCTGTTTGTGATATGATTTTAACAAATAAAATTGAAGAAGTCGATATCCTATTTTTATGTTTACCTCACCAGGAAAGTAAAAATTTTCTCGCTGAAAATTCAATAAAAGATGGTGTTTTAATCATCGATTTGGGAAATGATTTTCGTCTTGACAATACTTTTGAAAATAGAAATTTTGTTTATGGTTTGCCTGAACTATTTAAAAACGAAATAAAAACTTCTAAAAGTATTGCAAATCCGGGTTGTTTTGCCACAGCAATTCAGTTGGCTCTTTTGCCTTTAACAAAATTAAATTTACTTGGAGACATTTACACCACGGGAATCACAGGTTCTACTGGCGCTGGACAATCGATGCAGGCAACGACGCATTTTACCTGGCGAAATGATAATGTTTCCGCTTACAAAACTTTGACGCACCAACATGTTGATGAGATTTTAAAAACTTTAAATCAGGTTAATGAAAAAGAAATCAACCTGCATTTTGTGCCGTGGCGTGGCGATTTTGTTCGTGGAATTTTTACAAGTTCTATCTTAAAATGTGATTTGAAACTGGAAGAAATTCAAAAAATTTATCAGGATTTTTATAAAGACGCTGCATTTGTAAGCATTTCAGAAAAACCAATCGACATGAAACAGGTCGTGAACACCAATAGATGCGCGATTCAAATTGAAAAAAACAATCAAATGGTCGTTATTCATTCCGCAATTGATAATTTATTAAAAGGCGCGTCCGGACAAGCCGTACAAAATATGAATATTGCCGAAAATTGGGACGAAAATTTAGGTCTAAATCTAAAAGCAATAGCGTTTTAAAAACCATCAACTACCAACTAGCATGAACTTATTCGACGTTTATCCATTATTTAATATTAATCCTGTGAAAGCGGAAGGTTCTTTTTTGTGGGATGAAAATGGCAAAAAATATCTTGATTTTTATGGTGGTCACGCTGTGATTTCCATCGGGCATAGTCATCCGCATTATCAAAGTAAATTGAAAGAACAATTAGAGAAAATTTCGTTTTATTCAAATTCTGTTCAAAACCACTTGCAAACGGAATTGGCAGAAAAATTGGGTGAAATTTCTGGCTACGAAGATTATTCGCTTTTTCTTTGCAATTCTGGCGCAGAAGCAATCGAAAACGCTTTAAAATTAGCATCTTTTCATAATAGCAAAAAGAAAGTCGTTTATTTTTCTGGCTCATTTCACGGGCGAACTTCTGCCGCAGTTTCTGTGACAGATAATCCTAAAATTGTAGCACCAATAAACTTTTCCGAACGGTTTATAAAATGTGGATGGAACAATATCAATCAGTTGAACGAAATCTTTCAAGAAAATAAAAATGAAATTTCTGCCGTAATTATTGAAGGAATTCAGGGGGTTGGTGGCATTGTTTTGCCTTCAGAAGAACTGATCTTTTCGCTAAAAAAACTTTGTGCAGAAAACGAAGCTATTTTAATTATGGATGAAGTGCAGTCTGGTTACGGACGAACCGGGAAATTTTTCGCACATCAGGAATTTGATATTCAACCCGATTTAATTACGATTGCAAAAGGCATGGGAAATGGTTTCCCGATCGGTGGCGTTTTAATCAGTCCGAAATTTAAAGCCAGCAACGGTTTATTGGGAACTACTTTCGGTGGAAATCATTTGGCTTGCGCTGCAGGAATTGCAGTTTTAGATGTCATTAAAAATGAAAATTTAATAGAGAATGCCGAGAAAATTGGAAGTTATATTGAAACTAAAATCAAAAATTTTCAAAACATTAAAGAAATTAGGCGGCGTGGTTTAATGATCGGCATTGAGTTGAATGAACCTTGCTCAGAAATCCGTCAAAAAATCTTAAATGAACATCATGTTTTCACGGGAAATTCAAGTAATCCAAATGTTTTGAGACTTCTTCCCGCACTTAATATTACAGAAAAAGAAGCCGATTTATTTATCAATGCTTTAGAATCTGTTCTTCAAAATCACTAAGTTTTTTATAAAATTTTATCAAATGCAAAAAAGGCTAATTTTAATTAAATAAAATGCAAAATTTCACTTCCGTAGAAGATATTAATGGTCTTCAATCAATCATAAAAAAGGCCCTTAAAATTAAAGAAAATCCTTTAGCAGAGGCAAATAAAGGAAAAGGAAAAACGATTGGACTTGTTTTCTTAAATTCAAGTTTACGAACAAGATTGAGCAGCCAAATTGCGGCACAAAATTTAGGTTTAAATGTTTTGACTTTAAATGCCGCGCAGGAAGCTTGGAATCTTGAATTTTCTGATGGCGCAATCATGAATGGCGACACAGTTGAACACATAAAAGACGCAATCGAAGTTCTCAATCAATACTGCGATATCATTGCGGTACGCTGTTTTGCAGGTATGAAAAACAAAGAAGATGATGTGAACGAAAGTATTTTGTCGCAATTTTTAAAACACGCAAAAGTCCCGGTTATTTCTTTAGAATCTGCCACGCGACATCCTTTGCAAAGTTTTGCAGATTGCATCACGATCACTGAAAACTGGAAAGAAAGCCGAAAACCTAAGGTGGTTTTGACTTGGGCGCCACACATTAAACCCATCGCGCAAGCAGTTGGAAATTCCTTTGCTGAATGGATGCAAGAAATGGATGTTGATTTAGTGATTGCCAATCCGGAAGGTTATGATTTGGATCCAAAATTTGTGAAAAATACGACGATAATTCACGATCAAAACGAAGCATTGAAAGATGCAGATTTTATCTGTGTGAAAAACTGGTCTTCATTTGAAAATTACGCTGAAATGCCTGAAGTAAAAGAAAACTGGATGCTGACTCAAGAAAAATTAAAATTAACCAAAGATGCAAAAGTAATGCACTGTTTGCCGGTTCGTAGAAATGTCGAATTGAGCGATGAAGTAATGGATAGTGAAAATTCAATTATTTATCAGCAGGCAAAAAACAGAATTTTTTCTGCACAAACTGTTTTTAGTGAAATTTTAGATGAAATATCTTAAAGTTGAAAGTGATGGAAAAACAGAAATTATATGTCATTAAAATTGGCGGTTCTTTAATCGACAAAGAATTAGATTTAAAAAACTTTTTAGAAAAATTTGCTTCTATAAAAGCACCAAAAATTTTAGTTCACGGCGGGGGAAAATTGGCTTCAAATTTAGCAGAGAAGCTCAATATTTCTCAGAAAATGGTCGAAGGCAGAAGAGTGACCGACAAAGAAACGCTGGATATTGTGACCATGGTTTACGCCGGGAAAATCAACAAAAACATTGTTGCGCAACTGCAAAATTTTGATTGCAACGCCATCGGATTTTCTGGCGCAGACGGCAATTTAATTAAAGCCGAAAAGCGAATTATTTCAGAAATTGACTATGGTTTTGTCGGCGATGTTGAATCAAAAAGCGTCAATATTGATTTGCTGGAAGCGTTTTTAAATCTAAATCTAGTTCCGGTATTTTCAGCAATTACGCACGATAAAAAAGGCAATTTATTCAATACAAATGCAGATTCTGTGGCGTCCGTTTTGGCGCAGGCTTTATCTGAAAATTTTGAGGTTGAACTTTTGTATTGTTTTGATAAAGACGGAATTTTAGAGGATATACAAAATCCTGACTCTCTTATAAAAACTTTAAATAAAACAGAATATTTAGAATTGTTACCCACTAAAAAATTAAATGAAGGCATTTTGCCAAAACTTAAAAATGCTTTTTTAGCAGTAGAAAATAATGTTAAAAAAGTGGTTTTAATAAATGAAACCAAATTAGAAAACCAAATAAACTACCAAAATGAAGGAACAGAAATCTATATATAATTCAGAAGATTTGCTAAAAAATGCCACCGATTTATTAAAAAAACTCATCGCAACGCCCTCTTTAAGCAAAGATGAATACGATGCTTCTTTGGTGATTGAAGGCTATTTTCAGCACAGAGATATTCCTACAAACAGACTGAAAAATAATATTTGGGCGACTAATAAATACTTTGATGAAAGCAAACCTTCGATTGTTTTAAATACGCATCATGACACGGTAAAACCAAATAAAGCCTACACAAATGATCCGTTTATTGCGATTGAAAAAGACGGAAAAATGTTTGGTCTGGGAAGTAATGATGCAGGCGCTTCTTTGGTAACGATGATTCAGGTTTTTCGGCATTTTTATGAAGCAGAAAATTTATCTCATAACTTAATTATTGCAATGACTGCTGAAGAAGAAATATCGGGAAACGACGGAATTGACTTACTTTTTCCTCAACTTGCAAATGTGGAACTGGTAATTGTAGGTGAACCAACATTGATGAATTTAGCGATTGCAGAAAAAGGACTTTTGGTAATTGATGGCGAAATGCAGGGAACGCCTTCTCACGCAGCGCATCCAAACGAAAATAATTCAATTGTGAAATGCCTGGCAGATCTGCAGCATATTTTAAATTATAAATTTCCCAAAATTTCGCCGTATTTAGGTGAAGTTAAAGTGACACTTTCCATGATCAATGCGGGAACGCAACACAATGTGGTGCCGGAAAAATGCAACTTTACTTTAGATGTCCGTGTAACTGACGAATACAGCAACAAAGAAGTTTTTGAAATTATTCAATCTGAAATGACTTCAAAATTATCAGCGAGATCTTTTAGGTTAAATTCTTCAAAAATCAGTGAAGATCATCCGATTGTGAAAGCAGGTTTAGAAATCGGAAGAACGACTTATGGCTCGCCAACTTCCTCAGATCAGGCAATAATCCCGTGTACTTCCATAAAAATTGGTCCGGGCGACAGTACAAGATCTCACACCGCAGATGAATTTATATACATCGATGAAATAAAAGAAGGCATCGAAATTTATACTAAAATTTTAGAAAAAATATTATAAAAATGACTTAGAATTTTAGCAAAATTAATTCCTTTAGGGTTGGGGAAAATAATTTTGGTAAAATTTCAAAAATCCATAACCTGATTTTAAAGGGTTTTCAAAATAAAACAATAATGAAAAAAATTTGGCAAAAAGATAAAACATTAACGAATCAATTAGTCAATAAATTTACCGTTGGTAAAGACCTGGATTTTGACGACCGATTGGCAAAATACGACGTGATCGGTTCTTTAGCACAATGTAAAATGTTAGCAGAAGTTGGTTTAATTTCAGAGGAAGAATCGCAGGAACTTCAATCTATTCTCAATGAAATTTTAGAAGAAATCGAAAACAATTCTTTTACAATTGATCCGGAGGCAGAAGATATTCATTCACAAATTGAGTCTATTTTAATTGAAAAACTGGGCTCAACCGGAAAAAAGATCCACACGGCGCGGTCCAGAAATGATCAGGTTTTATTGAATATTAAATTGTATTTATTAGATGAAATCAGAAAAATTAGTGAATTAACAGATGAATTATTTCAAATTTTAATTCAGTTGGCTGCTCAAAATAAAGATCATTTAATGCCCGGTTACACGCATTTTCAAATTGCCATGCCTTCGTCTTTTGGCTTGTGGTTTGGCGCGTATGCTGAAGCTTTAGTAGATGATTTAGAACTTCTTTTATCGGTAAAAAATATCATCAATAAAAATCCTTTGGGTTCCGCAGCCGGTTATGGTTCGTCCTTCCCTATTAATAGAGAAAGCACAACTCATTATTTGAATTTTAAAACCTTAAATTATAATTCTATTTATGCGCAAATGACGCGCGGGAAATCCGAGAAATTATTGGCTTCGTCAATGTCCGTTTTAGCAGGAACTTTAAGCCGATTTTCTTACGATGTTTGTTTATATTTAAGTCAAAATTTTAATTTCATCAGTTTTCCGAAAGAATTTACCACCGGAAGCAGCATTATGCCGCACAAGAAAAATCCGGATATTTTTGAATTGGTAAGAGCGCGTTGCAACAGAATTCAGGCTTTACCAAATGAACTTATTTTGCTCACGAATAATTTACCGTCCGGTTACCACCGCGATATGCAGTTAAGCAAAGAAATTCTTTTTCCGGCAATTGATTCTTTAAAAGAATGTCTGGAAATTTTAATTTACACCTTACCTAATATTGAGGTTAAAGAAGGAATTTTAGACGATGAAAAATATAAATATCTCTTCAGCGTAGAAAAAATAAACGAAGAAGTGAAAAATGGAAATTCTTTCCGTGACGCCTACGTAAAAGTGGGAAATGACATCGAAAATAATGAATTTGAATATGACATAAAAGACTTAAATCACACACATCAGGGAAGTATTGGGAATTTGTGTTTAGAAGAAATTACACATCAATTTCATAAAATTTCTTCTAAACTTTTGGCTTAATCAATTTTATATTTCGTTGTTTTTTTCACTTCAGATAAAGCGATTAAACTATGATATTGCCAGATATTTGGCGAGTTAGATATGACATTAACAGCGAAGTCGTTATAAGAGTTAATGTCCTTTACGATAATTTTCAACATGTAATCATATTCCCCGGAAAGACTTATCATTTCCTGCACTTCATCAAATTTCTGAATGTGTTTTTCAAAATCTTCCAAAGTTTTTTGCGATTGCTCTTTCAACCGGATGTTGCAATAAACGATGATATTGAGCCCGAGTTTTTCACGGTTAAGAATGGCAACATATTTTTCAATCACATTTTGTTTCTCGAGCTGTTTTATCCTTTCGTAAGTTGGCGTAAATGTGAGACCGATTTTCTCTGCAACGTCCTTCACCGAAATCGTAGAATCTTCCTGAAGTAAACTGAGAATCATCTTGTCTTTGGCATCCATATTTTGATTTTGAACAAAAATATTAAAATTTAAATAGAAAATTGCCTGTTAAAATTAATACTTTGATTTGTTGAAAAAATCATTTTTAGATTTCAAAAAATATTCTATCTTTGTACCCAATGAAAATAAAATTTCCATTGAACGATTTTAGAAAAGACGGTTTTACCGTTTCACAATATTTTTAATTAAACGAAGTCTTAACGGCTTCGTTTTTTTTGTTTAAAAATTAAAAAATGAATAATTTAGACAACCTAGACAAAGAAAAAATTCTATCAATATTATCTTTGGCGAATGACTTTAAAAATGGTTTAGAAGTAAAACCTAAATCAAAAATTTTTGCTGCAAATCTTTTTTTTGAAGATAGCACGAGAACTAAGACGAGTTTTGAAATCGCTGAACGTAAACTTGGCTTTGAGGTTATTCATTTCGATGTCTCAAAAAGTTCTGTCAACAAAGGCGAAAGTCTTTATGACACTGCAAAAACACTAGAAAGTATTGGAATCAATTTGTTGGTAATAAGGCATTCTCAAAATAAATTTTATGAAGATTTAGCAAATATTAAAATCCCAATAATAAACGCAGGCGATGGCACCGGAAATCATCCGAGTCAAACGATTTTAGATTTGATGACTATTCACCAGGAATTTGGTGATTTTGAAAATTTAAAAATAGGCATTGTTGGTGATGTAAAACACAGCCGCGTTGCCAATTCAAACGCCGCAGCTCTAAGAAAACTTGGTGCAAAGGTTTTCTTTTCTGGACCTTCTAAATGGTTTGATGAAGGTGCAATTATCAATGGAACATTTTTGCAAATTGATCAATTAACAAAAGAAGTTGATGTTTTGATGTTGCTAAGAATACAACATGAAAGGCACGGGGAAAAGATGGCAATCTCTCTAGACACTTATCATAAAAAATATGGTTTGACCAAAAAAAGAGAACAGGAAATGAAGTCAACTTCTATAATAATGCATCCCGCGCCCATTAATAGAAATGTAGAAATAGATTCAGATTTGGTGGAATGCAAACGCTCAAGAATTTTTAAACAAATGGAAAATGGCGTTTTTGCAAGAATGGCGATTTTGGCTAATGCATTGGAATTGGACAGAAATAATTCAGATAATTAAACAGATAATAAATTAAAGATCAACCTTGCTTTCAAGCACTTAAATCTTGACTCTTGGCTGTTGCATCTTGACTCAATAACAATGAAAAAAATATTAATATTAGAATCCGGCGAAGTTTTTCACGGTGAAAGTTTTGGAAATCACGAAAACACTTTTGGTGAAGTTGTTTTTAACACAGCGATGACAGGTTACCAGGAATTAATTTCAGATCCTTCTTATTGCGACCAAATCGTCTGCATGACATATCCGCTGATAGGAAATTATGGAATAAACCGTGATGATTTTGAAAGCATTCAGCCGTCTATAAAAGGTTTAATTGTGAGAGAAGTCTGCGATTTTCCCTCAAATTTTCGTTCTCAAATGACTTTAGACGAATTCTTTGAGAAAAAAAATATTGCAGGAATTTCAGGAATTGACACCAGAAGATTAACCCGGGTTTTGCGAAATTCCGGCGTTGTAAAAGGTAAAATTATAAATGCAGATTCAGACATCCAATCTGAAATTCAAAAATTAAAAAATGAAAGTTTTGCTACAAATGAAGTGGAGAAAGTTTCCACGAAAACGCCATACGCCAATCCCGGACGCGGTTTAAAAGTTATTTTGGTAGATTTCGGTTCTAAGCTGGGAATTTTAAGAGAATTAGGAAAACGGGATTGTGACATTACAGTTGTTTCGCACGACGTCACCGCTGAAGACATTTTACTCATAAAGCCAGATGGAATCATGCTTTCAAATGGCCCAGGAAATCCGGAAGATAATCCGATTGCGATAGAAATGATCCAAAATTTACTGGGCAAAATTCCAATATTTGGTATTTGTCTCGGCCATCAATTAATTGCTTTGGCTTGTGGCGCAAAAACATTTAAGTTAAAATTCGGACATCGTGGCGGAAATCATCCGGTTTTAGATTTAATTAAAAATAAAGTCGCAATTACTTCCCAAAATCACGGTTATGCGGTTGATCAGGAAAGTTTAAAAATCACAGATTTAGAAGAAACACATATTGCATTAAACGATAGAACTAATGAAGGTTTAAAACATAAAATTCATGCTTGTTTTTCTGTTCAATACCATCCGGAAGCAAGTCCAGGTCCGGAAGACGCAAATTATTTGTTCGATGAGTTTATGGAAATGATGGTAAATTTTAAATCAAAAAAAGAATTAAATTAAAGATGGCAAAAAGGACAGACATAAAAACAATTTTAGTTATTGGAAGTGGTCCAATAATCATCGGTCAGGCCGCAGAATTTGATTATGCGGGAACGCAAGCCTGTTTGGCTTTACGCGAAGAAGGTTACAGCGTAATTTTGATTAATTCTAATCCTGCTACAATTATGACGGATGTAGAAATTGCCGATAAAGTTTATATCGAACCAATTTCTTTAGAATTTGTAAGTCATATTATTCGCAAAGAACGTCCAGACGCGCTTTTACCAACTTTGGGCGGTCAAACTGGTTTAAATATGGCGGTAGAATTACAAAATTCAGGAATTTTAGATGAATGTAAGATTGAAATTTTAGGCACAAAATTATCAGCCATCAACCAAGCCGAAGACCGCGATTTATTTCGAAATTTAATGCGTGAATTAAACGAACCTGTTCCCGATTCTGAAATCGTTCATAATGTGGAAGAGGCTTTAAACTTTGCTCAAAAAATAGGCTTTCCCTTAATTGTTCGTCCTGCTTTTACGATGGGCGGAACTGGCGGCGGAATTGCAAATACGTTAGAAGAATTAAAAGAAATTACCAGTTTTGGCTTAAAATACAGTCCAGTTCGTCAATGTTTGGTAGAAAGATCGATCGCAGGATTTAAAGAAATTGAGTACGAAGTCATGCGCGACAAAAATGACAATGCAATTGTAGTTTGTAATATGGAAAACATTGATCCAGTCGGCGTACACACAGGCGATTCAATCGTAGTTGCACCATCACAAACACTTTCTGACAGAGAATATCAAATGCTAAGAAATTCTTCATTAAAGATTATTCGCGCCTTGGGAATTGAAGGCGGTTGCAACGTTCAGTTGGCTTTAGATCCGCATTCTTTTAATTATTTTATTATTGAGGTAAACCCAAGAGTATCCCGTTCCTCGGCATTAGCGAGTAAAGCAACCGGTTATCCGATTGCAAAGATTGCCGCTAAAATCGCAGTGGGTTTGACTTTAGATGAGATTATGAATCCAGTTACCGGAACTTCTTATGCGTGTTTTGAACCCGCTTTAGATTATGTCGTGACAAAATTTCCACGTTTTCCTTTTGACAAATTTGAAACTGCAGACCGCCGACTTTCCACGCAAATGAAAGCTACGGGTGAAGTAATGGCAATTGGCCGTAATTTCGAGGAATCTTTACAGAAAGCCATTCGTTCTTTGGAAACTGGTTTAAGACATTTGGGTTTAAAAACCAAAATCGCAGAAGCGATGTCTGATGAAGAAATCGAACGCAGAATAAAAGTTTGTGATGATGAACGGTTATTTATTATTTGTGATGCTTTGCGAAAAGGCTACAATTGGGAAACCATTGTAGAATGGTCGAAAATTGATAAATTTTTTATCTGGAAACTTAAAAAACTAATTGATTTTGAGAAAGAAATTGCCGCGAATAAATTTAATTTAGAAACTTTAGAAAAATCAAAAAAACTCGGATTTTCTGATATGAACATTGCGCATCTTTGGGGAATTTCACAGCGTGAAGTTTTTGATTTTCGAAAGAAAAACAACCTAATGCCCGTTTACAAAATGGTCGATACTTGTGCTGCGGAATTTGAAAGCGAAACGCCTTATTTCTACGGAACTTATGAAGAAGAAAACGAAAGTATTCCTTCAAATCGAGAAAAAATAATTGTTTTGGGTTCTGGTCCAATTCGAATTGGGCAAGGCGTAGAATTCGATTACGCCACAGTTCACTCGGTTTGGGCAATAAAAGAAATGGGTTATGAGGCAATAATTATTAACAATAATCCAGAAACTGTTTCTACTGATTTTTCAATTTCTGACAAACTTTATTTTGAACCTTTAACGGAAGAAGATGTCATGAATATCATCGAACTAGAACAGCCAAAAGGTGTTGTGGTTCAGTTTGGTGGACAAACAGCCATAAATTTAGCCGATAAATTAGAAGCACACGGCGTGAAAATCTTGGGAACTTCACTGGAAGATCTAGACCGCGCTGAAAATAGAAATAAATTTGAAGCCGCGCTGCAAGAAATGGGAATTCCGCAGCCTTTAGGTAAAACCTGTTTTACAACACAAGAAGCGTTGGTTATTGCGAGTGAAATTGGTTTT
Organism: Halpernia sp. GG3; assembly: GCF_052976925.2. Classification (NCBI taxonomy): domain Bacteria; kingdom Pseudomonadati; phylum Bacteroidota; class Flavobacteriia; order Flavobacteriales; family Weeksellaceae; genus Halpernia; species Halpernia sp. GG3. The sequence continues at coordinate 308,812 of NZ_JBRIIR020000010.1, forward strand.
CCAGTTTTAGTCCGTCCGAGTTATGTTTTGGGCGGAAGAGCCATGGAAATCGTTTATGACAATGATGAACTAGAATATTACATGACAAATGCGGTGAAAGAAAATTCCGAACATCCTATTTTAATCGACCGTTATTTAACTGGAAAAGAGGTTGAAGTTGATGCCATTTCCGATGGCGAAACAGTCGTGATTCCTGGAATAATGGAACATATTGAAAGAGCAGGCGTCCATTCTGGCGACTCGATTGCCGTTTATCCGCCTCAAAATATTACTGAAAAACAAATTGCTACATTAGTTGATTACACCGAAAGATTAGCAAAAGGATTGAATATTATTGGTTTAATGAATATTCAATATGTTTTATTTGAAGGGGAAGTTTATGTGATAGAAGTCAATCCACGCTCAAGTAGAACGGTTCCTTTCTTATCTAAAATTACGGAAATCCCAATGGCGAATTTAGCCACGAAAGTCATTCTTGGGCAAAAGTTAAAAGATTTAGGTTATAAAACTGGTCTCGCGCCAATTAAAGATGGAATTTTTGTTAAAGTCCCTGTTTTTTCTTTTTCTAAATTAACGAGAGTCGATATTTCTCTCGGACCGGAAATGAAATCTACAGGCGAAGTTATGGGAAAAGACATCACTTTGGAAAAGGCTTTATATAAAGGCTTAATTGCTGCGGGAAGAAAAATGCCACTTCACGGCGCCATCCTTTTCACCGTTGCGAATAAACATAAAGCGGAAGCGGCAGTATTGGCAAAAAGATTTCAGGAAATTGGTTTTGAAATTTGGGCGACAGAAGGCACAGCAAATTATTTTGAAGCTGAAAATATTAGAACGAAAATCGGCTATAAAATTGAAGAAAATCCAGAAATTAATCTAATTGATTTAATTCAAAACGGAAAAGTTCAATACATTGTAAATACGATGACCAAAGGAAAACAATCTGAAAGAGACGGTTTCCAAATACGTCGGACTTCGGTAGAAAATGGCGTTCCGTGTTTAACCTCAATGGATACGGTGGAAGCCATTTTGAAAGTGATTGAAAGTATGAGTTTTAAAATGGAAGTGATGTGAAATCCTACATTTAACTAATAAATATCACCTTAAAACCTTCAGGAATGTAGTTACTTGAAGGTTTTTTATTCCTAATTTTACTTTTAAATAAAATAAAAAATGAGTTTTTTAACAGCGGAATGGAAAAATTTAGCAATGATTAATTACGAAATTGATCCCAAAATTCTGGATAAATACGTTCCGCCCGGAACGGAATTAGATTTATTTGAAGGAAAATGTTTCGTCAGTTTTATCGGTTTTTTATTTGAAAATGTAAAAATATTGGGCTTAAAAATTCCTTTTCATACCGATTTTGAAGAAGTGAATCTTCGGTTTTACGTTCGGCGTTTTGAAAATGGAATTTGGAAAAGAGGCGCGGTTTTTATCAGCGAAATTGTACCGAAATTTGCGATTTCTTTTGTTGCCAATACTTTTTACAATGAGCATTACCAAACGGTTTCAATGAAACATCAATTAAAGGTTAATAAAGATAGCAGGGAATTTATTTACCAATGGAAAGTCAATAATAAATGGAACACAATTCATTTAGAAACAAAGAAAGATGCCATTGATATTGAATTTAACTCTGAAACAGAATTTATTACGGAACATTATTTTGGCTACAATAAATTGAGCGAAAGCAAAACCATTGAATATGAAGTAAGACATCCGAGATGGCAACAATATGAAGTGACTAAAAATACTTCTGTCATTGACATTGAAGGCGTTTATGGAAAAGAATTTGCCTTCATAAAAGATTTAAAACCATCGTCAGTTTTATTGGCAATTGGCTCTGAAATTTCCATTGAAGTTAAACGAAAATTCTAATTTTATTGCGCAGAAAAAATATATGTTTTACCTTGTCTCAAAATATTTTTAATGAATCTTTGGGAACGCAGATTTTATTTTCTTAATCTTTTAGCAGAACACCTTCTTCTCTCTTTAGGTTCACTTTTGGCGGTTACTTTCTTGGGGATTTTACTTGGTATTTTTGCGTTTTATTCCGCTAAAAGTCGAAAAATTATTTTACCATTAATTAATTTTCTCTACACAATTCCATCGATTGCCATGTTTGGTTTATTAATTCCATTAGTTGGAATCGGTTTAAATAATGCTCTAATTGTATTAATTTTATATGGCTTACTTCCAATTGTTAGAAGCGTTTATACAGGCTTAAAGGAAGTGCCATCACAATTAGTAGAAGCCGCGCAAGGTTTGGGTTCCACCCAAGTTCAAGTGTTTAAAAAAATTTATTTTCCACTCGCTTTGCCTTCAATATTGTCGGGTTTAAGAATTACTGTTGTAATGATCGTTGCTTTGGCGGGTTTGGCGGCATTAATTGGCGCAGGCGGTTTGGGTCAAGCCATTTTCCGCGGATTAAACACAATGAATACAGGATTAATTGTCGCAGGTTCACTGGGGATTTCTTTATTTGCAATTCTTGGTGATCATTGGATCGCAACATTTGAGAAAGACAATAGTTTTCAAAGATTAATTTCAAAAAATGCGACTAATAAACAAAAGAATAGAATTATTTTCCCGAGTATATTTGTTTTGATTTGTTCAGTTTTGGCTATAATTTATATAAATCCTTTTAGTTTAAATAGTGCTAAAACGATTGTTGTTGCTTCCAAACCAACTAGTGAACAATTTATTTTAGGCGAAATAATCGCACAAGAAATTGAAAATAAAACAGATATTAAGGTGACCCGTAAATTTGGAATTGGTGGTGGAACAACTACTATACAACCAGCGATGCTTTCAGGTGATTTGGATGTTTACGTAGAATATACCGGAACGGCGTGGCTTAATGTATTAAAGGAAAAATTACCCCAAAACCATTTAATTAATTATAATGATTTAAATAAAATCTATCAAGAAAAATTTAAATTAAAATGGCTCGGACTTTTAGGTTTTAATAATACTTACGGTTTAGCGATTTCAAAAAAAAATCCTGAAAATATTTCAACTTATTCAGACCTCGCAATTCAAAGTCAAAAATTTACTTTCGGCGCTGAATTCGATTTTTTTGAAAGAAGCGATGCTTTTCCAGGTTTAAAAAAAATCTATCCATTTAAATTTAAAAAATTAGAAGAAATGGATATTAATCTTCGTTACAAAGCCTTTGAAGAGGCAAAAATAAATGCAGTCGACGTTTTCACGACTGATGCACAAATTAAAAATTTAAATTTACAAGTATTAAAAGATGATAAAAATTACTTTCCAAATTATGAAGCAGGAATTGTCATTCGGGAACAAATTTTAAAGAAATATCCAGAAGTTGAAAAATTATTATTAAAACTTCAGGGGAAAATTTCTACCGAAAAAATGCAGGAACTCAATTATGAAGTAGAAATTGAGAAAAAAAATCTAGCAGAAGTGGCTCGAAATTTCCTTAAAAATTTACAAAATTAATATGGAAAACAAAGCAATAATTTCCCTTAAAAATATTGATTTTAGTTATAATTCTAAAAAAATATTAGAAAACTTTTCAACCGATTTTGAGCGTGGAAGTTTCACTTGTATTTTGGGTGAAAGCGGCAGCGGAAAATCTACTTTACTCCGCATTATCAATGGACTATTAATTCCCCAAAGTGGTTTGGTTAAGGTTGATAGTGAAGTTTTAAGTTCAGAAAATTTAATTCGTATTAGATTAGAAATGGGTTACGTTTTGCAGGGTAATTCACTTTTTACACATTTAACGGTTTTTCAGAATATGATCTATTGTTTGAAATTGTTAAAAAAAACAGATGCTTTTTGCAAAGAAAAAATTTCAGAATTATTACCGTTAGTTGGATTAAATGAAGATTTATTAAATAAATTCCCAGATGAAATAAGTGGCGGACAAAAACAACGGGTAGGTATTATCAGAGCAATTGCGCACAATCCGAAAATAGTGTTGATGGACGAACCTTTTTCTGCTTTAGACAGTGAAACCCGGGACAAGTTGCAGATTTTAATGAAAGATATTCATCAAAAACTAAAAACTACTTTTGTAATGGTGACGCATTCTAAAGGTGAAGCAGAAGTTTTGGGAACGAGGATTTTGCAGATTTGATCTTTTTTTTACTTGAAAAATTACCTGTCCATTTTTCGGTTGCAAACAATAACTTCCTAAATTTAAATTTGCAATAAAAAAAATGGAAAATTTTAGAATTAAAGCGCTCAACAATTTAGATTTTCTTTATCTAAATAAATTATCAGATGACGAACTTACAGAAAAAAACATGGTAATAATGAAAGTAAATAAATTTCCCGGTTTTCCCTGCAGAGTTACTTTGGAAGACGCAGAAATTGGCGAAGAAGTATATTTATTAAATTATAATTTTCTTAATGTAGATTCTCCGTACAAGACAAACGGACCAATTTTTATTAGAAAAAACAAGAAAACTGTGCATTATTCAATCAATGAAATTCCAAAAATGCTAAACCACAGATTATTGTCCTTAAGAGTTTATGATAAAAAAAATATGATGATTTATACAGAAAATGAAATATTAGAAGGCAAATTTCTCCAAAAAAAATTACACCAGATTTTAGAAAATAGATCTGTTGATTATATTCAAATTCACAACGCAAAACCAGGTTGTTTTAATTGCACTGTTGAAAGAGTTTAAATTGAACAAAAAATTACTTCATTATTTTTATGAATCTCACCAACGAAATTATGTACCAGGCGTCACTAGATAAAAATCCAGAATTTTTGGGCGTTTATTGGATGGCGGTAAAAACGACCGGCATTTTTTGTTTGCCAACCTGTACCGCAAGAAAACCGAAAAGGGAAAATGTCGAGTTTTTTGAAACATCAAAAGAGGCTTTAGACAAAGGTTTCAGACCATGTAAAATTTGCAAACCTTTAGAAAATTCAGATTCAACGCCGAAAGAAATTCAAAAATTATTGAATGAAATTTCAGAAAATCCTGAATTGAAATTAAAAGATTCAGATTTAATTAAAAGAGAATTAAATCCAGCAACTATTAGACGGTGGTTTCTGAAGAATCACGGAATGACCTTTCAGGCATTTCAAAGGCAATTAAATTTAAATAATGCCTTTAAAAAAATTCAGGAAGGTGAAAATATTATGGAAACTGCTTATGAGAGCGGCTTTGAAAGTTTAAGTGGCTTTAATGAAAGTTTTAAAAAAATCTTTGGAAATTCGCCAACAAATTCTAAAACTCAAAATATTATTGATTTAAAAAGAATTGAAACACCACTCGGAATTATGTATGCAGCGTCGACAAAAGATGGGATTTGTATGCTTGAATTTGCCGACCGAAAAAGTCTGGAAACCGAATTTACGGATTTAGCAAAAACCTTTAATGGAAAAATAATTATTGGTGAAAATCCACATTTTAAATTATTGGAGAAAGAATTAGAATTATATTTTGAAGGAAAATTAAAAGAATTTACGGTTCCACTTTCGCCTGTGGGAACAGAATTTCAGAAATCTGTCTGGCAAGTTTTACAAAAAATTCCATACGGTGAAATCTGGAGTTATAAAAAGCAATCTGAAGTTTTGGGCGATGCAAAAAAAGTTCGTGCTGTTGCAAATGCAAACGGATTAAATAAAATATCAATCATCATTCCGTGTCACCGCGTGATTGGAAGCAATGGAACTTTAACCGGTTATGGTGGTGGAATTTGGCGGAAACAAAAACTTTTAGAACTTGAAAAGGCAATTCTTTTTTAAATGCGATACAAAAAAATTTAATTGTGGTGTGAAATTTTTGCTCAAATAAATCTTATCTTTAGCAAAATAAAAATTTATGAAGAAGTTAATATTCTCTACATTTTTTGCTTTAAGTTTATCGCTTTCTGCACAAAATTACTCGGTTCCTGTGGCAAGTCCAAGACAAACTGTGGATCAACAATTATCGGTTTCAAACATCAAAGTGGATTACGGAAGACCTGCGGTGAAAGGCAGAGAAGTTTTCGGAAAACTAGTTCCTTTTAATGAAGTTTGGCGCGCCGGTGCAAATACATGTACAAAAATTACTTTTGGACAGGATTTCATGTTCGGTGGTAAAATGATAAAAGCCGGAACTTATGGTTTATTTGTAATTCCTACCGCAACTGAATGGACGGTAATTTTAAATTCAGATTCTACACAATGGGGCGCTTATGATTTTAATGCAAAACTCAATGTTTTGGAAACTAAAGTTCCTGTTCAAAAATTGGCTGCAAAACAAGAATGGCTTAAAATTGAGTTAGATGATTTAACTGAAAACTCAGCCAATCTAACGTTTTCATGGGATATGACCAAAGCAAGTGTTCCAATAGTAGTGGCGCATCCTGAAGAAATCACGAAAATCCTTAGCCAATTAACAGAAATAAATAAAGTAAAAGGTGCTATCAATAAAATGAAATAATTTTTTCATCTATTTAATAATTTTAAAGCCGTTTTATAAGCGGCTTTTTTTTATTTTTGTTAAATGAAAATCGCTTATCTCGGTCCAGAAGCCAGTTTTACCCAACTTGCAACTTCTCAAATTTGTAAAAATGAAACCTTAATTCCGCACTCTAATATTTTAGATTGCTTTAACACGGTGGAAAACGGTGAAGTTGAAAAAGCAGTTGTACCATTAGAAAATTCCATTGGGGGAACCGTTTCTATGACTTTGGATTATCTGTATGATTTTAAAAATATTTCAATCGAAGCAGAAGTTGTTATGCCTATTGCGCACCATCTTTTGGTTAATAAAAATAATACTGATTTTGACACAATCATCTCTCATCCGCAAGCTTTGGCGCAATGTTATCATTTTTTAGACAAAAATTTTAAAGATTGCAATAAGAAAGATTTTTCTTCAACTGCAGCAGCGGCAAAATATGTTTCTGAAAATTCAGATAAAAAAATCGCTGCAATTGCCAATTCTTATGCTGCAAAATTATACGATTTAAAAATACTGAAGAAAAATATTCATGATTTTGAACAAAATCACACGCGATTTATAGTGATTTCTTTGGCTAAAAAATCTTTAAAATTAAAACAGAAATTTATAGGAGAAAAAACGTCTTTGATGGTCACTTTGCCGGAAGATCACGCCGGAGGATTGCATCAGGTTTTATCCGTCTTTGCATGGCGACAAATGAATTTAAGCAAAATTGAAAGCAGAACATTAAAAACCGGCTTGGGAAATTATTTTTTCTTTATTAATGTGGCGAATGAATGGCACCCAATCTTATCGGAAAATGCTTTAGAAGAATTGCAATCTATCGGCGCAGAAGTTAGATTTTTAGGACATTATAAAGAGTATAAACTCGAAAATTAAATTGTGGAGTTTTGAGTTTTTATAAATATTTTTTACGTTTATCTTTTCACTTGTACTTTCCTTTCCACTTTTTTTCTAAATCTTCTTTTATTTTTTTTTCAGTAGAATTATTGCCCGGATCGTAAAATATTGTCGCAGAAATTTCTTCCGGTAAAAACTCAGATTGTACGAAGTTTCCTTCGTAAGAATGGGCATATTTATAATCTTTGCCGTAATCTAAATCTTTCATTAATTTAGTAGGTGCATTTCTGAGATGCAGTGGAACTGGTAAATTTCCCGATTTTTTTACTATAGAAATGGCTTCATTAATCGCTTTATAAGTGGAATTGCTTTTCGGCGAAACTGCTAAATAAACCGCGCATTCACTTAGAATAATTCTGGATTCTGGGTTACCAATCACATTTACTGCTTGGAAACAATTATTGGCAATCACCAACGCATTTGGATTGGCTAAACCTACATCTTCTGCAGCTAAAATTAGCAGTCGGCGTGCAATAAACTTCACATCTTCACCGCCAACTAACATTCTTGCAAGCCAATAAACTGCTGCATTTGGATCAGAACCGCGAATAGATTTTATAAAAGCTGAAATAATATCATAATGTTGCTCGCCATTTTTATCATAAAGTGCCATCGTTTCTTGCAAAACAGAAAGCACATCTTCGTTATCAATTTCAGTTTTTTTTGAATTTAAATATTGACTTAAAACCAATTCGATAGAATTTATTAATTTTCGAGCATCGCCACCAGAATATTGTATAAAGGCTTCTTTATCTTTTAAAATAAATTGTTTATTATGAATTTCATTAAATTTATTTAAAGTAATCTCTGCTAATTCTACTAATTTTTCATAAGTCAGCGATTTTAAAACATAAACCTGACTTCGTGAAAGTAATGCAGAAACAACTTCAAAACTGGGATTTTCAGTTGTGGCGCCTATTAAAACAATCCAACCTTTTTCTACGGCGTGAAGTAAAGAATCTTGCTGAGATTTATTAAACCTATGAATTTCATCAATAAATAAAATCGGTGATTTACCTGAAAAAAGATTTTGTTTTTTTGCATCTTCAATGACTTCTCTTACGTCTTTTACGCCAGACGAAACGGCAGAAAGTTTGTAAAATTTTCTGCCAGATTGCTCGGAAATTATTTCTGCTAAAGTTGTTTTACCCGTTCCCGGCGGTCCCCAAAAAATTAATGAATTAAGCGCATCATTTTCCAGCATTTTTCTGACCGTTCCATTTTTTCCGGTAAGATGATCCTGTCCTAAAACTTCATCTAAATTTTTAGGTCTTAAAAGTTCTGCAAGTGGCGTGTTAGAATTCATTTGGAAGAAATCTGAAGTATTATAAAATTAAGTTAATTATAAATAGAGAGAATCAAATTTAAGATAATTTAAACTATTTTTGCAGTGTTTTGAAAGTGACACTCAATAAAATATTAACATTCCCTTTGGTAGTTTTAATAAAATTCTACCAATTTGCCATTTCACCGTGGTTACCAAAAAATTGCCGATTTGAGCCAACTTGCAGCCACTATATGGAAGAATCGCTTAAAACTCACGGTCTCTTTTATGGTTTTTATTTGGGTATGAAAAGAATTTTACGCTGTCATCCGTGGGGTGGAAATGGTTATGATCCTGTTCCAAATAAATATAATTTAAAAAAATAAATTTAAAATGTCCAAATTCTTAGTTTTTACATGGGATCCTTCCACCGGTTTTCATCTTGGTCCAGTTACGCTACATTTTTATAGTTTAATGTTCATTTTAGCCTTTGGTTTAGGTTATATCATAATGAGTAAAATTTATAAAATTGACAATGTAAATGAGAAATATGTAGAACCGCTTTTCACTTGGACATTATTAGGAACTATTTTCGGTGCTAGAATGGGGCATGTTATTTTTTATCAGCCAGAATTATTTCACCAAGATTTTTGGTCAGTTTTTTTACCAATTAGAACAAAACCAACGTTTGAATTTACTGGTTTCTCTGGTTTGGCGAGTCACGGTGCAACCATCGCTTTAATTTTTACAACGCTTTGGTATTCCTTTAAAATTATTAAGAAAAATCCATTTTGGGTATATGACAGAATTGGTATTGTGGTCGCTCTTGGTGGTGCTTTCGTGAGAATTGGAAACTTTTTTAATTCTGAAATTATTGGAAAACCAACGCCTGCTGGTTCTGCATTGGCTGTCTTGTTTCCACAACAAAGTTCTGAATACGGACCAATCGTACCAAGATATCCTGCACAATTATTTGAGGCAGGTGGTTATTTTTTACTTGCAATTTTGCTTTGGATTTTATACCGATACACTAATAAAAAATATCAGCAGGGTTGGCTTTTCGGATTATTTTTTATAATTCTTTGGGCAGTTAGATTCTTTGTTGAATTTCTAAAAGAACCTCAGGGCGATGAATTTATTCATTTTTACGGTCTAAATACCGGACAGGTTTTATCAATTCCTTTTATGATATCGGGTGTTGTGATTATGTTCTATTCAAAACATAATAAAATATCTGCCGAGCAGTCTGCCAAACCAGAATAATTTCATTTTTTTTCGGTTAAAAAATCTTTTTGGAATAGTTTTTAGTATAGTATTAAAAAAAATACTAAAATATGTATATTCGAAAAGGTTGCGGGAGAGGTTTTACTTATAAAAATTTATATGGGAGAACCGTTAATAATGAAACCCGAACGTGGATTGAGTCTTTAATCATCCCGCCTGCGTGGAAGGACGTTAAAATATCTGAAAATCCTGAAGATAAAATATTCGTTACTGGTAGAGACGAAAAAAACCGAAAACAATATATCTATAATCCAAAATTCAGAGAGGAGCAAAACTTTAAAAAATTCGATAGAATTGTAAATTTTGCAGAAAATCTTGAGCACATGCGCCGCGTAACTGGCCAACACATGCGTAAGCGAAAGTTAACGCGTGAGAAAGTACTTGCAACGATGCTACGCTTGATGGATGCAGCTTACTTTAGACCTGGAAGTTCACGATACACCAAGGATAATAAGACTTATGGCCTAACTACACTTAGGAGCAAACACCTGATTATCGATAATGACGAACTTATTTTTTCATACACCGGGAAATCGCATAAAGAGCAAGAAAGGCACATCGTCGACACAAAAATTGCTAAAATAGTTAAAGATTTAGATGAAATGCCTGGCTATGAAGTTTTCAAATACTATGATGAAAATGACAACATTATTGATGTAAATAGCAATGATTTAAATGCTTATATCCATGAAGTAATGGGCGACGACTTTTCTGCAAAAGATTTTAGAACTTGGGGCGGCACAATGATGGCGGCAATCGCATTAGATGAACTAGGAGCTTTAGAAGAAAAAGATCAAAAAGAACTTGATAAACGTATTAAAAATGCAATTATAAAAGTGTCTGAAAAACTTGGTAATACGCCTGCGGTAGCCAGAAGTTCTTATATCGACCCGCGCGTAATTGAAGCTTATACAGATGGTGAAACGATGACTTATTTCAAAAAAGAGATTGATAAAATGCTGAAAAATACTGAAAATCTCTCTGGAGAAGAGTTAGGTGTTTTGTGTCTCTTGAGAGCAAGATTGCGCAGGGATTAGTTATTTAAGCTGTTAAAAACCTTTCCAAGATTATTAATTAAATCTGTTGGGGACATCGACTCTTTGCTGTTTTGTAAAGCGGAAATGTCTCCAGATTTCCCGTGTAGCCAAACTCCAAAAATTGCCGCTTTTACAGGATCGTAATTTTCGCTTAAAAGAGCAGTTAAAATTCCAGTAAGAACATCTCCACTGCCACCTTTGGCCATTCCACTATTTCCGGTGTTGTTAAAGAATACCTTTTGATCAGGCGTAAAAACTTTTGTATGGTGACCTTTTAAAATAATAATGATTTTTAAAGTAGCAGCCATTTTCCGTGCTAGTTTTGCCTGTTCGTAAGAATTTTCACTTTCACCAAAAAGCCTTGCAAATTCTTTAGGATGTGGTGTTAAGATGGAGTTCTCAGGAATTGAATTTAATGTTGACCTATTTTGTGAAATAATATTTAAAGCATCTGCGTCAATCACCAAAGGTTTCTTTTGAATTTTTAAAAATTTTAAGACTATTTCTGAGGTTTCCTTATCAGTTCCTATTCCTGGCCCGATTCCGCAAACTGCATTTTTTGGTAAATCAATTGTTGTAATATGATTTTCGCCACCTTTTATGAACATTGCTTCCGGTGCCAAACTTTGTAAAATAGCATAACCACATCCTGGCGCGATAGTGAATGTAAGTCCGCTTCCACTTCTGAGCGAGGCTTTAGTCGCTAAAACAGCGGCGCCAATCTTGCCATAACTTCCAGCAATAAGAACTGAATTTCCAAAAGTTCCTTTATTAGAAAAATCTTCCCGTTTTTTATATATTGATTTCACCAAAATATCGTCAGAAATAAACCTATCTACATACTCTTGCTCAATCCATTGTTCAGAAATACCAATATTTAAAATTTTAATTTCTCCGCAGCAATTACCTGTTTCCGGATAAAGAAATGCCGTCTTCCAAAACTGAAAACTATAAGTGTTGTCTGCCCTAAAAACAGGGAAATCGATTGGTGTCATTTCATCAGCAAGTAAGCCCGATGGTATATCAACAGAAATTTTTACAGCATCTATTTTGTTTAAAATTCCAATTATTTCTGCGCTTTCATCTGATAATTTTCTATTCAATCCAATACCAAAAATAGCATCGATTATAAGGTCACTTTTTTCAATTTTAAAATTTTTGATATCAGAAAAGTCAAAAATTTCTAAGTCTTCAATTTTTCTAATTTTACTTAAATTATATTGTGCTGCTTCGGAATATTTTTCGTTTTTAAAATCAATAAATACCTTTACTTTAAAAAATCTATGGTGAAGTAATCTCGCTGCCACGAAGCCATCCCCACCGTTATTACCGTTGCCACAAAAAATAAAAATATTTTCCGATTCTTTAAAATCAGAAGTTATTGATTGTGATATTTGTTCACCCGCACGCTCCATTAAATCAACTTTTGAAATGGATTGTTCCAGACAAGTATATTTTTCTGCTGCTTCGATTTGCTTTTTTGTAAAAAGTTTCATTTCAAATATTAGAAGTTAGTTTAAATAATAATTTAAGAAGTTGCAGAAATTTTCTGATAATAAATGTAGTCAAAACTTTAGCTAAAATGACGAAAAATCCCGATTCCTGTTTGAAAATAAAAATTTTAGATAAAACTTATAATAATTTTTTTTGTAAAAATTTCAAATAATTTCTTATTTTTACTTTCAATAAAATTAGAAAAAATGGGAGTTGTAAAAGAATTTAAAGAATTTGCATTTAAGGGAAATGTAGTAGATTTAGCTATTGCGGTAATTATTGGAGCCGCTTTTGGCAAAATTGTAACTTCGTTCGTTGCTGATGTAATCACCCCTTTATTGCTGAATCCAGCGCTAAAAGCTGCCGGAGTTAGCAGAATAGAGTTGCTTTCTTGGAATGGCGTTATGTACGGAAATTTCTTTTCAGCAATACTTAGCTTCCTAATAATTGCTATTGTTCTATTTTTAGTAATCAAAGGGATAAATAAAATGAAAGGGCCTAGAGAAATTTTAGCACCAGCAGGCCCAACAAAAGAAGAGCAATTATTAACTGAAATAAGAGATCTTCTAAAAAAGTAAATTGAGAAAAAAACCCGGAAAAAATTAATTCCGAGTTTTTTATTCTGTTATTTTTGATTATGCAAAATACTTGCAATTTGTTCGGCCAAAGAAATCCCAATTCTGTCTTGCGCTTCCTCTGTTGACGCGCCTGTGTGAGGGGTCATAGAAATTTTTGGATGATTTAGAATTTCTTGTGATGGTGTTGGTTCGTTCAAAAAAACATCTAAACCTGCAAATGATATTTTATTAGAATTTAGTGCTGCTAAAAGAGCTGTTTCATCAATAACACCTCCTCTTGAACAGTTGATAATCGCAGCACCCTCTTTCATTAAATCAAATTCGGCGGCTCCGATCATAAATCCGTCTTTCTGTGCAGGAACATGCAAAGTAATAAAATCCGCGTGTTGAAGTATGCCCTGCAAAGGTTCAGTTTCTATGTCAACATTGATAAATTGATTATTGTAGAATTTTACTTTTATACTTGCTCTACCTACTTGATTATCCGCTGCAACAACCTTCATACCGAGACCCAAAGCTATTTTTGCCACTTCCTGCCCAATTCTTCCCATTCCAATAATACCAAGAGTTTTTCCACGAAGTTCAATTCCGGCTTCGAAAGATTTTTTCAGTTTGGCAAATTCTTTATTTCCTTTTACGGGCATTCCTCTATTGGATTGCTGTAAAAAGCGCGCGCCCGAAAACAAATGTGCAAACACTAATTCCGCAACAGATTCTGAGGAAGATGAAGGTGTATTTATTACATGAAGACCTTTTGAGCGGGCATAATCTACATCAATATTATCCATTCCTACTCCACCACGGCCAATAATTTCTAAATGGGGACAAGCGTCAATTAGTTCTTTACGAACTTTAGTTGCACTTCTCACGAGCAAAGTTTTTATTTGCTCTTTATTGATATATTCCACTAAGAGTTCTTGCGGTACATTATCTGTTATCACCTCAAAACCTTTTTCCTTTAAAGCTTCAATTCCAGAAGGATTTAAACCGTCATTTGCTAATATTTTCATGAATTATTTCTATTTTATTTAATTATCAGTCTTCGAAAACTTCAATACTTACACTTTTCTCAATAAGATTAGTAAACTTTCCTTTATAGCGAGTTGCTTTTACTAAGTGATTATCAATCCAATGGTAGTTTCCTCCACGTGGTTTCCCACAGAGAATACTGTGATATTTAAAACCATTTTTATCTAACCACTCAATTGTAATTTGCTTCAAAGCCTCTGTGCGAGAAGTGAAAAAACAAATCTGATGTCCATCGTCATACCATTTATTTATGGTGTGAAGTGCATCTAAATAAGGTTCACAAGTAACCATTCTTTCAGGTTCTTCATTAGGTATGTCATCGGTTATGGTACCGTCAATATCTATTAAATAGTTTTTAATATCGCCTCTTAAAGACGGACTTAAATGTTCTGTATAATCTAATTCCATAATTTACTATCAAGGTGCAAAAGTAATTATTTTTTATCAAAATAAATTATTCTGTTGCGAAGTAATCGTTTGAAAATGAACCCAAAAAATCAAATTAATACCATAGTTTTCAAAATTTTAGAAAAATATTATTATCTCATTTTAAATTATTAAATTTGATGCTTATAAATATGGAGGAATTAGTTGTTTTAGTAACGCCTGAAGACCAAATTATAGGGCAAATGGAGAAAATGAAAGCACACCAAACTGGTCTGTTACACCGTGCATTTTCAGTTTTTTTATTTAATGAAAAAGGTGAAATGCTTTTACAAAAAAGAGCTTTAGAAAAATACCATTCTCCAGAACAATGGACAAATGCTGTATGTTCACATCCAAAATTAAATGAATCTTATCATGAGGCAGCGAGCAGAAGAATAAAAGAAGAATTAGGAATAGACGCCGTTCTAAAGGAAAAATTCTATTTTATTTATAAAGCAGAAGTTGGACAAAATTTATGGGAACATGAATTAGACCACGTTTTTGTGGGCAAATTTGATGGTGAATTTAATTTAAATAAAGATGAAGTTTCAGAAATACGCTATATCACCATGCAAGATCTTGAAGTGGAAATGCGTGATAAAGCAGAAAATTTCACAGAATGGTTTAAAATTATTCTAAAAGAATACAAAGAACATTTATAAAATTTAAAAACAAAATATAGAAATGAGCAAAACAGCTTTGTACGAGAAACATGTTGCTTTAGGCGCAAAAATAGTAGATTTCGCAGGGTTTGAAATGCCTGTTCAGTATTCCGGAATTAATGAAGAACATTTTGCAGTAAGAGAAAAAGTTGGAATTTTCGATGTTTCTCACATGGGACAGTTTTATGTGGAAGGTAAAAACGCCAAAGATCTTTTACAATTTACTTGCACTAATAATATTGAAAATTTAGAAAACGGAAAAGCACAATATACTTGTTTACCTAATGGAAACGGTGGAATAGTCGATGATTTAATCGTTTACAAAATCGCAGATGAAAAATATTTTGTAGTGGTGAATGCCTCTAATATTAATAAAGATTTTTCACATTTTCAAAAATACAATGAAAAATTCGGCGCAGTTTTAAAAAATGTTTCTGATGAAATGTCGTTAATTGCTATCCAAGGGCCAAAAGCCGCTGAAACTTTACAAAAACTAACAGAAACAGATTTAGCAGCAATTCCATATTATCATTTCGCAATTGGAAATATTTTTGGCGTTGAAGATATTATCATTTCTAACACAGGCTACACTGGAAGTGGTGGTTTTGAAATTTATTTTAAAAATGAAAATGCCGTCGAAATCTGGGAAGCATTAACCAAAGCAGGCGAAGAATTTGGACTCTTGCCTTGTGGTTTGGCGTCCCGCGATACTTTGCGATTAGAAAAAGGATTTTGCCTGTACGGAAATGATATCGATGATTCTACTTCACCTTTGGAAGCAGGTTTGGGTTGGATCACTAAATTTGATAAAGATTTTGTTGATAAAGAATACTTAGCCCAACAAAAAGAAAATGGTGTTACAAAGAAATTAGTTGCTTTTGAAATGCAGGAAAAAGCAATCCCGAGACATGATTATGAAGTCGAAGATTCCAAAGGAAATGTAATCGGGAAAGTAACTTCTGGCACAATGAGTCCAATGAAAAAAATAGGTATTGGTATGGCATATGTTACAAAAGACTTCACAAAAGTTGATAGTGAAATTTTTATAAAAATTAGAAACAAAAGTATCCCCGCAAAGATTGTAAAATTACCTTTTGTTTAAATTTTGCAACGCAGTAATTTTTTATAAAACTAATAATAGAAGTTAAAAAAAAGCCATTTCTTTGTAAATGGCTTTTATATCTGTAATGATTTTATTTTCTAAGAGAATACAAATTTTTCCTACGCATTAGTCAAAATTGCGTGAAAAGTTTAAAAGATTTTTTTATGTTTTAAGTAGTTGATCATTATAAAATCACTTGCAGTTTTCCTGAAGTAATTACGGTAAAAACTTTTTTAAAATTTCGAAATATTAGTCAAATTGCGGAAGTAAATTTTTTAAATCAATTTTATTTAATTATTTTTAAAATTTTAATAGTAGTTTTTTAAAAATTAAAATTGATGCAAAGAAAAACCGAAATTTCTGGATTTATTTTATGTTGGTTTGCAGTTATTGCACAGTTTATTTTGATGATTCAAAATAGACAGGCGGACATTGCCGAAACTATTATTCGCTTTTTCAGCTTTTTTACGATTCTTACAAATATTTTAGTTGCATTATTTTTTACAGCCAAAATATCAAATTCATTTTCGCAAAAAATTTTAATTTTCAACCAAAAAAATAGCTTAATTGCTGTTACAACTTTTATAGTAATTGTTGGATTTGTTTATCAAGTGATTTTAAGAGGATTGTGGTCACCCAAAGGAATGCAGAGAGTTGTAGATGAACTTTTGCATACAATTATTCCATTATTGGTTCTTATTTACTGGTTTATATATTCACCGAAAGAAAAATCTAAATTTAGTCAGTTAATAATCTGGTTGCTATATCCACTAATTTATCTAATTTTAGTATTAGTTAGGGGCAAGCTTTCAAACTATTTTCCTTATCCATTTTTAAATTTTATAGAAATTGGAATATCGCAAACAATTATAAATTGCATCGTGGTTTTGCTGCTCATATTAGCAATAATGGGAATTTTAATTTTCATTCAAAATAAGAAAGTTAAAAACTAAATTGATTTAAGTGTATATTAATGGGAATCGAGATTGAAAGAAAATTTTTAGTCAATAAAGATAGTTGGCAGAAAGTAAAGAAAGCTGCTGGGGAATTATATCGGCAAGGTTATCTTTTAACCGACCCAAATAAAACTATTCGTGTCAGACAGACTTTCGACAAAGGTTTTTTAACAATAAAAGGCACTTCTGTGGGTGCGACACGTGCAGAATTTGAATATGAAATTCCATTTGATGAAGCAAAAGAATTACTGGATCAATTTTCTGTTGCTGAACTTTCAAAGATTAGACACGAGATCATTTTTGATGATAAATTATGGGAAGTTGACGAATTTTTAGATAAAAATGAAGGATTAATTATTGCAGAAATTGAGCTAAAAAACGAAAACGAAAAATTCTCTCTTCCAGATTTTATTAGTAAAGAAGTTACCGGCGAAGAGAAATACTATAATTCCAACTTAACGCTCTCACCATACAAAAATTGGAAATAAATTTTCTAAAAATCTAAATCCTTACTTTTGCGCTATAATGCAAGACAATCAAATCATCATTATTGGCGCCGGTCCTTCTGGCTTAATGACCGCACAAATTTTAGCTGAAAAAGGTTTTAAAGTTCAGGTTTTTGATCAAAATAAAGCGGCGGCAAGAAAATTTTTAGTTGCGGGAAATGGTGGGTTTAATTTAACACATAGTGAAGAATTAGAATCTTTTTTAGGAAAATATGAATCTAAAGAAATTCAGAATATTGTAAAAGAATTTGATAACAATAAAGTAATCGATTGGCTTTCAAACCTTGGGATCACAACTTATGTAGGAAGTTCCGGTAAAATATTTCCGACAAAAAACATTAAACCAATTCAGGTTTTAAAAGCTTGGCTGGATAAATTGGAAAAACTTGGTGTTGAAATACATTATGATCACATTTTTTTAGATTTCGATAAAAGTCAAGTTTTTTTTAAAAACTGTCAAAAAATCTTTTATTCAAAATTAATTCTAGCTATGGGCGGTGGCTCTTGGAAAAAAACAGGTTCCGATGCAAAATGGATCGAAGCTTTAGTAAAGAAAAATATTGAAATAATCCCTTTAGAATCTGCTAATTCGGGATACAACACCCACTCTATTTTCCATCAATTGCAGGGACAATATCTAAAAAATATAAAAATCTCATTTGACAAAAACCAAAAAACTGGTGAAGTTGTCTTTACAAAATATGGCATTGAAGGAAGTCCAGTCTATTTTATGAACCGCTTTACAAGAAAGTATGATTTTCCATTAACTCTGTATATTGATTTGAAACCAAATATATCTGAAAGTGAAATTTTAGACCAATTAAATAGCCTAGAAAAAGCAAGTTCTATCTTGAAAAAGAAAATAAAAATTTCTACAACAGGATTAAATCTTCTGAAAACTTTGGATAAAGAAAGTTATACCGATATTGAGAATCTTGCAAAAATGGTTAAGAATTTTCCTATTGAAATACTAAGTTTCCGTCCAATTGATGAAGTAATTTCTACAGCGGGCGGAATCGCATTTTCAGAGTTGACTTCTCATTTAGAATTAAAAAAATTCCCAAATATTTATTGCGCAGGTGAAATGATTGACTGGGAAGCGCCAACTGGCGGTTATCTTTTACAAGCCTGCTTCAGCATAGGAAGTTATGTTGCTAATTCAGTTTCAGATTCTCTAAAATAAAAAAAAAGAATTATAAAATATCTTTATAATTCTTTTTTCTAAAATACTAAAATTTCTTGTTTATTTTAAAGCGGCAAGCGCTGCTTCATAATTCGGCTCCTGAGCAATTTCAGGCACTTGTTGCGTATAAAGCACTTTGTTATCTTCATCGGTCACAATTACAGCGCGGCTTAGTAAACCTTTCATTGCTGAATCTACTAGTTCAACTCCGTAATCATGTCCGAAATTTCCTCTAAAATCTGAAAGACTTTCCACATGATCTAAACCTTCAGCCGCACAGAATCTACTTAATGCAAATGGGAGATCTTTAGAAACATTAATAACAATAGTGTTGTCCAAATCGCCAGCTTTCATGTTAAATGCTCTCGCAGATGCTGCACAAACTCCTGTATCAATACTTGGGAAAATATTCAAAATTTTACGTTTTCCTGCATAATCTGAAAGTGATTTTTCACTTAAATCTGAATTTATTAATTTAAAATCTTTTATTTCTGATCCTTCCTTTGGAAGATCTCCAACAGAATTTATTGGATTTCCACCCAGTGTAATTTTTGCCATAATTTTTATTTTTAATTAGTTCAAATTTAACGAAAAATAGATTCAATGCAGGAAGAGCAATGGTTAAATAATTCTTAAATTTTATAATTATGATATAGCCTAATTTCATTTTCTTTTAATATTGCAGATAATCATAAATTAGATTGAGAGATATTTTAAAACTAAACCGCATCATATAGAATTTTTAATATTTTCATTGGATAATATTTATCAAAACTAAAATCGTTAAAAATGTAATTTATTTGGGTTAAAAGAGGTTTTTTTAAATACTTTAATATTAGAAATACCACGCTTGCAGAAAGAAATATAGAAGGTTTATGATATTAAATTGCTAGTGACAATCTAAAAATTGGGCAAAAATCATTATTTTTGTCAACATTCAAAACAAAAATTAAAAAATATAATGTCTAAAATTTATTACACTTTAACGGATGAAGCGCCGATGCTGGCAACACATTCATTTTTGCCTATCGTAAAAGCCTTCACGAAGACTGCCGATATCGAAATTATTCCGGCGGATATTTCTCTAGCAGGAAGAATTTTAGCAAACTTCCCTGAGTATTTAAAAGAAGACCAAAAAATTGCAGATTCTTTGTCACAATTAGGAGATTTAGCTAAAACTCCAGATGCAAATATTATTAAACTACCAAATATTTCTGCATCAGCACCTCAGTTAGATCAGGCGATTGCAGAATTACAAAAAGATGGTTATAACATTCCAAATTATCCTTCTGAACCAAAAAATGAGGAGGAGAAAGCCATAAAAGCAAAATATGCGAAAGTTTTAGGTTCTGCTGTAAATCCAGTTTTAAGAGAAGGGAATTCCGACAGAAGAGCGCCAAAAGCAGTCAAAAATTACGCAAAAAATAACCCGCACAGAATGGGTGAATGGAAATCTAATTCTAAAACCGAAGTTGCAAATATGACCTCGGGTGATTTCTACGGCACGGAAACTTCCACTACTATTGAAAAAGACGGAAAATATAAAATTGTTTTTTATGGAAACGATGGTTCTTCAAAAGTATTAAAAGATTTTGCTACTTTAAAAGCAGGAGAAATAATTGATTCTGCAATAATGAGTTTAAATTCTTTAAAATCCTTTGTCGAAAAAACCATAAAAGAAGCAAAAGAAAAAGGCGTAATGATTTCGGCACATTTGAAAGCAACTATGATGAAAGTTTCAGATCCAATTATGTTTGGAGCGATTCTAGAAACTTATTTTGCTGATGTTTTTGCAAAATATGCAGATTTATTTAAAACTCTAGACATCAACCCAAATAATGGTTTGCAAGATTTATTTGACAAAATTAAAAAGCAACCACAAGAGCAAGAAATAAAAGACGCGATTGCAAAAACGTTACAAAATGGTGCAAAAGTGGCAATGGTAAATTCTGAAAAAGGCATCACCAACTTTCACGTTCCATCTGATATAATTGTTGATGCGTCAATGGCGGCTTTAGTTCGTGGTGGCGGGAAAATGTGGAATAAAGAAGGGAAAGAAGAAGATACAATTACGATTATTCCGGATAGAAGTTACGCGGGGTTTTATGAAGCGGTCATAAAAGATATGCAGAAAAATGGCGCATTAGATCCATGCACAATGGGTTCTGTTCCTAATGTTGGATTAATGGCGCAAAAAGCCGAAGAATACGGTTCTCACGATAAAACTTTTCAACTTTCCGCAGATGGAACTGTGAAAGTTGAGAATGAAAACGGAGAAACATTATTGGAACAAAAAGTTGAGAAAAATGATATTTTCAGGATGTGTCAAGCGAAAGATACACCGATTCAAGATTGGGTAAAACTTGCTGTAAACCGCGCAAGATTATCTGATACACCTGCCATTTTTTGGTTAGACAAAGGCAGAGCGCACGACCGGGAAATCATTAAAAAAGTAGAAAATTATTTAAGTCACCATGATATTACAGGTCTAGATATCCGTATTTTGGATATTAAAGATGCGATGAAATTGACTTTAGAAAGAATACGTGAAGGAAAAGACACCATTTCCGTTTCAGGAAATGTTTTGAGAGATTATTTGACGGATTTATTTCCGATTTTAGAATTGGGAACTTCTGCAAAAATGTTATCCATTGTTCCTTTAATGAATGGTGGCGGTTTATTTGAAACTGGCGCGGGCGGATCTGCACCGAAACATATTGAACAATTTATTGAAGAAGGTTATTTGCGTTGGGATTCTTTAGGTGAATTTTTGGCTTTGCAAGCGAGTTTAGAATTTATTTCTCAAACAAAAAACAACCAAAAAGCGCAAATTTTAGCCGATGCTTTAGACGCTGCGAATGATTTATTTTTGGCTAATGATAAATCGCCTGCACGTAAATTAGGACAAATTGATAACCGAGGTTCGCACTTTTATTTAGCAATGTACTGGGCGGAAAAATTAGCAGAGCAAACTACAGATATAGAACTTTCAACTCACTTCAAAAAAGTAGCAGAAGATTTTAAAAATAATGAAGAAAAAATAAATTCTGAATTAATTGGCGCGCAAGGAAAACCGCAAGATATTGGCGGGTATTATTTCCCAGATTTTAAGAAAACTGATAACGCAATGAGACCAAGTGAAACTTTAAATAAAATAATTTCTGGGATTTAAATTTTAGAAATTTAATTAATCTAAAAGCCATTTTCTTTAATTAGAAAATGGCTTTTTTATTGATAATTTATCCTAAAATTTCTATTGTTTAATTATCATTTTACCTGCTTTCTTCATTTTAAAAATTTTTAAAACTAAAAATTCAGATTTATTGCTGCCTTCATGTCCATACCCGTTTATATTATCATTTCTAAATTTTCCAATTGCGGTGATTTTTAAAATATCGTAACTTTTTTGGTTATCAAATAATCTTTTAAATTTTGTGGGAATATGAAATATATCAAATGCTAAATTTGTTTCATTATTATTTTCACATTTAATTTTGCCGTAAATCCACCAATATTCTACAAAGCCTGTATAATAAAATTCGGTTGCAACCAATTCATTTTTATGATTTTCTAAGTCACAAAAATCAACATATTTAATTTTTTTATCAGCATAGTTATATTCGCTTTTTTGGCTTTTACAACTTAGAAAAATACAAAAAACAATAATTATAAATTTATTCATTGATTCACATTTTCCCTAAAATTAATAAAATTTTAATTAATTTGAAACGTGTGCTTTCCGCCATTTGGTCATTAATAAAACCAATAAACCTAAAATTCCCAATACAAAATAACCTTCTGCAACTTTTAGTTGCAGTTCTGGTTTTAAGACTGCGACAATTGCATAACTTATTCCTGATGTGAGAATGAACGCTACTCCGCCCGTCAATCCACCAGCAATTCCTGCAGAATCTGGAAATCTTCCAATACAAAAAGCAAAATAATTATTAAAAATAAAACCCGCAGTAATGTGAATTAGAAAAGCAAAAGCCACCAAACTGTAAATGGTACTTGCATAATAAGAAGTAAAAAACATCGCCACAATTAAAGCCAACTGAATATAATTTGCAATTCTAATTTTTGGCATAAAGGCTTTGTCTATTAAAAATTTACCCAAAAATCCACCCGTCATCCAAGCAACACCGAGAATTAGAGAAACATATCCGGCAACGACTTCAGAATAACCCATTTTATGCTCAATAATAAAAGCACCGCAAAGATTAAAGAAAATAACGATTGCGTAACTCAAACCACACATTAGCATTGCGTAGAAAAAATCTTTTGCACGAAACATCATCGTATATTCTTTTATCAGAAAATCTACTTGAAAAGGTCTTTTCATTTTTAATGTTTCACCAGAAAAAAGGAATTCAAAAATTAGTAGAAATAAACTGTAACCTGCCAAAACATAAAAATTAGATTGCCATCCAAAATGTTTTTGCAAATAGCCACCAATAAACGGCGCAATGATGGGACCAACAGACCAGACAATCGTCATTATACTGAGGTAATGTTTTCTTTTTTCACCTTCATAAACGTCAACAAAAAAAGCCCGTTTAGAAACGACAACAATTCCTGCTAAAGCACCCTGAACAACGCGCATCGCATAGATTACTAGAATGTCTTTAGTAGTTGCAGTAATTACAAAACTCACAACAAATAAGGCCAAAGAAATCAGAGAAACCCTGTATCTACCGAAAGCATCTACAACGCTTCCGGCAAAAAACTGCGTAAAGCCGTAACTGATCAAAAAAATAGACAAAGTAAGTTGAATGCTACTTTCCTGTTGTCCTAATTCCCTTGCCATTTCTGGCATTGATGGCAAATAAATGTCGGTCGACAAACCTGAGATTGGAATAACTGCAAACGCCAAAAGCGTGGCGATATATTTGTTTTTTTCTTTTAAAACGCTCATTTCTACAAATATGTTTTTTAATTAAAAACAAGTTGCAAAAATCCGATTTTTTTATGGATAAATTGGTTTGAGAATGACGAAACGATAAATTGACAAAAACGATTTAAAATATTGCAGTTTTAATTTGAATCAAAAAACATATAACCGCAATTATGTGATTCACGGCTAAAAAGTATGAGTTATAAGTTATAAAAAACGTTATATTTTTATTAGTTTTGGTCAAAATAAAGAATTGAAAAAATTAGTTTACTTTTTGACAGTTTGTCTTTTTACCTCTTGTATTTCGGTGAAAACCTACAACAAAAACTTAGAAAAACCAATTGCCGCAGAAAAATTAAAATGTGATGTCGATTTTGCTTACTTGAAACTTCAGCAACTTCACCCCTATTTGTATTGGTATATTTCTAAAGATTCTTTAGATTATAAATTTGATTCGCTTAAAACCACTATCAATCAACCTTTGACACCATTAGATTTTTATTCAAAATTAGAACCGGTTGTTGCAAAAATCAAGGAAGGACATTTACGAGTTACTATTCCCGTTAAAAAATTAACCAGAAAAGAGAAAAAATATTTAAAAACTCAGAAAGGACTTTTTGGACGTTATAATTTTGCAATTGAGGATGAACGTTTGTATGTTTTAGATAATGCCGATAAAATTCCCAATATGCAGGTGGGAACTGAACTTTTGAAAATCAACGATGTGCCGACAAAAGATTTATTAAAAAAATATAAAAAACTAATTACAAGCGACGGCAAAAACCAAACTTTTCAAAAATATTATCTATCAAGAGCGTGGGCGAATTTTTTTACCTATGAAAATGGCATTTTAGACAGTGTAAAACTGGAAACTAAATATCAAAATAAGATAAAAACCTTTTATTTAAAGCGCGATAAAATTTCTAAAACCGAGAAGAAAGCGGAAAAATCAGAAACTAAAAAGAAAGAACAGTCAAATAAAAACAACGATTATAATTCTGCGAGAAAATTATACAACCGCAGTTTAAGTTTTGAAACAAAAGACAGCAGTGTTGCGTATATGGTAATAAATTCCTTTTCCAACACACGTTCAAAAAAATTCTACAAAGAGAGTTTCTCAAAGTTAAAAGAAGCAAAAACAAAATATTTAATTATCGATATGCGAAATAATTTTGGCGGAAGTGTAGCAGAAATTAATAACCTTTATTCTTATCTCACAGATAAAAAATTAAAATTTCTGAATGATATTGAAGTGACTACAAATAAATCAATGTACCACGCGGATTTTTTTAACCAAATACCAGGTTTTGTTAAACCTCTAGCTGTAATAGCCTTTCCATTTTATTTAGTAGGAACGGCATTTTCAAACGTAGAAAAAAACGGGAAACATTATCTAAAAACAAACTATTCTGTTAAAAAAATTAAAAAAGATAATTTTAATGGAAAAGTATATGTCTTAATAAATGGCGGAAGTTTTTCTGCCGCCTCTATTTTACCATCAAAGTTAAAAGATGATAAACGTGCCTATTTAGTGGGCGAGGAAACTGGCGGTGCAAATGATGGAAGTGTCGCTGGACGATATTCTACAGAAACATTACCAAATTCTAAACTCAAACTTCCTATTGGTTTGATGCTCTTTCAACCAAATATTACTTTTACAAATACGGAAAAAGGTGTAGTTCCTAATAAAGAAATTATTCCCACAATTTCGGAAGTTTTACAAAAAAAAGATATACATAAAGAATGGATTTTAGATCAGATTAAAAAAAATGAAGCACAAAATTTAAACTAAAAATTACTTTGGATTATGAATATTTAATCTCGCTGATTTAACAGATACCGCATATTTATTCACAGAAACTTTATTGAAAATCTGTTAAATCAGCGAGACAATTATTAAAATTCAAAAATAAATCCGAAATAAGGCAAAGGTGTTAGTTTATCTTGTTTACCGGTTTGCAAGTCATAAACTTGTTGGTTTTGTGGTGCAGAAGGATTTTGAATAATGGGATTTCCATTAGAATCACGCTGTAGATTAACAACAGGCAGATCACTTGGATTTTGTGAGCCATAGATATTTACCACATCTAAATAAGCCGTTAATTGCCATTTTTTAAAAATCCATTTTTTTTCTGCGCGCATATCTAATTGCTGCACCAGATTTCCACGGATAGAATTGATGGCATAAAAATTTTTCAAAGGACCATTTGAAATATTCCAGACAGAAACAAATTGGCTCTCTTCTAAATTATAGGGTGTTTCAGGTAAGCCGGATTGTAATCTGAAACGGGCGCTTAGATTCCAATTTCTTTTAAAATATTTCCCACCTGTAATGCTTAAAATATGCCGCGCATCCCAACTGGAAGGTGACAGATCTCCATTTGCATTGCTGAATTTTGAATAACCAAAAGTGTAGGCGGCGATGCCATAATAATTATTAACCGTTCTTTTTTGTGCCAATAATTCAAAACCATAAGTTTTACCAACTCCGCGAGAATCTAAAGGTTCCGGACCAACCACACCGAAATCACCGCCTACATTCGCTAAACTAATTTGATTTCTTAAAGAGAAAGGATAATTTTTATATTTCTTAAAATAAGCTTCCGCCGTGAATCGTAAATTATTTTCCGCATTATATTCAAACCCGCCAACTAAATGAGCGTTACTGATATATTTTAAATACTGTTTATTAATAAATTCACCATTTTGTTTATAACCGAGAGCCGTGTAAGTTGGCAACTGGTAATAAATACCGCTGTTAAAATTTAAAGCAAATTTTGGACTTAGTTGATAATGTAAAGAAATTCTTGGTGAGATCTGTTTAAAAGGATTATCGGTTAATGTCGAATAGGAACTTCCATCTAATCTCACACCTGCAGAAACCGTCAGATTGTCATTAAAAATTTTCTCTGAACCTTGAAGGTAAAAACCAAACTGACTCACATTTAATTGGGATAAATAATCATCAGTCGCCGCTTGAATTTGCGTCACCGATTTTATATAAGAGCGGTTGTAGTATTTTGCAAAATTCCCGTTAATTCCAGTGCTTATTTTAACCTCACCAATTTTAAAAGTACGGTCTATTTTAATTCTATTTTCAGTTTCTTGGGACGTGTAATCAATTAATTTATTCTCCGGAATTTCTATATTTCGAAAATATTTTAGGGCTTCATTATTCAGCATATTTCTACTCACTGTAAAAAGCCAAGTGCCGTTTTCTACCAAATGTCTGTAACCGGCACCAAATGTATAATTCCACTGCGGCGCTTTGGGAATTCGATCTAAAGTCGTGAGATTGGATAAGGTTTGCTTTGGTTTATCATTAAATTTAAACTGATCAATCGCGGCTAAACCAATAAAATAAAGTTCATCGCCGTTTTTGTATTTTTTAGAAATTTTAAATTGAGAATCATAGTAAGAAGGTAAAAAAGGCAAACCAATCGCTTTAAATAAAATCTGTAAATTAGATTTTCTTATACTCAATAAACCTGACCAACTTTGATCTTTAGACAATGGTCCATCTGCCATCAATTGCATATCGTCTAAACCTAAAACCGCTTTATAACCAATTTTATCTTTACGTGCTTGCTTGAGATGAAATTCAAAAACGGAAGATAATGCGCCGCTTACATTGGAGGGAAAAGCACCGCTATAAAAATCGACATCTTTTAAAAAATCGACTGTAATAATCCCCCGTGGCCCGCCGGAAGCACCTTGCGTTTGAAAGTGATTAATTATTGGTACTTCGATATCATCAATATAAAACCGGTTTTCTGAAGATGCGCCACCGCGAATAAATAAATCGTTTCGGAAACTCGCCGTACTTCCAACGCCCGGAAAACTGAGAATGGCTTTTGAAACATCACGGTTAGAACCCGCATTTTTTTGAATTTCTTCGCTGGTAATATTTCTTAATGAGAGCGGACTTTCTGCCGTAGTTTTATAGGCTTTTTTACTAATTATTACCTCATCGATAGTCTTAGAGGGAATTGCATTTAAACCAATACTAAAAGTTAAATTTTGATTGGGAACTACATTAATTTCTGATAAAGTTCCGGTGTCGTAACCTGAGGCGCTAATTTCTAAAGTATAAGTTCCAGAAGGTATGTTTTTAATAAAAACTGTTCCACTACCAGAAAATAAGCTGTCTATTTTAGGAATTTTAATTGTGGCGTTTAATTCTTTTTTTGAAAAGTTATCGAAAACATTGATATTTAAACTTCCAACTTGTGAAAAAACACCTTGAAAAATGAGCAGAAAAAAGATTGTAAATTTAAAATTCATCACTTTGATTTAAAACGCAAAAATAATGATTTAAATAAAATTTAGCAGATCATTTAGGAACTTTTTTTAATTTAAATCAAAAATTAGTATTTTTTTTTACTAATTAAAATGACTTAATTATTGATTTAAAATTTTCTTCAGGAAGTTAGAAGTTTTGGATAATTCCTTAGATACAATATACAATTCTAAATTTTTAATAATAAATAAGGATTCGGACAATTTTCTTTGTAAAAATCTACATCTTTTGAACTACAAACGCCCGGATAATCACCTTTTTTATTTTCAATATCTTTAATGATCTGAAAGTGCAAGTGCGGCGCGTAATCTCCATTTATTGGCGGTTTTCCAAGTTCGGCAATTTTCTGTCCTTTTTTTACCGATTGCCCTTCAGTTTTTCCATCTAAACTTTCTAAACTTAAATGGCCGTACAAAGTATAAAAAATTAAACCGTCAATATGATGTTCTAAAATAATGGTTGGACCATAATCTCCATGCGCCATATTATTTTGAAAACTGTGAATTTTTCCGTCTAATGCGCTCAAAACAGATGTTCCAGCTTTTATCCAAAGATCTAAACCAATATGAATATTTCGCTCCTCCGTATTTTTATCATTAAAATTCTCACTTCTTTTGTATAGATTTCGATGCTCTAAATAACCTCCAAATGCGACTTTCGCATTATTTTGAGAAAGATGGTTTTCTACAAATTCTTCAAACATTTTTGCGTCGGCTAAATCCAAATCCAATTTATCTGTACGTGACGCAGAAAGATCTAAGGCAACGTAATTTTTATAATCTATCCTTGCATCAATGACTTTTACATTTTCTTGATCTTTTAGAATATCTTCTAATAATTCCATTATTTTTAAAATTTTTAAATTATTTTTTTTAAAACAAACTTTCATCCACAAAATTCGGCAACGTCACTTTTAAATTTGGCTCATTTTTCATCGCTCTTTTAATAGCAAAAACTGAATTTTCATTTCTTGCCCAACTTCTGCGGGAAATCCCATTATTAACATCCCAAAAAAGCATTGATTTTAATTTTCTTTCGGCTTCTGTGCTACCATCGAGTAACATTCCGAAACCGCCGTTGATGACTTCACCCCAACCAACGCCGCCGCCGTTGTGAATGGAAACCCAAGTCGCACCGCGAAAACTATCGCCAATTACATTTTGAATCGCCATATCCGCCGTAAATCTCGAACCGTCATAAATATTAGAAGTTTCTCTGTAAGGTGAATCTGTCCCAGAAACATCGTGGTGATCGCGTCCTAAAATCACTTCTCCAATTTCACCATTTTTAATCGCATTATTAAATGATTCCGCAATCTTCATTCTTCCTTCTGCATCCGCATATAAAATTCTGGCTTGTGAACCGACGACCAAATTATTTTTTTGTGCACCTTTAATCCAAGTAATATTATCCTGCATTTGTTGCTGAATTTCCTCAGGTGAATTTTTCATTATTTCCTCTAAAACTTCGCACGCAATTTGATCCGTTTTTTCTAAATCTTCCGGTTTTCCACTTGCACAAACCCAGCGAAATGGCCCGAAACCAAAATCGAAACACATCGGTCCCATAATATCTTGTACGTAACTTGGGTATTTAAACTCCCTCCCAATCGTAGAATTTTTTGACATGACGTCCGCTCCTGCTCTACTCGCTTCCAATAAAAAAGCATTGCCGTAATCAAAAAAATAAGTTCCTTTTTCAGTATGTTTATTAATCGCATTTGTTTGTCGTCTAAGACTTTCATACACTTTTTCTTTAAAAAGTTCCGGATTTTCCGCCATCATTTCATTTGATTTCTCAAAAGAAATTCCCGCGGGATAGTAACCACCGGCAAAAGGATTATGAAGCGAAGTTTGATCTGAACCAATGTCAACTTTTATATTTTCTCCATCAAATTTTTCCCAAACTTCTACCACATTTCCAAGATAAGCGAGTGAAACAATTTCTTGATTTTCTTGTGCTTTTTTTACTCTTTCTACTAATTTATCAAGATTTTCATGAATCTCATCTACCCATTTTTGTTCGTGACGAATTTTTGCAATTTTTGGATTTACTTCAGAAATTACAGTAATACAACCTGCAATATTTCCGGCTTTTGGTTGCGCGCCACTCATTCCACCCAATCCAGATGTTAGAAATAAACCACCTTTTGTAGATTTTTTTATTTTTCTAAATGCATTTAAAACAGTGATTGTCGTCCCATGAACAATTCCTTGCGGACCGATGTACATGTAACTTCCAGCAGTCATTTGTCCGTATTGTGAAACGCCCAAAGCATTGAATTTCTCCCAATCATCTGGTTTAGAATAATTAGGAATTACCATTCCGTTGGTTACTACGACTCGTGGCGCATCTTTTGACGACGGAAATAAACCCATCGGATGACCAGAATACATTGTTAAAGTTTGTTCATCCGTCATTTCTGACAAATATTTCATGGTTAAAAGATATTGCGCCCAATTTTGAAAAACCGCGCCATTTCCACCGTAAGTAATAAGCTCATGCGGATGTTGCGCAACGGCGTAATCCAGATTATTTTGAATCATCAACATAATCGCTTTTGCCTGCTCACATTTCCCAGGATACTCTGAAATTGGTCGGGCTTTCATTTCATAATCCGGGCGAAAACGATACATATAAATTCTACCAAAATCTTCTAATTCTTGTCTGAATTCCGGTAATAATTCTGCATGAAATTTTGGCTTAAAATAACGCAGGGCATTTTTTAAAGCCAATATTTTTTCTTCTTCGTTGAGAATGTCTTTTCTCTTTGGCGCGTGATTTATTTGAGTTTCGTAAGATTTTATTGGTGGTAATTCAGAAGGAATTCCTTCTTGCACTTGAGATTTAAAATCTGACATTGTTTTAAGATATTAGTTTAGACTATTAACAAAAATACAGTTTTTCTGTATGAACTTAAAATATAGAAAATATTTAAAATTTTGTAAAGTCAACAAAAGCTATAAATTTTAAAGAACAAATTAGTTTATCTTTGGTTTACAAAAAACGGGTGAATCATGTGTAAATCATGAACTGTCGCGCAACTGTAAACTGAATTTTTCGGTAAGTCAGATCCCCAAAAACTTTCGCGGGTGAAGTAGAAAACACGAGGTTTTCTATTCATTTTAATTTTTAAAATTATAAAAATGAATTACGAATTAGAGATCCAGAAGTCTATTACAAAAGTATTTAAAGTGGTTTTCCCAAATACGACCAATCATCATAATACGATGTTTGGCGGAAAAGTAATGGAAATGATGGATGAAGTAGCGTTTATGACAGCGACCAGATTTGCCCGGAAAAGTTTTGTAACGGTAAGTTGTGACCGCATTGACTTTAAAAAACCTATTCCTGCAGACACTTTAATAGAATTAATTGGGCAAGTGAAATATGTTGGAAATACGAGTCTAAAAGTTCACGTGGAAATATTTGTAGAAGAAATGTACGCGGATAAGAGGGAGAAATCCGTTTCGGGGGATTTTACTTTGGTTGCCGTAAATAATGAGAAAAAACCATCACCCATTTTTGAAAATAATTAGAGTATTTTACTTGTTTAAAATCTAAAATATCTCTACAAAAAGGAAAAAATCCAGGCTTAAAAGCCCAGATTTATATTGGAAGAAAATAAAACCGTCTTGCTCCAAATATTTAATTGATTAAATCTTCGTTCACTTCCTCGTGGTTGTCATCATTGTCGCTCGTGCTGTAATAATTATTTTCTTCATCTTCAGAACCTAATTCTTCCTGCGCATTATCCAACTCCGAACCGGGAACATCTAAATCCATTTCCATACCGTCGCTGATATATTCATTTTTTGTAAGTTTTCCATTTGCATCAATTGAAATATGGTCTTCCTGCGTAAAAATATCTTCGGTTTTTGGGTAATTTAATTTATCTAAATTTTTTTCTATTTGATTTTCGTTGTTCTCAGTATCCATTTTTTAAAATTTTATCAATGAAAAGTTAGCAAATTTATTGCCAAAAAATAAATATTTAACTATTTGAGCTTCTTTTTGTAGATCATAATCCATGTTTTAAAATCCCCAAAACATTAACTGAAAAAATATTCAAAATATTCTTTACATCTTGTATTTTTAGATTAATATATTGAAAAATAAATAGTTACAAAATTTAAATTTTAGAAAATGCAAATTAACAATAGATTTAATTATTTGGATAATATATAAATAATAATCAATATCAGCAGTAAAAAAAATATTTTTATGCAATTAATTGAAAATTTAAATGTAATATTTGCAAATAATATCGATAAAATGAAAATAAACGCTTATATAAAAGGAACTGGTTCTTATGTACCGCCAAAAATATTAAAAAACGATTTTTTTGAAGCAGTTGGTTCTTCTGACGAATGGATATTTAAAAACTTAGGAATCAGAGAACGAAGAATTGCAGTGGGCGAAGTGACGAGTGATCTGGCTTATAAAGCAGGTTTAAAAGCCTTGGAAGGAACCGATGTTACGCCACAGGATCTAAATTTAATTATCGTTGCCACTTCTACGCCTGACCGTCAAGCACCTTCTACGGCGTGTTTCGTACAGGAAAAAATGGGTGCCTTTCAAGCGGTGGCTTTTGATATTTCGGCAGTTTGCTCAGGCGGACTTTATGGAATCGCAATTGGTTGTCAGTTTGTGCAAACCGGAATGTATAAAAATGTTTTGGTGATTGGCGCCGATACTTTTTCGACGATTACGGATTGGGAACGGAAAGATTCTGTGTTTTTTGGCGATGGTGCAGGTGCGATTTTAATCTCTGCAACTACCGAAGATAAAGGTTTTATGGATTTTAAACTTCATGCAGACGGACGTGGAAAATTACATTTTAATATTCCCGCAGGTGGATCTGAACTTCCCGCTTCGGCTGAAACCATTAAAAATAAATTGCATTATTTCCAAATGAATGGGAAGGAAGTTTACAACACGGCGACAAAAGTTTTGCCCGAAGTTATCACAGAAATTCTTGAAGCCAATCAGTTGACTTCCGAAGATGTTGATTGGGTAATTCCACACCAACCAAGTATCAGAATTTTACAGGAAACTGCCAGAAAAGTAAATATTCCATTTGAAAAAGTAATGACAAATATGGACAAATATGCGAATACTTCTGGCGGAACAATCCCGATTGTTTTGGATGAAACCTATAAAAGTGGGAAAATAAAACCAGGAAATTTGTTGTTATTTGCAGCCGTTGGTTCTGGCTGGACTTGGGGAACTGCTTTATATAAAGTATAAGTTATTAAGTATGAGTTTTGAGTTTAATATTTAATAAAACACAAAACTTTTAAATTCACTTCATAAATCATAATTAATATTTCATAATTTTTTAAAACATGCTTTCAAACCAAACTTTTTTAATTACTGGAATTGCTGATGAAAATTCATTGGCTATGAAAACTGCCGAAAAGGTCCTTCAACACAATGGAAAAGTGGTCTGCACTGGACTTGGCGTGACGCCATTTCATCAAAATTTATCGCAAAAAGCCAGTGATTTTTTAAATAAAAATTACGACGATTTTAAAAATGCCTGTGATAAAGTTTTGGGCAAAGATATTTATACCGCGCCTTTAGACGTGACTTTACCGGAAAGTTTAACTTTTCTAGCCACAGATTTAAAAGAAAAAAATATTCAATTGAATGGGTTTTTACATGCGATCGCAATGGACAAAACGATTCGAAATAAATCAGTAAAACCAATGCTGGAGGTAACCGCAGAAGAATTTAATGATACGATGAATGTATCGGCTTTTTCATTAATTTCACTTTGTCACGCTTTGCTTTATGGCGGTGTTTTACAAAAAGGTGCTTCCATTGTCTCTCTCAGTTACATTGCCGCAGAAAAAGTATCTTTTTTTCCGTACATTAATATGAGTATTGCAAAAGCGGCTTTAGAAAGATTAACCATCGAAATGGCTTATGAACTCGGGAATAAATACGGAATTAGAGCAAATGCATTGCGATTTTCACCTTATATGGGAAGCAAAGCCGGAAATGCGACTTTAAAAAATGAAGATGTAGAAAGAGCACACAGAATTAGTCCGCTTGGGAATGCATTACCTGAAGATTTAGCCCATGAAATCGTGCATTTATTTCGACCAGAAACCAGAATTACTGGTGAAATTCGGCATGTGGATGGCGGTTTTCATATTATGGGATAAAACACAAGTAATTGAAAATGGGTAATAAGTAATTTTTGAAATGCAATTTTATTTAATCGTATTTCCGAGCATTGGTACAAATTTGTAAGCACCAAATTCTTCCTTTTGAATTTCACTTTCAGAAATTTTTGTAAAACGATAAAGAATCTGTTCGTCGGTTTTTCCCAATGGAATTACCATTTTTCCACCCGTTTTTAATTGATGTAATAATTCTGTAGGTAAATTTTCTGCGCCGCAAGTCACCAAAATTTTATCAAAAGGTGCAAAAGTAGGAAGTCCCGCAAAACCATCGCCAAAACTTTGAAATTTCGGTCGAGAATTGAGTTCTCTCAATATATTTTTTGAGTAATCAAATAAATCTTTTTGACGCTCAACCGTATAAACTAAGGTATTCATTTTCATTAAAACCATCGTTTGATAGCCACAACCAGTGCCGATTTCTAAAACTTTTTCATCTTTTTTTAATTCTAAAAGTTCGGTCTGTTCGGCAACCGTTGAAGGATGAGAAATAGTTTGCTTGGCTGCAATCGGAAACGCACGGTCTTCATAAGCAAATTCTTCAAAAATACTTTGGATAAAAAGATGACGCGGCACTTCATTCATCGCACTGAGAACATTCTCATCTGAAATTCCGATTTTATTCCGCAGGTATTCTACTAAAAATTTACGCTTGCCTTTATGTACAAAAGAATCCGTCATAGTTACAAAAATACAAAAAGATGTTAGATATCAGAAGTTGGATAAGAAACTAAATCTAAGGTCTAATTTATTATCTTTACCACACTTAAAAAAAATTCTATGTTGAATGCAGGTTTAGTGGGCGCAGGTCATTTGGGCAAAATTCATTTAAAATTACTTAATCAGTCTGATAAATATAATTTAATTGGTTTTCACGATAAAGATGTCGAAAACGGAAAAAAAATAGAAGCGGAATCTGGCTATAAATATTTTGACGATTTTGACGATTTATTATCTAAAATTGAAATGCTTGATATTGTAACGCCAACGGTTTATCATTACGATTTCGCTATGAAAGCTATTGAACATAAAATTCCTTTTTTTATTGAAAAACCAGTCACGCAAAATTTAAAAGAAGCAGAAGAAATTCTTTTTAAATGTAGAGAATTTGGCATAAAAGCACAAGTTGGACATGTTGAGAGATACAATCCTGCTTTTATTGGATCAAAAGATTACATTAAAGACCCGATGTTTATTGAAATCCATCGTTTAGCAGAATTTAATCCGCGCGGCACTGATGTTTCAGTGGTTTTGGATTTAATGATCCACGATCTGGATATTTTGCTGAGTCTGGTAAAATCTAAAGTGAAAGTCATCCATGCTTCCGGCGTTTCTGTGGTTTCAAGATCACCAGATATTTGCAATGCGAGAATTGAGTTTGAAAATGGTTGTGTTGCTAATTTGACGACTTCCAGAATTTCGATGAAAGCGATGCGAAAATCTCGGTTTTTCCAGAAGGACGCTTATATTTCTGTGGATTTTTTAGAGAAAAAATCTGAAGTTATTCGCATTAAAGAAGCACCAGAAAATCCGAGTGATTTTGATATGATCATTGAAAATGCGGAAGGTGAAAAAAACCAGATTATTTTTGAATATCCGCCGATTCATCCCAATAACGCAATTTTAGATGAGTTGGAAAGTTTTGCAGATTCTATCACAGAAAATAAAAATGTGGAAGTGAGTTTGCAAGATGGAACTGAAGCGTTGAAAATAGCGTTGGAAATTGTGAAGATGATAAGTTAGAATTTTAAATTAAATGAAAAACCTAATCTTCCTATTTTTAATAATTTTCGCAACGTCATGTGCGCAAAATAAATCTGATTTAGAAACTCAAATTCATAAAATAACCGCTGAAAAAAAAGCCACTGTCGGTATTTCTGTTTTGGGAATTGAAAAACCTTTTGCACTTAACATTAAAGGAAATGAGCATTTACCAATGCAAAGTGTATTTAAATTTCATATCGCTTTGGCAGTTTTAAATTTAGTTGATAAAGGAAAATTAAGTTTAAACCAAACAATTTTAATTAAAAAAACAGATCTGTTAGAGAATACTTGGAGTCCAATTAGGGAGAAATATCCAATTGGGAATGTAGAATTAACTTTAGCGGAAATCATTGAATATACGGTGGCGCAAAGCGACAATAATGGTTGTGATTTATTATTAAAATTAATTGGCGGCACAAAAACCGTACAAGATTTTATAAATAAAAAAGGCGTCAAAGATTTTCAAATAAAATATACTGAAGAACAGTGTCATGAAGTTTTAGACAAACAATATGAAAATTTTAGTTCAACGAATTCGATTGTCAAACTTTTAAAAGATTTCCAAGAAGGTAAAATTGTTTCTAAATCATCTACCGATTTTTTAATGAAAATAATGGCGGAAACTTCGACCGGAAAAAATAGACTTTCAGAATCATTACCAAAAAATGTTTTAGCACATAAAACTGGAACTTCTTTCACAATTAATGGATTTACTGCGGCGACAAATGATATGGGAATTATCACATTACCCAACGGCACTCATTATGCAATTTGTGTTTTCGTGAGCAATTCTAAAGAAACTGAAAAAGTAAATTGCAAAATAATTGCGGATATTTCTAAAATCGTTTTTGATAATTTAAACAGTTAGTATGAAAAATATCTTGGCTTACCTCCTTTGTATTCTGCCGTTTTTTATAACTGCTCAAAGCGTTGGAACTATAAAATACTTTTCAGAAAAAAAAGACCGCTCTTATGAACTGTACGCAGAAAATCTAGAATTAATGCCAATGTCTGCTGTTTTTATTTTCACCTTAAATAATATGAAAAGTTCGCTGCCAAATGGTAAAATAGTTGTGATTCCGGCTCAGACTAAACGATTTCTGATCGCAGAGATCACACCGATTAAACTTGAAAAAGCTGCAGGTTATGGCTCAAGTAGTAATTATACTTTTGGCGATATTACGCAAACTAATTATGATGAAAATTATATCTACGACCTTCCATTTGAGAGCAATAAATCTTACAGCATCTATCAAGGTTATAATGGTCGAATTTCCCACATGAATCAAGCGGCGTTAGATTTTAATTTTAAAGTTGGTGAAAAAGTTTTTGCAGCGCGGGAAGGAAAAGTTGTAGCTACTGAAGAACATAATAATACCAATTGTAAAACAAAAGAATGTGCGAAATACAATAATTTTATTTTAATCATCCAGCCAGACGGTACTTTTGCAGAATATCTTCATTTAAAACAAAACGGCTCAGAAGTAAATGTTGGCGATGACATTAAAAAAGGGCAATTCATCGGTTATAGCGGGAATACGGGTTGGTCAACGGGTCCTCATCTTCATTTTGCGGTATTTCTGAATAGAATGGACGGCGAGCGCGTATTTATAAAAACAAAATTTAAAACTTCTAATTTTTCAGGTGAACTTTTAGAAGAAAAAAAAACCTATCTTAAAAATTATTAAAAATAAAAAATATATTATGCTAAAAAACATAGTCGTGATTGGAGCCGGAACCATGGGTAATGGAATTGCACACACCTTTGCACAGAAAAATTTTAAAGTAACATTAGTTGATCTAAATAAGGAAAGTTTAGAAAATGGAATTGCAAATATTTCAAAAAATCTAGACAGAATGGTGGCAAAAGAAAAAATTTCAGAAGTTGAAAAATCGAATACTTTAGCAAATATTTCTACGTCTTCAGATTTATCAGAAGTTATAAAAAATGCAGATCTAATCGTTGAAGCTGCGACAGAAAATCTAGATTTAAAATTGAAAATTTTTAAACAAATGGACGAGTTTTCGCCAAAAAATTGCATACTGGCGACAAACACTTCTTCTATCTCTATTACTCAGATTGCAGCTGCTACTTCCCGACCAGATAAGGTGATAGGAATGCATTTCATGAATCCAGTTCCGATTATGAAATTAGTGGAAATTATAAAAGGCTATAGTACGTCCAAAGAAACTTTTGATACCATTTTTGAACTCAGCAAAACGTTAGGAAAAACGCCCACGGAAGTAAATGATTATCCGGGGTTTGTGGCAAACAGAATTCTGATGCCCATGATAAACGAAGCCATAGAAACCCTTTACAACGGCGTTGCAGGTGTGGAAGAAATTGATACGGTAATGAAATTAGGAATGGCGCATCCGATGGGACCGCTGCAATTGGCAGATTTTATCGGACTTGACGTTTGTTTGGCAATTTTAAATGTAATGTATGACGGTTTTAAAAATCCGAAATACGCGCCAAATCCACTATTAGTAAATATGGTAATGGCCGGTAAAAAAGGTGTGAAATCGGGCGAAGGATTTTACGATTACTCTGAAAGTAAAAAAGCTGAAACTGTCTCAAAGATGTTTTTGAAATAATATTATTTGGGCAGCAATTTCCGCCTTCCGCTCCCACTTCCGCCGCGGCGGAGAGTTCCGCTCAAGTCGGGCTGCAATATTTCGCTTTTAATGTAGTTTTATGAGAAAAAGACAAGAACGCTTATTTCAATATTTTTTAATAGCCATTACTTTTGTGATGGTAATTTTGCGTTTTTTGCTCAATGAAAAAGGAAGAACTACTCCAGATTCGATTCGATATTTTCGCACAGCAGAAGCATTTCCCGTAATCGATAATACTACGACGCCGCTCGGTTATCCACTTTTTATAAAGTTTTTCGCCTACTTTTCAGATGAATTTTGGGCTAGCAAAATTATTGGACTTTTGGCGTATTCATTTCTTATTTATTTTGCGTGGAAAAAAAAATTTTATATTAAAGAAATACTATTAACAACTGCACTTTACAGTTATATTTCTATATTTTCTTTTAGCTTGAGTGAAGGCTTAATTTTACCATTTGTTTTCGTTTTTTTATACATTTCCAGACAAATCATTATTGGTGAACTTTCTGGTAGAAAAGCCATTATTTACCTAAGTTTAATTTTAATTGCTATGTACAATATTCGTTACAGCGCAGTGTTTTTCGTGATGTCTATTTTCTCTTTTGGAATATTTAACCTTCAAAAGAAATATGCTAAAATATTTCTAATTTCCAGTTTGTTTGGGCTTTTATTCATCGGTTTATACCAAATATTTTTCATTAATTATTTTAACCAAGATTACTATAAACAAGCTTTAGAAATTACTCTAAAGCCAACCTCCCAACTTTTATTAGAATTATTTCAAGGACTTTGCACCAGCTTTAATCCCTTCATCCATATTGCTAGTCCAAATGTTAACATTTTAAATTATGGAATTTACGGCATTGGTGCTGCTAATCTAATTTTAATGTTGTTCTTATTCCTTAAAAATAAAATTTCAGCAACAGAAAAATTTGCATTATTTACGGGTATTTTTTGTATTTTCTGTTCCTATTTTATCCAATATTTTTATTCTGTAGATGCTTTGGACTACAGACTTTTATCACCATTTATATTAAGCATTTGGTTGGTTTATTTTAAAAAGCTATTTCAAATTTTTGGTGTTTATACTTATTCAATTGCTACTTTAAGTTTATTGACTGGTTTAACTTTTACTTGGCTTTCACGCGGCAACTATTTAGAAAACAGAAAAAAAATCACACAATATTTAAAAACAGAAAAATTAGATAAAGTCCCTTTAAAATATTTTTTATTAAATGGTTTGGACATTGAAAAAAAGATTCAAATTGCAGAATTAATTAGTACGGTTAATCCGAGACTTTCAATTACATTTAAACCTCAAGATACATTGCAAGAAACTACTTTAACTTCATATAAAGTGACATCTAAAATAAAAATTAGTAAGAATAAATTTCAGTAAGATTTTCTTACCTTTGAGCCGAAATTAAAATTATAAGACAATGAAATTACCAAAGTTTTTATTAGCGGACAATTCCGATAATCCCGAAGATTTATATGTGGTGCACACAGAATATCCTCGATTCGTTTTAAATGTTGAAGAAGAAGAAGTAGAATGGTTTGATGATTTAGAAGGCGATGATGAAGAATCTATGGCTGACGAAGCAACAAAGGTTGTAGAACAGGCCTTTAAATGGTGCGACGATGAATTAGCAAAGTATGACGAAGAAGATGAAGATGAAGACGAAGCATAACATTTAGCTTAACTTTAAATAAATGAAGAACTCAGAAATGGGTTCTTTTTTTGTTTTCAGTTGAAAGGTATTCCTACAACATGACCTTTTTTTTGCAATTTCTTCTGCTTCCTTTAAAATCTTGTGGTCAGATTCGGTTTCGGGTTTTATTTTACCGGATAATAAATATGAAACGCGTGAAAAATAATCTGTGTCAGGCGGCATAACCAAAGGTTTTATTTCAACTTTAATTCTTTTTATAGTTATAAATTTTTTTTCATGTAAATAGTTTACGAATTTAAAATGCGAATAAAAACTAAATTTTATTTTAAATGACTTGCGACGATCAGAATTATAAAGAAAAACGACGTCAAGAGATTTACGGAACTCCTGAAAATTAACAGGTTGTTTAAATTAACTCTCGCATAAAGGCTTAGGCGGAAATAATTTTTTGCGCGCATCTTTACTACGCGTAAAAAAGATTGAGCGCTGAAAACCGACCTTTTACTCTGCAAAACCAAAATATTTTACGAAATTTTTCTGAGAAAAAGGGCATGCCCAAAAAATATATCATAATTTAGTGGAAATTTTATAAACTATGAAAAAATTCAGTTCAGTTCTCTTGCTTTTTGTATTTATTCTCAGTTTTAGTCAGGAGCAAAAAAGAGCGGTTGATCCTTATGTGCAAGATCATTACACGAAAAAGGAAATGTACATTACGATGCGAGATGGTGTGAAACTATTTACTTCGGTTTATACGCCGAAAGATATTTCTAAAAGTAAAAAATACCCGATGGTAATGATGCGAACTTGCTACAGCATCGCGCCTTACGGTGAAGATAAGTTAGCGACGCGACTTGGTCCAAATCCCTTTATGATGAAAGATGGTTATATCTTTATTCAACAAGATGTGCGCGGAAGGTATATGAGCGAAGGTACTTTCACAAATATGACGCCGCAGGTAGAACATAAAACAAAAAAAGATATAGATGAAAGCACCGATACCTACGACACAGTAGATTGGCTCGTAAAAAATATTCCTGATAACAATGGAAAAGTTGGGCAATACGGCACTTCTTATCCAGGATTTTATACTGCTGCAGGGATTTTATCTAATCACCCGGCTTTAGTCGCATCTTCGCCACAAGCGCCAATTTCAAATTTTTGGAATGATGATTTCTTACATAACGGAAGATTTATGTTAGGCTATTTTCGAACATTCCCAGTTTTTGGTGTGCAAAAAACAAGTTTAACACCAGATTCTTGGTTCGCAAGTTCGATGATTAAAAAATATTCTGATGACGGTCTAAAATTTTACACTGATATGGGAACTTTAAAAGAGGGTGTAGATAAATTTTACAAAAATAATTTCTTTATGCAGGAAATTATGGACCATCCAAACTATGATGATTATTGGCAAAAAAGGAATTTATTGCCTCACTTTAAAAATGTAAATCAGGCTGTTCTGATTGTTGGTGGTTTATTTGATGCAGAAGATCTTTCCGGACCATTAAACATTTACAAAGCGATTGAAAAAAGTTCGCCAAAAGCAAAAAGTACAATCGTGATGGGGCCTTTTTCTCATGGCGCTTGGGGACGAGAAACTGGAAAAGCCTATCATAATGATATTTATTTCGGCGACAGTATCGCCACCTATTATCAAAAAAATCTTGAGACGAAATTTTTCGCTCATTATTTAAAAGGAAACACAAAAGAAGATTCGGGAATTCCTGAAGCGGTTATGTTTGACACAGGCGCAAAAAAATGGCGTGAGTTTTCTAAATATCCACCAGAAAATGCGAAGAAACAAGATTTCTATTTTGTTAATAATAAAATTGAAATGAAACCTTCAGAAAGTACAACTGAATATTACAGTGATCCCTCAAAACCCGTTATTAGTTCAGAAAACTTAAAAGATTTTAATGGTTTTACACCTAGAAATTACATGAGTGAAGACCAAAGATTTGCAGAAATGCGTCCGGATGTGGCGTCTTTTACAACTGATATTTTAACGGACGACCTTACTTTTGGTGGTGAATTAATGGCGAAATTAAATATTTCATCAACGTCAAACGATGCTGATTTTATTGTCAAATTAATCGATGTTTATCCAGATAATGAAGCAGAAAATGCAGACAAACCAAATGTCATTTTACAAAATTACCATCAGTTGGTGAGAAGTGAAATTATGCCTGCAAGATTTAGAAACTCGATTGAAAAACCAGAAGCTTTGGTTCCAAACCAAAAAACGGCGGTTGATTTCAAATTACAAGATGTGATGCACACGTTTAAAAAAGGACACAAAATACAGGTTCAAATTGAAAGCACTTGGTTTCCTTTATTTACGATCAATCCACAGAAATATATTCCAAACGTGAACTTAGCTACAAAAGCAGACAATACAAAAGCGTTTATTAAAATCTATGGTGATAGTAAACTGGAAGCGGATATAATTAAATAATTAATTGTTCATCTTTGACCGTTGATAATTTAAAATAAAAAAAAGTGCAGAATTAATCTCTGCACTTTTTTTATTTAAATTTTTAGTTCTAAATCTAAATTTTAAATCTAGATATAAATTAAATTCTTACATTTTTTTAAATCTTAAAAGCAACAAATTATCTTTATAAAGCTCTAGCGCATTGTCTTTTACAACATACTTTGTTGTGGCATCAAGCATTTTTAAGAAATTAGTTTCGACATCCATATTGTCGCACATTTTTCTGGTAGAACCAATATTTCTTACGGTAAAATTTCCCACCTTTGGATCCAAATTAATTTCCGTAGAAAAGTAATTATTACAACCTGCATTTCCAGAAATTCTGTCGCCGCTGATTAATAAAGTAGGTGACGTTCCTTTCACAGTATCTGCTAAAGTCCAACTTGAGTTGTTTAATGAGGCCTGACTTTTACCAGATTTAGATTTTAAACCGTTGATTGAGGAACAAGATGCAAGTAAAATAAAACTGCAAAATGCTAAAAGTGTATTTTTCATAATTTTTAAATTTTTAATACTTAATTTTTTTTATCGAAGTTCCGCATTAAATTCCGTTTTAAAAGATTTTATCAAAGCATTCATCACCTCAGAAATATCCTTTTCTTCCAGCGTTTTTTCTTCATTTAATAATTCAAAACTTAGCGCGTAAGATTTTTTTCCTTCAGGCAAATTTTGTCCTTCGTAGACGTCAAAAAGATTAATATTTTTCAAAAATTTTGAAGGGTTTTTCTTCGCTAAAGAATGAAGTTCAGCGTAAGAAATCTGTTTATCTAAAAGCAATGCCAAATCTCGTCTAATTTTATTGAACTTCGGAATGTCAATAAATTTGAAATTATCTTTCACTCTTAATCGTTCACAGTTTTCCACTTCAATCTCAGCATAAAAGACGTCTTGGTCAACGTCTGCATCTTTCAAAAATTCTGGCGATACTTTTCCTAATCTTGCTAAAGTTTTACCCTCTAAAGTTAATTCTAAACCATCTGAAAATCTAGAATCCTTTAGAGGTAATTCTTGGTAAGCCAGTTTTAATTTATCTAATAAAAGGATGACATAAGATTTTAAATAATAGAAATTGGTTGCAGATTTTGGTAAAATCCAATTTTCTGCGTGGTTTCTTCCCGTTACTAGAAGCGCTAATTGTTTGCGTTCTTCATACTTCTCTTTTTTATGGTAAATCTTACCCAATTCAAAGAATTTCAGATCTGCATTTTTTCGGTTAATGTTGTACGCTGCATTTTCTAAAAGTCCTTCTAAAAGTGATTTCCGCATAAAAGCCAAATCGCCGCTTAAAGGATTTAATAGTTTTACAGCTTCACTTTCGTCTTTTACAGAACGCAAAGAATTATTCATCACTTCATTAAAACCTTGGCTTTGAAGTGCTCTCGCCCAAGAGTTTTCTAGCGCATCCTGATCGTCCAAACTTAAGGTAACCGGCGTGAAAGAAAATTTTTCCGGCAAATTAATTTTATTGTACCCATAAATACGAAGGATTTCTTCGATCACATCAATCTCGCGCGTCACATCTGCCCTATAAGTAGGAACTGATAGTTCTAATCCATT
The DNA here is from genome assembly GCF_052976925.2 of Halpernia sp. GG3. Taxonomy (NCBI): domain Bacteria; kingdom Pseudomonadati; phylum Bacteroidota; class Flavobacteriia; order Flavobacteriales; family Weeksellaceae; genus Halpernia; species Halpernia sp. GG3. Next base: position 353,174 of record NZ_JBRIIR020000010.1, read on the forward strand.
ATTAATTTCATTTAAAATCTCAATTTCTAAAAATTTTAAAATCGCTTTCACTTTTTCACGGTGAATTTTCATACCTAAAAGTTGGTCTAATTTTGAATATCGAAAGACTACATAATTATTTTCAACTTCTTTTGGATAAGATTCTAAAATCTCACCAACTAATTTTCCGCCAGTGAATTTCTCTATCATTTTTACCGCAACTATTAAAGCTTTTCTTGCATTTTTTATATCGACCCCACGTTCAAATCTAAAAGAAGCATCGGTATTTAAACAGTGTGATTTTGCGGCTTTTCTTATCGCAACGGGATTAAAATAGGCACTTTCCAACACAATTTTTTTAGTTTCCGTCGAAACACCAGAATTAGCACCACCAAAAACGCCTGCAATACACATCGGGTTTTGATCGCCATCTTTTATCATAATCTCCGCACCATTTAAAGTACGTTCTACTCCATCTAAAGTGGTGAATTTTGTTCCTTCTTTTGCAGTTCCAACAATGATTTTGTTACCTTTAATTTTTGCAGCATCAAAAGCGTGCAACGGTTGTCCAAGTCCGTGAAGAGTATAATTTGTAATATCTACAACGTTATTTATAGGGTTTAAACCAATGGCTTTCAATCGGTCTTTTAACCAATTTGGTGAGTCTGAAATTTTAATATTTTCAATAACTGCGCCCAAATATCTTGGAACCAAGTCTTCATTTTCTACTTCAATTTTAAAATCATGACTTCCAGAAATTTCCTCTTCCTCAACTTCTAATTTTTTGAAATCTGATTTTAATTGATGGCTGGAAAGAAACGCATTTAAATCTCTAGCAACGCCATAATGGGACATTGCATCAGTTCTATTTGGTGTTAAACCAATTTCATAAACTTCATCTTGGGAAATTTCGAAATATTTTTTAAATAATTCGCCTATTTTATAGTTCTCATTTAAAATCATTATCCCGCCGTGATCGTCGCTTAAACCTAATTCATCTTCCGCGCAAATCATACCTTCAGAAACTTCACCGCGAATTTTCGCTTTTTTAATTTCAAAAGCATTACCAGCTTTATCAAATAATTTTGTTCCTACAACTGCAACAGGAACGGTTTGTCCGGCCGCAACATTTGGGGCACCACAGACAATTTGCAAAATATCTGAACCACCAATATCTACTGTTGTAATATTTAATTTATCAGCATTTGGATGTTTCACGCAGGTTAAAATTTTCCCCACAACAATTCCTTCAAGGCTGCCTTTTATATTTTCAAATTTCTCTACACCTTCCACTTCCAGACCAATATCAGTAAGATATTCGCTGATTTTATCTGTATTAAGATCGGTGCCTATAAAATCTTTAAGCCAATTATTTGAAATTTTCATTTACTTTTTTCTGTCAAAAATTAATTTAAATAAGAAGAGATTTGAAACACATCTCAAATCTCAATCTTATAAAAATATTTGTTATAATTCTACATCCCAATTACAGGCATAGAAAGCATTAAAATATGTTCGTTATCTTCTAAACCATCCACTGGCTCAATAATTCCTGGGCGGTTTGGCTGCGACATTTTCATGGTGATATCGTCAGAATTTAAAACCGAAAGCATTTCCGTTAAAAATTTAGAACTGAAACCAATATTGATATCTTCGCCGCTGTAATCACACGGGATTTGCATGTCTGCTTTGTTCGCATATTCAGTATCTTCTGCGTGAAGATGTAAAATATTTCCAGATAACTTAAATCTAATTTGATTGGTAGATTTATTAGACATAATTGATGCCCTTCTAATTGCGCTTAGCAAAAGTCCTCTGTTAATTGTCAAAACATTCGGGTTTTCTTTTGGAATTACCGCCGTATAATTTGGATATTTTCCATCGATCAATCTACAGATCCAGATATTATTTCCGAAGGTAAATTTCGCCATATTTTCATTAAAATCAATGGCTACATCTTCGTTTGAATTAGCAAGAATATTCTTAAAAATTGACAAAGGTTTTTTAGGCATGATGAATTCCATCGGTTCTGCATTTACCAAATCATCTCTTTTGTAAACCACCAAACGGTGAGAATCTGTAGAAACAAAATTAGTTTCATCTTCTTTGAACTGAAACAGAACACCCGTCATCACTGGGCGAAGTGAATCATTACTGGTTGCAAAAAGTGTGTTTGCCAAAGCCTCAGATAAAATTCCGGAAGGCATTGTAATACTTTGTGAAGACTCAAATTCAGGAACGTCGGGATAATCTTCTGCGTTATCTAAAGCAACCGCAAAATTATCTTTTTCATCTAAAATCTCTAATAAACTGCCGTTTCCATCGTCAGATTCTTTCACAGAAAGTGTCAAAGGTTGCTCGCCGTAAGTTTTCACGAAATCCTGAAAAATTTTTGCAGGTACTGCAAATTTCCCTTCATCTTCAGATTTCACTTCAAGCGAAGTAATCAAAGTTGTTTCACCATCTGAAGCAGTGAGTTTTAAAACGTTCTCTTTTAAATCAAAAAGAAAATTCTCCAGAATTGGTCTGGATTGGGAAGTTGAAATTACGCCACTTACGATCTGTAAAGCCTTCTGTAATTCACCACTGGAAACTATAAATTTCATGCAAAAATTTTTATATGTGGACAAAGATAATGATTTGACTTTAAAAATCGAAAGCCAATTTTGGTTAAATAAAATTAGATTGAAAAAGTTACCAACATTAATCTGGTACGGTTGAATGAAAGTTTTCTACTTCTTGTTTCGCCTGATCAATATTTATGTTGACGGCAAAAAATAGAAAGTAAAAATTTCGATTACTTAAAGTTTGAAATTCTCTTTGCCAAAGATAGCCTGTAGCTAAACTTACTTCCTTCGAATATTGATAGGCAAAACCCGCGAAAACTCGATTTCTTGCAAAAGCAGGTTTTAAAGGCGTGATCAAAAAAACTTCGTCGTAAAAATTTGCGGAAAGAGTTCCTTTCTCAATTTTCTTAGCATTTAAAGGTGCCGAAATATTTAACCTGTAACGAAACCTGTTTCGTTTCGAATTTAAATCTTTTAAAGGTTCATAAAAGTAACTTTGCTCCGCGCGAAAACGGTTCTCAAACTTAAAAATTCCCGCATTAAAATTAACAATATCCTGTATCCAAAAGCGCAATTCTTCTTTGCTTAATTTTTTATTGGTGTAATTTACATAACGCCCGATACCGAGTAAAGGTTTATTGTTTTTGGATAAATTATAACCAATTCCACCTTTTATTTCATAATAATCAGGATAAGTATAATCTTCAAAACCGCGTGACTGTAACTCAGAATACAGAAAAAACTTTGGACTAAATTGGTAATTTAAAGATATTACATTAAACGAAGATAAATTTTCTTTTTGCGCATTTACAAAGAGAAATATATTAACTGCGATCATTACTAAAATCTTTTTATCCATTAATTTTTAGAAAAATTAATTTTATAACTCAAGCCGACATGAAACCATCTTCCAGGCATAGGAACCAAACTTGTTTCAACATATTTTGAATTGGTTAAATTATTGATCAAAACGTAAACTGAAAAATCTTTCATATTGTAGTTTAGTTTTTCATCAAGCAGATTATAACTGCCTAAATTCACTCTTTCATTGTAGCGATATGTTAAAACATTGGTGAAATTTTTTAAAAATTTATTTTCTAAAGTTGCCACAAACTGGTGTTTTAAATTTTCTAAATTATAACGCGAAAGCCTTGTATCAGAATCTTTTCGCTGATTATCTAAATAAGTATAACCCAAACTGTAAGATTTAAAAAAACCGAAAAACTCTTGTTTCACTTCAACTTCTACGCCCTTTAACGATACTTTTCCGATATTTGTCGCAACCCATTTAGAAGCGGGTGTGTCTTTTGCCCAATCAATTAAATTGTTAGAATCTCTAGTAAAAAAACTTGTTTTAGCCAAGAAATTATTTTGTTTAAATTGATATCCAATTTCAGTAGAAACGGCGCTTTCTGGTTTTAAATCTGCACTTCCCTGTTCTGTTCCACTTGTATAATATAAATCTGTAAATGTTGGGACGCGGTGAACTTTTGCAATATTTCCGTAAATTTTGTGGTGTTCGTTAAAGGTATATCCTGCGTCTAATCCCGGATAAAAAAAGTTGCCTTCATTGCTATAATTAGCATATGAAACTCCAGGTGAAATGGCTAATTTATCGTTTAACAAAGAAAAATGATGTTCAAAAAAAACTTGCGAAACAAAGCGATTTCTACTTCCTAGATTGTTACTAACTAAAATTTCTTTACGCAATTCTACACCCAAACCAGTAACTCCTAAACTTGAATGGTACGCTGCATTAAACTCGCCGCCAATGTTATTTCCCAAGTGTAAATTTCTATAAACAGATGGCTTACTCCGAATAAAAACATACATATCTTGTCCATGTCTCCATGAAATATTAGAATTAATGTCCCATTTGTTAAAAGTTTGATGGTGCGAAATACTTACGAGTGAAGCTTGTGCTTCTTCATATTGTTCAGTTGCTTTTGGTGATGAATAAAAACCATTTGCACCGAACTTTTTTTCAGAAAAACCAGCTTGTAAACTTATAGCGCCATTTTTAATTTTTAGATTATTTTGATAATAAAAATTATTGATTTTATAATCTGTGTTGTATCTGTAACCATCCGAAGCAGAAGTGTGAACCTGAATCAAATTTGAAAATTTTTCATTTCCAATATTTGCATTTGCACCAAAATCATAGGATTTAAAATCTCCTCCTTCTGCGGAAATTTTCACCGACTTTTCTGCCAAAGGTTTTGTAATAATATTAATCACGCCGGCATAAGCATTTTGTCCAAATCGCCTTGCTGCAGGACCTTTGATAATTTCAATTTGCTGCACAGAATCTAAATCGAACGGAATATTTAAGGAATTGTGTCCCGTTTGGCTGTCGTTTATTCTAACGCCATTCACTAAAATCAAAACCTGCTCAAAAGAACTTCCACGAATAGAAATGTCAGCTTGAACACCATTTGCTCCTCTTCTGCGAATATCTAAACCTGTATTTAATTGTAATAATTCATCAATACTGTTTGCGGGCGATCTTTCAATTTCGGCCTTTGTAATGATGGTAATATTTTCATTGATTTTTTCTACAGGAAGATTTAAAAATTTTCCTTGCACTAAAACCTCATCGATGGCTGATTGCTTTTGCTGCGCTGAAAGAGTTAAGCCGATTGGAAGAAAGAATAATATTTTTAATTTATTTATCATAAAAATGTATTTAAAAAACTGAGCTGATATTCCTTTATTAATTTAGTACAAATCTATTTTGTTACTATCAATAATGCGTGCGAAATTTTACTAAAAATTCTGCGCAAATATAATTAACATATTCTTAATAAAAAGGCTTTTAATTATTAATTTTTTAATTATTAAATTAACATTTTCAGATTTTATTTGAAGACAGAATCAGAATTAAAATCCTTAATTTTGTGCTATTATGACAACTGAAGAAATCGACATTAAAAAATATATTTTCGTAAAGAACGCGCACCTCAATAATCTCAAACATATTGACGTTCTTATCCCAAAAAATAAATTAATTGTAATTACAGGCGTTTCCGGAAGCGGAAAATCTTCGCTTGCTTTTGACACAATTTATGCCGAAGGACAAAGGCGTTATGTAGAAAGTTTGAGTTCATATGCACGCCAATTTTTGGGCAAATTAGAAAAACCAAAAATTGATGACATTAAAGGTCTGGCGCCTTCAATAGCGATTCAGCAGAAAGTAATTTCTTCCAATCCACGTTCTACGGTCGGAACTTCCACAGAAATATACGATTATGTAAAATTACTTTTCGCCAGAGTTGGTCGGACTTTTTCGCCAGAATCCGGTGCGGAAGTTAAAAAAGACAGCGTTTCTGATGTCATTGATTTTATAAAAGCAACAAAAAATAAACCGGCTTTTACTTTAAGTGCACCCTTAATTTTTGAAGTTGAAAATTTTAAAGAGCAACTTAAAATTTTAAAAATGGCGGGTTTTACGCGTTTAGAAATTGCAGGAAATGTTGTTGGAATTGAAGATTTGGAAAGTTTTGGTTTTGTGCCAGAAAAAGATGCCATTATAAATTTGGTTATTGATAGATTCACTTATGAAGAGGATGAAAATTTTCTTCAAAGATTGGCAGATTCTATTCAAATGGCTTTTTATGAAGGTCGCGGTTATTGTTATTTAAAAAACGAAAAAAATTCTGAAACCAAAGAATTCTCAAATAAATTTGAATTAGACGGTATTGTTTTTAATGAACCAAGTGTTCATTACTTCAGTTTTAACAATCCTTTTGGCGCGTGTCCGACGTGCGAAGGTTATGGAAAAGTAATTGGGATTGATGAAGATTTAGTGGTGCCAAATAAAAATTTATCGATTTTCGAAGATGCTGTCGCAAGTTGGCGCGGTGATTCTATGAAAGAATGGAAACTCACTTTTATTAAAAAAAATAAAGATTTCCCGATTCATAAACCATATTTCGAATTATCTAAAGAACAGAAAAAATTTCTTTGGAAAGGAAATGGTAATAAAGATGAGCCAACTATCGATAATTTTTTCAAAATGTTGGAAGGTAATCTATACAAAATTCAGTACCGAGTAATGCTTTCTAGATACCGCGGGAAGACACTTTGCCCAACTTGCGAAGGTTTTAGATTGCGCCCAGAAACAGAATGGGTGAAAATTGACGGTCATAACATTCAAAGTTTTATTGAATTGCCTTTGGACGAACTTTTACCTTTGGTTAAAAGTTTAAAATTAAACCAACACGACGCAGATATTGCTAAAAGGTTACTTTATGAAATTACGTCTCGTTTAGAATTTTTGACGAAAGTTGGTTTGGGCTATTTGACGATTAACAGAACTTCGAACACGCTTTCGGGCGGTGAATCTCAAAGAATTAATCTGGCCACTTCTCTTGGAAGTTCTTTAGTTGGAAGTATTTATATTTTAGATGAACCTTCGATTGGTTTGCATTCTAAAGACACCGAAAATTTAATAAAAGTTTTAAAAAATCTTCGCGATTTAGGCAACACGGTAATTGTGGTAGAGCATGATGAAGACGTCATGAAAGCGGCAGATTATATTATTGATATTGGTCCGGAAGCCGGCTATTTAGGTGGCGAATTGGTTTTTGCGGGTGATTATGCAGAAATTAAAAAATCAAATACTTTAACTTCAAAATATTTAACGGGCGAATTGGAAATAAAAGTGCCTTCAAAACGCAGAAAATCTAAGGAATTTATTAGAATAAAAGGCGCGAGGGAAAATAATTTAAAAAATATTAATGTTGATATTCCACTTGAGAGTTTAGTCGTAATTTCGGGTGTTTCAGGAAGTGGAAAATCCACGCTGATGAAAGAAGTTTTAACCAACGGAATGCAGATTGAATTGGGAATGACCGGCAAAAAAGGTGATTATGATTCCATCGAATATCCATCAAGACTTATAAAAAATATTGAATTGATTGACCAAAATCCAATTGGAAAATCCAGTCGTTCAAATCCAGTGACATATTTAAAAGCTTACGATGATATTCGCGATTTATTTTCTAAACTGAAAATGTCTGCGATGATGAATCTAAAACCGAAACATTTCTCCTTCAACGTTGATGGCGGAAGATGTGATGAATGCAAAGGCGAAGGCGTAATCAACGTCTCAATGCAATTTATGGCAGATATTGAATTGGAATGTGAAGTTTGCCACGGCACAAGATTTAAAGACGAAATTCTCGATATAAAATTTGACGAAAAAAATATTTCAGATATTTTGCACATGACGGTTGATGAATCCATTGCATTTTTCACAGAAAATGAGCAGAAAAAAATCGTCACTAAACTTAAACCTTTACAAGATGTTGGTTTGGGTTATTTGCAATTAGGTCAAAGTTCTTCCACACTTTCAGGCGGTGAAGCACAACGTGTGAAATTAGCCTCATTTTTAGTGAAAGGAAATACGACGGATAAAACCTTGTTTATTTTTGATGAACCTTCTACAGGATTGCATTTTCACGATATTAATAAATTACTCACTTCGCTTCAAGCCTTAATAGAATTAGGACATTCCGTGATTGTCATCGAGCATCAACCTGACATTATAAAATCGGCAGATTATATAATTGACATCGGTCCAGGCGCAGGAAAATATGGTGGTGAAATAGTTTTCGCTGGAACACCGGAAGATCTGACAAAAAATAAAGTGAGTGAAACTGCGCGGTACATTGCAGAAAAATTATAATTATCGTAAAAAAATGAGAGAAAAAAACCTGCTATTGCAGGTTTTTTTATGAATTAGCAATTTGATATACTAATCTTTTTCTTTATCGTGACCTTTCCCGTGACCTCTTCCATTTTCATTCTCTTCGCCATCATACTGGTCATCGCGATTACCCTGGTTTTTATTTTTATAATAATGTTTGTTTCTATTATAAACAGCAACTGGATTTTGGCCTTTATAATTTTTATTTTTAAATTTTTTATACTTTGCGGATCCTAAAATTCTTTGAATTTCTCTATTTCGATCAGTCCGCCAGGCATTTGGATTATTTCTATAATGGTTGTCCCAAGAATTATAATCTGGATATCTATTATTCAGATTTACTAATTGATTGGTCTGCTGAGAGTTTAAAAGTAGCTCTGTTGCGAGCGTTTGCCAATTAACATTATTTATGCTGCTTTGATAATCATTATAATAATTTGACTGCGCGGTTGCAAAAGTGAAAGTTCCGATAAGAACGAAGAGTGCAATTATTTTTTTCATAATATTTAATTTTAATTTATTTAAATATTATTTTCAATTATGATGCCATCAATTTTTTGAAGCATTCATCCATGTCTCAAACTACTCGATTTCGCTTGTCAAACTTCGGCTTAGAAGTTTTTCGTGCATTGGTTTCAAAACTTCCAAACTACCTGTCTTTACGCGACATTTCCCTTTATAATGAATAAGCATCGTGCATTGCTCGGCTTGTTCCAATGTATGCCCACAAATTTCTACCAAGCAAGAAATTACAAAATCGAAAGTATTAACATCGTCATTGTAAACCACGAGTTTATTTTCGAAATCAGATTCTTCCAAAACCGCAACATCCTCGTCATACTGACGTTTTGGATTTTCGTAATCTTTAATATTAAAATAAGACAAATGCATTGCTAAATATTTGTATTAATATCTTCCAGTGAAACTTCTGCTTCAGCTCTGGGTTCATAAATTAATTCCACCAATTCAACACTCATATTTTTCATTTTTAGAATTTTAAAATGATAATCTTCAATATCAAATTCTTGATTTTCTTCCGGAATATCACTTAAATAATGCATAATAAATCCCGACAAAGTATTAAAATCACCCTCTTCTGGAAGTTCTTTCGGTAAATAATCATTAATTTCTTCTAACGGCTGTGTCGCCTGAATCCAATAAACATTATCACCAACTTTATCAACAATTGTTTCTTCATCATCTTCTTCATCCTGAATTTCTCCTACCAATTCTTCTAAAATATCTTCTAAAGTTATAATACCTTCAGTGCCACCAAATTCATCAATGATAATGGCTAGATGTTGTTTTTTTTGCTGGAAAATTTTGAGCAAGTCTGAGATCTTTTTACTTCCAACAACGAAAAAAGCTTCACGCATTAAACCTCTTAGATCATCATGTGATAATTCGCCTTTACGTTTTACAAACTCACGAATGATTTCTTTGGTATAAAAAATACCGATAATATTATCAATCGAATTTTCATAAACAGGCATTCTGGAATAACCACTTGACATAATAGTTTCCATAATTTCTTCCAAAGTATCATCAAAATCAATACTTAAGATATTCTGACGTGCTACCATAATCTGTTTTGCAGAGTGGTCTGTAAAATCAAAAGCATTTTTAATGATTTCGTAATTTTCTTCTTCAATTTCACCGCCCGCAGCTGACTGTTTTACCAGTAACTGCAACTCTTCTGTAGAATGAATTTCCTGTTCTGAGGCAGGATGAATATTCATTAATCTCAAAAAGAAATTAGATAAGGAATTCATCAACCAAATAAAAGGACGGAAAACATTATAGAAAATCCGCAACGGCGCCGCAATGAAAAAAGTAGTGGATTCAGATTTACGGATGGCGATTGATTTCGGAACTAATTCTCCAAAAACAATGTGCATTATAGTAATAATTAAGAAACTACAGATCACAGAAACTGTCGTGATAGTCGTTTCCGCTAAATTAATGTTAAAAATATGAAAAAGGCTTAGAAAAATATCGTGTAAAGCGCTTTCACCAACCCAACCTAAAGCCAAAGAAGCCAACGTGATACCCAATTGTGTCGCAGAAAGATAAGCATCCAGATTTTTAATAATTTTTTCTGCCTGTTTTGCCATTTTATTTCCCTCAGCTGCTTTCAGCTGAATTTGGGAATATCGAACTTTTACTATTGAGAATTCTGCTGCAACGAAGAAACCATTTAACAGAACTAGAAGAATGGCTATTAAGATCTTGACGAAACTGTCGGGGTCCATTTAAAAATTATAAATAATTAGTTGCAAAGATAGTTTTTTTTTTAAGATTATAAATCAGCTATTTCATACTTTAAAAACGTTCTTTAGTTTTTTAATGACTGAAAATTAACACGTTATAAAATTGAATATTACATTTCATAACCACAAATTCGATTATTTTTTTCGATAAATAAAATAAGAAACTAATAGACAGATATTTACCAAAACTGCAAATGCATTTGAGAGGATAATTGGTAATTCATCCTTTAAGATTCCGTACCAGACCCAAAGGGAAAGTCCAGCCACCAAAGTACAAATCATCGCCAATGATAAATCGTCAACATCTTTTTCTTTTAAAACTTTAATCAATTGAGGCAACATAGCAACTGAAGTAATTCCGCCTGCAATTAGCCCTAAAATATTTTCGTTCATTTTAATTTATGATAAAGCGAATTTAAGAAATTAATATCAGGATTTTATAATTAAACTTTTCAATTTATTTTACTAAAAGTTCCCGTTTTAAATTCAAATGCGAACACCGTACTTTTATTTTTGTCCAGTGAAAAAATAACTAATTAGTTATTTTAGCCGCGAGTGAAGCGGCATCCTTTTTTGGCGCGAGCGAAGCGAGCGCCGAAAAAGATACAGCGTAACACGGGACAGGTTATCATTAAATGCGAAAATACGTTGCTTCAAAAAAAAATCCTGAAAATTAATTTCAGGATTTTCTTATTAAGACCTTTTTAAATATCTAAATTTTATGTAAGAAGCAATTGCCAAAGACAGCATGAATGCCAAACCAAGATAAACCCATAATGGCACCGGAATTGGATCTCCAGTTGCGTAAGAATGCAGTCCGGAAAGATAATAATTTACCCCAAAATAAGTCATGACCATGGAACAAAATGCAAACATTGCAGCCACGTGAAATGCCCATCTGCTTCGTAAACCAGGAACTAATCTCATGTGCAAAACGAAAGCGTAAACCATAATTGAAATAAATGCCCAAGTTTCTTTTGGATCCCAGCTCCAATATCTTCCCCACGATTCATTTGCCCAAATTCCCCCTAAGAAATTACCAACAGTTAAAGCAAAAAGTCCAATTGTAAGAGACATTTCTGAAACGATCGTTAATTCTTTTAAAGTTGTATCATGGTGAAAATGATAAAGTTTTTTGTTTGCGATAATATAAAATACAAGCGTAATTACCGCAATGATCATAGACAAAGCAAAAAAGCCATAACTTGAGGTAATAATTGCCACGTGGATAATGAGCCAGTAAGATTTTAAAACTGGAACAAGCGGCGTGATTTGTGGATCTAAAGCCGAACCGCCATGCGCAAATCCCATCATAATAACGGCTACTAAGAATCCTGCTGCTGGAATAAGTGCATTAGAAACATTGGTTGTAGTGACCAACTTAGCAGAATTTGCAGCACTTATTTCTTTCAGATTCGGTCTTCCTAATCCAAAATAGAAAACCAGACCAACCGTAATTCCGACCCACGAAATAAATATAATAGCTTCATAGCCATTACTCCAAGGTGCATGACCCGAAATGTACCATCGGGCTATTAAACCTAAAAAGTGTAAAATATATCCTACAACCCCCAAATAAATGATCGCTTTAATGACCTTATTTAAAATTTTATTTGGTTTAAACAATTCGACAAAGCCTAAAAGCAGTAACAAACTTCCAATAATAGAATAAAAAATCAGCAGTTTGAAATTGAGATTTACTTTATTCAAAAAAACTTCCAGCTTCACTTTTGATGCAGAAGGCACTACATTTTTACCCCATAATTGCTGGTAATCTGATAATTTTTTTAATTCTGAATCTGCTTTACTCCAGTCGCCTGTTTGTTCTGCAGAAAGTACTTCTGAGAAATATGGACCCATTACTTTCTGGGAAGTTTCATCGGGTTCCATATTTTTGTCCAACCAAGAATGCCAAGTATTATTTGGATCATTTTGAACTGGAACAATTCGCATAAACTGTCCGCTAAAAAATTCATTAAATACCTGAACACGATCATTTACCGCAATTACTTCTTTGTCATAATTGGTTTGATCTCCCGGCTTTTTTCTAAATGCTGCATTATAATCTTCTTCTAAAACATAGTGTAGATTTCCGGCACTATCTGCAGGAAACATAGACATTAATGTCGTGTAACCATCCTCATTTGCTTTGGTTTTCTTCTTTAGTAACTCACCACCTTTTGGACCGACTTTAATCATCGGAACCATTGTCCAGCTTGGTGTATCTGTATTTATTGAGAGAAACCATTGATTGGCTGTCAAAGATTTTCCATCCGAACCGGTAAATTCGTCTTTTTTATATAATTTTCTTAAAACGTCTAATGCCTGAGTATTCATCGGCACGATTCTACCCTCATAATTTTGAACCAATAAATAACCAAATTTTACAGCGTGCGCTTTGTCAATGTGATTTTTAGAAATAATTGCGTCAGGCGAAATTACCTGTGCGGTTTTTAATGGTCCAACAGTTGGTTTTTGATTCTCAGGATTTTGTGAAGTTATTAAGCCCGCGTCCTCGTGATTATGTCCGTCGCCTGCCGCGTGAACGTGTTCAGTACTTCCGTCAGTTGTAGAATGTGTTGCAATTTCTTGCGCATTCATACCAAAAGAAAAAAGTAATAAAAGTAACATTGTCATCTTTTTTCTTTTCACAGCTTTAAGATTTTTATGCAATTTCCAAAAATGAGTTCCTTTCCAGAACAAGGTTAAAAACAAACTAAGGAACAAAAGATTGTAACCAAAATAAGTCACCTGCGTACCCCAAAAATCATGGTTTGCAGAAAGTATCGTTCCCTTTCTATCCGGATCAAAACTGGATTGATAAAATCGGTAACCATCATTATTTAAAACATGATTCATATAAATTTTATAAGGTGTAGATTTTCCTTTGTCTACAATCTGAACGTGCGATTCATAAGCCGAAGGTGAAGCACTGCCGGGATAGGTTTCCATCACAAATTTATCCAGCTTTAAAGCAAATGGTGTAGTATAAATTTTTGGTCCATAACCTAAAATAATATTCAAACCATCGATGGTAATTTGTTTGTACGCATTTGGATTTCCTTTTTCTACAGAAAGATTAACAATTTGTTTTGTTTTTGGACCTTGAACCTCAACACTCAAAATATCATTCAGGTTTTTATCTTTCATTTTGTCACCTTCCAAGAAAATTAACTTTCCTTTTCTTACAGGTTCAGGAATTACTAATTTTAGATCTTTTATGGTATACAAACTCCTTAAAACCAAGGGCTGAAATTCATTCTTCTTTGTAGAACCCGTTTTCTTAGTTAGCATGGTCATAAAAGCCGCGTCTTCCGGCGTTTTAATAAGCATTGTTCCGCTCGTGTCATTAAATTCTATGGCTCCGTCTATAGTTCGGTTATAAGTTACCAGAGTGCCATTCAGACTTTGCGCTTCACCTGGTTTTATGTATAAGTTTTGTCGGCCCGTATCGCCCGCAGTTACGATATGAAGGTAAGTATCACCTGTTGGAGAAATCACCAAGCTGTCTTTTTTTCTTTGGATGTAAGACAGCTGATTTATAGTAACATGTTTTCCCTTATACTCGTATTTTGCACTAAATTTATTAGGAAAAATTTTGCCTATTAATGAGTTTTCTCTTAATTTGTCCGGCGTCATCATAAATGGAATCTCAGGATAACTTAAATCATCACCAAGTTCACCAATCTGAATTTTGAAAAAGTTTTTATCTGTCACAATTTCATTACTTGTTGCGCCTTCACGGATGTGCATTTGCCCTTCAAAACTTACATATCTTGTCAAAGCACCACCAATAAAAATAAACACAAAAGCCAGGTGAAAGCCTAACACCGACCACTTATCCCGACGAAAAAGCCTGTATCGGAACATGTTGCCAATAAAATTTAAAATAAGCAAAACCATTATTATTTCAAACCACTTTGCTTCATATATTAAAGCCTTCGCGGCAGGCGTTCCGTAATCGTTTTCTAGAAATGTGGCATATGCCATTGAGAAGGCGTAAAATAATAAAAGAACCGCCATTGTTCTGGTTGAAATCAGAATGCTCTGGATTTTATTCATAAGATGAGTAATAAACAACAAAAATAAGGATGATAATTTAGATAGACTAATAATTTAGATATTATAAGGTTGATATTAATCAGATAATTTAATGATTTTCAGTAAAAAATATTAAATTTGCCCTACTTGCATTATGGAAAAAAAAACTAAAATCACCGCCCAAAATAATTTACAATCATCCAAGATCCTTTCAAAACCACGGATTATATTCGGAGTTTTTTTCGTGATTACCTCAGTTGTGCTCACTTTTTCATTTATTTCTTATTTAATGAAATGGAAAAGTGACCAAAGTCAAGCTGGAACTTTGTTAGATAAAACCATAAAGTCTGACAATATTTTTGGTAAAATTGGCGACTGGCTGGGTAATTTTTTCATTTTTGAAAGTTTGGGAATTGCAGCTTTCATCGTGGCTTTTCTCTTTTTAGTGACAGGTCTTTTAGTGATGAAGAAAAATTATTTTAAGCCGTGGAAAACTTTTGGACATTCCCTCTTTTTTATTTGCTGGCTTCCAATTTTCATGGGTGCAGTTACTCGGGGAACCGGTGTTTTAAGTGGCGTATATGGCTTCCAAATAATGGATTTTTTAAATTCAATTATCGGGATTTTTGGTTTATGGATGGTACTTTTAGTAAGTATCGGACTTTATTTTATTTTAGAATTTAATCTTAATGCTTCTAATGTAAAATCTAAACTTAATGATTTAAATGACAATACTTTAGGTCGAGTGAAAAGCATGATGCCAAATTCAGCACAAAAATTCGATGCTGATGAAGAACTGGATTCTGAGATGGTAGAAAATTCAGCGGTAGAAATAGAAAATTTATATCATAATTCATCTTTAGAAACAACTTTAAATCTAAATGTCACAAGCGATATTGAACCCATAAAAACGCCGAATCAAACTTCATTTCGTTCTGAGCCTGAGACTTTTGAAAAAGAAAATATACCTGAACCTAAAGATAATTTTAAATTTGAAGTTGAAGTTCCGAAAGAAGATCTAAATGAATACGATCAAAAAGCACAGGATCTTGTTCAAAAACATGGTGAATACGACCACCGTTTGGAATTGGCTAAATTTCATATGCCGACTATTGATCTATTGAAAGATTATGGACCCGAAGAAATTCACGTTAACCAAGAAGAATTAGAAGAAAATAAAAATAAAATCGTTGGTTTACTAAAGACTTTTAATGTCGGAATTGCGGAAATTAAAGCGACAATTGGACCAACAGTTACTTTATATGAAATCGTTCCCGAAGCCGGAATTCGCGTTTCTGCAGTAAAAAAATTACAGGATGATATTGCTTTAAATCTTTCAGCTTTGGGAATTAGAATTATCGCACCGATGCCCGGAAAAGGAACTATTGGAATTGAAGTACCACGCAAAAATCCGACCATGGTTTCTATGCGATCGGTTATTTCTTCTGCAAAATTCCAGAATACTGACATGGACTTACCTGTTGTTTTTGGTAAAACCATTTCGAACGAAGTCTTCATCGCAGATTTAGCTAAAATGCCGCATTTACTCATGGCAGGCGCAACTGGACAGGGAAAATCTGTCGGAATTAACGCGATTTTAACCTCACTTTTATTTAAAAAACATCCGAGTGAATTAAAATTCGTGATGGTTGATCCAAAAAAAGTGGAATTGTCTCTTTATTCTAAAATTGAACGCCATTATTTAGCCAAACTGCCTGATGGAGAAGATGCAATCATTACCGACACACACAAGGTTATCAACACATTAAATTCGTTGTGTATTGAAATGGATCAGCGATATGATCTATTAAAAAATGCTTTCTGTAAAAATCTAAAAGAATACAATCAAAAATTTTCTCAGCGAAAATTAAATCCCGAAAATGGACACCGCTATTTGCCTTACATTGTTTTGGTCGTAGACGAATTTGCAGATTTAATTATGACCGCGGGCAAAGAAGTGGAACAACCAATTGCACGCTTAGCGCAACTTGCCAGAGCTGTGGGAATTCATTTAATCGTGGCAACACAAAGACCTTCTGTAAATGTAATTACAGGAATGATAAAGGCTAATTTTCCTGCTAGAGCTGCTTTCCGTGTGATTTCAAGTGTTGACTCACGAACAATTTTAGATTCACCGGGCGCCGATCAATTGATTGGAAAAGGCGACATGCTTTATTTTAACGGAAATGAAATTTTACGATTACAATGTGCTTTTGTAGATACGCCAGAAGTTGAAAGACTGGCAGATTTTATCGGCGAGCAAAAAGGCTATGCAAGTGCATATATGCTACCGGAATATTCTGCAGATGAAACAATTTCTACGGTCGGTGCTTTTGATCCTAACGAAAAAGACGCGCTTTTTGAAGATGCTGCGAGAATTGTCGTTTCTACGCAACAAGGTTCAACTTCTATGTTGCAACGGCAATTAAAACTCGGTTATAACCGCGCGGGAAGAATTATGGACCAATTAGAAGCCTGCGGAATTGTGGGCGGATTTAATGGTGCAAAAGCAAGAGAAGTTCAGATTTCTGATCTGCATTCTTTGGATAATTTTTTGCAGGAATTGCGAAAATAGAATTTATAATTTAGAAAACTCAAACAAAAAAGACCATTAATAACAATGGTCTTTTTACTTTTAAAAGAGCGAACTTTTTTAAAAAGTATAATTTACTCTCGTAAAAATTTGTCGGCCTGAGAAACCCATTTGAACGGGATCAAAAATACCGCCGGATTCAGTATTACCATTTGAAACAGCATCTTTTTGTAAACTTGGATATTGATTAAATAAATTTTTCATGCCCAAAGTAAAGTTGAAACTTTTCGTAAAATCGTAACCAAAAGATAGATCTGTGGTGTATCTAACCTCATATTTTTGATAATCAGTTGGACCGTTATACCCAATCAAAGTCACATTGTCAAATCTAACCTCTTGTAGGTTCACGTTAAATTTTTCAATTTTATAATTTAAACTCAAGTTAAATTTATTTTTAGGGGCTGAAGCCAAAATAAACGCCCGTTCTCTGGCACTTAAAAAGACATCTTCTTTACCCTTTAAATTGGTAGGTGTATGAACCGAAGTAATCTGCATATCATTTAAATTAGCGGCAAAACTGGCCGTTAATTTTCCCCTTCCGATATTTTCATTATAAGTTAAAATCACATCCAAACCTAAAGTTTTGGTGTCAATTGCGTTAGCAAAAAATTGTGCCTGATCCACTTTTGCATTAACTAAATCTTGTCCAATTTGACTGTCACTTTGATCAAAATTTCCGGTAAGAACAATTCTATCTTTTACTTTAACGTAATAACCATCAACAGTTGCTGTAAATTTATGAGAATTAAATGTAAATCCAGCACCACCGTTTACGGATTTTTCCTGTTTCAACAGAGGTATTCCAGCTGCTTTTGCTAAAGCACTGTTATTAGATGCTAATTGAATGGTAACCAACTTTCCGCCCTGGAAATTTGTAAAGTTTAAACCATAGTATTTTTGAACTAAAGAAGGCGCTCTAAATCCTGTAGAAATTGACCCTCTGAAAGCAAACTGACTAGAGATTTTATAACGTGTGGCAAATTTTCCATTTAATGTAGAACCAAAATCACTGTAATTTTCATATCTCGCAGCGGCAGAAACCATCCAATTTTTGGTAACATCCAATTCAGTGTCCACATAACCTGCAAAATTATTTCTATTTTGTTTTACACCCATAGAATATCCCGGAAAACCTTGCGAACCAGCCGGTCTCACATTTCCCGAGGAAGGGTTTGTAACCAGTAAATTTGCGGAAGTATTTGGTGTTACTATATTTCCATTAACATCATAAGCAGCATAAGATTGCTCCTCCCCTTTATAAATTTTAAACTGTTCAAATCTAAATTCTGATCCAAAAGCCACATTTAATCCATGTAAAACACTGTACGCTTTTGTCGCATTAAAACCTGTGGTATTTTGTAATAATGAATGCCCGCCAGCATCAAAAATTGTTTTAGATTTTGCGCCAAGGGTCGCATTTACAGTATTTTCAATATTATACAAGAATTGATTATTTCCCAAGGAATTATAAAGATCAACATCAAAATCTGCCAATTTAAATTTTAATCCATTATTGAAATTAAAATCGTTGATTTTAGTGTGTTCAATCGGATTAAAACCGTTAGGGAAAATTGCTGGAACATTTCCATCGGCATCCGGACTTCTCGTCCAGGCATAAGAATGGGTGTCTCTAAAAGAATAACCGCCAAAAGAATAAAACTTAGTTTGCTCAGAAAGTGGTACTTCTGCATTGTAAAATAAATAGAGATTATTGGATTTTGCATCACCGAATCTTTGTCGTGGCGCCTGATACAGATCTGGATTTGCATTTCTAATGGCAAAACCTTTGTTTACAATTTCACCTGTTACATTTATAAAACCACCTTTATTACCCAATTTTGCACCGTAATTTCCACTAAAGTCAAATGTTAATCCATCCAGTTTTTTATCAGAAACTATATCATTTCCACCTTTTGGACTTCTAAATAAATTTAAACCATAAAATGCTTTAGCTTCAAACCCTTTATTCCTGTCATTTAAAATTACATTTATAACACCGGCAATAGCATCAGAACCATACTGAGCAGCAGCACCGTCTCGTAAAACTTCAATCCTTTTTATACCGTCTACAGGAATTGTATTCATGTCAGTACCGGTATTGCCACGCCCCTTAGTACCAAATAAATTGACCAGTGAAGACTGGTGGTACCTTTTACCATTTAATAATACCAACGTTTGGTCTGGTCCTAAACCTCGCAAAGTCGCTGGATCTACAGAATCAGCACCATCTGAACCCGATTGCTTGTTAGAATTAAAAGAAGGAGCAGAAAACTGTAAAAGTTGATTCACTTCTACTTGACCCGTTGCACGGCTGATCTGTTTCACGTCAATCACATCCACCGGAACCGGTGAGTCGATGACCGTTCTTTTTTTATTTCTGCTTCCAGTAAGTGTTATCTCATCAATTTTTTTTGAAGTAATTGAATCATTTGCTTTAGTACTTTCTTGCGCAAATGTAAATATTGACGCACATAAAATCACGGGGATAATAATTTTTTTCATGGGTTCTGATTAATTTTAACCAAATGTAGAGATATTTTAAGTCTAACTATTGCTTATTTTGTAAAAATATTTGAATTTTAATTTAAATTTATTAATACATTGTACTACATTCTAAAATTATCTAAAAAATAGTAAATATTTTGAAAATCCTTATACTTGATGATACTCTGAGGAACATTTATGTATTGATTTATTTACATAGCCTTATATTTGCCGGAATAAAATCAACTTTGCTTCAGTAAAAATTTAATTAAAATTCTTGGAATACTTTTTGAAATTAGTTACCCTGAAAAAAAATAAATTTAAACAGTAGTTTAACTTATTCAAATTTTTCTTATCTAAATTATGAAAATAAAATATATGAAATTTCTAAAAAAAATCACTTTTACACTATTCGTTTTTTGCCTTTTTGGCTTTCCAAAAGCACAAAGAATAGATACAAAATCTAAAACAATTTTAGATGCCGTAACTAAAAATTACAAAGCAAACAGTAATTCCTATTTTAAATTTATCTACGGATCTGGCAGCGGAAAAATCACCAAAACTGAACCTGGAATTTTTTACAGTTCTAATGATAAATATAAGCTAAAAATAATGGGATCTGAACAGATATTTGATGGTAATAAAATATACAATATCAGCGCTGAACAACATGAAGTGACTATTGCCAAGCCAAATGGGAGTGAGGCAATGTTTTCACCTTTAAATTATTTAGATTCTTACAGCAAAGACTACAACGTAAAATATCTTGGGAAAATAAGTGTAAATGGTGTCAACGCGGAAAGAATTCAGTTGACCCCGATTAAAAATAATGGTTTAAAATACGTGTACCTGTATGTAAATTACGCGAAAAATCAGTTGGTGAAAATTGAACAGTTTTCAAAAGACAACACTATTTCTGTAATCGCTATCTCAGATTATAAAGAAAACCAGAAACTGTCTCCCGATCTCTTTTCTTTTAATAAAAATAACTACAAAAATTATATTATTACAGAACTTTAAACGCTATTAAATTCTGTTAAAAATTAAGCCCCGAAGTAAAACTTTGAGGCTTTTTGTTTAAATTTGACGCATGTTTAAAAAACTGGATTGGTATATCATTAAAACTTTCTTCGGCCCATTTATTTTTATATTCAGTGTTTTGTTTTTCATCTTCATTGTGAATATAATATGGATTCAACTGGGTCAGTTTTTAGGTAAAGGCCTAAGCTACTTTGAAATTTTAAAACTTCTATTTTACATGGGAGTCAGTGTAATTACGTTAGTATTACCGCTGACAATTCTACTGTCATCAATTATGACTTTTGGTACGTTAGGTGAGCAATATGAGCTTGCAGCAATGAAAGCAGCAGGCATTTCTTTAACCAGAATTATGGCACCACTTTTTTTTACGGTCACTTTTCTTGCTATCCTACTATTCTTATTTTCAAATAACATCATTCCTGATTTTCAACGTAAAGCCAAAAATATGTTTTATAACATTGCGGCAACAAAACCTGCATTAAACTTCACACCTGGACAATTTATTGATCAGATACCTGGTTTTCAGGTAAAATTTGATAAAATTATAGGTGAAAAGGGAGAGGATATTCAAGGTGTTTTTGTCCATAAGAAAGCAAATTCTTTTGAAAACCAACAATCTATCGTCGCAAAACGCGGAAAATTTTCTCCTGGAAAAGATAAAAATTATCTAAAATTAGTGCTGTACGACGGTTATGTCTATGAAGATGAAATTTCTAATAAAGATTATAAAGAGCGATTAAAACAGCCCGATCAATCCATAAAATTTGATACTTTGGTATCTCATTTCGATATTAGTGAATTAATAAAAAGTGCCATCGAAGATCAAAAGATTACGGATGACTACCGCTTTGAAAACTTCTCCCAATTAAATAAATCAATAGCACAAAATAGAAAAGATAATAAAGTAAATTTTACCGGAATCAGCGATGAATTTATTAGCCAGACTAATAATTACATTAACTATGTGGACGCTATAAAACCCACTAAACCAGTTGTCCAGCAGCTAAAATTTGATACTATGAAAGAGCAGAAAAAGCTAGAATTACTATTTTCTGCCTATTCAAAAATTGAAGCTTTAAAAAATGTAAATATTGGTAAACAGGATGAAATATTAACATCTGTAAAATATTATAGTAAAATTGTAATGTATCAGCAAAGAATTTTTGCCTACTCAGTTACGTGCATTATCTTTTTCCTGATTGGCGCCAGTTTGGGTTCTATTATTCGTAAAGGTGGTATGGGATTGCCTGTAGTAATTGCTATAATTGTTTTCATTATTTTTTACGTTATAAATCTAAGTGTTGAAAATTTGGCTTGGGCAGGCAAAATGAATCCTTATTTTGCAACTTGGCTACCGAATTTAGTTCTATTTCCGTTTGGAATTTGGCTTACTTATAAAGCTTTGAGAGATTCTCAAGTTTTCGATGTTGAAAAATATAAACTCTGGTTAAAACCAGTTATCGCTTTATTTACAAAGAAAAAGGAACATGCAAGATATCAGTAGATTTTAAATTAATTTTAATCGAAAATAAATTGTGAAGAAAAAATCAGAGTTGCAAAAATTACACGAAAAAAAAAAAGATTCAGCGCAAACTGAATCTTTTTTTGTTATCATAAAATTTGTTCAAATCTTAGGGTTTACTATTGATCGCAGCAATTGCAGCCTCATAATTTGGTTCATGAGCAATATCAGAAACCTGCTCTTCGTAAATTATTTTTCCTTCAGGATTTATAATAACTACTGCTCTGCTTAGCAAACCTTTCATGCCGCTATCTGCTATTTTCACTCCATATTTTTCACCAAAATCTGAGCGAAAATCTGACAACATCACTACGTTTTTAATTCCTTCTGCTCCACAAAATCTTTTTTGAGCAAAGGGTAAATCTTTTGAAATACACAAAACTGTTGTATTTGTTAATTTAGCTGCATCTTCATTAAAATGACGCACAGACGCAGAACAAACACCCGTATCAACACTTGGAAAAATATTTAACAATACATATTTACCTTTAAAATCAGTTAGCGATTTCTGCATCATGCTATTATCCGTTAAACTAAAATCAGGTGCCTTATCCCCTTTTTTAGGCAGATTTCCTACAATATGAATGGTTTTTCCGCCAGCTAAAACCGCCGATTGTTTCGTTTGTTGGGCACCAGAACTAAAAAACATTCCGCAAAGAATAGTTGAAAGCAATATTTTCTTAATCATAATATTTATTTATTGGTCAAATTTAAATTATTTTATTAGTATTAAAATTTATTAAGTAATCTTTTATTGTAAAAAAAAAGATTTAGCAAAACTGAATCTTTACAATTATTTTAAACTTTTAGAATTTCTTCCTCTTTATGCTTGAGCGTATCCTCAGATTTTTTGGAATATTGATCTGTCAAAACTTGGATGTCTGCCTCAACATTTTTAATAAGATCTTCAGAAACACCTTCCAGTTTTCTTAATTCTTTCATACCTTCCTGGCGTGCATTACGGATGACCACTTTTGTCTGCTCATTTTCCGCTTTTGCATTTTTCGCTAATTCTTTACGGCGGTCCTCTGTCAACGGAGGTACATTAATGATAATATTATCCCCGTTATTGGATGGTGCAAAACCTAAATTGGAATTAATGATTGCTTTTTCGATGGCGCCGATTGCTTTTTTATCCCACGGTTGAATGGAAATCGTCATAGCATCTGGAACCATTAAATTTGCCACTTGGTTTATGGGAGTCATACTTCCATAATATTCTACCATCACGTCTTGAATCATTGAGGTAGAAGCCCTTCCCGCACGTATTTTTTGGAAAGCGTGTTCTTGGTGTTTTAAAGCAGCGTCCATTTCCTGTTTTACGGACATTACTATTAGATCTAATTCTTCCATTGTATATTTAAAATTTGATAATTGACACATTAATTAGTTGATAATTGATTGTTACAAAAATTACGCTTTCACTAAAGTTCCAATAGTTTCTCCATTAATGACTTTTAAAAGATTTCCTTTTTTATTCATATCAAAAACGATTATCGGCAGATTATTTTCCTGGCTTAAAGTGAAAGCCGTCATATCCATTACTTTTAGATTCTTTTTATAAACTTCGTCAAAGGAAAGTGAATTGAATTTTATAGCATCGGCATTTTTCTCCGGATCACTGTCATATATCCCATCAACGCGGGTTCCTTTTAAAATAACATCTGCATCAATTTCGATTGCTCTTAAAGTTGCCGCCGTATCTGTTGTAAAATATGGATTCCCGGTTCCTGCACCAAAAATAACAACTCTTCCTTTTTCTAAATGTCTTGTGGCTTTTCTTTTGATAAAGGGTTCGGCAATTTTATCCATTTCAATGGCAGATTGTAATCTGGTATAAATTCCTGCATCCTCTAAAGCGCCTTGCAAAGCCATTCCATTAATAACTGTAGCAAGCATTCCCATATAATCGCCTTGTACTCTATCCATTCCTTTTGCAGCGCCTGCTAAACCACGAAAAATATTTCCGCCTCCAATAACTATTGCAACTTGGCATCCTGCATCGATGGCTTGTTTAATTTCCAGGGCGTATTCTACTAAACGGTCATTGTCTATGCCATACTGCCGATTTCCCATTAAAGCTTCGCCACTCAGTTTCAGTAAAATTCTTTTATATTTCATTTTATTTATATTAGTTTTTAATGGTCAGATGCTAAATTCATCATGATTTTCTTCGTCATGAATGTTTTATCTTTAGTTTCTAATTGGTCTTTAACCGATTATTTTTTTGCAAATATAAGGAATCAGGAATAATATCGTTATAGAAATATATTTTTGCGAGAGCAATTATTTTTAATTTAATTCAATTATTTTTGTAAATATTTAACACACTTGAAGGGAAAATTTTCTTTGTTTTTTTTAATAATCATTTTTTTTACTTTCGCCCAGTCTGGCGAGAACGTTTATCCGTTTATGAACATTCCAGTTTCTGCAAGGCAAGCTGCTTTGGGTGGTGATGCCATTTCAATTAGAGATTTTGACGTTAGTTTTGCAGGAATAAATCCCGGTTTGATGAATTTAGATCAAGATCAGCGGATTTCCATGACTTTTGCAAACTATTTAGCAGGTTCCAAATATGGAACAATTGCCTATGTAAAAGATTTAGGACGTGGCAATTTAGTAAGTTTTAATGCGCGCTATATGGATTACGGTTCAACGCCCAGAACTGATGAAAGCTCACAAATTTTTGGCAATTTTGGTGCAATTGATGCCACAATAGGTGCAGGTTACGCTTTACAGTTTGAAGACAACTGGACAATCGGAATGAATTTAAATTTTATTACTTCCAAAATTGACACTTATACTTCAATGGCAGTTGGTGCAAGCGCCGGCGTCACTTATCACAACGACAAAAGTAACGAGACTGCGTCTTTGCTTTTTAGAAATTTCGGCTATCAGTTTAAACCTTTTAATGGTGTACGCGAGACACTTCCATTTCGTGTAGATTTAGGTTATACTAAGATTTTAGATGATTTTCCTTTAGCTGTTACCATTACTGCGCACGATTTACAGCAATTAAATATTTCACAGGATATCAATATTAATGGAGAACCTATCCGATGGACCAGAAAAGTAGCAGATCATTTTTCTTTTGGCGTAGAACTTTTTCCAGAACAGGCCTTTAATGTTCGTTTAGGTTATAATGTGAAGCGTGGCAATGAGCTAGCCATTTTAGACCAAAGAAATTTTTCAGGGATTTCTGCGGGATTTGGAATAAAAATATCCTCGTTCAGGTTTGATTATTCTCATGTGCGTTATAATAATTCCTCAAACGTCAATTTGATAGGTGTAAGTTTGGATATGATTGAACTTACAGGCGGCCGCAGATAATTTCCGTTTTGATATTTAAAAATTTTTAAGCAAATTTGTGATATGAGAAAACCAGTGATTGCGGTAGACGGTTATTCGTCCACCGGCAAAAGTTCGATTTCTAAAATAATTGCTCAAAAATTAAATCTTGTTCATCTGGACACAGGATCGCTTTATCGCGCTATCACTTATTATTCTTTGAAAAATTGTTTAAATCCTGATGGTAAAATAAATTTAGAACTTCTCTACAAAGATTTTCCGACAATAAAAATCACCTTTAAAGAAGAAAATCACGAATTGAAAATTTATTTAAACGGGGAAAGAATGTCTCAGAAAATTCGGCAAATGAAAGTAAATAACCACGTTAGCTTTATCGCAAAACAACCGAAGATTAGATCATTCCTTTTAAATCTCCAAAAAGACATTGCTAATGATGGAGGTGTAATTA
Organism: Halpernia sp. GG3; assembly: GCF_052976925.2. Classification (NCBI taxonomy): domain Bacteria; kingdom Pseudomonadati; phylum Bacteroidota; class Flavobacteriia; order Flavobacteriales; family Weeksellaceae; genus Halpernia; species Halpernia sp. GG3. The sequence continues at coordinate 379,138 of NZ_JBRIIR020000010.1, forward strand.
TGGATGGAAGAGATATTGGTGCGTTTGTTTTACCTAACGCTGATTTTAAATTTTTCCTCACGGCAAGCATTGAAGAACGGACTAAAAGAAGGTTTCGCGAGTTACAAAATTCTGGAGTAGACACTGATGAAGAAACGGTTCGCGACAATTTAATTAAAAGAGACAGAATTGACAGTGAACGAAAAGTTTCACCTTTAAAACAAGCGGAAAATGCCTTATTAATTGACAATACTTTTCTTACAAAAGAGGAAACAATTGATCTGATATTATCAAAAATAAAGAAAATCTGACAAAAATATACATTGCTCCTTTTTGGTACGTTTGTTGTAATTTAATCTGGACAAATTATTAACAATAAAAATTATAAACATGTCAAAAAAAGGTAACAATAATGTAGCTGGTGTTTTAGCTGGATTATTAGCTGGTGCAGCTGCAGGTGTGGTTTTAGGAATGCTTTACGCACCAGAAGAAGGAACTGAAACAAGAAAAAAAATTAAAAGCAAAGCGAAGGATCTTAAAAGCCAGGCAGAAGAAAAATATGCTGAAGTTTCTGAAAAAGCGAAAGATAAATATGCTGAAGTTTCTGAAATAGCAAAAGATAAATATAATCATTATTCTGAAAAAGCAAAAGACACCTATACAAATCTTTCAGAAAATGTAAAAGGCACTGCTGATAAAGTTGCTACCAACGTTAAAGAAGGCTATGATAAATATAAAGATCAGGCTGGAAGTAAAATGGCAGATCTTTCTAAAGATTTGGAAAACGAGCTTGACAGCTTAAAATCTTAGAGAATATCTAAGAGGAATTTATTAGAAAGGAACTTGTAAAAGTTCCTTTTTTTGTAACTTTATAAAAATTTAATATGCTTGAAACTTTAAAAGAATTTATCTCTAAAAAATTGGAGCTTTTGAGAATGGAAGCGGCTGAAAAAATAGTAATAATTTTCAGTTTTTTAGCCTTCTTAATGATTTTAGTAATTGTTTTTGTATTATTTGTTATACTTTTAAACATCGGTATTGGTCTTTACATAGGACATTTAATGGGAAATTATGCCTATGGAATACTTATAGTTGCAGCGTTCTATCTTATTATCATTGTATTGACAATTCTTGCGAAAAATACCATTAAGAACAAAGTATCGAATTTTATTTTAAAAAGTTTAAACTCCTAAATTATGGCTAATAAATATAATAGTTTAGATGAACTTCGCAGAAAGAAGAAATTGCTCCAATCAGAGGTTGACCATTTAGAAAGCCTACTAACTTTTGATAATGCTAAAGAAAGTCTAAGTGTTCTAACTGGCGGTTTTTCTGATAGCTTTCTTAAAGAAGTTGTCAACGAGGACGGCGAGACGTCCATTTCCTTAAAAACGAAAGAGATTGTTGATTCTGTCGCAGACGGTGTTAAAAATACATTCACCAAGAAAGACACTTTGCTCGATTTTGCGAAAAGTGAATTAGGGAGCAGTCTCGCAGAGAATGCTGTAAAGCTTGCAATTGTAGGATTTGTAGGTAATTATGCCAAAAAAAGCTTGGAAGATACAAGTGTCAAAAAGAAATTAATTGGGCTGGTCTTAATTTATTTAGCACCTTCAATTTTAAGATTCATTCGTAAAAAATTACAGGAATTTCATAAAAATGCTAGAATTAGTTCGATGGAACAACTTATTTAAGTTTGCTATTTGAAGTCTTTCTGTATAACTATTCAAGGAATAACTTCTAATGTGGTCTACTTGAACCAAAGAATCTAAACTTTCTTTTCACTTTCTTTAGTGAAATCTTCAAAATTTTACCTTCTTTAAAAGGTCTTAGAATCAGACAAGTTCGCCCAAATTTTAAAACTCTATAAACTTCTTTCACCGCTGAAAAGTCGTTTAAAATATCATAGTTAATGATAAGATCAAATTTATTTGATTCTGCTTTCATTTAAAAACTCGTCTGCAAAATCTGTCTGGAAATAATTGATTTCCTTGTTTTTTTTCAACTACTTAAATATACATCTTAAAGGTGAAAAATCTAAAATAGTATTTCCTGGTTTATTTAAATAACCTTCATTCAAAATTTTCCATAATCTTTTTGTTGTTGGCAGACTGCCACAAATCAAGCAAAGTAAATCCCCATTATCCAAAACTTTAAAGGCTTTTAATTTGCTTTTATAAGTATTGCGTTCACAATTGTTCCATTCATATAATGAATATAAAACTTTACGCAAATTTTCTTTATATTTAAAAAGAAACCTGTTCGGAAAAATTACTTTTAGAATATTTTTTTAAACTTAATAAACCATTACAGATTAAATTATAAATCATTTTGAGAATATTTGCCCTAAAATAATTCCAGTCGCCATTGAAACATTTAGACTTTCTGTAGTTTTAAATTTACCAAACCTTGGAATATTAATTTTATGGTGTAATCTACTAAAAGTTTCACTTCTCATCCCGTTTCCTTCATTACCCAGAATTAGATTAAAACTCTCCGGAAAATGAAAATTATAAATGTTTTCGCCTTCCATATCCGTACCAATATTAATATTTTTAGTTTCCGACAGATAATTTTCCAAGTTTTTATAAACAATATTAACGCGTAAAAAACTGCCCATACTTGCCATCACCACTTTAGGATTTAAAAAATCTACGGTGTCTTCACTGCAAATAATTTGTTCGATACCAAACCAATCTGCTAATCTTATAATAGTGCCCAAATTTCCTGGATCTTGAATTCCATCTAAAATAATTTGTTTTGTAAACTCTTCAAAAATTCTTTCTTTAGGAATTTCGCACAATGCAACAGAATCTTTTGGATGTTGTAAAAAGCTGATTTTTTTTAAGTCAGAGTTGGAAACTTCATTAATTTCACAGTTTTTGAAATTAAAATTATCCAGATCTGTAGAAAAAATTTCCTTAATTATAAAGGGTGAATTAACCATTTCACGGATAATTTTGTTACCCTCAACCAAAAACAATTTGTATTTTTGTCTGAACTTCTTTTTATCCAGAGACTGAATAATTTTTATTTTATGAGACGACAGCATTTTTTAAAATATCTTCAAAAGTATTACATATTAATCTTTTCTGCAACTGCCCTACTTCTAATTTTTGCCTGCAGTACCACAAAAAAAGTTCCTGAAGGGGAATTTTTATTGACAAAAAATAATTTTAAATTTAATGATGGTAAAATTTACAGCGACCAGATCGCAACTTTAGTCAGTCAAAAACCCAACAAAAAATCAGTTATGCTATTTCCGTTAAGTTTGTGGTTTTACAATGCTACAAATCCCAAGTATGACAGTATTCTTAATGAGTATATGACCTATCCAAGTGCGATTAGAAATCAAAAACTTCGGGATTCACTTTTCGTCAAGTTTGATCATCCTGAATATTTCGGCAAAAATTTATTCTGGAATCGTTTTTTTCATACTTTAGGTGACCCTCCAGTAATTTTAGATCAGGGTAAAACCCAGTCGAGCGCAAATTTAATTAGAAAATATTTGGTATTTCACGGTTATTGGGATTCTGAAGTAAAATATAAACATGATCTCGATTCGGCCGCTAAAAAAGCGCAGACCAATTACTTAATCACACATAAAGATCCTACTTTCATAAAAGAATATCTTTACGACATCAAAGATCCGCACGTTAAAGAACTTTACGAGTGGAATATTGACAAAAATTTAATAAGACAGGGCGAGATTTTAAATCAGCAAAAGTTAGAAGATGAAGTGAAACGCATTGATGAACTGATGAAGCAAAACGGTTACTTTTCATTTAACAATACTAATGAAGAAATCTATTTTACGGCAGACACTTTGAGCAGCAGAAAGCAAGTACCACTAACGATGAAGATTGATTCTACTTATAAAAAAGCAACTATCGGAAAAATCGATATTGCTGTCGTTGGAAAAGTAAAAGACTATCCAAAAAACACTACTACGGACAGCTTACGGGGAATCAAGATCCATTTAACAGACAATCAATATAAAACAAATGCGTTGTGGAGAACTGTCACTCTTACTCCGGGTGAAATTTATGATCAAAAAAATCTTGATTTAACCCGTCGGAACTTGTTAGCGATGAATAATTTCAGTATTTTATCTTCTCAGATTGATCTGCGTGAAGGCGGCAAAGCCCCGCCAAATGACAGTATTATAGATGTTTTATATCTCTTAAAACCACTTCCAAAATTTGAACTAAAAGTAGCCACAGATATTAATTACAGTCAATTATTAAATTTAGGCGTTTCTCCCTCGGTTGATCTTACAAGTCGAAATATTTTTGGAGGTGCAGAAAATCTTTCATCGAGTATTTCCGGAACATTTGGATCAATCAGAAGCGCAAAAAATCTGGATAAAAGAAGTTTGGCCTATGAATTATCGACGCAGTTTTCTTTAAGTTTTCCGCGCCTTTTGTTGCCATTTGCTTATTGGAAAATCATTCCAAAACGTTTCTCACCTACTTCCTCCATTACTTTAGGTGCATCAGTACAAAATAATATAGGTCTTGGAAGAATTAATTTCAATGCAGGTTTAAATTATTTTGCTAATATAGATGACCGCGTTACGCACCGATTATCAATTTTTAATACCCAATTGAGTTTGACCCAAAACAAAGACAAATATTTTGATTATTTCCCTGCAGATTTTGGATTTCGGCAAGATACTTTTAATCTCTATTTCCTAACAAATCCCGCTATTCAATCGGCGTTACAAAGTGGACAGCTTACAAATGATCAGGTTTCTGCAATTATATATAATGATCCTGTATTTTCAAAATCACTTAATGCCGAGCAGCTTAATACTTATAATAATTTTGCTCAAAGTTTATTTAATAAAGAAAGACAGACGCAGGATGTCTTGATCAGTTCACTTATATATAACTACACCTATAATGAAATTGGTAAAAAAGAATATGAAAATCCCTTTTTTATTAATGGTAAAGTAGAATTTGCCGGTAATTTACTTTCACTTTTAAGTAAAAAAGAGAATCAAAATAATGTTTTTGCAGATAAAACTAAAACTGTTTTTAATATTCCATACTCACAATTTGTAAAATTTGATCTAGAGTTCAGAAAATATTTTACATTTTCAATGAAGAACGGCTCGAAAAATACTTTGGCGCTTCGCCAATTAATTGGTGTCGGAATTCCTTATGGAAACTCAGTAAATATGCCTTTTGTGAGGTCTTACTTTAATGGCGGCTCTAATGATATCCGCGCATGGACGGCTTTTGGTGGTTTGGGTCCGGCTGATTCTCAACTGGATGAAAGAATTCGCTCGTACATTTTGGATAACGTAAAACTAACTACTTCCATTGAATACAGAATGCCTTTCACAAAAATGTTTGAAGGTGCTGTTTTTACGGATGCTGGGAATATTTGGAGTTTAAAAGATAATGGACTAGGTGATCAGTTTAAATTTTCCAAATTCCTCTCACAGATGGGGGTTGGAAGTGGTGTTGGCTTAAGAATAAATGTCGCATATATTACATTGCGTTTAGATTTAGCTTATAAAATCTACGATCCTAATAAGCCTGAAGGAGACCGCTGGAGATTTAGTAAAATTCAACCTTTAAAACCAACACTTAATTTCGCATTTGGTTATCCATTTTAATCATCATTTTAAGACATTCATTGATTTCCTATTTTAAATTTCGTAAATTTTATTTGTGTTAATGTAACATTAGTAGGTTTTTTTACACTTATTTTTAAACAGATATATAATAAAAAGTTATGAAAAAAAAATCTTTTTCAGTCTTAGGCTTAGTTCTTTTTGGGGCTTTGTTTCAGGCTCAGGAAATTAAATTTCAGGAGTATGATTTGCCAAACGGCATGCACGTTATTCTTCACCAAGATAATAAAGCGCCTGTAGTTACGACCGCGGTAATGTATCATGTAGGTGCAAAAGACGAAATAGCAAACCGTACAGGTTTCGCTCATTTTTTTGAACATTTGCTTTTTGAAGGTACAGATAACATTAAAAGAGGTGAATGGATGAAGATCGTTGCTGCAAATGGTGGTACAAATAATGCAAATACGACGGATGACCGTACTTATTTCTACGAAACTTTCCCTTCTAATAATTTACAACTGGGTTTATGGATGGAAGCAGAAAGACTGAGACATCCTGTCATCAATGAAATTGGAGTAAAAACTCAAAATGAAGTGGTGAAAGAAGAAAAAAGGTTGAGTTACGATAACAGACCTTACGGAGGAATTTTAAAATCTATCAAAACAGGATTATTTAAAAATCATCCCTATAAAAACACTACGATTGGCGAAATGGCAGATCTGGATTCGGCCAAACTGGATGAATTTAAAACTTTCTTTAAAAAATATTATGTCCCAAACAATGCAACTTTAGTGGTTGCAGGAGATATAAATGTTGTAGAAACAAAGAAATTGATTGATACTTATTTCGCAACAATTCCAAAGGGTGACGCAATCGTAAGAGATTTTCCGAAGGAAGCGCCGATTACCGAAGAAACTATAATGACTGCTTATGATAAAAATATTCAGCTTCCAGCATATCTTTATACTTATAGAACTCCAAGCGATAAAACGCGTGAATCAAAGGTTTTAGATATGATCTCATCGTATTTAAGCAATGGTAAATCCTCAGTTCTCTACAAAAAATTGGTTGATCAGGATAAAAAAGCACTTTCCGTGCAAGCTATAAATTTAGGTGAAGAAGATTACAGCGTTTTTGCATTCTTTGCAATACCAATGGGCGCCACAACAGAAGCAACTTTGAGAGGAGATATCGATGCTGAAATAGCCAAATTACAAACTACTCTAATTAGTGAAGAAGATTATCAAAAACTTCAAAACCAATTTGAAAATCAGTTCGTTAATTCTAATTCTAACATTCAGGGTATTGCAGCTTCTTTAGCAACTTATCATGTTTTACAGGGAGATACAAATCTAATTAACAAAGAAATTGAAGTTTACAGAAGTATTACTCGGGAAGATATTAGAGATGTTGCTAAAAAGTATTTAAACAGCAATCAAAGAGTTATTATTAATTATTTACCAGAAAAAAAATAAACGAAAATGAAAAAATCATTATATAGTATTGCAACCGTATTTTTTATTTCTGGCGTAATAAATGCTCAAGTAATTGACTTGAACCAGATGCCGAAACCGGGACCAACTCCAACCGTAAATATCGCAAAACCTCAAACTTTTAAACTTAAAAATGGCTTAACAGTTTTAGTTGTTGAAGATCACAAACTGCCGCGCGTAAGTACATCTTTAACTTTTGATCATCCTCCGGTTTATGAAGGTGACAAAACTGGTTTAAGCGGAATAATGTCCGATCTTTTGGGTTCAGGAACTTCAACCATTTCCAAGGATGACTTTAATAAAAAAGTGGATTTTTTAGGAGCGTCCATTAATTATAGCGCGAATGGAGCTTTTGCAAGCAGTCTTTCAAAATATTATCCAGAAATTTTAACTCTTTTTGCAGCTGGAGTTACGGATGCCAAATTTTCAGCAGATGAACTTGCAAAATCTAAAGCCAGAACAATTGAAGGTTTGAAAGTGGATGAAAAAAGTGCGCAGACAATTGCAAACCGCGTTTTTAACGTTTTAAGCTACGGAAAAAATACAGCGCTAGGAGAATTTGACACTGAAAAATCTTTGAATGCAATTAGCCTTCAAGATGTTGAATCAGATTACAAAAAATATTATGCACCGCAAGATGCTTATTTAGTAGTAATTGGAGATGTAAAATTTAATGACGCCAAAAAGATGATTGAGAAAGCTTTTGATGGCTGGAAAAAATCAGATTTTAAATTCCAAACATTACCTAAATTTTCGAACGCATCAAAAACTGAAATCGATGTTGTAGATGTTCCAACAGCAGCACAATCTGTTATTTTATTGGGAGATCTTCACCAGTTAAAGATGAAAGATCCTCAATATTTTGCAGCGACAACAGCTAACTATATATTAGGAGGTGGTAGTTTAGAAACCAGAGTAAATATGAATCTTCGTGAGAAAAATGGCTTTACTTATGGAGCATATACTTCTTTAGACACTTCAAAATACGATTCTAACTTTGGTGGTACTGCGAACGTTCGCGGTGAAGTGACGGATAAAGCCATAAAAGAATTCATGAAGGAAATTAATGGCATTAAAACCATCACACCTCTAGAATTAAACAATGCCAAAGCAAAACTAAAAGGTAGTTTTATTTTATCATTAGAAAGACCAGAAACTGTTGCACGTTTTGCTTTAAACCTAATAACGCAGGATCTTCCTGCAGATTTCTATACCAATTATTTGAAATCTGTGGATGCAATAACGGTCGATCAGGTTCAAAAAATTTCCAGCGAATTCATCAAGCCAAACAATATGAGAATATTTGTGGCGGGCAAAACAAGTCAGTTCTCAGGTGCGCTTGATGCTTTAGGTTATCCAGTAAAATATTTCGACGCTTACGGAAATCCTGTTGCAAAACCAGAAACAAAAAAAATGGATTCCAGCGTCACTTTAGCAGCTGTGGGTGAAAATTATATCGCGGCAATCGGAGGCAAGGAGAAAGTATCAAAAATAACTTCTGTTAGCTCTACTTCTGCTACAAAATTTCAGGGAATGGATATTTCCATTAAAAGTGTAGAAGCGACCGGCGGTAAAAAAAATCAGGAGGTTTCAGCCATGGGTAATGTTGTTCAAAAAATGACTTACGATGGTACAAAAGGTTACATGGTTCAGCAGGGAAATAAAATGGACATGCCAGCAGCAATGATGGCGTCTTACGCAAGACAAAAAGAAATTTTCCCAGAACTTATGTTTACAACTTCTAAAGATTACACTTTAGGTGGAATCGAGAAAATCAATGGTACAGACGCATATGTTGTTAAAGGTCCTGATACCAAATATTACTACGATGTAAAGACGGGCTTAAAAACTGCAGAGATAAAAACAGCAGAAATGAACGGTCAAAAAATGGAAGTTCCTACTTACTTTTCCAACTACAAAACGGTGGATGGAGTGATGTTTCCTTTCACCATGAAAGTGAATCAAATGGGACAGGATATGCAAATGGATGTCGCGTCATATGATATAAACAAAGCAACAGCAGACGATTTTAAATAAATTTTAAGTGTTTGCAAAATTAAAACGGTACTGTAAAGTGCCGTTTTTTTTGTTTAAATTTTTGGAAGCAAAAAAGGTTGAATTTCTTTTAAATTCTGTCCCGTTGTCCGCTGTATCTTTTTTTTAGACCAAAATTTTTAAACTGAAAATTTCAATAAAAAGAAGGATGCCGCTTTCATCGCAGCTAAGGTACAGAGATATTTTTTTTAAATTTCAAAAAAATTTTGTTTAAGTTTTACTATTTTTGTTTTAAACCAAATTAGTATCTGAAATATAAAACGAGTATTTCACCCATCAATATTTCATCTAATTATATGAAAACTAATTTTGATGAATTGTTCCGTCTTTTAAATGAAGGTTTAGAAGAACATGAAAAATCTAATATTTAAAAGAATAAATATGACAAAAGGTAAATTTGAAAATATCTCCGATGGCGTTCTATTAAAAGAACAAAAAAAATTACAAAAATTGAATGCAGTTTATGGAATTGTACTTTTGTTACTTTTCGCAACTGCAATTTACCTAAGTGTTTCAAAAGGCAATTTCACTATGGTGGCAGTCTGTTTAGGACTCTTCAGTATCTTTGTGGTTAATGTGCAGTCATTGAGAGATTTTAAGAAAGAAATAGTAAAAAGAAAGTTAAATTAATCTCTCTTATTTTAAAGTTCTTTCAAAAGCCTTTTACGAATCTTTTCTAAATTGATAACAGGCGAAATGCAAACTGCAGAGTTTAAAAAAACTAACATTTGGATCAATTTTACACACAAAAAGAAGGAGTTATTTTCTCTCTCTTTTTTAATATTAAATTTCAAATTGGTTTTGGAAAACTATTAGAAATTATTAATATTAAAAATATATCACCTCACTAAAATACTAAAAGCAAACCTGAAATACAGAGTAAAACTGTTAAAATTTTTCTAAAAAATATTTCATTAATACTTGCAAAGGTTCTTTTTCCTAAAAACTGCGCGAATAGAAATACAGGCAAAACAAGCAATGACATTTTTAAATGATTTGAAGTTAAAATCCCGCTAATTGCTAAAGCCGGGATTCTCGTCACTGTAATTACAGCAGATAAACCAATCATTGTCGCACGAAAGGTTTTGACATCTTTAATTGAATTTTCCAGGCAGACAACGTGCAAAGGTCCGCCGGAAGAAAAAACACCAGAGAAAAATCCCGCTAAAAGTCCGAAGATGTAAGTACCAATTTTTCCTAGTTTTATCTTTTGTTTCCCAAATGAAATGTAAGCCACATAAACTAAAATAAAAATTCCAAGTGCGGTTTTTAAAAATACTGGCTTGGTGTAAGTTAAAACTAAAATTCCTATTACAACACCGATAATAGTTGAGAGAGAAAGTTGAAGTATAATCGGTCTGTCAATATTTCGCCATTCTTTAGTTAAAAGCAAAAGACTGGAAAACATGTAGAAAATTGAAATATAACAAACTGCGTCCTGCAGAGGTAATTTAAATAGAAGAATCGGTAGGGCAATCAAAGAACCGGCAAAACCAACGATTGTTTGTACATAAAATCCCACAAAAATCCCAATTATCAGTATTATAAAAACTTCGATATTCATTTAAATTTATTTTATTTTGATGGTGCAAATGTAAATACTTGATATTTTTTGATGCAATTGATTTAATGGAATAATGATTAATATACCACCGAAATAATGTATTTTAGCTGCTATAAAAACTGAATCAATGATTGACACAATAGATCAAAAAATAATTAATATTTTAAAAATAAATGCAAGATTATCTTTTGCCGGAATAGGTCGAAAAGTAGCCTTATCACCATCTTCCGTACGGGAAAGAATTCAAAAATTAGAGGATCTAGCCATCATTGAATCTTATAATGTAAAACTTAATCAAAGCTTACTGGGAAAAGGTCTGGAAGTTTTTATTATGTTGAAAATTTTCGATGGAAAACTTCAGGAAATACTTTCAGAAATTACGACTTATAGTGAGGTGGAAAAAGTTTATAGAATTACTGGACCATATAACATTCACATGCATGTTTTTTTAGAAGATCAGTTGCACTTACAGCAATTCATAGATAAACTCATAAAATACGGAACACCAACCACACATCTTATATTGTCTGAACTAAAAAAAGATAATTAATTTTCTTTAAAAATTACTGTTGATTGAAATGAAAAATTTATAGCAATCTGTTTATATCACTAAGGAAATTGAAATCAATGACTCACGAAATGACTTAATTTTAATTATATAAAAACAAAAAACTCTTCTGAAATAAATACTCAAAACTAAACAAAAAAAATCGTTAATTATTTCTCATTTTTACAACTATTTATTTTGATATTGTTTTTTTTCGTAATTTAGATTCATCAAATAAAATTAAAGGAGATGTCAATAATTTTGGTAATTAAAATTTAATTATGACTATAACTCCATTTATGAAGAAAATAGTTGACAAGTTTTTGTCCGAGAACTTTCGGGAAAGTCTTGAGCGCATTATAATTTGGATCGCAATTGCGAGTTTTCTTCTACACTTATTGCTTATTTTTCTCGTCAATGAAGACTTCATTCATCTTACTTCTAAACTTGCAGTAAACCCGATTTCCGCGATATATACGCCCTTTTCTTTCATTTTGGTTTATGAAGTGTTTTTACTTGTCTTTTACCTGCCACGGTCTATCTCCAGTTATATTGGTAAGCAATACGAAATCATCACGCTGATTGTCATTAGAAGAATTTTTAAAGATATTGGTTATATGAAGTTATCGACTGATTGGTTTAAATTAGGCAACGATTTGCAGATCACGTATGATTTGGCAACTGCAGTGATTCTGTTTTTCTTGATTCAGCAATTCTATAAAAACCTTAAAAAACAAACTGTAAAAGTTACCACCAAAACACCTGATCAACACGAAATAACAAGAGTAAATGATTTTATACAGTTAAAAAAAACCATCGCGGCCATATTAATTCCCGTGGTTATTATTCTTGCCTTCTACTCTTTTTTCAACTGGATCATTAACAGCACAGAAACGAATTGGCATGATCTCACCAATTTTAAAAATATCAATAATATATTTTTCGAAGATTTTTTTATTTTATTGATTATCATTGATGTAATATTACTTTTATTTTCATTTTTTTACTCAGATAGTTTCCACAAAATCATCAGAAATTCAGGTTTTGTAATTTCCACCATCTTAATAAAATTATCATTTTCAGTAGAAGGACTAATAAATAACGCCCTAATTTTAGGTGCTGTGATTTTTGGCTTTTTAATTTTGCTCATTCACAATTCATACGAACACTCAAATGAGTCTGACAATTAGCGTATTAAATTAATTTCCTTAGAAACACTTTAGAAATAAATAAATTATTTTCTAAAAATCTTCTTGCCAATTTCAAGAAATAAAAATATGATCCCACCCACTAGAATTCCCAAAATAAAATCTTTTATAATACTTGGAAGGCTGGCTAAGACATTGTGAAGAATCGGAATATTGTGAGAGAAAATTCCTCCAGCAACTAAAAGTAATGCGAAAGTGCCAATAATACTAAGACCTTTAATAACGAAAGGTAAAGCCTGAACTAAAATATTCCCCAATATTTTTTGAAAACCTTTTTCTTTTTTACTTTTTTTAATTAAGTAAAATCCAGCTTCATCCATTCTAACTATCAAAGCAACAATACCATAAACGCCAACTGTTGCAAGAATTGCAATCGCTGAAACGACTAAAATCTGAGAAGTTAAAGGTTTTTCTACTACCGTACTCATTGCGATTATTATAATTTCTACTGAAAGAATAAAATCGGTTAAAATTGCAGATTTTACGCGGGATTTTTCCAAAGCTAAAATATCTGCTTCACTTCCGATTTTGCTTAAATCCTCATTTTTGTAATGAAAATGCGGAAATACAACTTCATAAATTTTTTCTGCACCTTCAAAAGCCAAATAAATACCGCCCAAAATTAAAATTACAGTTATTGCAATTGGAAATAATGCACTTAACAAAAATGCAACAGGCAGAATTATCAATTTATTTAAAAGTGAACCCTTGGTAATTGCCCATAAAACAGGAAGTTCTCTGGTAGAGGCAAATCCGGAAGCTTTCTCTGCATTAACCGCTAAATCATCACCTAAAATTCCCGCAGTTTTTTTTGCTGCTATTTTACTCATCATCGCTACGTCGTCCAACAGAACTGCGATATCATCTAACACTGCGAAAAATCCTGAAGCCATATTAATCTTATTAAAGTGAAAATTGTAGTAGGTATAGTTTTAAAACAAAATTTAAAAAAAGCACTGAAAATTAATCCAATGCTTAGTATTTTTTAGATAAAATTAATATTTTAAGAATCCTTCAAGGCTTCTGCACCAGAAACAATTTCCAAAATTTCGTTTGTAATTGCTGCTTGACGTGCTTTATTATAAAATATTTTTAAATCATTTCTTAAAGCTTCGGCATTATCAGTTGCTTTATGCATCGCAGTCATTCTCGCACCGTGCTCAGAAGCTACAGAATCTAAGATTGCTTTGTAAACTTGTGTTTTAATAGATTTCGGAATTAAAACATCCAAAATTTCTTTAGCATTAGGCTCAAAAACATAGTCTGTATTTGTGGAGTTTTTCGCTTCCGGCATTGCAATTGGAAGAACCTGCTCAGTGTGAACTTCCTGAGTTGCGGCGTTAATAAATTTATTATAAACGATATACACTTTATCAAAAGTTCCTAAAGTAAATTCATTCATCACATTTTTAGTGAATTTAGAAACCATCTCAAAAGTTAAAGTATCAAAAACTGCACTTTGATTATCAAAAACTTTCCGTGTTTTTTGAACAGCATCGTGAACTTTTTTACCAACAGTCAAAATTTCAACCTCACAATTTTCGTTAGAAATTCTCGTATTTAATTCTTTGATTACTGAAGAATTAAATGCTCCCGCCAAACCTCTGTTTGAAGTGACCGTAATATAAAGCACTTTCTTTGCAACTCTTTGTTTTGAATAAAGCGAAATATTGTCAGGATCTGGGTTAGAATTTACGTTTTCTATTAATTCCTGCAACTTTTCGGAATACGGTCTTAACATTACAATTGCATCCTGTGCTTTCTTTAGTTTTGCAGCAGAAACCATTTTCATGGCGCTTGTAATCTGCATCGTAGAAGAGATGGAGGTAATTCTTGCGCGTATATCTTTTAAATTTGCCATTCTATTTTAGTTGTTGGTTGTCGGTTGTTGGTTGTTAGTCTGAGAAAAATTCCACCAACTATCAACCAAAAACCATCAACTAATTTTAATTATACTTTGAAGCTAATTCTGCAGCAGCCTGTTTTAGAACTCCTGTAATATCGTTATCAATTTTTCCTGCTTTTAAGGCTGCCATCGTTTCTGGATGTTTCGATCTTAAAAAATCAACATATTCTTTTTGAAATTCTTTTACTTTTCTAATCGGAATCGTTTTTAAAAGATTTTCTGTTCCTGCATAAATCATTGCTATCTGGCTATCAACCGGTAATGGTGAATTAACAGGTTGTTTCAAAAGTTCAACATTTCTTTCACCTTTAGAAATAACCGACAAAGTTGCCGCATCTAAATCTGAACCAAATTTTGCAAAAGCTTCTAATTCTTTATATTGAGCCTGATCTAATTTTAAAGTACCTGAGACTTTTTTCATAGATTTAATCTGCGCATTACCACCAACTCTTGATACTGAAATACCAACGTTAATTGCAGGACGAACACCAGAATTAAATAAATCAGTTTCCAAGAAGATTTGTCCATCAGTAATTGAAATAACATTTGTAGGAATATACGCTGAAACGTCCCCTGCCTGTGTTTCAATAATTGGCAATGCTGTTAATGAGCCACCACCTTTAATTATCGGCTTCAAAGAATCCGGTAAATCATTCATTTGACTTGCAATTGTATCATCTGCGATCACTTTTGCAGCTCTTTCTAATAATCTAGAGTGTAAATAAAATACATCCCCGGGATAAGCTTCACGGCCCGGTGGTCTTCTCAATAATAAAGATAATTCACGGTAAGCAACTGCTTGTTTAGATAAATCATCATAAATAATTAATGCTGGACGACCAGTGTCACGGAAATATTCGCCAATCGCAGCTCCTGCCATTGGTGCGTAAACCTGCATCGGTGTCGGATCCGAGGCGTTTGCAGCAACAACTGTTGTATAAGCCATTGCGCCTTTATCCGTTAAAGTTTTTACAATTTGTGCAACTGTTGAACCTTTTTGTCCAATCGCAACATAAATACAATATACTGGCTGACCTGCGTCATAAAATTCTCTCTGATTTAAAATAGTATCAATCGCAACGACAGTTTTACCTGTTTGACGGTCACCAATGATTAATTCTCTTTGGCCTCTTCCGATTGGAATCATTGAATCAATTGCAACAATACCAGTTTGAAGTGGTTCCGTTACAGGCTGACGGAAAATAACGCCGGGTGCTTTTCTTTCCAAAGGCATTTCGTAAGTTGTTCCTTCAATAGGACCTTTTCCATCAATAGGATTTCCTAAAGTATCTACAACTCTACCAAGCATTCCTTCACCAACGTTGATGGAAGAAATTCTTTCGGTTCTTCTAACGGTATCACCTTCTTTAATTAATCTGGATTCTCCCAAAAGCGCAACACCCACATTATCTTCTTCAAGATTTAAAACGATACCTTCTACACCACTTTCGAATTTTACCAATTCACCGTATTGTACATTTTCCAAACCGTAAACTCTGGCAATACCATCACCAATTGTAAGAACAGTTCCTACTTCTTCTACATTAGATTGTGTATCAAAATTAGCTAACTGCTGTTTTAAAATTGCTGAAACCTCAGCCGGATTTATTTCTGCCATTTTATGCTTATTTTCTTAATTTAATTGAAATTCTTTTTTTAATTGGGTCAGTTTAGATTTTACAGATGCATCTATTTGCTGATCACCTACTCTTAAAATATAACCACCTAAAATATCTGGACTAATATTGGTCTGCAAATCAAATTTTTGTGCTGAATTCACCAAACTTGTAGATTTTAAAATAGCTTCCACATTTTCTGAAGAAAGCTGAATAGCAGATGTTAAAGAGACTCTTTGTACACCTTCTAAAATTTCTACTTTGTTAACATATTCTTGTGCTATTTGCTGCATAGAATTTTCTCTACCTTGTTTAATGATCAAACTGATAAAGTTTTTTGCAGTTGCAGAAAAGTTTTTAAAAATCTCACCTGAGATTGCGATTTTCTTTTTACTGTCAAGAACTGGAGTTGCAAAAAAGCTGTTTAATTCTTTTGAAGATTTTAGAATTTTTACCAAATCTTTCATCTCGCTGAAAAGTTCAGACGTTGTGTTAGAATCTTTAGAAAAATCTAGTAAACCTTGCGCGTATCTTTTTGCTACTTTGGAGGTGCGCATTTTAGTTTAGGTTTGATTTATTAAGATAATCTTCTACTAAAGAATTTTGAGCTGCTGAGTTATCTAATTTCTGTTTTAAAATAGATTCTGCAATATTTACTGATAAAGCACCAATTTGATTTTTGATCTCAGCCATTGCCGCTAATTTCTCGGATTGTATAGACTGTCTAGCACCTTCAATCATCTTATCAGCTTCAGTTTTAGCAATACCTTTGGCATCGCCTACAATTTGATCTTTAATATCTCTGGCTTCTTTTAAAATTGCATCACGCTCCACTTTAGCAGCGCGGATTATATTTTCATTTTCAGTTTTTAAATTTTCAACTTCTTTTTTTGCCAATTTTGCTTGGTTAAGAGAATCTACAATTGTGATTTCTCTTTCATTAATAGCTTCTAAAATCGGTTTCCACGCAAATTTGTGCAGCACGAAAAGTAAAATCAAAAAGATAATACTCTGAATAATAAATAAACCCGATGAAAAATTTTCTAATAATCCCATATGAGTGGTATAATAAAATTGTTTTTGTTAATTAATTTTTTAAAAAACCACTTGCCGTAACCAACCGTTCCCGCCAAGTGGTATTTTTTTAAAACTTCTTAGTTCACTGCAAATAAAGCAGCAAAAGCAACTCCTTCTACAAGAGCTGCAGCAATAAGCATCACTGTCTGAAGTTTCCCAGCTTGTTCTGGTTGTCTAGCCATACCTTCTAAGGCAGCAGCACCGATTTTACCGATACCGATACCAGTTCCGATAACTACTAAACCTGCACCGATAATTTTTGGCATTGATTCGTTCATAATATATATTTTAAAAAATTAGTTTCTGTTTAATTAATGTACCATTCCTTCTTCCCCCTCGTGTCCATGTTCCTCATTAGCCATTCCAAAATAAACTGCTGAAAGCATGGTGAAAATGTAAGCCTGTAGAAATGCCACCAATACTTCTAATAAATAAATAACAAAAGTTAAAAATGGAAATGCGACACCAGCGATAATATTACCAAAGTAAAAAATTAATGCTATAAGACTCATCACAACAATGTGACCAGCACTCATATTTGCAAAAAGACGTATAAGAAGTGCAAAAGGTTTAATAAAAATACCAATAACTTCTATAGGAATCATAACAATTTTCATTGGCAAAGGCAAACCTGGCATCCAAAAAATATGTTGCCAATAATTTTTGTTGGCGGTAAACTGAGTTACTAAAAATGTGACAAGTGCCAGCGCAAATGTAATTGCAATATTTCCTGTGACATTTACACCAAAAGGCATTAAGCCAAAAATATTTAAAAATAAAATAAAGAAAAATACTGTTAGAAGATAACCCATATATTTATGGTATTTCTTACCGATATTTGGTCTAGCAATTTCGTCTCTAATATAAATAACGAAAGGTTCAAAAATTCTGCTGACACCTGCAGGAATTGGAGATTTTTTATAGTTCCTCGCCATTGACGTGAAAATAATGATCAATAACAAACATGTTACTAAAATCATTAAAACACTTTTTGTCAGAGAAAAATCAAACAAAACGCGTTCGTTAGAAACTTTCCCTTCTTTATCCAATGAAATAGTTCCTGCGGCATCCGTTATAAAAATTTTCTCGTGAGCCATTTTATAATAAGCGCCTTTACTTTCTACAACGGCCTCCCCGTGATTAAAAGCAGAGCTCATCATAGAATGTACACCGTTCGCCTTATCGTAAAAAATTACAGGTAGAGGAAAACCGACATGATGTTCTGTACCGTCTGCATTTTTAACAGCCATAATATCAAAATCATGCCCATCCAAAAGGTGATGATCAATATATTCTTTATTTTCTGCCTTAATTTTTTCGCCCTCAGAAAGAGGTTTTACAGCTTCTGTATTTTCTAAAGTAGAAACCGTTTTTTGGCTCTTATGCTGCGCAAAAGAATTTGAAAATATCGATAAAAAACCCAGAATTAGTATTATTCTCTTCAGCATCCCTGTATCATGTATTAAGTTTTGCAAAAATATAACAAATTTTTAGAATAAAAAAGCCATTATTTACTGATATTTTTCATCTTTAATTAATTGTATCGCATACAGTGTTTCCAACACTAAACAAACGCAATAAGGAAGGATAAAGTGCAATTTATAATTGGGGATTTCCGTCAGATTTAGTTTCAATTTTATGAGGAAAACGATTGCCAATTTAAATAACACCAAACCTAAAAACACAAAGCCGATTCTGGTCGGATTAATCATTCTAAAGATTGACAAAATGGTAATTACCATCATAAAAAGAAGGGTGAGAAATAAATAATATTTTATAAAAGTTAATTTATATCCCAAATTATAGAAATACCAAATGCCAAAATGAATTGAAAACATAAGGAAATACAAAATAATATAAAGTGTCGTTTTTTTCATTTTTTGTCGTGTTCTTCCTTATTTTTTAATAATCTTAGAGTGTTGTAAAGCGCCAGCGAAAGTCCGGCAAATCCGACTGCAACAGTTAGCAGATTATTTTGAAAGCCGTAATAATGATTGATCCAGTTTCCACCCCAAAAAGCTAAACCAATTGTTGCTAACATCTGGAAAACGACTGTGGAATAAAAACCGTAATCTTTCATTAATAATTGAATAATATATTTTAAAGTATTTTCTTCTCCGTTTTTGCAAAAATAGTAAATTTTTATAGCTTTAATTTATGAAGATTTTATTTGGATGCAGATTCAATTTTATAATAATTTTAATAATTTAAAAGTAGTGGAATATTTAGCACAATATTTCATAAGTTTATCCAATAAAAACTACTTAAAAACTTGCCGTAAAAAAATGCTCACAGAAAATTTAAATAAACTTTTTATCAGAGATTTAGATGGTCTTATAAACGAACTTAATCTTTACAAGAATGAAAATAATCTATGGACAGTACATGGAGATATTACCAATTCTGCAGGAAATCTCGCACTACATCTCGTAGGAAATTTACAGCATTTTATTGGCAAAGAATTAGGCGGAACAAATTATGTTAGAACCCGGGAACGTGAATTTTCTTTAAAAAACGTCAGTCGGGAAACGATTATTAAACAGATAGAAGACACTAAAATAATAGTAAATAAGACACTTAAGACTTTAGACACAAATAAACTTCAGGACCAATATCCAATTTTAGTTTTTAAAGAAAACACTTCTACAGAATTTTTTTTAATGCATCTGTATTCTCATCTTTCTTATCATTTGGGGCAAATTAATTATCACAGAAGATTGATGAATTTTTAATTAAAATTATTTTATAGTATTAAATTTTTAATAATTTAACGGTATCATTATTGATACCAAACTAATACTAATCAAAATAATAAACTTTTATGAAAAAATTTGTCGCTATTCTTGCATTATTTGCAGGATTAACTGTTTCACAAGCTCAAACAACAGCTCCTAAACAAAAGGAAGAAGTTAAAAAGACAGAAACTCCCGTACAGAAGGTGCACAATGTCTTATATCCAAATGATAAGGAACATAATGGTTATAAGGTTAAAAGAAAAACTAAACACGGTAGAAAATACGTAAAAAAAGTAAATACTATGGATCACACCACTAAAATTAAAACAAAAAAAGTTGGTGACATGGATAAAAAAGTAACAGTTTCTCCGACAAAATAGAGTTCTGTTTTTTTAAAAAAAGTGCGAATTTCTCAATTTGCACTTTTCTATTTTATCGATGTTTTGTCTGCTCCAAGAACCAACTCTTCACATCATCCTCCAATTCATTTTCTGATCTTTCTTTAAATATAATTGTGGTAACTATTGAACCAATCATTTCCCGGATTTTCCATTAAACTAATATCTAAAGCATCTCTATCAAACGGACGAAATGTCAAAGTTTAAAATCACAATATGTTTCATAATATCTCGTTTCCAACTCACGACCAGTAAATAAGTTTTCATATCATTTCGGATATTTTGCCGTCCCCTGTGCACGGTCATGAAACTTCCTACACCATAACCAATTCCGTAATTATAGTCATTTCCTTCTTTCCAAAGCGCCATTATTGCAAACGCATCAAGTTGTACTCCCCGCGTTGCTTTCGGAAAACAACCATTGATAATTGTATCAGTCATTTAAAAGCTAAGAAACAATCAGTTTTAAATTTTTTTTAAGCTGTACCTAAAGCAAAAATTCTGATAACATCTGTTTTTCCTTCCAAATATTAACCGCCAGAATCAACTAATATGATACCTGAATTTTTGACTTCTTCGCTACCTTCACTTATCCGAATAATCTATAATTACAGCAGATTTTAATTTAATGATTTTAGGTATATTTGAGAGGAATTGAATTTATACTGTAGAAAATATATTTTAAAGTAATTTATGGCAATAGAAAACATACCGGAAGCTTACTTAAAGAATGGTCAGGAATCTCCTGATTTGCTAGTTTATGATTTTAAGATGAGTAGCGACGTCGTAAACAGCAAGGTAAATCTAAGTATGAATATGTTCAGTTTTCTGCAGGTTGGCAAAAAACAGGTTCATTTTGCGGGTACTTCGGTTGCCGTTAATAAAAATCAGTCATTACTTCTAAAAAAAGGAAACTGGCTTTGGACAGAATTGTTGGATGTGGAAGCAATCTACTATTGTAAACTTCTTTTTTTTTCAGAGAAAACACTTCGCAATTTTCTGCTAAAACATTCTTTTGAGGAAAACAAAACTGAAAGTGAAATTCCCTATTTTATTATAAGAAATGACCGTTATATTAAAACGTATTTAAAATCACTTTCTACTTTAAGTGAAACTTCAACTCCGCTTTTAAACAATCTTTTACAAGTAAAATTTGAAGAACTTCTACTTTATCTCCTGCAGAATTACGGTAAAAATTTTGAAAATTATCTCTGTTCTTTAATTAACAATGAAGTTTCCTCTTTCAAGAAAATTATTGAGAGTAAAATGTACTCCAATTTAAAACTGGAGGAAATTGCCTTTCTATGTAACATGAGCCTGTCTACATTTAAACGTCATTTTATAAAGGAATACAAATTCTCTCCCGGCAAATGGTTGCAGGATAAGAGACTTCAGAAAGCAAAAGAATTACTCGAAAACGAAGGTTCTAAACCCACTGAAATTTATCTGGATTCCGGTTATAACAATCTCTCAAACTTCAGTATTGCCTTTAAAAATAAATTTGGCTTTAGTCCGAAAAATGTAAAAAGTAAGTCCTTTTCAAAATAATTGGTCTTTTTTCATAACTTTTTGAACTTTTTTAGTGAGTTAACAATTTGGTTAAGTAATTACCTTTACTTAACTTAATTTACTTAATTATTTAAACCCAAAAAGTATGAACATTACATTAGTACAAGCTGAAAAATTGATTTCAGCAGCAAAAAGCAAAGCAGTAGAAATTGACACAAAAATGAACATTGCCGTTGTAGATGCAGGAGCAAATTTAGTTGCATTCGCACGTATGGATGGTGCATGGTTAGGCTCCTTAGACATATCTATCAAGAAAGCTAAGACTGCAAGATTTTTTGACATGAACACAGGAAGTCTAGGTGAAGCTTCCCAACCAGGCGGTCCTTTATTTAACATCGAACATTCTAACCATGGTCTGATTACTTTCCCTGGTGGAATCCCAATCAAAAACGCGGGTGGTGAGATCATTGGTGCAATCGGAGTGAGCGGAAGTTCTGTAGAAAATGATCATGCTGTTGCAGAAGCAGGTGTTTCAGCACTTTAAAAAAAGTCAATAAAAATATTCATTTATTAGGCTATTAAAATTCTAATTAAAAAATAAAAACAAATGGCAACGAACAGAGCAATTGTATATATAAAGCCTGGTGTAGTAGAAGTGCAGGATATCAGTTATCCTAAACTGGCGCTAGGAAACAGAAAATGTAATCACGGTGTGATTTTAAAAGTAGTTTCTACTAATATTTGTGGAAGTGACCAGCACATGGTGAGAGGTAGAACTACGGCACCGTCCGGACTAGTTCTAGGCCACGAAATAACAGGTCTTGTTATAGAAAAAGGCAGTGATGTAGAATTTATGGATATCGGCGATCTCGTTTCCGTCCCTTTTAATATTGCCTGCGGCCGTTGCAGAAACTGTAAAGAACAACAAACCGGTATTTGTCTTAATGTAAATGATGCACGTCCCGGCGCTGCCTATGGCTACGTTGATATGGGCGGCTGGATTGGTGGACAGTCCGAATATGTAATGGTTCCTTATGCTGATTTTAATTTGTTAAAATTACCAAACAAAGATGCCGCGATGGAAAAAATACGTGATCTTACATTATTGTCAGACATACTTCCCACGGGTTATCATGGTGCAGTAACAGCGGGAGTAAAACCTGGCGCAACAGTTTACGTTGCCGGAGCTGGACCTGTTGGATTAGCGTGCGCTGCTTCATGTCATCTACTTGGTGCTGCAGTTGTCATCGTAGGTGATATGATTCCAGAACGTTTAGAACAGGCGAGAAGTTTTGGTTGTGAAACTGTTGATCTTCGTAAAGACGCAACATTAGCAGACCAGATCGAAGAAATTTTGGGAATCCCTGAAGTGGACTATACTATAGACTGTGTGGGTTTTGAAGCAAAAGGCCACGGCGCTGGTGCTGAAGAGCAACCTGCAACCGTCCTTAATGATGCAATGAATATTACAAGAGCAGGAGGTGGAATCGGAATTCCGGGGCTTTACGTAACTGGTGATCCGGGTGCGAAAACTGAAGCTGCAAAAGAAGGAAGCTTAAGTGTAAGATTTGGGATGGGATGGGCAAAATCTCATCATTTCCACACGGGTCAATGTCCCGTAATGACTTACAACAGAGACCTGATGCACGCCATCATGAATAATAAAATTAAAATTGCAGATGCCGTAAATGTGCAGGTAATTTCTTTGGACGATGGTCCAAAAGGTTACGCTGATTTTGATAAAGGTGCAGCGAAAAAATTTGTGATCAACCCGCATGGGATGGCTTACTAATTATTTTTCAGATATTGAAAGTCCGGTTTAAAAATAAACCGGACTTTTTTTTATTTTAAAATTAATTTCAGGCGAAAGATGATTTATTAATTCATAAATAAAAATAATTGAACAAATTAAATACGGATAGCAATGGATGGAGTTACCATTAAGAAAAATTTAAATTTTAAAATAATACTGGCAAAATCAATCAAATAATTTAAAATAAAAAAAGTGCAGATTTTAAAATTTGCACTTTCCTATTTTTAAAGCGGTTTTACTTGTTCTAAAAACCAAGATTTAACATCGCCATCTAAATGATTTTCTAACTTTTCTTTACACCAATTGTGGTAATTATTAAGCCAATCTATTTCCGGTTGCGTCATTAAATTAGTATCTAAAACATTTCTATCAAACGGACAAACGGTTAAAGTTTCAAAATCATAGAATGTTCCGTAATCTGTTGTTTCCAACTCACGAACAGCAAATAAATTCTCATGACGAATTCCGTAATGATAGTCATAGTAAAAACCTGGTTCATTTGACAAAACCATGCCCGGAATTAGCGGCTGCATATTCATATCTTTTCGGATGTTTTGTGGCCCTTCATGCACATTCATAAAACTTCCCACACCGTGCCCAGTTCCATGGTTGTAATCTTTTCCTTCTTTCCAAAGCGCCATTCTTGCAAACGCATCAAGCTGGACGCCACGTGTTCCTTTCGGAAATTTAACCATTGACAATTGTATCAATCCTTTAAACGCTAAAGTACAATCACTTTTAAATTCTTTTGAAGCTTTTCCCAAAGCAAAAGTTCTGGTAATATCTGTTGTTCCTTCTAAATATTGTCCGCCAGAATCTACTAAAATTGTATCTGCGTTGGTCACTTCTTTACTACCTTCACTTTTAGCGGAATAATGCATAATTGCACCATTTTCATTGTAACCGACAATACTTCCAAAACTTTCACCTACGAAGTTTTTACCTTCTGCGCGAAATCCTCGCAGTTTTTCGCCGATAGAATATTCGGTCATCGTTTCTTTTCCAGCTTGACGAGTCAGCCAAAAAAGAAATTTCACCATCGCTACCCCGTCTCTTTGCATTACTGTTCTAAAACCTTGCAGCTCCGTCTCATTTTTAATGGCTTTCATTAAATTCCCGGGAACTGGCGCTTTTATAATAGTATTGCTATCTTTTAAAGCCTCAAAAATAGATTGATTGCTGTTTGGTGAGATTAAAATTGTTTCGTTTTTAATTAACTTTAGTTCATTATAAAATCTCTCGTACGGAATCATTTTCACGCAACAATCATCCATTTGTTTTCTGGCTTCCACATCTAATTTTTCTAAATCCACAAAAAGTTTCACTTCATTTTTTGTTAAAATCACATATCCCAAAAAGACGGGGTTGGATTGCACGTCGCTTCCGCGCAAATTGAGCGTCCACGCAACATCGTCCAAACTAGAAATAATATGAACGGATGCATCCATTTCTTCCATTTTATTGCGGATATTAACCAACTTATCATTCACAGATTTCCCCGCTCTCTCAATCGGATGTGCAAAAACTGGATTTTTGACCGCGTTAGAATTCCTGTCCTTCCAGATAGCTTTCAATAAAGGATCATCTACCAACTTTCTATTTTTGGCCTCAAGACTTTCCTTCAATAATTCCCAGTTGGCGTGAGATGTTGCGATTGCGTTCACGGCCACCGTTCCATGTTCCGGGATTTCAGAAATAATCCAGTCAATATAATTTGGCGTGCCATCTATTCCATCTTTAAATAAATCAATTCCAGAATCTTTCAACTCAATCGGCGCCTGTACAAAATACCGTCCATCGGTCCACAATCCCGCGTTTTCTTTCGTAACAACTACAAAACCTGCAGAACCTGTAAAGCCCGAAAGCCACGATCTTTCCTGCCATTCTTTTGGTAAATATTCACTCATGTGTGGGTCCGCGGAATAAACGATAAAGGCATCAATATTATTTTCAGCCATTTTTCCGCGCAATTGTGCTACTTTTTCTTTAGAAGTCATATTTTAATTTTTGATACGTAAATTTACAAAATTCATTCTGAAATAAGGAGCAACACGACTGCGCTTTTTCAGAAAATTGGTCCCGCTATCCACTATATCTTTTTTGGCGCTCGCTACGCTCGCGCAAAAAAAGGATGCCGTTTCCATCGGGGCTACTTCTAAGTCTATTTTTTTGTCCGAAGAAAAAAATTACTTTTAAATTTTTAAATGAGGTTACCTCTTCACAAGTTCCCTGCTTTTCCAAATTGAAAAAAAATCAATATCTTAACCGAAACATAACTTAATTTTTTCACATGAATTTTCATTTAAAAGCGACGTTGCTGTCTGCAACACTGATTACTGGTTTTTTACTTTCTCAGACAAAAGATGAAGTTGTAAAAAACATTATGAAAGAAAGTTTTGATAACTCTCAGTTAGAAAATCTTGCTTTTTCTCTTACAGATAGTATCGGACCCAGATTAGTGGGCAGTCCAAAAATGCAAATGGCGCACAACTGGGCAGTTTCTAAATTTAGTAAATGGGGTATTGAAGCAAAAAACGAACAATGGGGAACTTGGAGATCCTGGGAACGTGGCACCTCATCTGTAGAAATGGTTTATCCATACATTAAATCTTTAGAAGGAATGCAATTAGCGTGGAGTCCGGCAACTAAAAAAGGCGGCATCTCTGCAGAAGTTATTATGATGCCGAAATTTGCCAATAAAACAGATTTTGAAAAATGGCTACCAAGCGTAAAAGGAAAATTGGTCATGGTTTCTCAATACCAATGGACTGGCCGACCGGAAGCGAACTGGAAAGAATTTGCCACACCAGAATTATATGAAAAATATAAAAATGAAAATGACGACGCGAACGACGCATGGAATAAATCTTTACAAATCATTGGTTTATCTTGGCGCACTTTGAACAAACCTTTTGAGAAAGCTGGTGCAGCCGGAATAATATGGTCCAACTGGTCGAAAGGTTTTGGCGTCAATAAAGTATTTATGGCAGGAACAGAAAAAATCCCTGCAGTCGATATTTCTTTAGAAGATTACGGTCAACTTTATAGATTTATCCAACACGGCATAACGCCAAAATTAAAAATAATAGCCAACTCAGAAGATTTGGGTATAGTACCAACTTTCAATACAATCGCAACCATAAAAGGAACTGAAAAACCCGATGAATACGTAATTCTCTCTGCTCATTTTGATTCTTGGGATGGTGGAACTGGCGCCACAGATAATGGAACAGGAACTATTACTATGATGGAAGCCGCACGGATTTTAAAAAAATATTATCCAAACCCCAAGCGAACAATCGTTATTGGACTTTGGGGAAGTGAAGAACAAGGTTTAAACGGCTCGCGTGCCTACGTTTCAGATCACAAGGATCAGTTGAAAAAAATTCAGGCGGTTTTTAACCAAGATAACGGAACTGGAAGAGTCGTAAATATTAGCGGACAGGGGTTTGTTAATTCGTATAATTACATTGGTAAATGGCTTTCCGCAGTACCAAAAAGTATTACAAAAGAAATTAAAACAGATTTTCCAGGTTATCCTGGCGGTGGCGGATCAGATCATGCATCATTTGTAGCAGCGGGCGTTCCAGCATTTAGTTTAAGTTCTACAAGTTGGGATTATGGTCGTTACACTTGGCACACAACCAGAGATACTTATGATAAAATTGTTTTTGATGAAGTAAAAAATAATGTAGCGCTCACTGCAATTTTAGCCTATATGGCAAGTGAAGATCCTGAAAAAACCTCGGCAGAAAAAATGATAATGCCAGTAAATATACAAACGGGAAAACCTGCAGAATGGCCTGCTGTTCAGGAACCAACAAGAAAAGATGAATAATTGAAATTTACATTTAGAAGATAGAGGAGCAGAAATAATTCTGCTCTTTTTTTATAATTCCACTTCTATCCAAACCGGTACGTGATCACTAGATTTTTCCCAACCTCGAACTTCCTTATCAATGCCAAACGCTTTTAGATTTTGGACGATATTTTCACTCAAAAGAAAATGATCAATCCGCATTCCCGCATTTCTCTCAAACGCTTTCCGGAAATAATCATAAAAAGTATAAAGTTCTGCTTCTGGCTTTAAGAAACGCAGCGCATCTGTATATCCCAAAGAAATTAAAGTGGCAAACTCTTCCCTGACTTTTGGTAAAAAAAGCGCATCTTTTTCATATTTCACTGGTTTATAAACATCTTTTTCAGTGGGGATAATATTAAAATCACCACAAATAATAATCTTTTTACCAGACGAAATCAGAATTTCCGCTTGAGCCTGAAAATGTTCGAGCCAATTTAGTTTATAATCATATTTTTCGCCCGGCGTGGGGTTTCCATTAGGAACATAAATGCAACATAAAATAAAATCTTCTGTTTCAACTTCCAAATATCTGCTCTGTTCATCAGAATCATTTCCAGGCAAAGCGCGACGGCGCTCTTTTAATTTAATATTTTTACTTAAAATGGCGACGCCGTTCCAACTTTTCTGTCCCACCCAAATTGCTTCGTAACCCACTTCAATTATTTCTTTGAAAGGAAAATTTTCCTGCGGCGCTTTTAACTCCTGCAGACAAACTAGATCCGGCTGTGTTTCTTCCAACCATCGCAGTAAAACTGGTAATCGCGAATTCAATTCCATTGACATTATAAGCCCAATTCTCATGTCTTAAAAGATTAAAAATCTAAGTTAGAAAAATTACCTTACAAAATGACAATTAAAATTTTAATAGTATAAAAAATACCTTTCTAAAAATCATCATTATAAAAGGTCTAAGATTTGTTGAATAATCAAGATAAAACATTTTAAAATATTCTACTATGAAACCAGATCATCTAATTATCGATTGGACGCAATTACCAACCTACAATACCATAATGGCTTTATTGGTGGGCGTTTCATTAAAGGTAGAAAAATTGTAAGGCCAACTAGCCATAAAAAAGAGCCTAATCCAAAAGGTTGGTCTATAAATTTTAGTGTTTTAGGACTCATTCTTTTTTTGACAGGTTTACACATGACTTTGACTTGGCCCCTTGCAAAATATTTTCCTTTTGATAATATCATTTTTGGCGAAACCACTTTAGCAATCGGTACTTTAAATCTTGCTTTGGCCTTTTACTTTTGGAACAATTCTACGGAAATTTTGACGTCAGAAAAACCTTTACAATTAATTAGCAGCCATTTAAAACCATTAAATATTTTATTTTATGCACTGGCTTTGATGTTAGCTGCACTTTTTTTTGCAGGCGTCCAATTTCAGTTTTTTGGCATACCCCAAAGAAGAACCAATTTCAGGCTATTTTGCAGATATGCCTTCTTTGGAAGCTTGGGGTTTGTCTTCGGTATTTTTGGGAATAGGGATTTGCAGCGCTTTAACGGCTAATTTCTTTAATAGATTTTCACAATCAAAATATAAAATTTCTATTTTAGATAAACTCTGCTATATAGGTTTTATGATCACAGGTGGTTTTACGACTATTTGGCGCTATCAAGCCACCACACACACATTGGTTTAATTCTGAATACTATGAATAATTACACAGAAAAAATATATCCTGTTAATTTTTCTCACATCGGCATCACCGTTCCAGATTTAAAAAAAGCCGTCAATTTTTAGTTACTGATGGGTTCTAGAGACCACTTCCCGGGCCCATCAAAGTGAGAAGACGAGGAAAAGCCGACTGAGACCGATTAGCACAAAATCTGTACGGAAAAGATTGGGGATCATTTCGTTTTGCACATTTAGCAAACGCTGCAGGTGTAGGATTTGAAATTTTTGAATTTGAAAACAACAAAACAACACGATCAATAAACGATTCTTTTAAAACTGGAATCACCCACTTTGCAGTGCAAGATCCCAACATTGAAGTTTTGATGGCGCGCATTGTAAAATATGGCGGTCAACAAAAATCAGATTTATTGGAATTGGCTCCCGGCGAAAAGCCTTTCAAAATGGTTTACATGGAAGATCCTTTTGGCAATCCAATCGAAATTTATACCCATTCTTATATCCAGCAAAATAGTTTCTAGCTGTTTCTTTTAAATTAACCTTGTCTTTACATTCTGAGGATATTTTTCCAAATAATTTCTAAACAGCGCTTTTAAATAGGCGCTGTTTAGATTTATTATTTACTTTTTAACTGTGCTAAAAGTTCGTCCAGATAATTTAATGTTATTGTAAATCCCCCTTGGAAGCCTTTTTCAATCATTTGTTCCATTCTTTCTAAAGAATCATTATAAATTTTGATGCTCACTTCTGTGTGGCCATTTTCTTCACTAAAGTTAAAATCCCAATCTGAAGCAGGTAATTCGGGATTTTCATCTTTATCTGCAAAAGCGTTCGTCATTTTAAAATTAGTTTTTGGCGTGATGGATTTGTAAGTCTGAAGCGACCAATGTTCCGCACCTTCTGGACTGACCATGGCGTAAAATCTTTTACCACCAACTTTAAAATCCATAATTTTTGATCTTGATTCCCAGGGTTTTGGTGCCCACCATTGATCCAAAATTTCTTTTTTTGTAAAAGCGTCCCAAACTAAAGAAAGTTCGGCAGCAAAATCCCGCTTGATGGAAACGGTTTTCGTAGATTTATCTGCGATAAACTCGAATGGTAATTTGTTTGTGCTCATTTTTGAAGATTTACGTTTGTTAAATATTATTTTTTTAAAGTTGATAAAACACCATCCAATTGATTAAATCTAGTTTCCCAAATTATTCTGAATTGTTCTATCCAATTGTCAATTTCTTTTAATTTGTCAATTTCAAGTGTATAATAAATCTCTCTACCCTGCTGATTTTGTGTGACCATTTCACATTCTGCTAAAATTTTTAAATGTTTAGAAACGGCTTGCCGGCTAATCTTAAAATTTTCTGCAATAGCATTTGGTGTTAATGTCTGTAATGCAATTAGCGAAATTATAGCACGCCTTGTGGGATCTGCAAGGGCTTGAAAAACATCTCTTCTCATTTATAAATTTTAAAATACG
>NZ_JBRIIR020000011.1:0-3305 GCF_052976925.2 Halpernia sp. GG3
CAAGAGGAAAGGCGCCAGATGGTTAATCTGGCGCCTTTCAAAATATGGGGTGGACGAAGGGGATCGAACCCTCGACCGCAGGAGTCACAATCCTGAGCTCTACCAACTGAGCTACGTCCACCATCTAGCGCTACTTGTGCCAAAGCTGCCTAATCCGCGCACCCGGCAGGACTCGAACCTGCGACCATCCGCTTAGAAGGCGGATGCTCTATCCAGCTGAGCTACGGGCGCCTTATTAATCTGTACTCTTGGAGGATTACAAACTAAGTGCTTTCCAGCCTTGCAGAACAACGATTCGCTCGACCTTCTTAACCAGTGCTAGGCTGTGCCCGACAAGTGCGACGAATAGTATAGAGGGCCCGGAAACCCGTCAAATCTTTTTTGAAAAAAACTGATTTTATTTAAGGGCTTAGGGCAATTTGCGGACCAAGCGCCTTTGCCCTCACGCCTCGGCGTGCGAGAATGCGCGCACTTTTCTTCCCCCTCTCGACGGTTAATCACGCGTAATGACTGCACAACTTATCGACGGCAAATCAATCGCCGCCAGCCTGCGCCAGCAGATCGCCAAACGCGTCACCGAGCGTCGCGAGCAAGGCCTGCGCACGCCGGGCCTCGCCGTGATCCTGGTGGGCAGCGATCCTGCCTCTTGGTTTGACGTCTCGCACAAGCGTAAAGACTGTGAAGAGGTCGGCTCGATTTCCAAGGCCTACGACTTGCCCAGCGACACCACGCAACAGGCGCTTACCGACCTGATTGACGGCCTCAACGACGACCCGCGCATCGACGGCATCCTGCTGCAACTGCCACTGCCCGAACACCTGGACGCGTCCAAACTGCTCGAACGCATCCGCCCGGACAAGGACGTCGACGGCTTCCATCCTTATAACGTTGGTCGTCTGGCCCAGCGTATCCCGCTGCTGCGCCCGTGCACCCCGAAAGGCATCATGACACTGCTCGAAAGCACCGGCATCGACCTCTACGGTCTCGACGCGGTAGTGGTTGGCGCCTCGAATATCGTTGGTCGCCCGATGGCGATGGAGCTGTTGCTGGCCGGCTGCACCGTGACCGTTACCCACCGTTTCACCAAGGATCTGGCCGGCCATGTCGGTCGTGCCGACCTGGTCGTGGTCGCCGCCGGCAAGCCGGGCCTGGTGAAAGGTGAGTGGATCAAGCCAGGCGCCATCGTTATAGACGTGGGCATCAACCGTCAGGACGACGGCAAGCTGGTGGGCGACGTGGTGTATGACACCGCCCTGCCCCGCGCCGGCTGGATCACACCGGTACCGGGCGGCGTGGGCCCGATGACCCGCGCCTGCCTGCTGGAGAACACGCTGTACGCCGCAGAGACCCTGCACGGCTAATAACCTTGCGGACTGAAAAAGCCCTGCGTTATCGCGGGGCTTTTTATTGCCTGCTGAAAAACTCGTTTTTTGTTATTTTTTCTCAAGCACTTTCGTCTGGTTCTGGAAGAAGATTTCCTGAATAGTTATCGATCGATACTCCTAGAATGTAACGTCATTTTTCTTACCAGCCGTTTCCCCAGTGGTCTTTCATTACTTTTTAGCGAGTTCACCCGCGTGCAAAAATTCGTCTTTCTCGTCAGTCTTTTTTTCGCTTTGACCGGCACATTGCTGACGCCGCCGAAACCACCCAGGCCCCGCGTGACACTTCCAAACTGCAGATCGCTTCCGGCAGCGCCATGCTGGTGGACTTGCAAACCAACAAAGTCATCTATTCCAGCAACCCCGATGCGGCGGTACCCATCGCCTCGGTGAGCAAGCTGATGACCGGCCTGATCGTGCTGGAAGCCAAGCAGAACATGGACGAGTACATCGATATCAACATCACCGACACGCCGGAGATGAAAGGCGTGTTCTCCGCGTGAAGATCGGCAGCCAGATGCCGCGCAAGGAAATGCTGCTGATCGCCCTGATGTCCTCGGAAAACCCGCGCCGCCGCGAGCCTGCTACCACTATCCGGGGGGTTACGCGGCCTTTATCGCGGCGATGAATGCCAAGGCCAAGGCGCTGGGCATGACCAGCACCCATTATGTGGAGCCCACCGGCCTGTCGATCCACAACGTGTCGACCGCCCGCGACCTGAGCAAGCTGCTGGCCGCCGCACGGCATTACCCGCTGCTCAGCCAGTTGAGCACCACCAAGGAAAAGACCGTGTCGTTCCGCAAGCCCAACTACACCCTGGGCTTCTCCAACACCGACCACCTGATCAACCGCGCCAATTGGGACATCAAGCTGACCAAGACCGGCTTCACCAATCAGGCCGGCCACTGCCTGGTACTGGTGACCAGCATGGGCACCGGCCCGGTGTCACTGGTGATCCTGGGATGCGTTCGGCAAATTCACCCACTTTGCCGATGCCAGCCGTATTCGCAACTGGGTCGAGACCGGCAAGAGCGGTTCGGTGCCGGATGTGGCGCTGCGTTACAAGGCTGACAAGAATCTGAAAAGTCGCCCGAATGCGGCGCACGTGCAGCGCTGAATAACGCAGCAGGCGCCAATGTAGAAGCAGCTCCAACGGTGGGAGGGGGCTTGCCTCCTCCCACCGTTATTTGCATGCCAACCGTCTATTTGTGTTCGGCCAACACTTTGAGCGCCGGGCGACCTGCTCCTGCCCGGCCTGGGCGGTGGCATTGGCGGCGTCGCGCCAGCGCTGCGCATCGACATTCGCCGGCAACTGACTCGGGCGCTGGGTCAGGATTGCCCAACTCCCGGCGCTGTCCCATTTCGATTCGAAATCACTGAAGTCCATCAACAGGCGCCGGTTCATGCCCGAACGCAGCAACACCGTGCTCTTCTGCTGGTTGAAGCCGACCACCACCACGTACCGCGCGTCCGACCACAGCCCGCCACCCAGGCGCGCCATCACCGGTAGAGCCGCCGCCACCTGCGCCAGCACCGCCGTCAGCCTGGCATCCAGCGGGTACACCATCAGCCCGTATTCACGCGCCAGCACCTGCATGTTGCGCGCAAGGTCCGCCTCGGCGCCGGGCAAGTGCAACGGTTTATCCAACAGCCCCGGTGTCATGACAATGCCTTGTTGCGACAGCATGCTGGCTAATGCCGTGGGACCGCTTTGATAGGCCTCGCTGCGAAAGGTCGGCACGCCGTTGAGTTCGACGTTATCCGGCAGGCCCGCGAGCTTCGAGGGGTGCGACGAACACGCCGCCAGCCCCAATGCACAGGCCAGCAACAAGGTGGGTTTCAGGTTCGAGGGTAGTGGAAATTCCTACTCTCTTGTTCAACCGCCGATGAGGGCTCAAATCATAGCCCAATCACGCGCTCACC